>PBNK01000046.1 GCA_002723085.1 Crocinitomicaceae bacterium | reverse complement strand
TTTAAATTATTATACTCAATGAGAGCAGTTTTGTATTTCAATTTATTATTTAAGGTTAGTTTTTCTAATTCTTCCAAGCTTTTTTCAGTGCATGAAGAATAAACTAATTTTATATTTTCTTGAGAAAACGATAGTGATCCTAAGAAACATAAACAAACTGTAATTAAAACCTTATTCATATTTTATAAATTAATTTTTTTCTTTAACGGTTTTCTTTCGTTAAAGTTGTCTAAATGTAGGGAAAATAAAATTATCTAAACAAACTGATGATTCCAGTTTTTTCTTCTTTCACAAAACCTCCTGTTGGTTGAAAAGCTTTGTATTCAATAGTGTAATAATAAGTTCCCTCTGGAGATTGCTCTCCAGAACTTAGTCTACCGTCCCATGGTAAGTTGTTTGAGGCATTAAATAATATTTGTCCCCATCTATTAAATATTTTTATAGATATTATTTCAAAAGATGTTCCGTTAATAAGAAATTCATCGTTGTTACCATCAAAATTTGGTGAGAACGAATTAGGAATTTCAATTGAGAAGGGTATGTTATAGCACTGTATTAACTCTATATAAACAGAACTAATGGAAGAACAGTTGTTTGTATCTGTTCCTGTAACATGATAATAAGAATTTTCAATTGGAATAAAAGGAATGCTATCTATAACAAGGTTATTGTCCCATATGTAAGTTGAAGCTCCAATTCCAAATAATACTATGTTGCTATCAATACATATAACCGTGTCGTTAATGTTTGTATAAACGTTAGGAGTGTCATTCACAATTAAATATAGGTTTAATATAGAATCACAATTAAAAGTTGTGTTGTAATTTACTGTCTGATTACCTTGTTGAGTAAATGTTTGGCCTTCCCAAGAGAATGGAAGGTCATTTGTGCAGATTGTGTCATATAAATTAATATAACTAGAGTTATTTATAGTTAAATCTAATGTAACAATTGAGTCGCATCCAGCATTATTGATTAGATTAAATGTAGCATTGTTGTTGTTACTTGAATAAGTAAATCCATCAATCCATGTTAAGCTATCACAAGCGCTTAATGAGTCAACTATAGAGTTGGAATTAGTTATAATTAAATTTAAAGTCACAATTGAGTCGCATCCAGCATTATTAATTAAAATTTGACTTGCTGAAGAATTTGATGATGTGTAAGTTACACCATTAGACCATGTAAAGGAATCGCATGAAGTGTATGAATCAGTGTATGATGAACTGTTGTTTATCGTTAAATCTAAAAAAATAGTAGAGTCACACCCTGAAAAATTAGTAGTTACATATGTTGCAGAAGAATTGTTAGTGGTATACGTGATTCCGTCCAACCAATTTATTGAGTCGCAAGCAACAATCGAATCTATATATGAAGAACTGTTAATTATTTCAAGGTTTAAAGTGACAATTGAATCGCAACCAACAGAGTTTACCAAGACGTGTGTGGCTGTTGAGTTGTTTGAAGTGTAAGTAATTCCATCAATCCAAGTAAATGAATCACAACTTGTTTGTGTATCAACACCAGTTGTACTGTTGGTAATGGTTAAGTTAAGTGTAACAATAGAGTCACATCCTAATGCATTAGTTAAAATATGTGTAGCAGTATTGTTGTTGGCTGTATAAGTGATCCCGTCTTGCCAAGTAAAGGTGTCGCAGGCTGTTTGATTATCTGTACTGGAAGATGTTGGATTTATTGTGAGGTTTAAAGTTACAGTAGAGTCACATCCATTGTTGTTGGTAAGTAACTGGGATGCTGTATTGTTGCTAGATGTATAGGTATTTCCATCAGACCAGGTAAAACTTCCGCAAGCAATTTGAGTATCTATGGTATTGTTTGTTGGGCTAACCGTTACAATAACATCATCGGAGTTTATACAGCCTCCTTGGTCAACTGTTGCTGTAAATGTTGTAGTAGATGTAGGGCTAACCAGATTTGTTGTAGTTGTTATTCCATTATTCCAAGTGAAATTGCCTAAATAATAGATTTTAAAATCCAAAGAACCTCCATTGTCTAAATAAGAACCATTATCTGTAAAACTAAATGTTTGAGGGGCTCCTCCACTAAAAAACAACTGATATTCATGGTTAGAATTGAAATAATTTGGTATTTGAGCTTGAGTTGATGGATTAAGTCCATTCCATTTCCAAACAATCCCTGGTGACCAAACAAAACCATTAAACCAACCATTTCCATAACATGCATCTCTAGTTTCATTAGTTGATCCAAAAAAAGTTCCTGAAATGATAGCATAGTAGGTTCCAGGAAGGGTTGTATTTGTTGTTGTATGTGTAAATGGAGCATCAAAGCTCATAGTAAATTGCTCTGTCAAAATACCTCCAAATGCAGTATCAGCATATAGTTCGACACTGTTGTTGTTACAAATTGTTGTATCAGAAGATACTTGAATAAAGGGGGTGTTATTAAGGTTTAATGTATATAGACATAGCGGGGAGTTGCAAGAAATTCCAGATGACATTCTTGGATGAGCATCAAAAATGATTTCATCGACACAGCCCATAACCTTGATTTTAACACTTGTAGTAAAATCATTACTAGTGGCACCGAAAAGTTGATTGCTTTCATAACTCACAACATTCGTTTGATTTTCATATTTAGTCCAACAATTATCATTAGCTATTGAATTTATGTTGGAATTAGTTAGTGCTGTTAATGACCCTGATAAACTTCCAGCTCCTAAATTTGCGCTGGTTATGGTTGCAGTTGTAGGTTGAGGTCCTCCTAAAATAACTTGTGGAGTACCAGAAGAGGAGTTGAATGTTAACGTAAATCCATAATAGGAGTTATCAAATGTGCCTAATTCAACAAAAAGATCTAAAACATATGAAGTGCTTCCATCTGCATTTAAAGCTTTTCCAACTAAAGTTATTGAGCTATTGTCGCAAGAATAGTTTTTCGAAATACATGAAATAAAAATAAATGTAGTTAGAGTAAGATTAATTAAAAAATTTCGAAATATCATTTATTTGGTTTGATTGCCAGCAAATTTATAAAAACAAACAAACGCACCATATTAAATGAAAACAAATAGCTTTTAGACTTAAAAAAGAGGTGATTAAGCAACAGGTGCAAGTACTTTGTTTGGAAATGTTCCAATTTCTTCAATTTTATATCCATTTGGATAGGTAGGTCGTTTTTGTAGTGCCATAAACAGGTTTCTTTTTATCTCCAAGAAGACTCATAAACCACATTCTTATTTCTAAAATAATCATTACAAAAGCTCTAAGAATAGGGTTGGGCTTTTTAAACCCCATTGCTTTTAACAAGGCGTCATCCATTAAACAGTTTGCTATGGGTCTACCTAAAAATCCTAATTGTTTTGGCATAAAAAAACTAATCAGCAAATCTCTTGTGTATTTAGCTATTTCCTGGTTGCTTTCAGCAAATTTAAAGTTCTGTTTTTCGTATTTAATATGAAAAGCTTTAAACTCTCTGTAGTCTTCAGGAATGTTTTTGATGTTCATTTTTTTTCCAACTTCTTTGAAAAAGTAAAAAATAGCTCTCTTTTCTTTTCTTGTTGGTTTTCTCCAAGCAAATTTTTCTAACCAAAAAATGGGTATAAATATAAAAGTGCTTAATACATATAAAAAATCATCATTAGCTATGTTAAAGGCTCCATGCATTCCATTCATTCGTTTGAAAGCTTTTGAAGCTCTTTCGCTTGAATGACCGTTTTCAATTATTTCGTACATGATTAATTCAGTATCATCATATCTTTTTTGTGTTCTTTTTCTGAATTCACCAGTACTAGCCAATAAATTGGAAATGCTTGGTACAGCAAATGTTCTAAAGAACCCAAATTCTAACGATCTTTCAACATCATAAGGAAAGCAATGACATGCCAATAAATAAACTATTCTTTCATGGTCTTTAACTGGGTCAAGAGTTTCAATTTCTTTTGTAATGTTTTTTCTTCTAATGTAGTTTCTAAGCATAATCTCTCTAAAATATTAAAATAAGACTAATTTCAAAATAGCTCACAAAATTGATATTAACAATCTTTAATTTTTTGCTGTGGATAAATCCACTAAAATCAGTTGTTTTTGCATTAATTAATTCAATTGTAAATCCTAAATTTATACAAATCAAAATATTATGGAATCAAAAGAACAACTTCTCGAAAAAATTGAAATTTTAAAGAATAAATTAACTGGAAATATGATGTCTGATATGGAAATTAGAGATCAAATTCATAATATTGAAATGAAAGTAAATGGCGTTAAGCCAGAAGATTCACATTTTGATTGTATTGGTTGCGGTTCCTAGCTATTATATTACTTTATTTATATTTCCTTTTATCAACAAAAGCTCAATCTATTGATGTTTTATTTATTGGGAATAGTTACACTTATTACAATAATTTACCACAATTATTGTCTGATATTGCATTATCATTTGGAGATACAGTAAATACTGAAAGTAGCACACCTGGTGGCGCTTCTTTTTATGGACACGTAAATAACGCAACAACTCTTGCTAAGATTAATCAACAGCCTTGGGATTATGTGGTATTGCAAGATCAAAGTCAAAAACCATCTTTATCCCCTTCATATGTAGCAACAAATGTATTTCCATATGCAACTCAATTGGTTAATTCTATTGAGTTAAATAGCAGTTGTTCTGAACCTGTTTTTTACATGACCTGGGGAAGGAAAAATGGGGATGCTAATAATTGCGCTGCTTACCCTCCTGTTTGCACCTATTTGGGAATGCAACAAAGATTAAGAGAGAGCTATTTAGAAATGGGAATTACAAACAATGCAACTGTATCTCCTGTTGGAATAGCTTGGAAAAATTTTATGGAAATAGATTCCATTACTGATTTGTATAACCCAGATGAAAGTCATCCAAGTATTTATGGAAGTTATTTAGCAGCGTGTACGTTTTATGCTACTATATTTAAAAAAAGTCCAATTGGCTCCACTTTTATTCCTAGTCAGATAGATTTAGTTACAGGTCATTTGATTCAAGAAGTGGCTTCTAATACTGTTTTAGATAGCTTATCAACTTGGAATGTTTTTAATGCCGATTTTTCTGCTGATACTACTTCAAATCCTGTTTCTTTTACCAATTTATCTTCAAATTACGATAGTTTGGTTTGGTTTTTTGGAGATGGGAATTCTTCATTGGATAATGATCCAAATCATTCTTATAATTCTGCTGGAAGTTTTCAAATACAATTGGTTATCTACACTAATGATGGATGTTTAACAGATACTGTTTCTTATTCTTATAATATCTCATTTTCAAATAAGTTAGACGAACAGCAATCTAAAGGAATTTACATTTTCCCAAATCCTTTCTCAAATTTAATAACAATAAATATTCCTGATTCACATAAAAGTTTTAGGATTGAATTTTATGATTTTTCTGGTCAATTAATTAAAATTTCTCATAAGAATTCGATTGATGTTTCTAATTTCAAAAGTGGACTATATTACCTAAAAACTTATTTTGGAAATGATGTTTTTACAACTAAAGTCGTTAAGATATAGTATTCTTATTATAGGTATATTAATTTTTAATAATGCAAAATGTCAGCATGTAGATTCAGTATTTATAGGACAGTTTAAAAAAGGAAAAAAAACTTATGCATCTTGTTATTTATTAAACCAAACTGAATTTACAATTCAATTTAAAGATGTTTTAAATGATAATAAAATAGTTTCATTTTTTACCACAAAAAAAGAATTTAAAGAATTGTATGATGATATAATTAATGGGTTATCACAAAAACCACAATTTGATGTCATTAAAAAATATGAGAATGGAACACTTACCGTTCATTTTAGCAAAAGTAATTTTCAGTTTATGTGGTATTGCAATAAAAAACTTTCTGTTTCACCATTTATAAACAAGAAGAAATTAATCCTATTTTTAGGAGAAAATGTATAAATGAAAAAATTAACTACCCTATCAGTTTGCTTTATAATAATATTATTGACTTATAGTTGTGCAGTTAGGAAGTCTAGTGAATGCCAGGATAAATGCAATTTAAAACCAGAAACGGGATTTTGTAAAGCTGCTATTCCAAAATATTATTTTAATAACAAAACAGGAAAATGTGAACAGTTTACTTGGGGAGGATGCGAAGGTGTAGTGCCTTTTCAAACAATGGAAGAATGTAAAGAATGTAAATGCAAAAAAGTAAAATAAAAAAATCATTTTATAACTCATTCATATTAATTTAAAATAGAATTACTTATAGTTTATAAAACATGAATGATCAATATGATATATATCATTCCGTTTCTGAATTCAATCAAAATACTTGGAATGAATTTGTTCCAAATGAGAACCCTTTTTTAAAAACTTCTTTTTTAAAGTGTTTTGAAAAATTAAATAAAAATGAAGTGTTGCCTTTTTATATTCAAACTAAAAAAGGAATAGTTTATGGACACTTAATTACCATTGATGGTAAAAAAGCGGCCAATTATTTTGAACTTGATAAAACCCTTAGCCTTAAAAGGTGGCTTTTAAAAAGGATGAAGATTAAGTTTTTTTGTTTTGGTAACACACACTTATCAAACGTTTCTTCAAATAGTTTTGCAATAGATAAGATAAGTGAGACACACCTTATTTCTTTAATTGATCAAATAAAAAAATCATATGGAATAAATTTCTTTTTATTGCCTGATCACTTTTTAAATAACATAAAACCTAAAACAACAACTCTATCTAAAAATTTTAAAACATTTAATATTGATCCGGATATGGTTTTGCCCATTGATGACAAATGGAATTCTTTTAACCATTATTCAAAAGCTGTTCAGTCAAAATACAAAAAGAGAATTAGGAAAGTATATAAAGACAGCAAAGACATAGTAATTAAATCAATTACAAAAGAAAATCTTAAAAAAGAGCTATCTAAAATGGCTTCGCTTTATAATAATGTTTATGTAAAATCTACTTTTTCAGGGCCGCCTTTTAACACTGATATTTATTTAGATTTTATAAACCAAAGTAGCATTGAAATTTACATTTACGGCTATTATTTAAATAAAAAAATGGTGGCTTTTTCATCTGAGTTTATGGTAAATTCAATGCTGTATTCATATTTCATTGGATTGGATTATAAGCTGAATGAGAAGTTTAGCATTTACAATAGAATCTTATACGATACCATAGAGCATGGAATTGCCAATAAAGCATCTAAAATAGTGTATGGAAGAACAGCTTCAGAGTTTAAAAGTACCATTGGAGCTGAACCTATATCTTCTAAAAGTGCAGTGTATGTAAGCAATAAATATTTAAGTTTTATTTTTTCTCCAATATTCAAAAGAATTGCCCCTGCCAAATGGGTGCAAAGAAAGCCATTCAAAAAAGAGTTATTAAATTAATAGAGTGAATTGAATTCGCCTTTAAATTTATTTATATCCAATGAATCGTCAATAGTAATAGGATCTAAAGTTAACACGTCAAAAGGAAGCCCGTTTCCGACAGGGTTTGCTCTGTTGCTTTTTATTTTATAATCATATGACCCGTTAATGGTTGAATTTTCAAAATTTACGTTTAATACTCCATTATCAGTTCTCCATTCACCTGACCAACTTTTAAGATTTCTATAGTAAGTTACCGTTCCTTCATGTGCAAAAAAAATAGTTGATTCAATTTCATCACCTGTGCTGTTATCGACATGTGTAGCTACCCATTGTTTTTGTAATCTTTTATCAAAAGGGTCTTTGTTACAACTCAATAATAAGGTAATTATTGAAGTAATTAATGCTATTTTTTTCAAAAAAAACATGATTTTTAAAATTAATAAAATAAATCGATTTAAATTAGCTAGTAACACCCATCAATGAAAAAAATCCTTTTTATATTTTTTTTTCCGATCCTCTTATTTTTCATAAATTCATGTAGCACATCGAATGATGTTGTTTCTAATAGTAGGGTTCAACAACGTAAATACACCAGTGGGTTTTATGTCAAGAATTCCAATAAATGGCTTTTAAAAAATGAAATTTTCCTTAAAGAGAATAAGGAAAAAACTTCAAATTCATTAAGTGCTAATTCTAGTTTATCCAAAAATGATTTTAATGAAAAGAGGGTTCAAATAGCAGATTTAGAAGCAAATGTTAGTAATTTAAAAGAGATTTATTTTCATAAAAAAGCCAAATCAATAGTTAATAATCACATAAAATCAAACATTGTTAATGTAGATTCAACTTTAATAAATAAACCAAGTTCCGGAAAAGTTTTCTCACTATTTAGGGAAAAAAGTTTATTAAATAAACTTTATTTAATTTTAAATAAAAAGTTCAATTACCTAGAGGAGGATGAGCCTGAACCAAAATTCCACTGGTCTCTTAAGGCTGCATTTTTGTTTTTTTCTTTGGCATTAATTATCTCTTGGTTTGCATTGTTTGATGGTGGTAGTGTTTTTGTTACTTTGGTTGGTCCTTTGAGTATAATACTTTACACTTTTTTTAGTTACATTGCTAGAAAGGAAATAAATAATAATTCAAATTATAAAGGAAAAAGATTGGCCAATATTCTTTATCACATTGGTATAGCTTCTATTTATATTTTAGTTTTTACTTTTTTCATTTTATTAATTTTACTTTTTTTAGTTCTTCTTCTTTTATAACTCTAGTAAATTAAATGAAAAAACTACTTTTCTTAAATATTTTTAAATTAAACTACAATAAAAGAAAATGAGTAAATTATTATTTAAAGCTTCAAAAATAATTGTTGAAAATAAAAATGCCAGTGTGCCTTTTTTATTCTCTGAACTAGATTTAGAATACCCAAAGATTTTAGAGTTAATTAATGAACTTGAAAAAAAAGGTGTATTGGGCCCATATGTTTAGGGAAAAAAAAGAGAAATTTTGTTCAATAATATTAATGATCTATATTCTATTTTTCCTGAATATAATGATCTAAAAAACCCAGAAAATCAACAAGAAACAGAATTAAAATCTGTACAAAAAATAAAAAATATTAGTAATGAAAATCTTTTGAAAGATCAAAAGAATTTTTGGGCTTCATATGGGATTCCTATTTTTATTGGAGTTTGTTTTTTTATAATAACTTTTGCATACTCTATTTACAATAAAAGTATTAATGATGAGATTACTAGTTCTAATTTAATAGAAAAAAAAGAGATAAACGAATACTATGCTTGGGTAGATAATTTAAGAGTTAGAAAAGATTCTAATATGAATGAAGAAAATGAAGTGATTACATCTCTTGATGAGGGAGAAAAAATATTTTATATGGGGATTAAAACTGAAAAAAGCTTCAGTGCTAAACTTAGAGGAAAATTTATACATGCTCCATTATATAAAATAAAAACATCTAATGATAAAATAGGTTGGGTGTTCTCAGGAGGCTTGAGTGTTATGCCTGTAAATGTTGAAAATTATAAAGTTGCTTTGTTTTTTGATGACATTTCTATTTCTTCTGAAGATATATCAATTAATGTCATGAACGAATTAGTTGGTTCAGGAATTGATGTGATTTATATCGACCATAAATATTTTGAGGTTCCCATTGTAAACAACCAGAATAAAATTATTGGAGTTGAAGACATAAGCAAAAAAGTTAAGAAATATAAAAAAGGTATTATTTGTGTTGAGAAGGGTAAGCGTCAACATTTTATTCCTTTCTCACCAAATGTTAGTTTTGAAATATTAAAATATTTTGGTATCGAATTTTATCAAGGATGTTGATAATAATTTTTTTTGATTTATTAAAGGTTGAATTCCTATTTACCAATGCAAAAATTAGCAAAAATATTGCCTAACAGCTCATCGTTGGTGATTTCACCAGTAATGGTTCCTAAATGATACAAAGCTTGTCGAATGTCCATGGCAAGCAAATCTCCAGAAATTTGATTTTTTAATCCTTCTTCACATTTTTTAATGTCACTCAATGCATTTGACAACGCTTCGAAATGTCTGGCGTTAGAAACTATGGTTCCCTCATAATCTGGCTTAATTTCACTAAATACAGAGCTTATTGTTTCTTTTAATTTAAGTATGTCCTCATTATTTAGAGCAGAAATAACAAGGTCACTGCTATTAATAGGGGAGTTGGTTGACTGATCTGCTTTGTTGGCAATTTTTATAACAGGAATGCCTAAGTTGTTAAGTTCTTTTAGTTGTTTTTTAGCATCCTCTTGATTGTTGTTAGACAAATCGTATAAGTAGATGACAATAGAAGAGCTTTTTATTTTTTCATAGGTTTTTTCAACCCCCATTTTTTCAATAGAATCACTAGCGTTTCGTATTCCAGCTGTATCTACAAAACGATATAAAATTCCATCAATGGTTAACGTTTCTTCAATCGTGTCTCTTGTTGTCCCAGGAATGTCTGAAACTATGGCTCGGTTTTCATTCAATAGCCCATTTAATAAGGTAGATTTTCCTGCATTAGGCATGCCAATTAAAGCCGTTTGCACTCCGTTTTTAATGGCATTGCCATATTTAAAACTTTCAATCAAATCGTTGAGGTGAATGCTTAGTTTATCGATAAGCGATTTTAATTGAGTTCGGTCGGCAAATTCTACATCTTCTTCCGAAAAATCCAATTCAAGTTCAACTAATGAAGCAAATTCTATAAGCGATGCTCTTAGTTGATTAAGCTCTTTGGTAAAACCGCCTTTCATTTGATTCATAGCCATTTTGTGCGATGATTCACTTTGTGCATGAATTAAATCAGCAATGGCTTCGGTTTGGCTTAAGTCCATTTTTCCATTATAAAAAGCCCTTTGAGAAAATTCACCTGGTTGTGCCATTCTGCATCCATTGTGAATCAAAAGCTGAAGAATTTTGTTTTGAATAAACTGTGATCCATGGCATGAAATTTCTACAGTATCTTCTCCAGTAAATGAATTTAATCCTCTGAAAATGCTTACTAATACTTCATCAATAGTTTCATTATTATCTACAATAGTACCAAAATGAAGGGAATAGCCTTTTGCATTAGAAATGTTTTTTGAGAAAATTTTATTAACTAAATCAATGGATTCATTTCCAGAAATTCTTAGCAATGCAATTCCTCCTGTCCCAGAGGGAGAAGATATGGCACAAATGTTGTCAGATATGTTGTATGCTGTGCTCATTTGTTAAAGATACTGTTACAATACTTCGGATTTCAATAGAATCTACTAATTTTATTGGCAATATTATGAAACTACTATTATCAATTTGCTTTTTTATAGCATTTAATTTCAATTTTGGACAAGGTGGTGATGATCCGCAGTTTACAGTTCGTGGAGGAGCCAAAGTAAAAGGTGGGCAAAATTATACAACCAAAAAAAGAGTTTCAAATTGCAATAAAGACTTGCAATTAGATGAAGGCAACAATTTGGTTTACCATAAAAAAACAAGAAAACCTTATACTGGAACGTGTGTTTCTTATTTTGATAACCAAAAATTAGAACGAAGGGCAAGTTTTATTCTTGGAAGAGAAAATGGAGAGACCTTTTCTTATTATGAAAATGGCCAAGTTAAAACTCAATCCATTTGGGTAGAAGGTGTGCAAGACGGTACTTGGGGATATTGGTATGAAAATGGTCAAGTTAAGTGGGGAAATACATATGACATGGGCGTTAAAACTGGGGAATGGATGTATTTTTTGGAAGATGGAAAGCCTGAGAAAGTATTAAACTATAATAAAGATGTTTTTGACGGCACTATAAAATATTTTTATAAAAGTGGAAATCCAAAAAAAATAATTGAGTACAATCATGGAGAAATTGATGGAGAATTCAAAACTTTTTATGAAGACAGTGTTCCCAAAATAAGTAAGTATTATAAAAATGGAAAACTTCATGGGGAAGATTTATTTTATCATGAAAACGGAAAGTTGTCCTTTAAAAAAATATGGAACAATGGCCAAGAGAAAGGAAAATGGGAATTCTTTTATCCGAATGGCCAAATAAGTCACTTTGGTTCTTGGAAAGATGGTCTTAAGGACAACGTTTGGGAATATTTTGCTGATAATGGCAACAAACAGGCTAAAGTTTTATACAGCATGGGAAGGGAGTGGTATGTTTTAGAATACGATAGGTTTGGTGTTCCAAAAAATAATGAACACGTTAAAGAGTTTGAAAAATTATTAGCCGATAAATCTGAACTTGAAGCTGCAGAAACTAAGAGAGGGAAAAGAAAAATTAAGAGAAAACAAAAAAGAGAGAAAAAGGCAAAAGCAAAAGCCGAAAAAAAAGCAAAAGCAAAAGCTGAAAAAGCAGCGGCTAAAAAACAACAAAATTCAAATGATGAATAAATTGCCTTTAATGGAACAATTTGTCACCATTCAAGGTGAAGGCTTCTATTCTGGTCGATGTGCCGTTTTTATTCGTTTAGGAGGGTGTGATGTAGGATGTGTTTGGTGTGATGTTAAAGAAAGTTGGGAAGCTGTTTCTCATCCAATGGTTGCAATTGATGAAATTGTAGGTAGTGTTAAAAAACATAAAACGGATTTTGTAGTTATAACTGGAGGTGAACCTACAATGCATGATATTTCAGTTTTGGTGGATGAGTTGAAAAAAAATAATATTTATGTGGCTATTGAAACTGCCGGAACAAACCCTGTTTATTATGGCGTAGATTGGGTGTGTTTTAGTCCAAAAAAGTTTAAGAAACCTGTTTCAGAAATATACCCTAGTACAAATGAATTAAAAGTCGTGGTTTTTCATAAAAGTGATTTTAGATGGGCAGAAAAACATGCGTCTAAATTGACCAACCCAGATGCCCATTTATACCTTCAACCAGAATGGTCAAAGTCGAGTGAAATTTTACCATTAGTGTTGGACTATATTCATGAAAACCCTAAATGGAAACTATCCCTTCAAACACATAAGTATATAAATATACCTTAACTTACATAAATGATGAGATTTTTAAATATTTCAATTTTTTTAATGTTTATTTCAAGCTGTAGTACTGCTCAAAAAGCATTTTATTCGACTAAAAGTAAAAAGGCAATTAAGGCATATGAAGCTGCTTTAGATTGTTTTAATGATATTGATGCTTTTACTGGAATGCCTGACGTACCTTGTGTTGAAGCTATGATTCAAAAAGCACTTAAAAAAGATTCCACTTTTGTTGAAGCATACAGTTTAGCCTCTAACATGTGTATTGAAAATGGTGAGATTGAAAAAGCAATTTTTTACAGAGAAAAAATGATAGCTGTAGCAAAAAGAGTACCTATTGAAGAATTTTATTTTCTTGCAGGTATGCAAATAGCTACTGGTAGATATGAAGATTGTCTTCGAAATGCCAAACATTATTTAAATTCTCCTTTGGCTAATTCTAAACTTTCTGTTAATGCCAATAGAATGGTTGATAATTGTTTATTTGCTTTAAATGCAATTGAAAATCCAGTAGATTTTGAACCCATTAATTTAGGTCCTGAAATCAATACAGATATGCCTGAATATTTCCCATCAATAACTGCTGATGATTCAACACTTCTTTTTACAAGAATGGTTAAGGATAATTTAGCTCCCATGGGAAATAAACAAGAAGATATTTTTACGGAAACTAAAAAAACTGAAAATTCTTGGAACCCAAGTTATATGATTAGTTCTAAGGTCAATACCATGTATAATGAGGGGGCTCCAACATTTAGTTCCGATGGTAAATATGTGATTTTTGTTGGTTGTGAAACAGGGGCAAAGGGCGACTATGAATATGGTTTTGGAAGAACTGGAAAAGGGAGTTGTGATTTATTTTACAGTCAAAAAAATGGAGATGAATGGTCTCAACCTGTAAATTTAGGCCCTCCAATCAATACTAAACATTGGGAAACTCAACCTTCTTTTTCTTCTGATGGAAAAACATTATATTTTGTAAGAGGGTTGACTTTTGATAGACAAAGACGAAGTCCTGATAATCAGGATATTTATTCTTCCCAAATCACAAGTAATGGCTGGACAAAACCAATCAGATTATCTTCTGTGATTAACACACCTTACAGAGAAGAATCTGTTCAAATTCACCCTGATGGACAAACTTTGTATTTTTCTAGTAACGGTCATCAAGGCATGGGAGGATTAGATATTTTTATGTCAAGAAAAGATTCAAATGGCATCTGGACAAAACCAATTAATATGGGTTATCCAGTAAATACCTATATGGATGAAAATTCTGTTTTGATATCATCAAAAGGAGATTTGGCTTATTTTTCTTCAAATCGACCAGAGGGTTTTGGAAGTTTAGATTTGTATAGTTTTGAAATAGAAGATGATTACAAGCCTATTCCTACAACTTTTGTTAAAGGATTTGTTTATGATGAAGAAGACATGAACCCTTTAGAAGCTTCTTTTCAGTTGACTAATTTAAAAAATGGAAAAATAGTATCTGAAATTATAGCTAATCCAATTTCTGGTCAGTTTTTAATTGCATTGCCAACTAATATTGAAATGGCTTTTCATGCGGAAAAAGAAGGATATTCATTTGTTTCTAAGAATTTTTCATTTTCAGATTTAGAAGAAACAGATGAAGGTTACCAACTTAATATTCCAATGAGAAAAATTAAGCCAGGGACTTTTATTTTAGAAAATATATTTTTTGATGTTAATAAGTGGGACATTAAAAAGTCTTCAGTTGTTGAACTTGAAAAGATTTTGAAATTGTTGTCAATTAACCCCAAAATTAAAGCAGAAATTTCTGGTCACACGGACAGCGATGGAGATGAGGACGATAACTTAATTTTATCTACCAACAGAGCAAATGCAGTAGTAGATTGGTTAATAAATAGAGGTATTTCAAAAGATAGATTAAGTTATGTAGGTTACGGAGAAAAGCGTCCAATTGTTGAAAATTCAAGTGAAACAAACAAGGCGAAAAATAGAAGGACTGAACTCACAATAAAATAAATTATTAAATTTAACGCCTATTCAATTTAGTTTAATGGTAAGTGAATCTGTTAAGTCTATAGTGAAGAAAGTTATTTTTCCTATTACACTTAACCAAAAATATGATAAGCAGACAAAACAAATAATGAAAATTGTTTTGGAAAATAATTCAACGTTTATTGATGTGGGTTGTCATAAAGGTGAGGTACTTGTTAATGCCATTAAGCTTGCTCCTAATGGTAAACATTTTGCATTTGAACCCATTCCTAGTATGTATGAAAAGTTGAATTATAAATTTGGAAATAGTTGTGAAGTTAGAAATTTTGGGCTAAGTGATGAGTCAAAAATATCTTCTTTTCAACATGTAGTTTCTAATCCTGCGTTTAGTGGAATAAAGCAAAGGTCATATCCCAAAAGTGAAAAAATTAATACTATTGAAATTCAATTAGACACTTTAGATAACCAAGTTAAAGATCACGATAGAGTTGACCTAATTAAAATTGATGTAGAAGGTGGTGAATTAGGTGTTCTTAAAGGTGCAGTAAATACCATAAGAAAATTCCATCCTGTAATTGTTTTTGAACACGGTCTAGGTGCTTCAGATTATTACAATACTGGTCCGCTAGATGTTTTTGAGTTTTTTGAAAAGCAAAACTATAGATTATTTACTCTTAAGGGATTTATTGATAATAAAGAGCCTTTAGATTTAGTAAGTTTTCAAGAAATGTATTCCACCAATAAAGAATATTATTTTTTGGCTAAACTTAAAGTTTTATAAACTTCTTACTTCTTTTCTCTTTTTTGATAGATATAAAATAAATGCCACTTCTTAGACTTTCAATGTTTATTGGGTTCATATTGTAGGTACCTGAATAAACTATATTGTTGTTTATGTCTTTTATAATAAATGGAGTATTTGTATTTATGTTATTTAATTTAATCTCTTTTATTGAAGGGTTTGGAAAAATTTCAAATTCATGTTGCTGATGATCATGAATGTCTAATATCGAAGTATTAGAAAAGGTAGTGCTCCATTGCCCATCAAAAGTTTTGGATAAAAAGAAATCAGTTTGACCGTTATTTGTTTCTTCAGTTGTCCCAGAAATGATGAACCCTGTTCCATCACTTAAAAAGTCACCTCCATGTACAAAATCATTTCCGTTTCCCTTAACTCTACTCGTATTTGGTTGTTGCCATTGATCAGCTAATTCTGCATAAAAAATTTTATTTGCATCATTTTGAAAATAATTTGACACAACAAAATATCTATTTGTATTTGGTTTCTGAAGAACTTTAACACATGCATTATCGTATTGTGAAAAATTATTTGGATAACCTGCTGTGAAATTATATGTGCCGTTATTACTAATGCCACCAATGAGAAAGGTTTTATTTGAGCTTAACGTATCGTTTTGATACATTTCTCCACAAAAATTTATTTTTTCATTGTTATTTCCAAGGACTGTTATAGAATTGCCTATAGTATTTATGGAATCATTATGATAGTAATTCCATTGAATAGCACCTGCAGTATCTAATTTGGTTATCCAAAGGTTTTCTGTATTGCTATTGCTTTTAGATGCTCCAATGCAATAAACGTTTCCTGTATTGTCTTCAACAACCTCATTAAAATAATCGGTTTCTTGACCGCCATAAGTTTTCATCCAAAGTGTGTCTCCTTGGCTATTTATTTTTAGAATAAACGCATCTCCATTTCCCTGACCATAACTGTAAGTTTTCCCAACAATGTAATATTGAGATGGGTTTAAAAAAGATTGGGTTATTCCATAAGCAAAATCCCAATTATTCCCACCAATATTTTTTGTCCATTGATGAATGCCTTGGTTATTTACTTTAACAATAAATATATTATAATCTAATCCAATGCTGTTTGAGTATCCACAAGCAATAAATCCGCTATCATTAGTTTGTGTAACATCAGTTCCATAATCAATATTTGGTCCTCCAAATGTTTTAGTCCATAATACATCTCCAATCGAATCTGTTTTAAAAAGATATAAGTCCATAAGACCATTTCCAAAACTTTCTGTCCCACCAACAGCAACAAAATTTGAATCATTAGTTTCAATTACTTCTTCACCAAAGTCGTTGCCATTCCCACCATAAGATCTAAAAAAAACATTTTGAGATAAAAGATGATTTGTTAGCAATAAAAAAGATATGTTTAGGATGTACTTTATCATAATCTCCAAGAAATATAGGTTTGTAATCCAAATGATTTTCCAATGTTTGGAATAATGCCAATTAGGTTGTTAAGTTTAATTCCAATATTTGCTTTTTCTTTTTGATAATATGTGAAAAATTCCCATTGAAATGTACTAATAGAGTGGTAGTTGATCCCACTTCCAATTAGAATATTGTTATTTATTTTTTTATACCCTCCAATACTGAGGCTATAATTGCCTTGACTCATGTGAATGTATTTTAGATTAGAGTATATAAATATACTTTTGAGTTTAAATTGTGAATTTGCTGCAATAGTAAATGGCGTAATTACAGTATAATTTTTTGCATATGTTGTGTCAAAACTTGATGTATAATTAGCAATGCTGGAATCAATGTTTCTCAACTCTTCCCATTGAAATCCAGTAAAATTTAATGCAGTATCTATGGAATATATAGGGTTATTTTTGTTAAATGAAATAAGTCCAAAATTGTTCAACCCAATGCTAAAATTCCATTTTTCATTAAATGTACTTTTGTAAATAATATCGCCACCTATGCTTATTCCATTAGATGAAAAAGAATTAGTTGAAATATTTGTTGAATTTATATTGCCATTTAATTGAATATTCCATTCATAAGGTGGTAAAAATAAAATTGAACTATTTGTGTTAAAATTCCCTGTTATTTCTTTGTTAATACTCCCTACTGTTAATCCATAGGTCCAATTTGATTTAAAAAACCCAAAGCTTAGTTTATGATGATTTCTAAGGTGGCCTGATAGGTTAGAAAGGTTTATGGTGTTTTCAATATTTGAATTGCCATACATTATAGCATTAAATAAACCTTGAGGATATTTTAAAGCGGTTGATTGTAGCCAATTTACATTAACATACCATCCATCTATTAGTTTATTTTTATTAAAAATGATCCCTCCAACATTTAAATCTATTATTCCTCCAGAAATATTTGTTCTATCAAATGGTGTTGCTTTTCCTTTATTGTCATTTGTTATGAACCCCCCAGTATAAAATTTTAAAGGCAAAGCAAGTTTAAAATGTGTTGAGCCAAAGTGAATGTTTGAAAAATGATAAACCTTGTTTTTATTAGAAGTATCAGACGGAAATGGTGATTGGTTATTAAATAGGTTTTGTCCAATGGAATAACAGATTGATAAACTAAAAAATAATGTAAGGAAGCTTCTCATTTTAAAGATTAATTTCTGTTTCAAAGTATCCGCCAATTTTAAAAAACAATTTATTAGATTCTAAAATAGAATAGTCCATGTTGGTTGTTGGGGTACTTAATTTTAATTTAAGTTGAATATGCTTGCTAATTGAAAGATCTGATATATCACTTTCATTTAGATTTATTGTATGAAAATTGTTTGTTGCACTTGTAACCTCTCCATTTGAATTGGTTACTCCGCTATTTACACATGTTGGGTTTAAACCAATAGTATTTCCGTTTAAAATGTTTATCTCTGCGCATACTTCAAATGGAAAACTGTTTTGAAACTCTATAAAAATTTCTCCATTCTTTAAGTTGAAATTTTCAGGTAATTCAAGTGGGATATCTCTTAAAAACACTAAAGAATCAATGTTAATTAATAATGGGAACTCAACATCTAAATTTACTTTCAAGGGGTTGTTTGAATTGTAAAAATCATTATGTCCAGAAATATTTCCAAGAGGATTTGTTATTATTTCATATTCGTTAATTACTTTGTTGGGTAATAATGAGATAACAGATTGAATATTAGAATTGTTAGAATCTATATCTATGCTGTAGTTGCTCGATTGAAAATCCCAACCCAAATCTAACGCTCTATTTATGTTTATAGTATTGTTTATCATTGGATGAACAATACTGACTTGGTCATTATTTTTTGAAAAAGTAATTTCTTTAATTTTTAATTGGGCATCAACACCAACTCCATTTATTATGTTTAAGGATAAAGAGGGTGGTCCAATATTTATGTTTTTAGCATTAATTTCATCCATTATTGAAAGTTCAATTTCATCTTGGGAATCAAGGTTTATTTTTCCTAAGTAACCAATTGCTTTTTTAATAGATAAGTTTTTAAGTTTTATGTCAATTATAACTTCACTTTCACTGGTTAAAATTAAGTCTGAAGTATTGGTGCTTGAAGCTCCAAGTTTGAATTCTGTAGTTATTTCATTGTATGAATTCCCATTATTTCCACTTAAATCAAGTAATGTGTTTTCAAGGTCAATATATCCCGTTACAGAAGAATTTCCAGACGAATCATAAGGGATTAATACTGTTTGAGTGATTGTGTTGTTATTTATGTCATATATATTAGGAAAGGAAAACTCAAAATCTACTGCTCCTGAAATATTGCTTCTGATTAAATATTCAATTTGAAGTGTATTAAAAGATATGGTTTTGAGTTCCATATCAGAAAATGAAAACTGTTTGTTTTCTACAAAAGTATATGGAATACTAAAACCTGGAGAAAAGGGAATTCCATAAATTACACTTGGGATATCCATAGTGTCTTCAAAAGAGAATTCTATTGCATCTAAAAAATCTTCTTGATTTAGTTCAAAAACTGTTTTAGTGTCTTTAAAAATAAGATGGCTTGAATCGGAATTAAAAGATAGTTTATTGGAGTCTAAAAAGTCTAAAACATCTATATTTCCATAACTTATAGGTAAATTATATGTGGCATTCCAAGATGTGTTAGTGTCATTTTTTTTGCATTTAAAAAAAACTACAACTATTAGAATTAGAAAATAAATCCTTTTCATTTTTTAAAGATAAACATTACAAATTCAATTAATAATTATATTTTCCTTTCCATATATTATTTAAATATTTTTTCAATTCTATTTCTCTTTTGTTTATACTAGTTTCATAAAATTTTTGATTTGTAAGTTTTTTAGGAAGAAATTCTTGCTCATGGTTGTTTTCTTTATGGTCATGACTGTACTTATAATCTTTACCATAATTTAATTCTTTCATTAATTTAGTAGGAGCATTTCTTAAATGAAGCGGAACAGGCAAGTCACCTGATTTTTCAATTTCCGTTATTGCATTGTTAATTGCTAGGTATGTAGAGTTGCTTTTAGGTGAGGCAGCCAAGTACACAGCGCACTGAGATAAAATTATTCTACCTTCTGGCCATCCAATTTTTTGAACAGCATCAAAGCAATTGTTTGCCATAATTAAAGCAGTAGGATTGGCTAGGCCAATATCTTCTGAAGCTGAAATAATCATCCTTCTGGCAATAAATTTAGGGTCTTCACCTCCGTGAATCATTCTAGCAAGCCAGTAAACAGCTCCATTTGGATCACTGCCTCTAATTGATTTAATAAAAGCAGAAATGATATCATAATGCATTTCCCCTTTTTTGTCATATTTAGATATGTTTTGCTGAATAGTATTTTTAACCAATTCATTGGTAATAATTAAATTATCTTCTTCAACATTGTTAACAACAAATTCAAGAGCATTTAAAAGTTTTCTTGCATCTCCTCCAGATATTCTAATTAAGGCTTCTTTTTCTTTTAAAACGGGATTTTTCTTTTTAATTTCTTTTTCATTTATGCCCTGCTCAAGAAATTGTTCAAGTTCGTTTTTATTATGATTTTTTAATACAAAAGTTTGACACCTTGACCTTAAGGCTGAAATCACTTCAAAAGATGGGTTTTCAGTAGTTGCTCCAATTAAGGTTATAATTCCTTTTTCAACAGCTGCTAAAAGGGAATCTTGTTGAGATTTGCTGAATCTGTGAATTTCGTCAATAAATAATACTGCATTTTCTTGACTAAACATCCCATTATTTTTGACTTTATCAATGATTAAACGAATGTCTTTTACGCCCGAGTTTATTGCTGATAGAGTATAAAATGGGCGATCAAGTTCATTTGAAATGATTTCTGCAAGTGTGGTTTTTCCAACACCTGGTGGTCCCCAAAGAATCATGGATGGTATAAGTTTATTTTTAATTGCTTTTTTAATTGGGCCGTCTTTGCCAACTAAGTGTTCTTGTCCAATGTAGGATGAAAGCGAATTAGGTCTTAGTCTTTCAGCTAAAGGAGTTATGGGGGGATTTGACATTTATAATTCAGTAAATATTCTAAAACAAACTAAATATAATTCATTTTAATGTTTTAGTGTGAAAAACTAATTTTGATTCAATAAATGTGACTATTCATATGTCTTATTTTAACGTTATGAATTATCATTTTATAGCAATTGGTGGAAGCGCAATGCATAATTTAGCTATTGCTTTACATTTAAAGGGAGATGTAGTTACAGGTTCTGATGATGAAATTTTTGAACCATCAAAAGGAAGATTAAAAAAATACGGTTTATTGCCGTCAAAAATTGGTTGGGATAGCCGTTTAATAAATAATGAAATAGATGCTGTTATTTTAGGCATGCATGCTAGAGAAAACAATCCTGAATTAATTGCTGCTCAAGAATTAGATATTCCAATTTATTCTTATCCAGAATTTATTTATGAGCAAACTAAACGGCAAACCAGAATTGTTGTTGGAGGAAGTCATGGGAAAACATCTATTACAAGTATGATTTTGCACGTTCTTAAATTAAATGATGTAGATCATAATTATATGGTTGGAGCTCAATTAGATGGTTTTGAGTGTATGGTCAAGCTTTCTGATAAACCAACAATTGCTGTTTTAGAAGGAGATGAATATTTATCATCGCCAATTGACCGAAGACCTAAATTTCATTTGTATCATCCTGACATCGCTGTTATAAGCGGAATAGCTTGGGACCACATTAATGTTTTCCCCACTTTTGATAATTATATAGAACAATTTAAAATATTTGCCGAGGGCATTTCAAATGATGGCTCCCTTTTTTATTGTAGCAATGACGCTCGATTAGTTAATATGGTAAGTTCGGTGCAGAATAGTTGTTTTAAAAAGTCTTATACTACTCATTCACATTTGATTGATAATGGAGTTACTGTATTGATTGATGAAATGGGCAATGAAATACCAATAGAAGTTTTTGGTGAACACAATTTACAAAACTTAAAGGCAGCTCAATTGGTTTGTAAAGCTGTTGGAATTGATGATTCGTCTTTTTACAAAGCTATTAAGACTTTTAAGGGAGCTTCAAAAAGGTTAGAACTGGTTAGAAAAGGCGAAACATGTTCTTTTTATAAAGATTTTGCGCATTCACCATCAAAGCTTAGGGCAACAACTAAAGCTTTGAAAAAGCAGTTTAAAAATAGAACCTTAATAGCTTGTATGGAATTACATACTTTCAGTAGTTTAAATAAAGAGTTTTTAAAAGAATATAATCAAACTATGGTTGATGCTGATGAGGCTTATATTTATTTTAATAGGGATACAATTAAACATAAAAAGTTAGATGATATATCAGAAGAAGATGTTTTTAATTCTTTTGGTACAAAGAATGTTACTGTTTTAACATCTTCAGAAGAATTATTGAAAATTATAGTAAATAAAAAATGGGAAAATAAAAATTTACTTATGATGAGCAGTGGTAATTTTGATGGAGTTGATTTTAATGATTTAGGAGTAAAAATTATTGGGTAAATCTTTTTTGTATAAACCTATTTGCTAGTGAAATTAGCAAAGAAAAAAACATTCCTAAAAACATTAATGAAAATAAGCTTAATGCAAAAATAACTTTTGGTTCTCTTGTAGTGTTAATGCTTTCTTGTTGATTATCTATTAAATCTTCGGAAGACTCTGATTCATAATACTTAGGATTCGCATCCATTTCTCGCTTTATGTTTTCTTTAGTTAGATCTGCTTTAGTTAATTCAATAAGGTATTTTCTCCTGTTTTCCATATAATCAGGATTAATCCATTTGTTATAGGAAAAGAAAAAAATACTCATAAAAATAGCAAAAATAGAGGTGGTTTTAATGCCTGCTTTAAATTGAGTTATTAGTTCATTTTTACTAATAGAAATAATGGTTGTTGAGATGGATATTATTAATATTAATGAATGAAACATAAATGAAATTTCACTTGCATTTATATTTTCATGTATGCCATAATAGAATGTAGAAATCTCAAAAAAAATAGAGATAAAAACAGCTGCAAGCCCAATTTTGACGGATTTGCTCATTTGTTAGAGAATTATCCGTTCATTGAAACAAGAAACTCTTCGTTTGATTTGCTAGATCTGAGTCTATCTTTCATAAATTCCATGGCTTCAATTGGATTCATGTCAGCTAAATGTTTTCTTAATATCCATACTCTTTGTAGAGTTTCTTTATCAAGAAGTAAGTCTTCTCTTCTTGTGCCTGAAGTTAGAATGTCAATTGCAGGAAATATTCTTCTATTGGAAATCTTTCTGTCTAATTGAAGCTCCATATTTCCAGTACCTTTGAATTCTTCAAAGATTACTTCGTCCATTTTAGAACCTGTTTCTGTTAAGGCAGTAGCAAGAATAGTTAATGATCCGCCATTCTCTATTTTTCTAGCTGCTCCAAAAAACCTTTTAGGTTTGTGAAGAGCATTAGCATCAACACCTCCAGTTAACACTTTTCCTGAAGCTGGCATTACTGTATTGTATGCTCTAGCTAATCTTGTAATTGAGTCAAGAAGAATACATACATCATGTCCACATTCTACTAACCTTTTTGCTTTTTGTAAAACTATATTAGCAACTTTAACATGTCTTTCAGCAGGTTCGTCAAAAGTAGATGCAATAACTTCTGCTTTAACGCTTCTTTGCATGTCTGTCACCTCTTCGGGTCTTTCATCAATTAGTAATACAATAAGGTAGGTTTCTGGGTGGTTTGCAGCAATAGCATTTGCAACGTCTTTAAGTAACATTGTTTTACCTGTTTTAGGTTGTGCTACAATCATCCCACGTTGACCTTTACCAATTGGTGAAAATAAATCCATAACTCGAGTTGAAACAGATTCTTGATGATGCCCAGTAAGTTTAAACTTTTCACTTGGGAAAAGGGGGGTTAAATGCTCAAAAGGAACTCTGTCTCTGATGAATTCAGGATCTCTCCCATTAATTTTTTCAATTTTAACAAGAGGGAAATAGCGTTCACCATATTTAGGTGGTCTAACAACTCCTTTAATAGTATCTCCAGTTCTTAAGCCAAAAAATTTAACTTGTGATTGAGAAACGTATACATCATCTGGAGAAGATAAATAATGATAATCAGCAGATCTTAAAAATCCATAACCATCTTGCATTAATTCTAGTACTCCTTCACTAATTACAATACCATCAAAATTATAGTCATAATCTTCTTTGTTGTGATTTCTTTCATGTTGATGATGAGGTCTTCTTTTAGAATGTTGATGATCCTTATTAGAGTTATGAGGTCTGTTTGAAGATGATTCTTTTGTGTTTTCTTTTTTAACTTCTTCTTGATTCTTTTCATCTGAAGAATTTGATTTTTCTTTAGAATTATCTGCTTTTTTTGAATCGTTATTTCTATAATTATTAGAACGTTTATTGTTGCCGTTATTTGGAGAACTTACTCTTTTTTCTGTTTTTGGAGCATTTGTCTTTGTTTCAGACGGTTTTAAGGCTTGTTCGTCAAGAATTTTATAAACCAGTTCTTGTTTTTTTAGTTTATCTGTTTTTTCAATTTTTAAGGTTTCAGCAATTTCTCTTAATTCTGTAACCTTTTTCTTATTAAGATTTTCAATATCGTACATTAATTATAAAAATATGTGATTATTGTTTTAGCTTGATTTAGCTTTTTTGAGATTTATTTGATTGGATATGTGATCAGAGTTGTTTGTGTTTCTCTAGATTGTTCAAATATAAGATAACTTATTTATATTCAAACATATTTCAAATTTTTGTTTTCATTCTTTTTCTACTATCTAATATCTAATTTTATATTTGTAGAATAAAATTTCAAATATATTATGATACAAAGAGTTCAATCAATTTATATTATTCTTTCGGTAGCGGTTGTTTTTATTTCTTCATTTTTCCCTTTTGCTGAGTTAGATTTTAATGGCCAAACATTAGAATTTGGGGCTTTTGGGTGGAATTTAGAAAACCAACTATTGCCAAAAGAATTGGGGAATTACCCTTATTTTATAGGATATTTTTTGTCCATATCATTAGGTATTTTAATGCTATTTAAATTTAAAAATAGAAAAGCTCAGTTATCTTTAGGTAAGGCAAATTATTTTGTTCTTTTAATTACATTGATTTATATGTTTTTATCTGTTAGTTCTTTAACTATTAATGAACTTAATGAACCGATATATAATGTTGGGTTATATTTATTAGTAAGTGCAATTCCTTTTGTTTTCCTTGCTAATAGGGGCATTAAAAATGATGAGAAATTAATTAAGTCTTTAGATAGATTAAGATAGTTTATTTTTTAAGTTCAATAACTTCTAAATTTTTTATTAATCCATTTGAAATAACAAATCTAATTATTGTTCTTACTTTATGGAAACCTACTTTTCCAGCTGCTCCAGGGTTAATATATAGTGTTCCAATGTTTTTATCCATAATAACTTTACATATATGACTATGTCCACATATAAAAACATTTGGCTTTTTATTTTTTAATGTAATGTATGTTTTTTTGTTGTATTTAAATGGTTTACCTCCAATGTGAGTTATCCAAAAACTCATTCCTTCAATTTCAAAAAATAGATTTTCAGGATACTCTGTTCTTATGATATGATTGTCAATGTTTCCATAAACTCCTTTTGTAGGGCAGATTTTGTTTAACTTATCCATTATAGAAATATCACCAATATCTCCAGCATGCCAAATCTCATTACAATCAGAAAAATATTTTACATAAGCATCATCCCAATGTCCATGGGTGTCAGAAATTAAACCAATTTTAATCATACAAAAAGAAACGTTTATTCAAAGATTCGTTAATTTAGATTTACAACAAAATTACATGACTGTAAATTATAGATTAATTTTAACGCTTTTGATGTTAAATACATTGATGTCTTGTAATGCAGCTTTAGCAGATGTTGAGAAAAAAAATGATTTTATAAATATGAAAAAAGATACTATAGTATTTGGGGCAGGATGTTTTTGGTGTGTTGAGGCTGTTTTTCAACAATTAAAAGGAGTTGTTTCTGTTAAACCTGGTTACTGTGATGGTAAAATAAAAAACCCTACCTATGAGCAGGTTTGTTCTGGCATGACTGGTCATAATGAAGTGGCAAGAATTATTTATGATTCTTCACTTATTTCATATGTAGAATTGTTAGAAGTCTTTTGGAAAACACATGACCCTACTACTTTAAACAGACAAGGGAATGACATTGGAACACAGTATAGATCTGGTATTTATTGTAATAATGATGAACAATTAAAATTAGCAGAGACCTATAAAGAAAAGCTAAATTCTTCTGGGCTTTGGAAAAACCCTATTGTTACTGAAATAAAGAGGTTAGATGTTTTTTATTCTGCTGAAAAATATCATGTGAATTACTATAATTTAAATAAGAATCAACCTTATTGTCAATTTGTAATACAACCTAAAATTGATAAGTTTAGAAAGGTTTTTAATGATAAATTAGCCGATTAAAGCTTATTTTTCAATTTTATCCACTATTTTGATAAATTCATGTGGATAGTTTTTTATTTTCGAATTCATTAAAACATTAAAAATTAAAATTAATTAACTTTTAAAATAAATGAGTAAAATTCAGATTATTGAAAATTCTTCTGAAGTTGGTGCTGGCACAAGGGGTTCCTCTTTAAGTATTGAAGCACTGAAAGTTGCTGCAAGAAATTTAAAGTCAGATTTATTTAAAAAGTTTTCTAGTGTTGTAATTCCCAATGAAAATGATGTTCTTGATGAACCAGTAAAGTTTTCTAAAGCTTTAAGAATAGATTCTGTTATCAAAGTATGTGAAAATGTTTCATCTAAGGTTAGTAAGTCACTTAGTAAGCATAATTTTCCGCTGGTTATTGCTGCAGATCATTCTAATGCTGCTGGAACTCTTGCTGGTATAAAATCTACATATCCAGATAAAAGAATTGGTGTGATTTGGATTGATGCACACGCTGATTTGCATTCACCTTTCACTACACCATCCGGTAATGTTCATGGAATGTCTTTAGCTGCTTCAGTTGGTTCTGATAATGATAAACATAGAGCTCATGAATTAGACCACCTTACTCAACAAAAATGGGAAAAATATAAAAACCTTGAAAATATTTCACCTAAAGTTAATACAGATGATATTGTTTTAATTGGACTTAGATCATCTGAAGATCCTGAAGATTATTTTATTATTGAAAACAATATTAAAAAAATTTCCGTTGAAGAAGTCAGAAGAACTGGCTCTGATGTGGTTGCTAATAATGTTTTAAAATACCTTTCTTCTTGTGATTTAATTTATATTTCTTTTGATGTAGATAGCCTTGATTGTGATTTAGTATCTTATGGGACAGGAACTCCTGTTTGTAATGGGTTTACAGAACAAGAAGCTAGTGGGGTTATTAATCATTTACTGATTGATAAAAGAACTTGTTGTCTAGAGGTTGTTGAAATTAACCCCTGTCTAGACAATAAACAAAATAAAATGGCTGAAACAGCTCTAAGGATTTTAGATCAAGCAACTTCAATTGTTGAAAAAAGAGGTTAATGTATTTTTTAAATCAAATTTCAGAAACAATTTCTAATGCTGTCTATTCATTATTTGGTGATGAGGCTATTGCTAAACCACTTGTTATAGAGCAAACAAAAAAAGTTTTTGTTGGAGATTTTACATTAGTAGTTTTCCCATTATTAAAATTTTCAAAAAAAAAACCTGAAGAAACTGCGGATTTAATTGGTGATTATTTAGTTAATAATTCTTCTAATTTTTCTTCATTTAATGTGGTTAAAGGGTTTTTAAATATTCAATTATCTCATAGCTATTGGGGTGAGTTGATTAATAATTGGTGTATTGATGAAAGTTTTGGTATTGCTAAAAAGGAAAGTGGAAGGTTGTATATGGTTGAGTATTCATCCCCTAACACAAATAAACCTCTTCATTTAGGTCATTTAAGAAATATTTTTTTAGGGGATAGTGTAGCTAATATTTTAAAAGCCAATGGTCATAAAGTAGTTAAAACTCAAATCATAAATGATAGAGGAATTCACATATGTAAATCAATGGTGGCCTGGTTAAAATTTGCTAATGATGAATCTCCTGAATCTAATCAATTAAAAGGCGATCATTTAGTTGGTAAATATTATGTTGAATTTGACAAGGCTTATAAGGAAGAAATTCAAGTTTTGGTTAATGAGGGATTAGATGTTGAAAAAGCAAAATTAGAAGCTCCAATTTTTAAATCAGCCCAAGATATGTTGTTGAAATGGGAAAAAGGAGATGTAGAGGTCAGAGCCCTGTGGTCTAAGATGAACAATTGGGTATACTCTGGATTTGAAAAGACTTACAATAAAATGGGTGTTGAATTTGATAAATTATATTATGAGTCTGATACTTATAGTTTGGGTAAGTTAGTTGTAGAGTCAGGACTTGATTCAGGAACCTTTTATCAAAAAGAAGATAAATCTATATGGTGTGATTTAAGTAAAGATAAAATGGATGATAAATTATTACTTCGTTCTGATGGAACTTCTGTTTATATGACTCAAGATATTGGAACTGCAGTTCAGCGTTATGAAGATTATCCTGGACTTTCCGGAATTGTATACACAGTTGGTAATGAACAAAACCATCATTTTAAAGTTCTTTTTAAACTGCTTTCTAAATTAGATTATTCTTGGTCAGATGAATGTTATCATTTATCATATGGTATGGTTGAGTTACCTGAAGGTAAAATGAAATCTCGAGAAGGAACTGTGGTTGATGCAGATGATTTAATGGATGCTGTTATCAATGAAGCAAAACTTTTAACAAATGAAAGGGGGCATTTGGAGGGGTTGAGTGAAGATGAGATTGAATCATTATGTACTAAAATAGGATTGTCAGGTTTAAAATATTATTTACTTAAAGTAGATCCTAAGAGAAAAATGATGTTTGATCCAAAAGAATCTATTGATTTAAATGGTCATACGGGACCTTTTATCCAATACGGCTATGCTAGAATAAAAAGTTTATTGAATAAGAAAAAATCGACAAAAGATTTTATTGTTAAAGATGTTGAATTTAAATCTCAAGAGTTAGAACTTATAAAAAGTATTTCTATTTTTCCTGAAATAATACGGCAATCATCACAAGAACTATCTCCTGCAATCTTAGCCAATTATTTATTTAGCTTGGTTAAGGCTTACAATTCTTTTTATCAATCTTGTCCAATTCTAAAAGAGGAAGATGAAAATATAGTTGAATTCCGATTAAAAGTTTCAGATTTAACATCAAGGATAATTAAAAAAGGAATGTTTATATTAGGCATTAAAGTTCCTGAAAGGATGTGATATTCAGGTTTTTATTTAAACTAGTTGAGGACATATAAAGAAATAGATTCTTGGAAAAATTTTCAACCTTATTTCCCTAAGGATTGGAGAATTAGTGATAACAATTATCCGGAGGAATATTATTGGAAATGGAGAAGTTTTAATATTCATATCGATCATTTTAAACCAAAAAAAAACAAACAGAAAATTAAGTTGATATTATTGCATGGGGGTGGTGGAAATGGTAGGCTCCTTTCTCCAGTTGCTGTTTGTTTTTCTAATTTAGGTTTTGAATGTGTTGCTCCTGATTTACCAGGTTTTGGATTAACAGAAGTTGATTCTCCAAATTCATATTATACTTGGATTAATTTGGTAGATGATTTAGTGAATGAAGAAGCTGAAAAATCAGATTCTCCAATTGTTTTATGTGGGGTTAGTTTAGGAGGGATGTTGGCTTATCAAGTTGCCTCATTAAATAGTAATGTTTCGGGTTTAATTGTTACTAGTTTAGCTGATACTAGGGAAAAATCTGTGCAGATGGGATTAGCAAAAAATAAGTGTTTTGGTTTTTTTTCTCATTATTTATTAAATGGGTTAAGTTTTTTAACTGATAAAATAAAAATTCCTATAAAATTAACCACTAAAATGTGGGCTATGGCTAACAATAAAGAATTTGTTAAAGAATTAAAAAAGGACAAAGTTGGATCTGGAAGTTGGGTGTATTTAAAATTTTTCAGAACACTTTTTGAAGCTAATCCAAATGTTGAACCTGAAAAGTTTAAATCGTGTCCACTGCTTTTTTTACAACCAGAAAATGATTTTATTATTCCTTGGGCAATGTCTAAACCTTTTTATGAAAAATTGTCATGTAAAAAAGAAGTAATCTTTTTAGAGAATTGCGGTCATATCCCTATGGAGAAACCGGGTATTGATCAAATGAGAGATGGAGCTTTTAAATTTTTAAAAGATTTAGAATCTTTTTAAGCTTTCTTTTTCGAAAAATGTTTTTTCTCCTTAATTCTAGCAGATTTACCAGTTCTTTCTCTAAGGTAAAATAATCTAGCTCTTCTAACAGAACCCTCTTTATTGACTACAATATTTTCAAGCATTGGTGAATAAATTGGGAATATTCTTTCTACACCAGTACCGCCTGACATTTTTCTAATTGTAAATGTTTCAGTTACACCAGATCCTTTTTTTTGAATCACAGTACCTTGAAAAGATTGAAGTCTTTCTTTTTCACCTTCCTTAATTTTGTAAGTAACAGTTAAAGTATCTCCAGCACTGAAATTAGGCCATTGCTTTGATTCATTGATTTCGTTAGCTAGTTCTTTTAATTTATCCATGATTCCTGATTTATGGGGTGCAATATTACAAAGAAATTTACAAACTTTTCAATTCAAGTGAAAATTATTTTTAGTCAATTGGTTATTTAAGTAAATCAGGTCTTAATGTTTTTGTTTTTTCAATTGATTTTTCGTGTCTCCAATTTTCAATTTCTTTAAGATTTCCTGATGTCAGAATTTTTGGAACTTCCCAGTCTTTATATTTTGCTGGTCTCGTATATACAGGGGGCGCAAGTAAATTATCTTGAAATGAATCTGAAAGAGCAGATGTTTCATCATTTAAAACACCGGGAATTAACCTAATTATACTGTCGCATAAAACTGCTGCTGCAAGTTCGCCTCCAGACAATACATAATCACCAATTGAAATTTCTTTAGTTATTAGGTGTTCTCGAACTCTTTCGTCAATTCCCTTATAGTGGCCACATAGCACAATTAAATTTGAGCTTAATGATAATTGGTTGCTTATTTTTTGACTTAGTTTTTCACCATCAGGAGTCATAAAAATGATTTCAGAGTAATTATTTTTTTCTTTTAGTGAAGTTATGCATTTATATATAGGTTCTATAGATAGAACCATTCCTGCACCTCCGCCAAAAGCATAGTCATCAATGCTTTTTTGGTTATTAGAACTGTAATCTCTAAGGTTGTGAATATTTACTTCAACAATGCCTTTGTTTTGAGCCCTTTTAAGAATGGAGTCATTAAATGGACTATCTAATAAAGCTGGGACAGCCGAAATAATATCAATTCTCATAATTATTCAATTTTTATGCTAAGGTTGTCATATGCAATTTCAACATTTTCAGGCAGTGTTTTGCTAACTTCACTATGTTTTCCCATTAAATGAGATATGTGAGTTAAATAAGCTTTCTTTGGTTTTAGCTCTTCTATTAATGCTAATGCTTCTTCTAAGTTGAAATGTGAAATGTGTTTTTCTTTTCTTAGTGCATTTAGAACCAAAACTTTTAGGTTTTTTAATTTACTTTTTTCTTTTTCGATTATAAAACTTGCGTCTGTTATGTAACAAAAATCATCTACTCTAAAACCTAATACAGGAAGTTTATAATGAAGAACATTAATAGGTGTAATTTTTATATTTTTAACTGTAAAATCTTTATTAGAATCAATTTTGTTTCTAATGATTTTAGGAATTCCTGGGTATTGAAAAGCTGGATCAAATATGTAATGATATTCTCTTTTTAGTGCTTTAAAAACATTGTTTGTACAGTATATATTTATTGGTTTTTTTGTAATAAAGTTATAAGCTCTTACATCGTCTAACCCTGCTACATGGTCTTTATGTTCATGGGTAAAAACTATAGCGTCTAATTTGTCAATTTTAGCTCTTAGCATCTGTTGTCTAAAATCAGGTCCAGCATCTATAACTACAGATGTGTCTTTGTATTGTATTGTGATTGAAGACCTTAGTCTGTTGTCTTTATTGTCTTTAGAAATACAAACTTCACATTGGCAACCTATTACAGGAACCCCTTGTGATGTTCCTGTTCCATTAAAGGTTACTTTCATTTTATGATTAATCATTCTTAATGATTGATCTTATTTTTGATAGAGTGAAATCAATTTCTTCTTTTGTTGTATACCTGCTAAAAGAAAATCTTACTGATTGACAGTTTTCTCTTTTTGGAAGTTCTGCTAAAACATGAGACCCTTTATTTGATCCAGAAGAACAGGCGCTTCCTCCTGAAGCTGCTATTCCATGAATGTCTAAGCTGAAAAGAAGCATTGAGTTGCAAGTATTCATCGGAAAACAAACATTGAGTACAGTGTATAAGCTTTTTGAGGGGGTAATATCTCCGTTGAAAGTGATTTTTGGATCAATTTCAATTAATGATTTAATCATATAGCTTTTTAAATTTTGTATATGATCTTGGTGGTCAGAAAGATGTTTATAAGCTAAATCCATTGCTTTACCTAAGCCTATTATTCCATATAGATTTTCAGTACCACCTCTGCTGTTTCTTTCTTGAGAACCTCCAGTAATAAGAGGAGAAGTGTTTAGATTTTTATTTTGAAATAAAAACCCACATCCTTTTGGACCATGAAGCTTATGAGCTGCACAAGTAAGAAAATCTATTTTTGTTTTTTTTGTGTCAAATTTATAATGCCCCATTGTTTGAACAGTATCAGAATGAAAAAGAACATGAGGTTTTTGGCACATTTCAGCTACTTGATCAATTGGTAAAAGTGTTCCAATTTCATTGTTTGCATGCATTAAAGACACTAAGGTTTTAATTTTTTTCTCTAGAAGAGATTCTAATTGAAGAAGGTTGATGTGACCATTTTCATCAGTGTTTAAATAAACTAGTTCAACTTGATGTTTTTCTTTTAGTTCTTCAGCGGTATGCCCAACTGCATGATGTTCTAGTTTAGTTGTTATAATTCTTTTAACACCTAAGTCATGTACAGATGACCTAATTGCCATATTATCGGCTTCAGTACCACCAGATGTAAATATAATTTCACTATTATCAGCGTTGATTAAGTCGGCAATTTTTTTTCTTGTAATTTCAATTGCATTTTTTGTTTTTCTTCCAAATGCATGTGTGCTTGAAGGGTTTCCAAAAAAATCAGATAAATATGGAGATATTTCTGAAATCACTTCTTTAGCAATTGGTGTGGTAGCTGCGTTGTCTAAATAAACTTTCATAACAATGTTTGCAAATATAAGTTATTTATATGAGGTCATTTATTTCTTTAATGAATCGATTTCCTAATTGATGTGCTTTTGATTCTGAACTGCTTTCTGAGTAAATTCTAATGATTGGCTCTGTATTTGACTTTCTTAAATGAACCCACTCATCATTTAATTCTATTTTAAGTCCATCAATTTTATTTTGGGGTTTATTTTGATATTTTTTTGAAATTTCACCTAGTAAGTTGTCAATATTTATTTCTGGAGTTAGTTGGATTTTATTTTTACTTATAGTGTAATTAGGATATGATTTTTTTAATTCTGTCATGCTTTTGCCTTCTTTAGCGTAGTGTGAGAGGAATAAAGCAATGCCAATAAGTGCGTCTCTTCCATAATGTAATTCAGGAAAGATAACCCCACCATTGCCTTCTCCTCCAATTATAGCATTTGTTTTCTTCATTAATTTAACAACATTTACTTCTCCTACTGCAGATGCGTTGTATTCACAATTATGAGATTCTGTAACATCTCTTAAAGCTCTTGTTGATGATAAGTTAGAGACTGTGTTCCCTTTTTGATTTTTTAATACATGATCTGCAACAGCAACTAATGTATATTCTTCTCCAAACATACTACCATCTTCACATACAAAAGCAAGTCTATCAACATCAGGGTCTACCACAATTCCTAAATCAGCCCCAGATTCAACAACAGTTTTACTTAGCTCGGTTAGATGTTCAGGTAGGGGTTCGGGGTTGTGAGGAAATTCTCCGTTAGGCTTACAGAATAGTTCAATAATGTCTGAACATCCTAATGCTTTAAGAAGTTTTGGCAGGACCATTCCTCCAGTACTATTTACAGCATCTAAAACAACTTTAATTTTAGCTTTTTTAATTGAGTTAATATCTACCTTATTGATTTCAAGTATCTTTTCAATGTGTTTGTTGAAATAAGTTTGATCTTCAATCACCTTGCCAATCATGTCAACTTCGCAGAAATTGAAATCATTTTTTTTAATAATTTCTAATAAAAGTTGACCATCTTCTGCACTTATAAATTCTCCTTTGTTATTTAAAAGTTTTAAGGCATTCCATTCTTTAGGGTTGTGGCTTGCTGTTAAAATTATTCCTCCATGAGCTTTTTCCATTGGTACAGCTATTTCTACAGTAGGTGTTGTAGATAAACCTAAATTAATCACGTCAATACCTAGTGATTGTAAAGTTCCAATGCATAGGTTTTCTACCATTTTTCCAGAAATTCTAGCGTCTCTTCCGATAACAATTTTAATTTTTTCATTTTTAAAATTATTTGAAACCCAAGAGCCAAAGGCTGCAGTAGATTCAACTATATCAATTGGAGTTAAATTTTCATTTGGTTTCCCGCCAATAGTGCCCCTAATTCCAGAAATAGATTTTATTAAAGTCATTGTTGAATTTTTTTGTCGAATATAGTAGAATCATCTCTGATTAATTAAGAATATTTGGATTTTTTATTCACAAGTGGCCTTTACGTTTTTTAAATGTTAATTTAATTGTGGAAAAGCTCTTTATCACTTATGTTTATGGCGTCTATATATCAATAAATTTGTTATAGATACTTATCCAGACACTATGCTTGAAAACAAAGATGACAACCAAGAAATATTAAATAAAGTAGCTCTATTTGAAGAAATGATTGATAAAAAATCATTTACATTTTTTGATGTTGATGATTTTGAAGCTATTGCAGACTATTATCTAAGTGTTGATTTTAAACAAAAAGCAATAAAGGCTATTAAAATTGGGTTATCACAATATCCTAATGATTTAGCTCTTACATTATTGAAAGTTGATTTGTTAAATTCTAATCAAAAGTTTAATGAATCTTTTAATATTCTTAAAGAAATTGAACATTTTTTTCCTAATAATATTGATGTTATTATAGCACTTGGTAAGTTGTCATCAGTTTTAGATTTTCCATTAGTGGCTGAAGATTATATTGATAAAGCATTTTCATTGTCAATTCATGATGATAATTCTAAAGATATTCTTTCTGAAATTGCTTATGAATATTTGCAAATGGGATTACATCAAAAGGCTGTTTTAGTAATGAAGGAGATTTTATACAGAGATCCAAATAATGAAACTACTCTTTTAGAGATTGGTGTAGCGTTTCATGAGTCTAATCAGTTGGATGAGTCAATTCAATATTTTAATGGACTTATTGATGAAAATCCTTACTCTTATCTTTCTTGGTTTAATTTAGGAACTGCTTATAATGTAAAAGAAATGTGGAAAGATGCAATGTTTGCTTTTGACATGTGTTTAGTAATAAATGAAAAATTTACCGCAGCACATTATGGTAAAGCAAGCAGTTATATTCAATTAAAAGAATATCAAAATGCTATTGATACATTTAATGAGTCTTTTCAATTTGATCACCCTCATTCTTTTGCGTATTGTAGTATTGGTGAATGTTATGAAAAACTAGGAGAATTTAAAAAGGCTATAATGTTTTATGAAAAAAGTCTTGAAATAGATGATTCTCAATCTGATGCATGGATTGGTATTGGAGTAGTAAGAGATTTAATAAATGAACCCTTAGAAGCAAAAAAATTCATAAATAAGGCTCTTAGATTAGAGCCTGATAATGCAGAATATTGGTATATCTATGCAGAACTTTTAACTAAGATAGGTTTGAAAGAAGAAGCAGAAATAGCGTATAAAAAAGTTGTTGAATTGGATCCAAAGAATATTGACGCATGGATTGATTATTCAAATTTTTTATTTGATAATGATACCAAAAACAAAGCTATTGATGAGGTTCAAAGAGCTATAAATAAAAATAAAGATCAACAAGATTTACATCTAAGATTAGTTGCTATGCAAATTGCTGAAGGAAATTTGGTAGAGGCAAAGAGTAATTTGGTAAGTTTGCAAAACAATGCAAAGATTTCTTGCGAAAAGCTTTTTGAAATTTATCCTGAAGCTAAAAACATTCCAGAAATAAGCATTGTTATTGAATTATATAACAATAATAAATCTTAATGAATTTTAATTTAAAACACATTCCGTCAAGACCACAAAAGCCAAGAGAAAGTGGTTGTACCATGATGATGGATAAAGGATTAAGTATTAGAGAAGCTGAAGATTTTGTTGAAACATCTGGAGAATATACAGATGTTGTGAAATTTGGATTTGGAACAGCTGTTGTATCAAAAAATATAAAGGAGAAAATTAAAATATATCAAGATGCTGGAATTAGACCTTATTTTGGAGGAACCCTTTTTGAAATATTTTTTGTTAGAAATCAAATTTCTCAATTTCAAAAAATGGTTGATTCCTTTGGTTTAGATCTTCTTGAAGTTTCTGACGGTTCTATTGTTGTTCCTCATGATGAAAAGTGTAAGATAATTCATAAACTTTCAAAGAATTTTACTGTTCTGAGTGAAGTTGGTTCAAAAGAAGAAGGAATTTTAATAAGTCCCTCAAAATGGGTTAAAATGATGACTAATGAATTAGATGCTGGTTCATGGAAAGTTATTGCTGAGGGAAGAGAAAGTGGTTCAGTAGGTATATTTAGACCAAATGGAACGCCACATTCAATATTAATTAATAAAATTATATCCAAAGTAAAACCTGAACAAATTTTGTGGGAGGCACCAGCTAAGAAACAACAGGTATGGTTTATCAATTTATTTGGTGAAAATGTCAATCTTGGAAATATAGCTCCTAATGAAGTGCTTCCACTAGAAACATTAAGACTTGGCTTAAGAGGTGATACTTTCTTTAACTATTTACCAGATAGTATCATTAACGAAAGAAAACCAACTTTAGAAGATACTAAAAAATAAAATTTCATAATGGAAGTTAATGTTATTTACTCTGATAAATTAAGTGAATTAATCCAAAATGGAGAAAAAATTCAAATTGTTGATATTAGGGAGGAATATGAAATTGAAAATGAAGGAAAATCTAATGGCCTGCATATACCAATGGGTGATTTAGTTTCTCGTATTGATGAATTAAATAAAACAGGCAAAGTTGTTTTCCATTGCAGTTCAGGAAACCGATCTATGAATATTTTAAAGTTTTTTGTAATGAATAATCTTTATAAAGAAAATTATTATTCATTAGATGGAGGCTTTAAAGAATGGGCTAAATACATCTGATTTATATGATTAATTTTCTTAAAGAATACTTCATGCTTTTTATCAAAGGTGTAGGTATGGGTGCAGCAAATGTTATTCCTGGAGTTTCAGGTGGAACAATTGCTTTAGTTACTGGAATATATGAAGAGCTTATTTTATCCTTAAAATCATTTAATTTAAAAGCAATTAAGTTAGTGTTCTCAGGAAAATTTAAAGAATTTTCAAAACACATTAATCTTAATTTTTTAATTGCTGTTTTTTTTGGAGTTGCTATCAGCATTGTAAGTTTAGCTAAGCTTTTGGAATATTTATTTCATCAAAATGAGTTATTAGTTTGGTCTTTTTTCTTTGGATTAATTTTAGCTTCTATTTTCTTCGTTGGAAAAATGGTTAAAACTTGGAATATTGCTTCTATTTTATCGCTCATAATTGGTGTAGCTATTGCTGTTGGCATTGCTTTTTTAAAACCTTCATCAGAAAATACTGATTTATGGTATTTGATTATATGTGGAATAGTTGCAGTTGCAAGTATGATTTTACCAGGATTGTCAGGTTCATACGTTTTAATTTTAATGGGAAACTATAAATTGATTATGTTAACATCTGTTTCAGACCCGTTAAATAATTTAAATGTATTGATTCCAGTATTTCTTGGAGCTGTTTTAGGTTTTTTGATTCTTTCACATGGTATTGCTTTTGTTTTAAAAAGATTTTACGATGCTACAATTTCTTTATTAACTGGTTTTGTAATAGGTTCTTTATTTGTTATTTGGCCATGGAAGGTTTCAGCGGAAACAATAAATGGAAAAGTAATTTCTTATGAATGGCTTCTCCCTGATTTTTCAAACATTGATAATATATATGCTATATGTTTTATTGCATTTGGTTTTATTACTGTTTGGGGAATTGAAAAAATAGGAACATCTATTTCTTTAAAATCAAATAAAAGTTGAAAAATTTTGGTCTTATTGGACAAACCTTGTCGCATTCATTTTCTAAAAAGTTTTTTAATGAAAAGTTTTTAAATGAAAACATTGATGCTTCATATAAAAATTTTGAAATAAACACAATTAAAGAATTTCCAAATTTATTTAAAAAGGATTTCATAATAAATGGGCTTAATGTAACTATACCTTATAAACAAAAGGTGATTAAATTTTTAAATGAATTAGATCCAATTTCAAATGAAATAAAAGCTGTCAATACTATTTTACCCATATATAAAAAAGGAAACTTAATGTTTTTAAAAGGTTACAATACAGATGTATATGGATTTAAGCAACTTATTAAACCTTATTTAAAATCTAATCACAATAAAGCTCTTATTTTTGGAACAGGTGGAGCCTCCAAAGCTGTTTCTTATGTTTTAAAAAACTATGGTATTGATATAAATTATGTTTCAAGAAGTAATAAAAATAATTTTTCAACATATAGTTGGGATCAGGTGAATGAAAATATGATTAAATATCATGAATTAATTATAAATACAACACCTATTGGTATGTATCCTAATGATAATGAACTGTTATCAATCCCATATCAATCTATTTCTAAAAATCATTTACTTGTTGATTTAATATATAATCCTGAAGAAACAAAATTTCTTAAAAAGGGAATACAACAAGGTGCAAGATGTCTAAATGGTAAAAATATGTTAATTCATCAAGCATTAAAAGCATGGGACATTTGGAATTCTGAGCATTCATTTAAGTAAATTAGTATTGTGAAATTTAAATTACAATCTGATTTTAGTCCAACTGGGGATCAACCAGAAGCTATTAATGAGCTTGTTAAAGGTCTTGAAGAAGGAGTTAATGCTCAAACTTTGTTAGGTGTAACAGGTTCTGGAAAAACATTTACAATGGCAAAAATAATTGAAGCTACAAATAGGCCTGCTCTTATTTTGGCACCTAATAAAACTTTGGCTGCACAACTTTATGGAGAGATGAAAAGTTTTTTTCCTAATAATGCTGTTGAATATTTTGTTTCATATTATGATTATTATACTCCTGAAGCTTACGTTCCTAGATCCGATACTTATATTGAAAAAGAAGCATCCATAAATGAACAAATTGATAGAATGAGACATTCTGCTACTAGGTCTCTTTTGGAAAGAGATGATGTTTTAATTGTTGCCAGTGTATCGTGTATATATGGCTTAGGTTCAGTTGAGGCATATAGTAAAATGACCTTAACTTTAAAAAAAAATTATGAATATAACAGAGAGCAAATAATAAAATCATTAGTAGCACTTCAGTACAAAAGAAATGATCAAAATTTTTATAGAGGAACTTTTAGAGCAAGGGGAGAATACTTGGAAATTTTTCCATCCCATTTGGAGGATAGGGCATGGCGATTAACTTTATTTGGAGATAAATTAGAGAAAATTGAAGAATTTGATCCATTAACTGGAGATCAAGTTAGAGAATTAAATTTAATAAAAGTTTATGCAAATAGTCATTACATAACTCCAAAGCCAACCGTAGA
>PBNK01000045.1 GCA_002723085.1 Crocinitomicaceae bacterium | reverse complement strand
TCTGGGCTATTCCTTAGAAAAAGGTAGGTTGCATACGCGTTACGCACCCGTTCGCCACTCGTCAGCAAAAAGCAAGCTTTTTCTGTTACCGTTCGACTTGCATGTGTTAAGCCTGCCGCTAGCGTTCATCCTGAGCCAGGATCAAACTCTCCATTGTAATTATAACGTTAAGTTTTGTTGTCTCAAATTTCAGGTTGTGCTAGTTTTAATTCTTTCTTCAATACTTCAAAGAACTTTAATATTAATCACTAATAATATAGTGTAAAAAGTCTTAATAAATTTCGATAGAAATCTCTTTTGATTTCCTTAATCGGGGCGCAAAGATATATAGATTTTTAAACCAAACAAACGAATTAAAATATTTTTTTAATTTTTTTTCGTTTCTTCTATTCTACCTCATACGCCATTGAACTAAATCGGGTGCAAACATATGTCGGATTTTTATACTACACAAGGTTTTACACTTGATTTTGTCAAATAATATGAAATTATTTTTTAACTACCTGATAAACAACACTTAAGGATTGCTTTTTGTCACCTTAATTATTTGTCCATTTAACATTTTTGATCCATTTTCAATAAAATCAATAATATAATCAGCCATTTCGGATGGTTTTACTTCAGCATTATATCCAGGAAAAGCTTTTGAAAGCATTTCGGTTTGTACTGCACCAAGCGCTAGTACATTTACTTTTATATCTAATTCTTCTGCTAAACATTCAGACAGTATTGTTAAAGCCCCTTTTGATGAACTATATAATGAAAGACCAGAATATTTTGAAGAATAATTAACCCCACCAATACTTCCTATATTAATTATTTGCCCAGCTTTTAAATTAAGCTGATCAAGTAATAACTTTGTCATATTAATAACACCCCACATATTAACATCCATTGTTTTTAAAAAATCAGAATGATTAATTTCAGTAAAAGGCTTATTTACTAAATAACCAGCATTATTAATCAAAACATCTACACCATTGCAAGTAACCCAATTATCAATATCAATTTTTGTAATTTTTGTTACGTCACCAACTAATAGTTTTATGTTATCTTTATAAGAAACTTCTTTTTTAAGTAATTTTAATTGTTTTTCATCCCTTGAAATACCATACACCTTATGATTAAGCGATAGCTTTTTAGCTAATTCAAAACCAATGCCTTTTGAACAACCAGTAATAACAATATTCATTAATATTTATTTTTTTATAAACCTAAGCCAAGTTAGACTTTGTCCTTCAACAAGTTTAACAATGTAATAACCAGAATTTAATTCTTTAATATTAATGTTATTTTGACTTGATGGATTGATTATTGTATTTAAGACCTTCTGACCATTTATGTCATAAATTATCAACTCACAATTAGGTTTTGAACTATTTATTAAAGATATGTTTAAGCTCTCATTGGCAGGATTAGGATAAAGAAAAGCCGAAAAAATTTCGGAATTATTTATTGAAGTATTTGTTAAACAAAAATCATGAGAAGTACCAGATCCAAAATCAGCATTATTAGCAACCATATTTACAAAATTTACTGTACCCCATTGGTTGCTAATGTTATAATCTCCATTATTATCACAGCTATTGTATTGAGCGCCACTCATTCCATCACCATATGAATCAGTAATATTAAACTCATAGCAACCATCAGCTAAACAAATATTTTCTATAATACTATAGCCATTTGGGGAAACGTCTTGATATGTCCCTTGTGGTTGTGACCATAGGACAGCACCTGTTTGATCGTCTTTAATATCCCAAGAAATTTCACTTCCCCAGCAATCAAAATCTAAACTTAACTGTACTAAAGAAGTATTTGCATAAGTTGAAAAATCACTACTAAAATTATTGTTCGAATTGTTTGGATCAACTTGTCCATTAACATTGGAAATTTTTATTTCAATTGAATGAACACCATCAGCTATATTTAATGAAGAAGATAAAGCCTCAATAACACTAGAACCAGATGATAGGTTCCCAGTCCATTTAAAAGGATAACCTGATGAAGTATACATTGCTCCATCAATATAAATATCATAGTCTATTTCAGTTAGTGTATTTATTCCATTATTTTTAATTTTAAACTCAACAGGAACCCAAGAAGTACAATATGCTCCACTTGGATAATCTAAACTTAATATACCAGCGTCATTACTTAATGTTGGCGCATTTGAACCTAAACCAGCTAATTGAGAAACTCCTGAATTATTTGGGTCTAACCAATCTTTTAATCTTGAATTTGAACTGCTAGATCCATTACCTGTCCATGACATCGAAAATTTTCCATATACATCACTGCCGCTATTTCCACATGCAGCTGATCCTCCATATAACTGACCAATTAAATAATGATTTTCGTCCCATAAACCAGATCCTGATGACCCGCCTTCAGTAGTGGTTAATCTCTCCCATGACTCAATTTGCCACATATTATTAGATGTTCCACTGTAAGTGGTGGTTTGTAATGGATCATCGTCAAAAGAAATTTTCTTAACATCTCCACTTGGGTGATGAATAGAAACCCCTGTTTGAGGAACAGAATTACTATGATTCCAACCAGAGTAATAAACATTATAACTAGCTGGGGGGACAGAATTAAGCTCGATCAAACCAAAGTCAGAAGCTGCATTAGAAGCTTTAAAAGATGAGCCATTAATAGATTGATTAGGTCCTGTAGGGTTTTGACTGTTAGCAACAGTCTGTGAACCACATGTCGGGCTATCAAAATTAAATTTAAACACAGCACTACCCATAGAAGTAGGTCCACAATGATTTGCAGTTAAAAAATAGGGTGTTCCATCCTGAGATGTATTATTAACTAAAGTCCCTGTACACAAACCTCCTCCAACTACAATTCTAGCAACTGAACGAATTTCATCAGACCATGGAACTCCATCAGGACAAATAACATCCATATTGCAAGCTCCAGATTCATTTACTTTTAAATTATACCAATTGTTTATATCTCTATAACCATGGACAACCTTACTGACTTCTAAAACAGTTTTTCCCAAAGCATAATAAGGCTCATACAACTCAATTGTTATACGGTCACCTTTAACTAAATCCGTACCTAAAGAATTATTTAAGTTATTATTATGACTTGTGTATGCACCAATAATATGTTTCATATTAGCATCATAAACATGCAAATGTGCACCTTTTGGTAAGTTATAATTGCTAAAGACTATGTTCATACTGTAAGCACCGATTGATTCAAAACTCATTCTCCATATTCGGCCTGTTTTAACATCTAACCACTCTCCTGAATTTATTAAATCATGATGAACAATATGTTCGTAACCAAATCTAAAAGGTCCTGATTTTTCAAAATGAATTAAATCATCTTCAATTAACCTTTGTTGTAAATCAAACGAGGGTAAAATAGTGTATTGTAATGATTTTGAATTTATGTCTAAAGATTTAGAAACTGGACCTCCAACATTAACAACTTGAGCAAATAGTTGAAATTGAAGAAATAACAATAAAAAAGAGATGGAAACTTTCATTAGCTGATTTTTTATTTAATAGACTTATTATTTTAAAAAAGTTGCCTGCTTTGATTTTGTAAACAAAAACAGTCAACAATAATAAAAAGGCTTTGTAATATAAAAAATCTAATCGAAATCAACAATTACTTTTGAACTAGCAGGATGAGCTTGACATGCTAAAACATAGCCATCCTCAACTTCTTGTTCTGATAAAGCATAATTTGCATCCATAATTACCTTTCCTTCAACAACCTTTGCTTTACAAGTACAACATACGGCACCTTTACATGAAAATGGAACATCTAAATCTTCATCCATAGCCGCATCCAATATTGTATCTCCATCCATGCTTAATTCAAATTCCACTTCCTCATCATCACATATAACTGTAACCATTGAATCTCCGTCAAAATCGTCTTCAACTTCAACAGGCTTATTTTCACCACCCATAAGTACAGGAACTGTAAACAATTCATAATTAATCTTATCTTCAACTACACCAAAATCCTGAAGACTTTCCTTAATATCCATTATCATTTGTTCAGGACCACACATATAAAACCCATCAGCATTTAACCAATCCATTTTTGATTTCATTAAATCAGTTGTTTTTGATGAATTTATTCTACCAGATAGTAAGGAAGAAATGGCTGATTGCTGGGTATATAAATAATGTATTTCAATTCTGTCTGAAACTAAATTATCTAGCTGATTTTTAAAAATCACGTCTTCCTCGGTTTTATTTCCATAAAACAAAAGAAACTTAGTTTTTGAATTTTCATCAGATACATCTTTAATCATTGACATAATTGGTGTAATTCCTGAACCAGCAGCGAAAGCAACAAATTTGTTTTCTTGATTAATTTGATTTTCAATTACAAAATTTCCTTGAGGTTCCATAACTTCAATTTCATCACCAACCGAAAGATCATTGTTAAGATAATTGGAAACTTTACCATTAATTACTTTTTTAACCGCCACAGTTAATGGTTCGTTATTTATTGGAGAAGAACAAATTGAATAAGATCTTCTGCATTCTTCCCCATTAACCGTACATTTTAAAGTAAGGTATTGTCCAGCTTTAAATTTAAAGCTTTCAAAAAGATTAGATGGCAAATCAAAAGACACAGATACTGTATCTTTAGTTTCTTTAATGATGTCTTTTACTTTTAACTTATGAAATTGACTCATGTTTGAATAAAAATTATTTTATTTTTTGAAAATTATTGTTTTTTTTACTTCAAATTTAATTGATTAACAATATAACTTCAATGACAAGTGTTCAAAACTATAACAATATAATCTTTAGCAAAAATAATAAAGTAGCTAATATATCACTAAATAGAACTGATGTATTAAATAGCTTTAATTATGACATGGCAGATGAGTTAATTCATGCCTTAGATTTATGCAAAGAAGACAGCTCCATAAGAGCTATTATTCTAACAGGAAATGGACGAGCGTTTTGTGCTGGTCAAGATTTACAAGAAGCTACTGGAGAAGGAAGTCCAGGAATTGATGAAATTATTGAACACACATACAACCCAATAATAAAACTCATTAGAGAAATGCCAAAACCAGTAATTTGCGCAGTAAACGGGGTTGCAGCAGGAGCTGGGGCTAATATTGCTATAGCATGTGACATTACGTTTGCTAAAGCATCTGCTAAATTTATTCAAGCATTTGTAAATATTGGTCTTGTTCCTGATAGTGCAGGAACATTTTTCTTACCTAAGCTCATTGGTATGCAAAGAGCAGCTGGACTGATGTTTACTGGAGATAAAATAAGTGCTGAAGAAGCGGAAAAGATTGGCATGATTTATAAATGTGTTCCTGATGAAGATTTTGACTCAACCGTTAATGCTTTTGCAAACACATTGGCTAAAAAACCAACAAAAACAATTGCATTAATCAAAGATTTGCTCAATCAAAGCAACAGTAACAATTGGATTCAACAACTAGAATTTGAGAAAAAAAATCAAAAAATTGCAGCAAACAGCAATGATCACAAAGAGGGAATAAAAGCTTTTTTTGAAAAAAGAAAGCCTGAATATAAAGGAAACTAAGAAATTAATTATCTACTAAATTCATTTCTTCAACTAAATGCCCAGCTCCTGCATAAATGTCAATTACCCATAAGACATAACGAATATCAACCATGATATTCCTACATATATCCTCATCAAATAGAACATCACTCATGGTACTTTCCCAGCTGCGATCAAAATTAATGCCTACTAATAAGCCCTCAGCATTTAAAGCTGGACTGCCAGAATTACATCCGGTGGTATGATTAGAACCTAAAAAACAAATATTTAAATTCCCGTTATTGCCATACTTGCCATAATTTTTTTCTTTGTGTAGATCTTTCAACCTTTCAGGAATTTTAAAATCATCATTACCCGTATTGTTTTTCTCTATGATGCCATCCATTGTGGTAAACCATGTATACTTTATCCCATCTCTCGGAAAAGTACCTTCAACTTTCCCATAAGTGAGTCTTAATGTTGAATTTGCATCAGCCCAAAATGTTTTTTCTGGGAAAGAATTCATTAAGCTCTTGACGTATTCTTTCATTTTTAAATCAGTCAAATCACTTAACCTAATGAATTCATTATGAACGTTATTACGATAATGATTTATAAAATTAGAAGACAATAAATAAAACGGATCGTTCGATATTTTTTTCTTTATTGATTTTTCATTCCCTTTTAACAAATCACTTATTTTCTCTTCAGATGAAAACACACTGTTTTTATATAAATCAGCAGCCATTTCTTCATAATTTCCATTGTATTTATCTATTAAATCGATTAAATATGAACTTGTTAAATCATTATTCATGTTTTTAATATAAATAGGCAATAATGAAGAAAAAATATTCTGATCTATCTTTTGAATATAATTTTTAAAATAACCAGAGATAGAAGTTTTTTTATCTGCTAATTCTTTTTCAAAATCTCCATTTAAAATCTTATTGAAGCCATAACTAAATCGAATAACTTCAGGACCATAATACCATAACTCTTTAAATAAACTGAAAGATTGATCGTACTGAATTTTTTGTTCTTCAAGTATGAAAATTTCTTCAAGAAGTTCTCCATTAAGTTTATTTTTCTTAAGCCATTTGTCTTCTAAATTTATTTTTTTTGCAATCGCATCTTTTTTTCTTAAACCTAGATCTTGGCCAATCCATTTCTTATAAGCATTACTGATTCTTGACTGTTTTGCAGCATATTTTATGAAGGTTTCTTCTGACAAATCCATTGCCGCGTCAATATGTTTCAAGCTGTTTTTTCTCATTTCAATTCTTACAGGATTAATGATATTAATGTAATTATCTACAGCTTTAGAAGTTAAATATTGTGATGTTCTTCCTGGAAACCCAAAAACCATTGTAAAATCATTTTCTTGAACCCCATTTAAAGCTATGCTTAATGGGTTAGGAATTTCATAAGGTTGATTATCATCAGAAATTTCAGCTGGCTCATTGTTTTTATCAGCATATATTCTAAAAACAGAAAAATCACAAGTATGTCTTGGCCAAACCCAATTGTCTGTATCGCCTCCAAATTTGCCCATTGAGCTTGGAGGAGCCCCAACGAGTCTTACATCATTATATGTTTTTGAAACAATCATGTAATATTCATTTCCGTAGTAAAATGGCTTAATGTCTGCACTATAATTGGTTTCTTTTACAGCATCCTCAGTAATGGATTTTATGTTATTTGAAATTACTTTTTGTTTTTCTATTTCTGTCATTGATTTCAACACCCCTTTTTCAACGGCAGAAGTTACGTCCTCAATTCTAACAATAAATGTGGCTGTTAACCCTGGGTTTTTTAATTCTTCAGATTTTTTCATAGCCCAAAATCCATTTTTTAACAAATTATTTTCTGGCGAACTATGTTGTTGAATTTGTCCATAACCACAATGATGATTGGTTAATATTAACCCTTCTTTACTCACCACTTCTGCTGTACACCCACCCCCGAAATGAACTATTGCATCTTTCAAACTAGACTTATTAATGCTGTAAATGTCCTCAGCAGTTAATTTTAATCCCATGGATTGCATGTCGCCTTCTAAAGCCTTAAGCAGAGAAGGAATCCACATTCCTTCATGTGCTTTAATTGAGTTTGATATGAAAAATAGTACTATGAATAATGTTTTAATTATAAACCTCATCTTTATAGATATTAAATTTTGCACGAATATAATTAATTGAAAAAAGTATTTAGCACATATCACTAAAGATATCTCATAACTTAATTCCTTTATATTTGTTGGATGGAAATTATAGAGCATTTATTTTTTTTAGGAATAGTATATATTATATTCAATATTATATGGGGAATTATTGTCTTATTTCCTAAATTATTAGTGGTTGGGTTAAGTTCAAATACTAGCTTGGATTATTCAATCAAAATAATAAGGTATTTATTAATAAGTACCTTAACATATTCATCTGGTTTAAACTTTATTTCAGAAAACAACATCAAAGACCAACAATCTCCATGGATTTTCATCTTAGGAGGTGCTATTTTAGCTCTTTATTTAGCTGGAAAATTAAACAAACGAAAATCAATTTTAAACATGACTACAATGGTTATGGGCAACCTAAATAAATCACCTATTAAACAAAAAAACCTTGTTTATGAACCCCACATAATTGGACTATCTATTATTGCTTATGCGTTATGTATTGCTGTTCCTAAAGTGGGTGTTGTTTTAGGTGAAAATGCAATTAATCATTGGTTTTTAGATACCATTAAAGACATTTACGACACTCCCTTTTTGGGCTGGATTTTTGGTATAGCAGGTGTTTTCTTTTTATTATCAATGTTTCAAAAAGGAGTACTTACTATTCAAAAATTTATAAATAGCATTTTGGGGAAACCTTCTTCAGACAAAAAAGAAAATGATAACCCACTTAAAGACATTATGGACCAATTTGAAAACTTAAAAACTGATCAAAACCCTTTTAAAAAAGATCAAAACAAAGTGGATATTGATGACGACTTGTACGTTGATTTTGAGGAAGTTAATGAAGATGAAGAAACAAAAAACAAATGAAAATAGTTATCAGAACTTATGCAGGTTTTGAAGAAATTCTAGCTAAAGAAATTCAAAACATTACAGGTAAAAAACCTGTAATTGCTAAAAGAGCAATTACCATAGAAGGAGAAAACAAGGAGGTTTATCTTATCAATTTATGGTCTAGACTTGCCATTGATGTTTTGATTCCAATAATAGAATTTAGGGCTAAAAATGAAGATGACCTTTACAAAAAGACTACTCAATATAACTGGGAAAAACATTTAACGCTTCATGAAACTTTTTCCATAAATTCAATTGTACATTCTCCTTTTTTCAATCATAGCAAATACGTCTCTCTAAAGGTAAAAGATGCCATAGTAGATCGATTTAATAGAAAAGAAAATAAAAGACCTAATGTTGATAGAGAAAATCCTGATTTGAGATTTGTTGTTAGAGTAACTCATGACAAAACAAGCATTCTTTGGAATACATCTGGAGAATCGTTATACAAAAGGGGATATAGAACCAAAACAGGATTAGCGCCAATTAATGAAATTCTTGCAGCAGGAATTTTAACATTTAGTAATTGGGACATGAATACTCCACTCATTGACCCAATGTGTGGCTCAGGAACTTTTTTATGTGAGGCTCTTATGATGGCTAAAAACATTCCAGCTGGAATAAATAGAAATGAGTTTGGATTTATTAAGCACAACTCTTACGATCATAAGCTATGGATAAATATAAAAGAGGATGCTGAAGAAAAAATAAATAAAAAAGCTCCAGATTTATATGGGTATGACAATGAAGAAATCTCTGTTTCAAACGCCAAGCATAATCTAAGCAATGTTGATTCATCATTTAAATGTACTGTTGAAAAAATAGACTTTTTCAAATCTGAAAAACCAGTTAAAATGGAATGATGATCATGAACCCTCCCTATAACATTAGAATTCAACAAGATGAAATTCTAGAATTTTACAACGAAATCGGACGAAGACTAAAACACCACTGGTCAGGATTTGATGCTTGGGTTTTTAGTGGAGACTTGCAAGCCTTAAAAAGAATTGGGCTTAGACCTAAAAGAAGAATTGCTCTTTTTAACGGATCAATAGAAAGCAAATTGGTTCATCTTCCTTTATATATGGGATCAAAAAGAAAAGGGCCGAATAACTAATTTATATTCGGACGAGGGTTCGAGAGCATCCGGCTCCACTTGGTTATTTTTTCGAGGAAATATATTTATTGATTATAATACAAACAATCACCTGTTTTTGTTGAATAAAATTTCTTTTCTAAAATTGCTTTTCCATTATAAAATGGAATTTTCCCTTTTAATTTTTTTATATCTGAAACTCCAAACTCATCAATTATATATAGGTCTTTATAATAAATACGTTGCATATGATCCCCATTTTTCCAATAAACGATATCCATTCTTAATTCACCATCTTGATGCCAATTTTTGTGTATTCCTTCTCCCTTTCCATCACTCCATTCTCCTTCGAATTTTAATTCACCATTTTCATACCAATTTTTCTCAACCCCATTTTTAAAACCATTATTGTAATTAATTTCTAATCTACTATTTCCATTATTCCAATAAGATTTAAATACACCATTACCATTATTTATGATTTGTATACCATCTTTGGTGAAATATTTCATTAATTTATCATAGATATACACTTCTTTTAATTGACCATTTTTATAATAAGATTTATTTATAGAGTCTTTTGTTTTTGCATTGCTGAAATTATTTGATATTAATTTTTCTGGAAGCACACATTTATTTCTAAACTCATTTTTTTCTTTCCAAACAAAGCCACATTTAATACAATTTTTTTTTGTTTCTATTCTTTTGCCCATAGAATCATATTCTATATATCTACCATTAGAAACTAAAACACCTTTTTCATAATTATATAAATTGTAAGGATTGAAGTTTTTTTCTTTTTTATTTAACTCTTTAATGAATAATTCTAATTCATTAGAATTAATAATGTTTAGTCCAGAATTAGATTCTCCTCTATAATGAATCCATTTTCCATCTCTATTACCATTATGATAAAATCCAAGTACTTTTATATTTCCATTTAAAAAGAATTCTTGATATAGACTATCTTCAATGCCATATTTATATCTTACAATTTTATGTAGATTTCCTGAAGGATAATAATATAACCATTTACCTTCTTTTTCTCCTAATTTGTATTGACCTTTATATTTAGTCACATTATTTAAGTGGTTTTCATAAACTCTGCCTGAGTATCTTTTTGGAGAAACAATAAGTTCACCACGATACTTTATTTTATCGCAATCCTTTTTTAAGTAAAAAATATTTTCATCATCTAGTGTGCTATGTTTTGGACTATCAAGATTCCTTAATTCAGTTTGATTTACCATGTTATGATCTAGATCAAATTGATATGATTTTTCACTGCTTTCATTAATTGAATTAATAACCCAACAACTATTAAATGTAAAGAAGAGTAAAAAAATATATAAAAACCTATATTTCATTATTAACCATATTTAATTTAAAAGATACATTAAATATCTTCAAATTAACTTATATATGGGTCTATAAATTCCAAAAATATTTTGCCATAGTTTTGCCCCAGCGATTTTTGGATTTTTAATTAATTGTAAATCAATAGGTTATAAGTAAGGTTCGGTTCCCTCCGGCTCCACTTAGTAATTCTCTAGAGGAAAACGACTTTATTTTACAGATAAACTAGGTCTTTAGTTTTAAAGTTTTGTTGTAAGAGATTAATAGAATTATTAATCAATTTAAATATAAATTACGTGGATCAAAGAGGTGACTTGGAAACCCTTTAAATTCATCACTTTTCCTAATGTAAATCTTTGCATCGATATTTACTTTTGAACTTAACCAGTCATATAAGCTCAATTTCATTTCTTTTATTTTTTCATTTAACAGGTTTGAAGTAACTAATATTTGGATGTTTCCTTCTCTGTATACTTTAGATGTTAACTTTTTATAATAAGAAATATTATTATATAATTTTTTTAAAACATTAATATTATCAAAGTTTTGATTTCTCAATCCATCAAAAATTAATTTGTTGTCGTCTGATAAAATAAAAGTTATTTTATCAATACCCTTTAACTCAATTAGAGCATTGACTTCTTGCATAATATCCTTACTCAAAGATAAGGAATTCCCTAAAGAACTTAAGAAGTAATTTTCATCAGGGAATTTCTTATCTATTAATCCTTCTATGTTGTCAGATGGACAAACAAAATACAGATGCTTATGCATTCTATTTAAGGATTGTAAGGAAAAGATGAGTGATGTAAATCAATTTTTAATTGGCTTCCAATAAATTTATATCCAAAAGTATATTCAACCTTTGCTTCATTTCCTTCAAGATCAGTGAAAAAATAATTTCCCATAGCAATTGCTCTATCATTTTCTAAAATGATATTGGCATTTTCAAATCTTACCTTTGTCCATGGATTTATAGCGAACCCTTTATCTTCCTTACAAGCTCTTTCGTCTCCAGCGATAAAGTATGATTTAGCTTCTGCTTTGGTTGGTCTGAATTGTTCAGCTGCACATTTTGTGGGTTTAAATAAAACAGGTCCATTCTCAAAATTGTATAATTTATCTAAAAACTCATTGGTGAAATTTTCACAATCTGACCTATTTTCTTTTAAAGAACCAATCTTAACCACTCCGTTTCCCCACTCTGTTTGGGCATTTATTAATTGATCTTTAGTTATCATTTTTTTTTAAGATTATAATAACAAAGTTAATGTTTTCAATAATAAATGCAACAATGTTGCATTAAAAGATCTAGCAAATATTTATGTTTATACTTTATCTCTTCAATAGCTAATTATTTAGTGTAAAAAAATACTTTTTTTTAAGGCAAATGTTTGACCTATGTTTGACCTCCGGATTTTTAGATTTGTAACTGACTGGAAATTAACATCTTAAAAGTAGGGTTCAAAACCCTCCGGCTCCACCATCTCTTATATGGTTAATTTTTACTGTAGTTCAAATTGATAGTAAATTTCATCTTTGTTTTTTAAACTAGAAAGAGATACTATTAATAAAAATCTAAGCCAAATTGATTGTTGCCACTTAAATTTTTTAGTTTTCGTTTGTCTCCTTTTGGAATATTTATTGTAATTACCTGTCCAGTTTTGCAATGACAAGCCAGACATAATTCTATTTTAGATGAATCCAATTCAGATGAAATGGAATTTACGGTTATTCCTTCTGAATTTAAATAATTGTTGATACCTTGATGATAGGCTTCAGTAGTAAATGTATCTAATGTTATAAAGTTGTCCCAAGGATTAGAACAACCAGTTTCATCCCAATGCATAGAAATTGCTTGATCTTTATTACATGCAACTATTATACCTGTAAGGAAAAGTAGTGATAATAATCTGATTGAACTCATATTGAAATTATTAGTGTTTAAAATTAACGCATCTAATTCAAAAATATTTTATAATAAGATATATAGATTTAAGTAAGCCATATTTTTGCGTCTATTTTGGGATTTTTAAATCTTTATAATTTAATGTGTAACACATAAAAATAATTGCCAAAACTGAAGAAACCAACATTAAAATGAAACAGGAGTCCCAACCGTAATTGTCAGCAAAAAAACCAATAAGTAGTTCTGCACATAAAGCCCCTCCTACATAACCAAAAAAACCTGTAAAACCAGCAGCAGTACCTGCTGCCTTTTTAGGGACTAAATCTAAAGCGAATGCCCCAATTAACATCACAGGACCATAAATCAAAAATCCAATAGCAAATAGTGCAACAACATCTAAATTTGGATTTCCTTCTGGATTTTTCCAGTATATTAAAATAAACAAAATGACTAAAAACATGTATATAATTGTAATTGGAGCTCTATTCCCATTGCTCCACTTATCGCTTAAATATCCGCATAGAATTGTGCCTGGTATTCCTGCTAATTCATAATAAGCAAAAGCCCAGCTGTAAGCATCTTTATCAAAATGTTTTACTTCAAATAAATAAGTTGGCGCCCAATCAAGAACTCCATATCTTATTAAATAAATAAATGCATTAGCAAAAGCAATGGCCCATATCCATTTATTATTTAATACATGATTAAATAAAATTTCTTTTGCTGTTAATTCATGCTCAATTTGTCCTGAAGCACCAATTTCATCATTTTTAAACTTCTCGATTGGAGGCAATCCTTTGGACTGTGGTGTATCTTCCATTAAAAAATAAACTACTACGGCCATTATCAATGAAATAATTGCTGGGAAATAAAGTGCGGATTTAAAATCGTTATTGAATAAAACCATCCCCCAAATAAAAAGCACCGGCATCAAAGCTCCACCTACATTATGCGCTACATTCCATAACGACACTATGGTTCCTCTTTCCTTTTGGCTGAACCAATGTGATAGCGTTCTTCCGCAAGCTGGCCAACCCATACCTTGAACCCAACCATTCAAAAAATTTAAAAAGATCATCATTCCAAGAGATGCAAAAACCCAATCATTTAACCCCCAAAAAAACATAACTATTGCTGAACTGCCTAGTCCTAATGACAAGAATACTTTAGGGTTACTCCTATCCGAAACATTACCCATTACAAATTTTGAAATTCCGTATGCTACAGACAATGCAGCACCTATTAAGCCCAGGTCTCCTTTATCCCAACCCATTTCAATCAAGTCCGGTTTAATCAAGGAGAAGTTTTTTCTTACTAAATAATAACTTGCATATCCTAAAAAAATCCCGACAAAGACCTTCAAACGAAGCTTTTTATATTCCGCATCTACTTTATCTTTAGATAAAGGTTTTTTATGTTCTAATGGTTTTAAAAAGGAAAAAAAGTTCATATAAATTCTTTAAATAATTAACTATATAAATTATTTATTTTCAGGCATTATATTTTTTAAATATTCAATATTTTCAGGGTCAGATGTTTTTATAACCCCTTTGGATTCATACTCATTAATCATTTCTTCAAATTCATTAATCTCTTCAGAATCTTCAAAATTAGCAAATCCTAAACCTGCTGAATACAAAATATTATCAGCACATTTTACCCTATAAAATTTTTGATCTTCGGGGAAATAAAACAAACCTTTACCGTCTGGTTTACCATTATTCCAATTACCTATCCAAATTGAACTATTACTAAAAGATCCTATTCCAAAACCGTGTAATTCACCATCTAAAAATTCTCCTTCATAAGTAATAATTGAATCCTTACTAAAATAACTGTAGGAGTTATTACAATCACCAAATAAACAATAATTATTAATATCTTCATTGAATATTTCCATTGAATATATTTCTACATAAACTTTAATAAAATCTTCATACTTTATCCAAAGAAACCCATCATCTCCATAATCATTTCCCCAGCTATTCATTAATTCAAAAGCACCACCATATTTAAAATCATTATATCCAATTAAAGTCATAGCATGTCCTCCATCACTTTCTTCATTTTCTTTAAGCTCCCATAAACCAGTTTTTATAGTTTGATCAGAATCAATTGACAAAAATGTTTCAACTCCGATAAACAATGGTTTTTCATTGGATAAATATTCTTTAATATGATTAATTTTACCCTCAAGAGATAACCCATCTAATATTTCAGACCATGCTTCATAATTTTTTATTTTGAAAGGATCAGCATAAGCAAAACTCTTTCTATTACTTGTTTTATTACATTTTGATAGTTTAGGTGCATACATTTTTTTACAACCATAATTTTCTAAAAAATAAAAAGCGTACAGAGGATAAGTTCCTTTTTGGCAATTATTATTAAATCGATTATTATCAATCCATGAGTATAAAAAATTAGGATCAAAAGCAAAAGCTTCTTTCTCATGAAGATCTATTATTTTATTTATTTTATTATGCATTATGGACAAACATCCGTAAGCTGCTGCCCAACCTACGCAAGTTGCGCCATACTGATCTTTGACGGGCGGACAATATTTTCTTAAAGAAATAGAATCTTTTAAAGAATTTGTGAAACCAAGATTTTTTGATTGATACTGTTCAGCATCAGAATATATTTTTTTATCAAATATTACACCTTGACAAAAAAAACCAGAAAAAAATGATACGGAAAAAAGAAAAGAAATTAATAACTTAAACATAAATTAGAAACATTTTGATATTTTGAATATAAAGGTTATTAAAAATAAAATTAAATTTAGAGTAGCACAAACCTTAGATGAAATTTCTGAATTAAAAGAAATTACTTCTCCAATATCTCCTGAAAATGCTATTGGTAGGATAAGCAGAATGGATGCCATAAATAACAAAACAATTAACGATAGAACTTTAAGAAAAGCTGAAGAAAAATTAAAAAAACTAAGACTTGCACTCTCTAGAATTAATGACCCCAAATTTGGTAAATGCATCAAATGTGATAGACCAATCCAAGAAGCTAGAATACTTTTAATGCCAGAAGAAGCAAAATGCGTCAACTGCGCAAGATTAAGATAAATTTAATTTTGCTTAACTATTCTCTTTTCTTTTAAATGATGGATAGTGTTGTTGAATCTTAATGTATAAACTCCCATTGGAAGATCATCAACATTTATTTCAATGTGATTGAAGCCTCTTTCTAAAACAATTGGCTGATTTTTTAC
>PBNK01000044.1 GCA_002723085.1 Crocinitomicaceae bacterium | reverse complement strand
TTAATAGTATCTTCAATACTTACAAACACACCTTTCATTCCTGTAAATTGCTGAGCAACATGGAAAGGTTGAGATAAGAATCTTTGCACCCTCCTAGCTCTATGAACAGCTAATTTATCCTCTTCAGAAAGCTCATCCATACCAAGAATTGCAATAATATCTTGAAGCTCATTGTAACGTTGAAGCAATATCTTTACTCTTTGTGCACAATTATAATGCTCATCACCTAATATTTGTGGAGTTAAAATCCTTGAAGTTGAATCCAATGGATCAACAGCAGGATAAATACCCAATGCAGCTAATTTTCTTGAAAGTACCGTAGTTGCGTCTAAGTGAGCAAACGTTGTTGCTGGAGCAGGATCTGTAAGGTCATCTGCAGGTACATAAACGGCCTGAACAGATGTAATAGAACCCTTTTTAGTAGATGTAATTCTTTCTTGCATAGCCCCCATTTCTGTAGCCAAAGTTGGCTGGTAACCTACCGCTGACGGCATTCTTCCTAGCAATGCAGAGACTTCAGAACCTGCTTGAGTAAACCTAAATATATTATCGATAAAGAATAAGATATCTTTTCCTTTTCCTTCTCCATCTCCATCTCTAAAATTTTCAGCCAATGTTAATCCTGAAAGTGCAACTCTTGCTCTTGCACCTGGAGGCTCATTCATTTGACCAAAAACAAATGCTGCTTGAGATTCTTTTAACGCTTCTTTATTAATTTTATCTAAAGGCCAATTCCCTTTTTCCATCTCTTCCATAAACTCATCACCATAATTCACAATTCCAGATTCCAACATCTCTCTTAACAAATCGTTTCCTTCTCTAGATCTTTCACCAACACCAGCAAATACAGAAAGACCGGCATGACCTTTTGCAATGTTATTAATTAACTCCTGAATCAATACTGTTTTTCCAACACCAGCTCCACCAAATAAACCAATTTTACCACCTTTTGCATAAGGCTCAACAAGGTCAATTACTTTAATCCCTGTAAATAAAACTTCTGTTGATGTAGATAAATCTTCAAATTTTGGCGCCTCTCTATGAATTGGTAATTTTGTTTCCGTTTCACACTCTCCAATACCATCAATAGCATCTCCAATAACATTAAACAACCTTCCCTTTACAGCGTCACCTGTAGGCATACTAATTGGTTTCCCTAAAGAAACAGCATCCATTCCTCTTCTAAGACCATCTGTTGAATCCATAGCAACAGTTCTAACACTGTCTTCACCAATGTGCTTTTGACATTCTAATATAACTTTTGTACCATCTTCTTTATTAATTTCGATAGCATCCATTAAGTTTGGTAAAACGCTTGCATTTTCAAAGCTAACATCAATTACCGGACCAATAACTTGAGAGATTTTTCCCTTGATTTGAGACATAACGATTTGTTTTTAAAATTAATCGGTGCGAAAATAGTATAATTTACAACAAAACCTCCCCTATGTTAATAAAATCATCACTTTATGAATTACAAAGTTTTGAATTCAAACAAATTCTTAAAATTCACAATTAAATGTACCTTCGCTTAATTAATAAATCAAAATGAAAGTTCATTACGGAATTTCGACATATCAAAACGTTAAAAACCCTGTATTAACCGTAGGGACATTTGATGGCGTTCATTTTGGACATCAAAAGATAATTAATAGACTTTGTAATATAGCTTCTGAAATAAATGGGGAGAGTGTTTTATTGACTTTTGACCCCCACCCAAGATCAGTTCTTTTCGAAAGCCAATCTGTAAAGTTGATTAATACTTTAGATGAAAAAATAAAACTTTTAGAAAACCTAGGGTTAGATCATTTAGTTATCTACCCTTTTACTCAAAATTTTTCCAAGTTAAGCGGTAAAGACTATGTTGAAAAACACCTAGTGAATGAACTTAATGTTCATACGTTGGTTATTGGTTATGACCATCATTTTGGATGTGACCGTACTGGGAATATTGACTTATTGCGACAAATGCAAAAAGATCAGGGTTATCATCTAGAAGAAATATCTGCTCATGAAATTGATGAAATAAGCATAAGCTCTACAAAAATAAGATCAGCAATAAGCGATGGGAAAATAGAATTAGTTAAGAACTTTTCAGGGTCTAATTATTCTATCACTGGAAAAGTAAAAAAAGGAGATGGAATAGGTAAAACCATTGGTTTTCCAACTGCAAATATCTCTCTTGAAAATAGTGATAAAATCATTCCTAGACATGGAGTTTATGCGGTAAAAGTAATTATAGAAAAAAAATCATTTGATGGAATTATAAATATTGGAATAAGGCCAACAATTGATCATTTACCAAATGAATTAAGATTAGAAGTGCATTTATTTAACTTTAACAAATCAATTTACGGAGAAATAATCAAAGTGAATTTAATTAGAATTATTAGAAATGAAGTTAAATTTCCCGATATTGAATCTCTAAAGAATCAAATTATAATTGACTGTGAAAAGGCAAAAAACATATTACTTAGCAAATCTGATTAATTATAAAATCGTTTTTTACGTATTTCTATTTTGTTTTACACCTTTATTAATTTTCACTCAAAATTCAAAAAAGTATACTAACTTAAAAAAAGCATTGGAAAATATTGACAGTGTTTTTATTCTAGATTTATCAGGTAGCAAAATCTCAATTTTTCCAGAGGAAATTATTAAACTCAGTAATCTTCAAAGCATCATATTAAAAAATAATAAATTAACAAAACTACCTGCCAGCATTAACAAATTAACAAAACTTGAAAGTATTGATTTATCTAAAAATAAATTTGAAGATTTTCCTGTTGTCTTAAGCGCATTAAAAAATGTAAAGAAAATCAATTTAAACAGAAACTTAATATCTGAAATACCCGATAGTATTAAATACTTTAAAAACCTTGAATACTTAGATTTATGGTCAAATGAAATCAACTATATTTCCCAATCAATTAGAGAATTAGAGAACCTAAAGGAGATAGATTTAAGAGTAATTATGTTTTCAATTGAAGATAAAAACAGAATTAAAAGCTTACTTCCAAATTGTAAAATTCATTTTTCTAACTCGTGTAATTGCGGATATTAATTACACCCAACAAAAACACCGCCAGTTAGGTTAGAAATTCCTGTTACCTGGTCTGAAGAATCAGTACAAAACTTATATCCAGAAGTTATTTGACCCATACATAGCTCAAGAACGGTACTATTTGTCAATTTACCAGTTATGCTTTTTTGATACTTGCTAGCAAATATACCTAATCCATTATTTACATTAGTAAAAGATGGTCTTTCTGTAACCACTCCAGTTGCTGGCTCATTTACATCCATAAAAATATTTAAGTCCTCATTGCCTGCAGTTAAAATAAATTCAACTTCATCAATTATACGTTTTTCAACAGAACTCTCACTTGCATAACCAGACAACTTGCTATCAATTAATTCAAAAAAAGCTAAACCATTAAACTTTTTATTTAATTCTTCTCCTCCATCAGAATTGATGCTTTTTTGAGATCCTAAATCCCAATCAATTGACTTTTTAGTCACTTGACCTTGAGTTGAAACCTCATCAAAATGAAATTTTAACATTAATTCATATCTTTTTGCTTTTGAAGCTGTATTCCAGTCAACTCTATGGTCATTGTATTCAGGGGAGGTGCCTAAATCAACATCGTTTAAAAGATTAAAACCAAAAGTTTTTAATGTTAATTTATAAAACTGATTGTAAGACAACCCTGAACCATCAATCAATTCAGTTTTAGCTGAAACCAAATCATCTGTACCTGGAACTTGTAAAAACAATTTGTAAATGTTTTCATCATTCAAATAAACAGTATCAAATCCAGAAAAAGAAACTGGGTCTGGAACGAAATAATATACTTTTTGTGAATCTTCATAAAACAAACCATCATCAATATTATTAACCCAAATTTCTTCTAATGGGTAAATACGTACAGGATTTAAAGTATCATTTATATTAAATTGTTGGACAGAAGCCGTTATATTTTGGAAATGAGTGCTATCATTTATAGCTGCTGACTCAACATTATTTGAATCTCCTAAATATGATCTATTAATTTTTATAAACTGAGTGTCTAAAGACTGGTCTAAAAGGCCATATACAATAGGTATAGATTTATAAGGAGCGTTAAGATCAAAATCAGAATTACATGAATTTAAAATAATCAAAAAAGATAAAAACATCAATCCTATGTAATTGACTGCTTTATGAATTAACAATTTGAACATATTTAATTTTTAATAAATTTTGTTACCATCTTTCTTTCAGGAGAATCTATTTTTACAAAATACAACCCTGATGGATAAGTGCTTAAATCTACACTAAAAGAATGAGACCCTGATGTCAATGGGCCTTGAGAAATAATTTCAACTTTTCTGCCAAGCGCATCAAAAATAAAAACATCAGCTATACTCATTGAAGAAATTAAATTAAAACTAACGTTTATTTGATCTGAAACAGGATTTGGGAAAACATGAAAATCATTGATTTTTTCGTTATCATTTAAAGATAATGGTCCTGAAAGATTAATGTCATCAATAAACAAATCATTTCCTCCTCCATTAACAAATTTAAATTTAAATCTAAAGTCATTTACCAAATAAATAGAGACCAAACTAGGAACAGTGATGGATTTCCAATCTGATCCAGTAGGAGAGATGTTTGATGTAGTATTTCCCATTGTTGCAATAGTTGCTGGACTTAAAGTTTTCCGAACAAACCAATTTTCACCACAATCATTGCTAACAAGAATTTGAAGATAATCAGTATTACTTGAACTTCTTTTTGCAAAAGCATATTTAAAACTCAAACTTGCAGAGGCTAAATTTGATAAATTATAAGTAGAACTTATTAACTCGTCCTCTTCTAAGTTTGCACCAGATGAATTATCTAATTTTACAGACTTTGAACCTGAAGCAGAAGAATTAGCTGTAATTTCAAATCCTGGTCCACCTCCATTAATAACAGACCAATTTATATTTGGCACAGAACTTGTGTTTTCAAAACCTTCTTCAAAAGGAGTTATTTGACCAGGAGCAGAGAGTGAACTAATGTAATTAGAAATGGTTTTTGATTGAATGTTTCCAGATGGATCATTTACTTGTAGAGTAACATCAAATTCTCCTGAGCTTGTGTAGGTAACAGTAGGGTTTTGGCTTGTAGATACAGAGGGTGTTGCTCCAGGGAAGCTCCAGCTCCACCCAGTTGCATTATTATATGAGGCGTCAAAAAACTGTATGCTATTTCCTTCACATATTTCTTGTCTTTCAGCATAAAAATCAGCAGCGCATAACGTTGGGGCGACATTTACTCCAGTATAATTCAGATTACTTGTTGACCACAAATTTTTTCTGCCTGTACTATTTGAATTTAATGCTGAACGCATTCTAGTTTTTTGATCTTCAGTGAACATTTTAGAACAATAAGAATATTCCATATAATTTTCGATATTATCAATAACATCTGAACCCCAATATCCGTCAACTGCATCATTTGAACAAGTGTTTGAAGTTAAATTACAAGAAGTTACTCCTATACACCTTGGAGTATCATCACAATTATCATCATCATTACAACTTGATGAATTACCAGGATTATTATTATCGCTCCAAGTGTGATCAAGATTTAACCAATGACCCACTTCGTGAGTCAATGTTCTACTTGAATATTGAGAAGATGTTCCAATTGAACCGACATAATCATGAAGGACCCATATCCCATTATACATTGAACTTCCAGTGAAAGGAGAAGGATTTGTTGTATAACCTGCAGCACCGCCAATTTCTCCACAAACAAAAATATTCAAATACCTATTTCCTGGCCATGGATTATTATATACATTATTACCTGAAATTATAGCTGCAACTTGTAAACTACCATCGCTTCCATTATTAGATAAAGCATTTTGGGTTCTAGTAACTCCGCTAAAACATTGGCCGTTTGGGGCCTTTGTCGCTAATTTAAATTCTAATTGAACATCAGCCGGCATTCCTTGAAAAATTGACTGTACATTATTTGCATCAGAATTTTGAAGATTATAATCCCTATTTAAAATAAACATTGCATCGTCAATCTGATCTTTAGAAATGTTTTCTGCACCGCCATTATGCAAAACATGAAAAACAACAGGTATTGTATAGACTACAGATTTATTTGCCCCAGCTCTAATTTTTAATGCTTCCTTATGCATCTCATCTTGACATTCTTTAAAAACCTTTAAATAAGCTGGATTATTTTTAAGCTTATTCATTACATGATGGGTTCTGCAAAATTCTATTTGTTCACCCTGTCTACAATTAGAGGGGTCAATTTTATCAGAAAATTGATATTGAGAAAAAATAGATACAGGGAAAGAAAATAAGCCTAAAAAAAGACTAAAAAGACACTTTTTTAAATAAATCATTCTGCAATTTAAAAAATTAAGCAGAATAAACTCTAATTTTTAATTAAGTCATTGCATTAGAAAGGTCGTTGACTAAATCTTCAGCATCCTCAACACCAACACTTAACCTAATTAATGAATCTTTAACCCCTGACTTTAAACGCTCTTCTCTAGGTATTGATGCATGAGTCATTGTAGATGGGTGTCCTATCAATGATTCTACACCACCAAGTGATTCGGCTAATGTAAACAGCTTGGTTAAACTCACAATTTTTTTAGCTTTTTCAAGATCATCTCCTTTTAATGTAAAAGAAACCATTCCACCAAAATCACTCATTTGTGATTTTGCGACATGATGATTAGGATGGTTTTCAAATCCAGGCCAAAAAACTTCATCAACTATTGGATGGTTTTTTAAAAACACTGCAATCTTTTTCCCATTTTCACAGTGTCTTTGAATTCTTAAATGTAAGGTTTTAATCCCTCTTAAAACTAAAAATGAATCCATTGGCCCACACACAGCACCACTAGAATTTTGAATTCTGTAAATTTCTTCAGCTATATCATCATTGCTAGTTACAAGAGCCCCCATAACTACATCAGAATGACCTCCTAAATATTTAGTGACAGAATGCATAACTATATCGGCTCCTAATTCTAAAGGACGCTGTAAATATGGGGTTGCAAAAGTATTATCAACTCCAACCCAAATGTTGTTTTGTTTAGCTAAATCACTAACTGCTTTTATATCAATAATATTCATCATTGGATTAGTTGGAGTCTCAACCCAAATTAATTTTGTTTTCTCATTAATTGCGCTCCTTATGTTTTCTATATCTATCATGTTTACAAAATGAAATTTAATCCCATACTTTTCAAAAATGGTTTTAAAAATTCTATAAGAACCTCCATATAAATCATTTGTAGAAATCACTTCATCACCAGGACTAAGCATTTTTACAACACAATCAATTGCTGCTAATCCACTTCCAAAACAAGCTCCATATTTGCCATTTTCAATTGCCGCAATACTGTTCTCCAAGGCTGACCTTGTTGGGTTACCAGTTCTTGAATATTCAAATCCTTTGTGTACACCTATTTCATCTTGAACATATGTGGAGGTTTGATAGATCGGAGTCATGATTGCTCCAGTTGCTGAATCAGGATGAACTCCCGCGTGAATGACTTTAGTATTGAACTTCATGTTTTTTAAATTTATTAGGCTGAACAAAACTAATTATTTTATAAACTTTACCTACAAATGAATAACATTACATTATTATTGTTTAAATAAAATAAGTATAAATTGAAAAGTCAGCGCTATTTTGCTCATTTTGCTTTGTTCGGAGCTAATCTTATTTATGCATTAAATTACGGTTGGGCTAAAGACGTTATGGATGACAATTATGTTCCAGCATTTGCCTTTATATTATTAAGAGGAATTGGAGCTGTTTTATTGTTTTGGATGATATCAATTTTTATTTATGAAAAAGTTGAAAAAAAAGACCTTATCAGATTAAGCATTTGTGGTTTTTTTGGAATTGCTGCCAATCAATTAATGTTTTTTTCTGGTCTTGAATTAACCTCAACTATTCATGCCTCTATAATTATGGTAACTAGTCCAATAATTGTAAGCATAATGGCTTTATTTCTTTTAAAAGAAGGTATAAATTTTAAAAAAATATTAGGAATTGGAATTGGACTGGTTGGTGCATTACTTATAATAACAAATAAAGAAGATAGCAATTCTAATTTTGGTTTATGGGGCGATATTCTTGTTTTTTTAAATGCAACTAGTTATGGACTTTATTTAGTTTTAGTAAAACCTATAATGCATAAATACCACCCTATAACAGTCCTAAAATGGATATTTACTTTTGGATTAATTATAATAATGCCTTTTGGATTAAGTAACATTGATGAAATAAATTGGATAATGCCAAATGATATTATTTTAAAAATTGGATTTGTGATTTTATTCACCACTTTCTTTTGTTATTTACTAAACATCTATGGTGTTAAACATGTAAGTCCAACAATTGTAAGTACATATATTTATTTACAACCTATACTTACAGCTATCATTGCATTGATTACAGGAAGAGAAGATCTGAATTTAATGATTCTTATTTCTACAGTGTTAATTTTCACAGGAGTATATTTAGTTAGCTCATCGATGGCTAAAAAAATCAATTGATTACCTTTGAATTAAATTCTTATATATGTTATTATCTATGACTGGATTTGGGAAGTCCGAATCTTTAATTTCTGACAAAAAAATTACCGTAGAAATTAAGTCTTTAAATAGTAAATTTTTAGACCTAAACTTAAAAAGCCCAACTATATATAGAGAACTTGAGCTTCCAATAAGAACACTACTAGCAAAAAAATTAATTAGAGGAAAAGTAGAAGTTTTCATTCACCTTGAACAACTTAAACAAGATAAAATCATAAGTTTAAATCAACCTTTAATAGAAGAATATTACAAACAATTAAAAGAAATAAATAATAAGCTTGACCCTGAAAACAAATTTCCTTCAAATTTATTTTCACAAGTTTTTAAACATCCCGATGTAATAATCAATCAAAAACAAATTATTGAAAAAGAAGAGAAAGACAAAATACTTAAACTTGTAGAAAATGCGTCTGATAATTTATCTTCTTTTAGAACAAATGAGGGTAAATCATTATTTAATGAATTGACAAATCAGACAGAAAGCATTAAAAATTTACTTCAAAAAACTACTTCTTTTGAAAAAGAAAGAATACCAAATGTTAAAGAAAAATTAGCTAACGCAATAAATGAACTGCTGCTTAAAGAAAAGATAGATTCTGAAAGACTGGAACAAGAATTGATTTATTATGCTGAGAAAATTGACATAACTGAAGAAAAGGTAAGGCTAGAAGAACATTGTAATCATTTTTTAAAAACAGCAAATGAAACTAAAGCTATTGGAAAAAAACTTGGTTTTATAACACAAGAAATGGGAAGAGAAATTAATACATTAGGTTCAAAAGCACATCATTTAGAAATTCAAAAGATTGTGGTAACAATGAAAGATCATCTAGAAAAAATTAAAGAACAAGTATTAAATGTACTATGATTAGCATATCTAATATTTCTGGCAAGGCTATTATTTTTTCAGCTCCATCTGGTGCTGGTAAAACAACTGTTGTTAAACACATTTTAAAAGAAATAAAAAATTTATCTTTTTCTATATCTGCATGTAGTAGAAAAAAAAGAAAAAATGAAATCAATGGTAAAGATTACCATTTCCTTGAATTAAATGAATTCAAAAAGAAAATAAAGGCGGAAGAATTTATTGAATGGGAAGAAGTATATGAAAATAATTTTTATGGAACTTTAAAAAGTGAAATAATTAAAATTTGGAAACAGAACAAACACGTTATTTTTGATGTTGATGTTATTGGTGGAATTTCATTAAAAAAACATTTTGGAGACAATGCTATTTCTATTTTCATAGAACCTCCAACAATTGAAGTTCTTGAAGAAAGGTTGAAATCAAGAAATACAGACTCTAAGGACGCCATAAATACAAGAATTAATAAAGCTATTGAAGAGCTTAACTATAAAAAATATTTTGACTATTGCATAGTTAATGATGATTTGAATAAAACGCTCCATAGCGCTGAAAAAATAATTGTTGAATTTTTAAAAAAATGAAAAAGGTTGGATTATATTTTGGCACTTTTAACCCTATTCATGTTGGGCATTTAATAATTGCAAACTACATGGCTGATTACACCAATTTAGATGAAATATGGTTAATTGTAAGTCCACAAAACCCTTTAAAAAACAAAGAATCATTATTAGCTGATTATCATAGATTAAGTTTAGTTAGAATTGGCATAGAAAACAACAATAAATTAAAAGCTTCAGATATAGAATTTAATTTAACTAAACCTTCCTACACTATTCATACTTTAATTCACTTAAAAGAAAAACACCCTGATTACCATTTTAATCTAATAATGGGAGCAGATAATTTGCGATCATTTCATAAATGGAAAAACCATCAAGAAATTATTAAAGAACATAATATTTATGTTTATCCAAGAATTTTAACTGAACAAGAATTAAAAAATACAACCGAAATTTCAAAACCTACTTTTGAACATAAAAATATTATTCATTGCGATGCCCCTATGATGAAAATATCATCTTCATTTATAAGAAAAGCAATCAAAAACAAAAAAGATGTTCAATACCTTTTAACCGAACCAGTAAATAAATATATTGACGAAATGAATTTTTATAAATAATCTACCAACTAGATCTAACGTCACCCGTATTTCCTCTTTTCTTTAAAAAACAAACATATATTGCATACAAAACAGGCAGTATAGCAAAAGTAGCACTACTAAAAAAAACCATTGGAGCATATAAAGCTAAGTCAATCCAAAATTGTTCTCTAAAATCATAACGCCACCATACAGCAACTGGAGGAAAAAGTAAACAAATTAACAACAAAACCAAATCACTAATTTCATCATTTAACAACCTATCATAAGATGATTTATTTATAGCCAAAGTGTTTGTTTTATTTGAAAAATTATTATTCTTAATTACATTTTGAATTTTTTCCTCAAGAATGGGAATGATAATCTCATTATTCTTTTCAAAATTATTTTTTTTCTTTAAATCGCTAGCTGTTTTTCTTATTTCTAAAGATAAACTTAAGGGTTGATCAATTTTTTCAGTTAAAGAAGAATTATTCATAACATTTAACTCTAATTTATTTTTTTCACTCTTATACAAAACATTTTGTTTGATATCAGTATTTGCTAATAAAATTTCATTTAATTGTATTGCTTTTTTTCTTGGTATTCTTTCCTTACTTAAAAAACTTAGTGGTTTTCCATAATTAGTCAATTTTGACATACTACATGAAAAAGCTAAAAGTACTAGCACAGAACACATAACTTTATAAAACAATTTCATACTTGATTATTTTTTTTTGCTAAAAATAGTTTTTTTTGTTAAAAAACCTGAACTTATAACTTTATATGAATAAACGATTAATCAACATATTAGTATCAGTAAGTTTTTTACTCTGTATTGGGATAATAATCGTACTAGTAATTGCTCTAAAAACATCCGAAAAAAGGTTAGAAAAAATAGGATCTATTGTTGATGAAATGGCGGTACAACATATAATAACTGATGTTACTATTAATGAAGAAATTCCTTTATCATCTGATATAACTGTAAAAGATCAAATAAGTGTTAATATTAAAATGTTTTTAGAAACTGAGATTCCTTTTAAAGCAGAAATCCCTATTTCGGAAAGCTTAATGGTTCCTTTTAAAATTGGACTTAAAGATTACATTGAATTAGACACTCTAATTGAAGTTACTGATTATGTCAATATTTTAGTTGATGACACTATCCCTCTTAATCAAAAGGTAAACATGGCACTTTTAGGTGGAAAAGGAATTAAAATCCCGATTAAAGGGAATATCCCTGTCAATCAAAGTTTAAAAATTGGTTTTGATGAAAAACTACCTGTAAAGAGCGTTGTTCCAATTGACATGATTGTTGTAGACACTTTACCAGTTGGTTTGTCAATGAAAATTCCTGTTGATTTAAATGTTCCTGTAAGAATACCTTTAAAAACATCAGCATTAATAAGTTTTGATGGCCCTCTACCTGTAGACGCTAAAATACCAATAGAAATAAGTGTTCCTGTTGACATTCCTTTAGAATCTACTACACTTTCAGGTTATTTTAAAAAATTAGCTAATGGTCTAAGAAACTTAACCTCTTTAGAGTTAGATGAATAATAAAACGGGTTAATTGCTTATAATATCAAACAATTCATCCAATTTCGGAATTAAAACCACCTCTATTCTTCTATTTTTAGCTTTATTTTCAGAATCAATAGGTATAAATTCACTTCTTCCTGATGCACTTATTGTAACTGGGTCCATTTTGCTATTACTTAGCATAATCTTAACAACCGATGTGGCTCTTAATACACTTAACTCCCAATTATCTGATGGATGAGAACTAGATTTCATTTTATCAGTATCTGTATGTCCTTCAACAAGAATTTCTAGATCTTCTTGAGATTCTAAAACTTTTGCTAATTCTTTAAGTGCTTTTACCCCTTGTGCGTCTACCTTAGTACTTCCAGAAGCAAATAACAACTTGGCATCCATGCTGACGTACACTTTTCCATTTTTTTCCTCAACAGACAACCCTTTATCTCTAAAACCCAATAAAGCATTTGCTACTTTATCTTTTAAAGCTTTAACAATAGCATCTTTGTTTGCAATTATTTGTTCAAGTTCATTAACACGTTCTTCTCTTTTTTGAAGTTTGATCGACATGTTTTCTAAATCAACTTTTTTTGCATTCAAATCAATCTCTAACTCATTTAACTCATCTTCTAATTTCAAAAGCTCCATTTTTCTTCTTTCAAGATCAGCCATTAATTGTTGTTTTTCAATAGCATTTCCCTTTTGAAGCATTTCTAACTGCTCCTGAATTCTTTCATTTAATAAATTAATTTTATCATATTGCTTTTCCTTCATTCTCAATGATTTCCCAAGTAAAGTAGTATCTGACCGGAGCCTCTTTGTCTCTTCACTTAATCTATCACTTATTGATTGCAATTCAACATTTTCTGTTTCTAATTCTGTTTTAAGTGTTTTTAATGCTTTCAAATCCTTAGCGCAAATCTCTTGCTTTTCTGCAATTTCTTCAAACTTTCTTGCTGGAACACAAGATGAAAAAGTATAAACCAAAAAAGCGAAAATTACTATGTTGAAAATCTTCATAATTAAATTTTTAAAAATCTATAACAAAAATGGAGCCATTATTTTAATGAAATAAATTTTCATTAAAATTTTATACACAAAACGATTTTAAAAGTAAATTATTTCTTTGGCGACAAGAAAACCCGGGTAAAATCTCTATATTCCATTGAGTTTTGAGGAAATCCTTGAACATTATTTTGTAATAAACGAATATAATGTTCATAATAAATAGGAATAAATGCTGCATCTGAAACTAAAACGCTATCAGCTTTATAATAATTTTTTAATGCAACAGAATCTGAAGTGGCGCTAACAGCTTTATTATAAAAATAATCAAAGTCTTTATTTTTATACCTCGAAGGGTTTGTATATGATGGCTTTAAAATTGTTTCACCAGTTTCATTAACTTCTTTGGAAGGAATTGTACTGCTTTCATAGAGCTGTAAAAAATTTTGAGGATCTGGATAATCTGCAAGCCATATTGTACCCCAAAAGTCTGAAGCTCCACTACTAAATCTTTCAATTAAAACAGTTAATGAGGTATAATCAATCTTTATTTTAATTCATAAGTTCTCTTTCAGCATGCTTTGTATTGATTCAGCAACAATTGGATTTAAAAAATTATTCTCACTAATTTCTAATGACAACTCTGGGAATCCTTCACCACCAATATAACCTGCTTCAGCCAATAACTCTTGTGCTTTTTTGGGGTCATAATCAAAACCCTGAACATTACTATTATCATAATTACCAAAGCTAGGAACCAATCCGCCCAATGCTTCAGAAGTTTCACCTTGTAAACTGTATTTTGTAATTCTCCTTCTATCGATTGCTAGGTTAAAAGCTTTTCTTATCCTAACATCTTGAAAAATAGGCTTCTCCATATTAAAACAATAGAATACTGAAGAGAGTCCATTGGGCTTACTTTGATAGATAAATTCTGGATTACCCCCGTTTTTAGCAGAATCTAAGCTAACTAAAACTTCTTTTAACTGATCTACCGGCAATTGGTATACCATATCTAAATTTGACTTTTTGAAATTTGTAAGTTCAATTTTTTTATCTGCATTAAAAGTCATTTTAATAACATCAAGGTATGGCAGTTGATTCCCATTTTCATCTATATCCCAATATTTTTCATTTCTAACAAGCCTTAGTTCATTACCTTCAATTAAATCCTTTAAAATAAATGGCCCAGTCCCTGTTGTTTTAGATCGCATTTCCATGCCATATTTCTTGTAAGCTTCTTCTGGAAAAACACCACATTGAGCATGTGCAAGTGTTTTCAAAAAGAAGGAACACGGTTGAATTAAAGTGATTTTAAGAGTGTAGTCATCAACTACCTCGATTCCAGAAACACCAGATTCAGGAAATACCCCTTCAGATGTTAAATCAAAATGTTCTCTAGCACCTAAAATCCGATCAATGAAAATATTAGAAGATCTATTACCTTCAACATTTGAACAAATTAAATCAAAACAAAATTTAAAATCATTCGCAGTCAATTTTCTTCCTGTATTGTTATTAAAACATGGGTCGTCATGAAAAAAAACATTGTCTCTTAACTTAAAAGTATAGACTGTCCCTTCATCATTCATATCGATAGATTTAGCTAAAAGAGGTTCAACCTTTAATGTTCTTTGATTTAATTTAACTAAGCCCTCATAAATTTGCAGAGCAATTCTACTAGAAATCGCATGATTAATTGAGAGTGGAAATAAATTTTTAAAAGATGCTGACTCATTTAGTCTAAAAACTCCTCCTCTATAAAGTTTTATTTTTTTATCTCCTTCTTGATAATACCCCTTCGCTTCTCTTATTTCACCGAAAGAACTGTTTACATCCTCTGGATTTGATTCATTACAAGATAGTATAATGCTAAAAGACAATAAATAAATGTATTTTAAGAATTTCATTAGTTATTTTGTTATTATGTTAACAAATATAGTACAAATATAATCCTTGATATATATATATGGAGTTTAATAATTAAAATAAAACAAATAACATTAATGTTCGTTGGCCAAATAAAAAATATAAAAATCATGCAGTTCTTTTATAAGAATATACTTTTCTGCATTTCAGTTTTTATTCCTTTTATATTAATAGGTCAACAAAATAACTATGGATATAAAAGCTTAATTGTTCCTCCTTTTTTAGACTCTATTTCTATCGACTCTCTTTCAATAAATTTAACCACCGTTAGTTTAACAAAAAAAAATGGCGAGACAGTTTCAAAGTTGTATTACAACATTAACCCTATTAATTCAAAAATTTATTTCAAAGAAAAACAAACGGATAGCATAGTAATTAAATACCAACTGCTTGGTTTTAATTTTAATAAAAATTATTTCTTTCATGATTTATCATTGATGAATCATGAAAAAAAAGATAATTATATCCCCGTAAAAATAACATCAAACATAAAACAAAATGATATTTTTAATGAGACCTCTCTAAATAAGACTGGAAGTTTATCAAGAGGAATAATGGTGGGCAACAATCAGAATTTTTCATTGAATTCTAACCTAAACCTTCAATTGTCAGGAAATCTATCGCCAGACTTAAAAATATTAGCTTCTGTAACAGACGCAAATATCCCTATTCAACCTCAAGGGAACACACAACAGTTGCAAGACTTTGACCAAGTCTTTATAAAAGTATTACACAAAAATTGGAATTTAATAATGGGAGACTTTTGGTTAAAAAAACCTTTTGGATATTTTTTGAACTACAATAAAAGAGGGCAAGGAATTCAACTTGAAAACGCACTGATAAATAAAAACGGGTCAAATATTTCATTTAAAAACAGTATAGCAATTAGTAAAGGTAAATTTGCCAGAAATGTAATTCAAGGTATTGAAGGAAATCAAGGCCCTTATAGATTAAATGGAAGTGAAAACGAATCATTTATTATTATTTTAAGTGGGACTGAAAATGTCTACATTGATGGAAAACTTCTCAAAAGAGGACAAAATAACGATTACACTATTGACTATAACACATCAGAATTAATATTTACAGCCAACCAACTTATCACTAAGGATAAGAGAATAATAGTTGAATTTCAATACAGTGACAAAAACTATGCTAGATCTTTATTAGAATCAAGCTCCATATTTTCTAAGGAAAACTTAAAAATTTTCTTTAATTTCTATGGGGAGCAGGACAGTAAAAACCAACCTCTTCAACAAGACTTTAATTTACTGGACCGAGATGTAATGGAGAACATAGGCGATCAAATAAATCAAGCCATTACATCAGGAGTTGACAGCATGGCCTATTATGACGGAGTAAATATGTATGAAAAATTAGACTCATCTGGCTATGAAATTTACCGTTTTTCGACTGACCCAAACAAAGCAAATTACAGAATTGTTTTTAGCCCAATACTTGATGAAAGTGGCGATTATATTATAAAAGAATACAATGCTTTTGGAAAAGTTTTTGAATGGGTTTCACCAGATACTATTCAAGGCAATATAATACATAACGGTACTCATGGACCAATAAGGCAACTAGTAACTCCCAAAAAAAGACAATTGATAAATGCTGGAATAGAAAAAAAATGGAAAAACAACACCATAAACTTTGAAATTGCCAGTTCAAACATGGATGTCAATACTTTTTCAAATATTGATCAAAATGACAATATAGGATTTTCAGGATTTACAAAATTGAATTCAAAATATAATCTGGGCAAAAAATGGATTATTAATCAAAACTTGAGTTTAGAAGCTGTAAACAGAAATTTTAATAGAATTGAAAGATTTAGGGTGGTTGAGTTTGAACGAAATTGGAATATTCAACAATTGGATTTGAATAAAAATCAAGTAATTGGAAAAGCAGAATGGAAGTTAAGTAATCCTGAAAAAGGAACATTAAGCTACGATTTTAATTCTTTTAACTTAAAAGAAACATATAATGGTTTAAAAAACAACATTAAACTTAATTGGACAAAAAACATAAATGCCAAAATTGACGGGAGTTATTTAACCTCTAATGGAGAAAATAATTCTAATTTTTTAAGGCACGAAAGCGATATTTATAAAAAAATTGGAGGGTTCAATATTGGGTTTAAAGATATACATGAGAAAAATAAATTTTACAATAATGACACTTTAAACAATTCTAGTTATAGATTTTATGATTGGAAAATTTTTATTGAAACTGCGGATTCCTCGAAAAATATTTTTCAAATTTATTATCAAGAAAGATATGATTGGTTTAAAAACGAGTCTTTACTAAAGAAGGCTACCTCAGCTAAAAGCCCAGGTTTAAAAATAAATTTGCATCAAAATCAAAATAATAAACTAACCTACAACTTAGCATTAAGAAATTTAGAAATAACCGATACTAACTTAACAAATATTCAAGGAGAAAATTCTTTAACCAGTAGAATAACTTACCAATTAAGATTTCTAAATGGTGGTATTTATAGCAGTTCTTTTATGGAAATTGGCTCAGGACTAGAACTACAAAAAGAGTTTATATATTTTGAAGTGTCTGCTGGTCAAGGAATATATACATGGATTGATTATAATGGAAATGACATTAAAGAAATTAATGAATTTGAGATAGCTCAGTATACAGATCAAGCTACATATATTAGAATTTTTACTCCTAATTCTAATTACATTAAAGTTTACAACTATCAATTTAGTCAAAATTTAAATATTGATCCCCAAAGATTTTTAGATAAAAACAAAGTCATGGGAAAAGTTTTTAGAAAATTTTATAATCAAACGGCTCTTAACACAAATAAAAAAACAAACGAATTCAATTTTGAAAAACTTATTAATCCTCTTACTTCTCCAAATGACACAAGTATTCAAAATCTATCAAATTCTTTTCGAAATAGTTTCTTTTTTAACCGATCAAGCCCTGTATATAGCTTTGAATACACCACTCAAATATTTGGAAATAAGCAATTACTTATGAATGGATCTGATTACAAAACAAAATATAGTAATCAATTAAAAATAAGATGGAACATTACAAAAGAAATTATGGTTAATCTAAACCTGAACCAAGAATTAAAAAGCAATTTCTCTTCTTATGCCTTAACAAGAAATTATGAATTAAATATTGATGACATTAATGGTAAATTTTCTTTCCAACCAAACACTCTATTTAGAATAAGCTTAGTAGGTAGATATGCTGAAAAAACGAATTCATTGGACTATGGCGGTGAAAAAGCATTCTTACATGATTTTGGAATTGACTTTAGAAAAAGCAAAAAAAACAAAGGCCTTTTTTCAGGAAACATTCATATTGTTAATATAAAATTTAATGGCGAAAGCAATAGTACAATAGGTTTTGAAATGCTTGAAGCTCTTCAACATGGAATTAATACTACTTGGATGTTAAATTTTCAAAGAAATCTAGCAAAAAATCTTCAATTATCTTTAAACTATAACGGAAGAAAATCTCAAGAAAACAATGCAATTCACAACGGTGGGGTGCAATTAAGAGCCTTTTTCTGAATTAACTATCTAATTTAAGTACAGCTAAAAATGCTTCTTGAGGAACTTCTACCCTTCCCACTTGACGCATTCTTTTCTTTCCAGCTTTTTGTTTTTCTAATAATTTTCTTTTTCTTGTTATATCTCCACCATAACATTTTGCGGTTACATCTTTTCTAAGTGCTTTAACTGTTTCTCTTGATACAATTTTAGCCCCAATTGCAGCTTGAATAGGGATTTCAAATTGTTGTCTAGGAATTAGTTCTTTTAATTTTAAGCAGATTTTTTTTCCTAATGTAAAAGCATTGCTTCTATGCACTAGAGCAGATAACGCATCAACTTGTTCCGAGTTTAATAAAATATCAAGTTTAATTAAATCCGATTTTCGGTATCCACTTGGAGAATAATCAAAAGAAGCATACCCTCTACTGACCGATTTAAGTCTATCATAAAAATCAAAAACAATTTCAGATAATGGCATTTGAAAACTTAACTCTACTCTGTCTTGAGTTAAATAAACTTGATTTGACAACTCTCCTCTTTTCTCAATACACAAATTCATCACGGCTCCAACATATTCAGATTTTGTTATCACCTGAGCAAAAATATATGGCTCCTCGATCCATTCAATTTTAGATGGCTCTGGCAATTCTGAAGGATTATAAACAGTAATCTCTTCTAATTCTTTTTTTAAGAAAACACTGTAAGAAACGTTTGGAACTGTAGTAATTACTACCATATTGAATTCTCGCTCTAACCGTTCTTGAATAATTTCCATATGCAACATTCCCAAAAATCCACATCTAAATCCAAAACCTAAAGCCGCTGATGATTCAGGTTCAAAAACTAATGAAGCATCATTTAATTGAAGTTTTTCCATAGAAGCCCTTAATTCCTCATAATCATCAGTATCAACTGGATAAATTCCAGCAAAAACCATAGGTTTAACATCTTCAAAACCTTGTATTGCTTTAGTACATGGATTTGATAATAAAGTTATGGTATCTCCGACCTTAACTTCATTTGCTTTTTTAACACCACTAATAATATATCCAACATCTCCAGCTTTTAATTCTTTTAAAGGTTGTAAATCCATTTTTAGAACCCCAATTTCATCAGCATAGTACGTTTTATCAGTATTGAAAAACTTTACTTGGTCTCCTTTTTTAACTGCTCCATTAAATATTCTATAATAAGCTATAATTCCTCTAAAAGGATTAAATACAGAATCAAAAATCATAGCCTCTAATGGCTTATTTTCATCTCCCTTAGGAGAAGGTATTTTATGCACTATGGCATGTAAAATTTCTTCAACACCCTGCCCAGTTTTTCCACTAGCTGGAATTACATCTTCAATATCACAACCAATTAAATCAACAATTTGATCAGTAACTTCTTCAGGCATGGCACCAGGAAGATCCATTTTATTTAAAATGGGTATTATTTCCAAATCATTTTCTAAAGCCAAGTATAAATTTGATATTGTTTGGGCTTCAATACCTTGAGATGCATCAACAATTAATAGAGCTCCTTCACATGCAGCTATTGACCTAGAAACTTCATATGAAAAATCAACATGTCCAGGAGTATCAATTAAATTCAATTTATATTCAACCCCATTAAATTGATAATTCATTTGAATTGCATGACTTTTAATGGTTATACCTCGCTCTCTTTCAATATCCATATCATCAAGAGCCTGATCTTTCATTTCACGCTGAGATATGGTGCCTGTTTCCTGCAAAAGTCGATCTGCAAGCGTACTCTTTCCATGATCAATATGAGCAATGATGCAAAAGTTTCTAATATTTTTCATACTCAGCAAAAGTAGCATTTTCCCCTATAATTGCTACATAATAAAGTTTTGATTACAAAATAATGTTGATAAGTTGACAAAGGTTTGTTTAAAGTTTTAATAGATTATACTTAATTTGTTAAACAAACCAAAAAATAATATATCATGAAATTAGAAAAAAAATATTTAGCAGAATTATGCGGAACTGGCTTAATTGTTCTTTTATTGTATAGTACAATGTCGGGTCTTGGCTCACTTCTTCGTGGAGCAGAAATGGGGGTTGGAGCAGTTGCTTTCTTCATAGCTTATTGTCTTTTTTACAAATCTTCTGGTGGTCACTTTAACCCTGCAGTAACTGCATCCTATTGGATGGCGGGTAAAATGGAGCAAGAAGAAGCCAAAACAATTATGATTCATCAAGTAATTGGTGCTGCTGCAGGTTTAGTGTTAGCTTATATTTTGCAACTTGGGGCTAGTGATTTTGCAGATACAGATATTCCAGAAGGGAATTTGAGTGTTCCAGCTGGTTACTTAGGAGTTGTATTGTTAACAGGTATTAGCACGGCTATTTTATCTATGATTTATATGGCTATAGACAATAACAAAAATGAATGGATTCATTTACTTAGAGGAATCATTTTAACTCTTGTAGTTGGATCTTTAATGGCGGGTGGCTCTGGTACTAACCCTGCTATTTTGGCTATTGATTTTTTAACTTCATTAACTAATGATTTTGGGGATGCAATTGTAGGCCTTCTTGTTTATGTGGTTGGCTGTGGCCTTGGTGCTTACTCAGCAGGTAAAATATGGAGTAAAATTTATGGATAAATATATTTTTTAAATACCATAAAAATATTTAGGGCAAGTTTACTTGCCCTTTTTTTATTTAATTAATTTATTATAATAGACTTTCTTGTTAATTAATTTTTTTAGGTATTAATTTGCCAATATTATATGAAAGTAATTGACTATATCGAAAACAGTAAAGAAACTATATTCTCATTTGAGATTATTCCTCCTTTAAAAGGCAAAGGCATTGAAGATATCTGCGAAGGAATAGATCCTTTAATGGATTTTAACCCCCCGTTTATAAATGTAACTTACCATAGAGAAGAATATGAATATAAAAAAATGGGCAATGGATTGCTTAAAAAAGTATCTGTTAAAAAAAGGCCAGGCACTGTAGGAATTTGTGCTGCTTTAATGAATAGATATAAAGTTGATGCCATCCCTCATATAATATGTGGAGGATTTACAAAGGAAGAAACTGAAAGTGCTTTAATTGATTTAAAATTTTTAGGCGTTGATAATATTTTAGCTCTTAGAGGCGATCCTATGAAAAATGAAGCTGCATTTGTTCCAACTAAAGGAGGAAGTCAGTATGCGGTTGACTTAATTGACCAAATTAAAGACATGAATAATGGGCAATATCTTTATGAAGAAACTAAAAATAGCCCATCAAATTTTTGTATTGGCGCTGCAGGCTACCCAGAAAAACATTTTGAAGCCATGAACCTTAATAGTGACATGAAAAATTTAAAAAAGAAAGTTGATGCAGGAGCTGAATTTATAGTTACTCAATTGTTTTATGATAATAAAAAATATTTTGATTTCGTTAAAAAATGTAGAGAAATTGGTATAAATGTTCCTATTATTCCAGGATTAAAACCGCTTACAACTCTTCGTCATTTAAGTTTTATTCCGAAATTTTTTCATGTTAATTTTCCTGAAGAATTGTCAAATGAACTTGAAAAATGTAAAACAAATGAAGAAGTTCAAAAAGTAGGAGTTGAATGGTCTATTAAACAAGCTAGAGAACTTATAAAAAAAGAGGCTCCAGTATTACATTTCTACACAATGGGAAAAGGTGAAGCTGTTAGAAAAATAGCTGCACAAGTTTTTTAATTTTTATAAAATAAAGTTCTACCTAGCCTTTTAAAATGAATTGAAATAATTATTTTTATTTCAATCAACTGTTATATGCTGGATTAAGTGATTATGTATATTAATAATATCTTATTTACTATTGTCTTGTTATGTATTAACATTTGTGGGCAAACTCAACAACCTATAAAAGTTAAAACCATAATAAATTTAAATAGATCTGATAATTTCCAACATAAACTAAAGGAATGCTCAGTTTTAATTTTTGAGAATTCACAAAAAATTGACTCTTTATTTGTTAAAGGTCATGTTTTTAAATATGAACTTGAAAACCGATCATCATATAAAATTGTTTTCACAAAAAAAGGGTTTGTTTCAAAACACATAATTGTAAATACAATTAATTATCCTGAGAAAAGAATAAAGAAATTTAAATTAAAAGCAGATATTGGCCTTTTTCATTTTAATGGAAATAATAACATTAAATTTCTTGAAAAAGAACCTGTGTCTATTGCCTATTATAATGAAATAAAAAAAGAAATTATGTGGGATTTTGAATACAATAGAAACATCGTAGAAAAAATAATTCACGCCCAAATAAAAAAGTAGAAATTATTTTTTAATGTTCGCGCTTAAGAACTCTCTGTTCATTCTTGCAATATTGTCAAGGGAAATTCCTTTTGGGCATTCTACTTCACATGCTCCTGTATTCGTGCAATTTCCAAACCCTTCTTCATCCATTTTATTAACCATATTTATCACCCTCTCCTTAGCCTCTACTTCACCTTGAGGCAATAAGGCAAATTGAGAAACTTTAGCCGAAACATATAACATAGCAGAAGCATTTTTACATGTTGCTACACATGCCGCACAACCAATACATGTTGCAGCATCAAATGCCAAATCAGCATTTTCTTTACGAATTGGAATAGCATTGGCATCCTGAGTATTGCCGGATGTATTTACAGAAACAAATCCACCAGCTTGTTGAATTCTATCAAATGAACTTCTGTCAACAATTAAGTCTTTAATAACTGGCAATGCTGTAGCTCTAAATGGCTCAATATAAATTGTATCTCCATCCTTAAATTTTCTCATATGAAGTTGACAAGTGGTAACCCCACGATCAGGACCATGTGCTTCACCATTTATGTATAATGAACACATTCCACATATTCCTTCTCTACAATCGTGATCAAAAGCAACAGGTTCTTCCCCTTTTGAAATTAATCCTTCATTAAGTACATCTAACATTTCTAAAAATGACATGTGCTCGGATACGTTAGAAATAGGATAGTCTACAATTTTCCCTTTATCGCTATTGCTTTTTTGTCTCCAGATTTTAAGGTTTAAGTTCATAGTGTTGTTATTTATAAGACCTTACTTTAACTTCAATATTTTCAAAATTCAAAGCTTCCTTATGAAGTTCGGCTTTAGATGGCTCACCTTTATACTCCCAAGCTGAAACGTAAGAAAAGTTCTTATCATCTCTCTCTGCCTCCCCTTCAGGGGTTGAATACTCTTCTCTAAAGTGCCCTCCACAAGATTCGTTTCTATCAAGAGCATCTTTAGCAAACAATTCTCCTAATTCTAGAAAGTCTGCCACTCTTCCTGCCTTTTCCAATTCAGTATTCAATTCATTAACTTCTCCAGGAACGCTTACGTTTTTCCAAAAATCTTCACGAAGGTTTTTTATTTCAGTCATTGCTTCTTTCAATCCTTTTTCAGTTCTAGCCATACCACATTTATCCCACATGATTTTACCCAATTTCTTGTGGTAATAATCTACTGAATTTACGCCCTTGTTATTAATAAGTTTATTAAGCGTATCAACAACTGTTTTTTCTGCTTCATCAAATTCTTTAGAGTCAATAGAAATTGGTCCTGTTCGGATGTCATCTGACAAATAATCTCCAATTGTATAAGGTAAAACGAAATACCCATCAGCTAAACCTTGCATTAAGGCAGAAGCTCCTAATCTATTGGCACCATGATCAGAAAAATTAGCTTCTCCAATTGCATACAAGCCAGGAACAGTTGTCATTAAGTTATAGTCAACCCAAATGCCACCCATTGTATAATGGACTGCAGGATATATCATCATTGGTGTTTCATATGGATTTTCATCAACAATTTTTTCATACATCTGAAAAAGATTTCCATACTTAGACTTAACAATATCTTTTCCTAAATCGGCAACTGTTTTTTCGTTGTTCACATCTAAACCTTTAAGAAGAGCTTGTTCTTTTCCATATCTATTTATGGCAGAACTAAAATCCAAATAAACAGCTTCACCAGTTTGATTTACTCCATAACCAGCATCACACCTTTCTTTTGCAGCTCTTGAAGCAACATCTCGTGGAACTAAATTTCCAAAAGCTGGGTACCTTCTTTCTAAATAATAGTCTCTATCCTCTTCTTTGATATCTACTGCTTTTATTTCCCCTGATTTTATAGCCTCAACATCTTTTTTATGCTTTGGAACCCAAATTCTGCCATCATTTCTTAAAGACTCTGACATTAGTGTGAGTTTTGATTGATAATCACCAGAACGTGGAATACAGGTTGGATGTATTTGAGTATAACATGGGTTAGCAAAGTAAGCACCTTTTTTATGTGCTTTCCAACCTGCAGTTACATTACTTCCCATTGCGTTAGTAGATAAAAAGTAAACATTTCCATAACCTCCAGAAGCAAGGACAACAGCATGTGCTGAATGTCTTTCAATTTCCCCAGTAACTAAGTTTCTTGCTATTATCCCTCTTGCCTTTCCATCAACTATAACAACGTCAAGCATTTCGTGACGATTATACATTTTAATTTTTCCTCTAGCTATTTGTCTATTCATAGCAGAGTAAGCTCCTAGTAAAAGCTGTTGACCAGTTTGCCCTTTTGCATAAAAAGTTCTTGAGACTAATACACCACCAAAAGATCTATTGTCTAATAAACCACCATAATCTCTTGCAAATGGCACTCCTTGAGCTACACACTGATCAATTATGTTGGCAGAAACTTCAGCTAAACGATGAACATTAGCTTCTCTTGATCTGTAATCACCACCCTTTACTGTGTCATAAAATAACCTATAAGTTGAATCGCCATCCCCCTGATAATTTTTAGCAGCATTTATTCCTCCTTGTGCTGCGATAGAATGCGCTCTTCTTGGACTATCCTGATAACAAAAAGCTTTCACATTATATCCCAACTCTGCTAAAGTAGCTGAAGCAGATCCACCAGCAAGACCAGTCCCTACTACAATAACATCAATGTTTCTTTTATTTGCAGGATTAACAAGGTTGATAGTGTCCTTATATTTTGTCCACTTATCTTTTATTTCACCATCTGGAACTTTTGAATTCATGCTCATTGTTAATAGATTAATGATTAAAGTAATGAAATAATGCAACCGAAATAAATCCGGCAGGAATTAAAATGGCAAATAAATAACTTAATTTACTTAAGAAAATCATATTCTTATTTTGCCTAAACCCAACTGATTGAAAAGAAGATTGAAATCCATGCATTAAATGAAGGGATAAGAAAATAAAGGAAACTACATAAGCAATAACTCTTTCAATATGAATAAACTTTTCTTGCAATTCATGATGATAACGAAATTCACCTGATGGCAATAACCCACTCATATCACCTAAAACATATTTTGTAGAAATTTCAGGAATCCAAAAATCAATGAAGTGTAAAACTAAAAATGCCAATACCGTTAATCCAGAAATTATCATATTTCTTGACATCCAAGTAGAATTTGCACTAGGTTTATTATAGGCATAACTTACCTCTCTAGCTTTATTGTTTCTGTATTCAAGAAAAATACCCATTACAAAGTGGAAAACCACAGCAAATATTAAAACTGGTTGAAGTAAAAACTGAACAAGAGGATTTGTCCCCATAAAATGGGATACTTCATTAAAATTATCAGCACTAAAAATTGAAAGTAAATTTATTGTCAAATGCTGAACAAGAAAAAACATCAAGAAAAACCCAGAAAGGGCCATCAAAACTTTATAACCGATGGATTTAAAAAAGGTAGAATTACTCATGAATAAAAAATCACTGATTTTTAATTTTAAAAATAAAAACTTAGTCAAAAATAACTGAAAAACACTCTCAACCCTAATTTGTTAAGCATTTATAACTATTTAAAATAATTATAAATAATGGATTTAAATAAAATTACAATTGAAATTTATCCTTGATTTTTTTTACTAAAAAATCTGCCATCTTAAACTTTGCTTCATGAGTCCAACCAGCAATATGAGGACTCAAAATCACATTATCCATTTTTTTTAGTATCTCAAAAGATTTATTTAAACTTAAATTAACATTTTCAAACGAATTTGATTCAAGCTCTAATACATCTAAACATGCTCCAGATATTTTACCAATGAGTAATGCATCAACTAGATCATTTAAAACCACGGATTTTCCTCTGGCAGAATTAATTAAAACAAACTGTTTTTTAAAACTTGAAATAAATTTTTTATCAACAAGCCCTATTGTCTCATTTGTGAGTGGCGTATGAAGACTAACATAATCAGCTGATTCAAATAGCTCTTCTAATGAAACCTCTTTAACATATGAAGATGAAAAGTTTTTTCTGTACTTATCATAAGCTATAACATTAACACCAAACCCAGATAATCTTTTTGCCAAAGCTTCACCCATGAAACCAAAACCTATTAAAGCAAATGTTTTACCCATAAGTTCATAGCCTCTATTGCCCTCCCTATTCCAAATTGATTCTTTAACTTGAGTATTAGCTCTAAACAAATGGTTGTTCAACATTAAAACCATACCCATTACATGTTCAGCCAACGCATCTCTATTTCCTTCAGGAGAACGAAAAACCTCTATGTTCTGTTTTTTACAATATTCTAAATCAATATTTTCCAACCCTGAGCCCGGACGGGCAATAAACTTTAAATTTTTTGCAAAAGATAAATTTTGCTGATTTAACAAAACACTTGACCTAATTACAATCCCATTAACATTATTGATTTTCTTGCGATAGTTTTTTATTGACCACTTTTGTCCAGAAACCACTTCCCAACCCCAACTTAGAAACGTTTTTTCAAAAATAGGATGTACATTATCTAGAATTACAACTTTCATCCTAAAAATATAACGCCCCACCAATAGTGAAGTAAATCAACAATCCGATAACATCATTTGTCGTTGTTATAAAAGGTCCAGTAGCTAAAGCAGGATCAATTTTGTATTTATTAAGTATTAAAGGAACAAATGTACCAAATAGTCCCGCATAGGTGAAAACTGCTAAAATTGACAACCCTATTGTATAGGAAAGTTTTAAATTATTTTCAGTTAAATAACAAAAAATAAGTGTAATTAATGCGCATATTAATCCATTAAATAAAGCAATTAATAGCTCTTTAAATAATTTTTTAGCTATTGAGTCAAAATCTAAAGAGTTATTAGCAAGAGATTGAACAATTATAGCGGAAGACTGAACCCCAACATTTCCTCCCATTGCTAAAATCAAGGGAATAAAAGATGCCATGATAGGGAACTTGTCAATTTCTATTTCATAAATACCTATAACATAAGCTCCTAAAATCCCCCCAAGTAATCCAATCAACAACCAAGGCAACCTTGCTCTACTGATGACAAAAATACTATCCGAAGATTCTACTTTTTCAGAAATACCGCTTGCCATTTGATAATCTTTTTCTGCCTCCTCCTTTATAACATCTACAGCATCATCAATGGTTATTCTTCCCAACAAAACTTTATTTTTATCAATAACTGGAATAGCTACCAAATCGTATTTTTCCATGATTGAAGCTACCTTTTCAGCAGGTTCATCCACATTAACTGAAATTGGCTCATCTTGAAAAATATCTTTAATCAAAGTTTCATCAGATGCATATAAAAACCTTTTTAAAGATAAAGTCCCCATAAGTTTTTTATTATCATCAACTACATATATTGTGTAAACCTGACCGACATTATCTACTTGCTCTCTTAAATTTTGCAATGTTTTTTTAACTGTCCAACTCCACGTAGCAGCAACAAAATCTAAATCCATTACTCCACCAGCACTATCTTCTTCATAGTTCAATAATGTTGTAATCTCTGATGTTTGATCTTCATCTTTGATTGCTTCCAAAACTTCTTCCTGTTGACTTTCAGACAACTCTTGAATAACATCTGCCGCATCATCTGACGGCATGTTTTCAAGAGATTCTGCAATTTCTTCAGTTGAGAATGATTCTAGAAACTTTTCCCTTGTATCCTCATCAATCTCAATTAGCACATCAGAAGCAACTTCTTCATCTAATAATTTATAAATAAATTGAGCCTCATGTAAATTAACAATGTCCAGTACTTCTGCTATATCAGCTGGATGTAAAGATTTCATATTACCAATTAAAAAAGAACGATCTTCTTTTTCAACAGCATCAATGATATCTTCTATAAATTCTTTTGTTAATTCAAACTGCATATATTGAATCTTAATTTTTTACAATACGAAAGTAAAAATTATTGATTTGAATTGGAGGTTTTGATTATTGATTCTGTAAAATTTGTTAGTGAAATAAAATTATCTACGGTCAATTGTTCTGGCCTTTTAGTTAAAAACTCGTGATCTAATTCTAACTTCCCAATAATATTTTTAATCGAATTTCTAATCATTTTTCTTCGCTGATTAAACGTTGTTTTTACAATTTTGAAAAATAATTTTTCATCACAACCTAATTCCTTAACATCATTTCTAATTAAGCGTATTACACCTGATTTTACTTTTGGGGGTGGAATAAATGCATCTTCATCAACAGTAAACAAATATTCAGTATTAAAGTAAGCTTGTATTAATACAGATAAAATCCCATACTTTTTAGACCCTGGTGGAGAAACAACCCTTTCAGCAACTTCTTTTTGAAACATTCCAACTAATTGATTAACCTCAAATCGGAAATCAATAGCTTTAAAAAGAATTTGAGAAGAAATGTTATAAGGAAAATTACCTATAATAGTTACTGGCCTTAATTTAAAAAGATTAAAGTTGTAATCTAATATATCTTGTTTGATAACTTTAACACTTGGATAATTAATCGCTAAAAATTCAATAGATTCTTCATCAACTTCAAATGCCAAAAAATTATTTTTTCTATCTATAAAATATTTAGTTAATGCCCCGGTTCCTGGGCCAATTTCTAATACTGTTCCTGTTTTATCCAAATCCCGCAATGACGATACAATTTCCAAAGAAATATTTTCATCTTTTAAAAAGTGTTGTCCTAGATATTTTTTTGGTTTTACTCTCATATCTATTTTAAAATACTTATAATTTAGGAACAAAAAATAAAATTATAATTATATAAATTAATCCTTAAATTTTATGCTGATTTATCTAAACTAATTAACCACAGTATAATTTATGACTTATATTTTTAAGAAAATACTGATTTTAAAACTAATGTTATTGATATGTCTATTTTCAATTGGGCAAAAAATGTATAAACTAAATTTAGAATCAAGCATTAGTTATGGAAGAATTTTACCTCATAATCAGCATTTAAAAAAAATAATACTAAACAATTCTATTAGTTTAGAATCTACAATTTACTTTAATACAAACGGAAATAAAACACATCACGCACACTTTCTTTACCCATCTTATGGCTTGACATTTAATTTTACAAAATCTGGAAATAAAAGTCAAATAGGCAACATTTTTTCAAGTTATGGATCAATAACATTGCCATTACAAAAAAAAACAAATCCTTTGAGTTTTAAAATCGGGCTTGGCTTGGGATGGGTTGAAAAAGTATATGATGTTAATTCTAATTATCAAAATTTAGCTATTGGAAGCCATTTAAATGCAAATGCTCAAATAAAATTTGAAAAAACTCATGTATTAAATAAAAAACAAAACTTAAAGTATGCCATTCTTTTAAATCATTTGTCAAACGGTGATTTAAAAAACCCTAATCTTGGTTTTAATATTTGTCAATTTCAAACTTCTTATTCATTTGGTTTAAAACCTCAAAAAATAGACACCTTATTAAAACCCTTAACAAAGACAAAAAAACACCACTTTTCAATTTTTAACTCTTCTGGACTTAAAGAATTTAAAATTACTTCAAATGGATTGAACTTTATAAACGAAACTTCTTTTCAATTTGAAAAAAACTTTGGATTAAAATCTAATTTAATAACAGGCTTAGATTTTCTTTATAATTCTACTCTTGAATATGAAAAAAAAATAGAATTTGGGTTAATTATTGGATACGTACTCACTATAGGTAAACTTAGACTAGGGGCTCAAATTGGTAGCCACATTTATAACAAGTCAGACAATTACAGAAGAATATATAATAAAATTATGGCTCAATACCAATTAACTAATCATCTTAGCATTCGTGCCAGTTTAAGATCTCACATATTTAATGCAGATTTTATGAGTATTGGAATTGGCTATACAATAAATTAACGAAATGAAATATTTGACAATATATATTTTACTTTTATCAGCTTTTTCTTGCAGAAAACCGGAAAACAGAAGGTGTTGGAAAGGAAGCGGTCAAATAAACGCAATTATTCAGAGTCATGATGAAAGTATTAATAAATTAATTATTTATGATGATATTAATTTAAAGCTTGTTAATGATTCTCTAAATTACTGTGAAATCATAGGCCCAAGCAACTTAATTAAATTAGTTCATATAATTGAAAATAATAATGCTATTACAATAGAAAATCACAACTCATGTAAATTCCTAAGAGCTAATAAAGAAATCAATGTGTTTTTTCACTATACTGATTTAAAAACTATTCATTTAAATGGGTTTGGAAAATTATCAAATGAAAAAGAAATTATACACCCTATTGAAATAAAAGCAGAAAATGTGTTATCAAACATTGATTTATTAATCAATAATGACTCAACCAATATTTTAATTTCAAGAGGTTCAACAGAAACAAAATTGAGGGGTAATTGTGAAAATTTATACATTTACAACAGTGGTCTAGCTCCAATAAAAACACTATCACTTTCGTCAATAAACGTACATATTCATTCAAATACAATCACAAAAACAGAAATAAATGTTAATGGGAAATTAAATGCCGAAATTAGAAGTAGTGGGGATATCTATTATTCAGGTAATCCAACATCAATTAAAAGTACAATAACTGGCTCTGGAAAAATAATAGAAATTTAACAAAACTTAAATTGCCTGCATATCAATAAATTTTTTATAAAAATTATTCTTTATTAACAACTCTTCATGACTACCGCTTTCTACTATTTTTCCGTTATCAACTACAAAAATTATATCAGCATGTTGAATTGTAGACAATCGATGTGCGATTACTAATGATGTCCTATTTTTCATTAGATGATCAAGAGCCTCTTGAACTGCTTTTTCAGAAGCAGTATCAAGAGATGAGGTAGCTTCGTCTAAAATAAGAATATTTGGGTTTTTCAATAAAGCCCTTGCTATGCTTATTCTTTGTTTTTGACCTCCGGACAATTTATTTCCAGCATCACCAATAACGGTCTCATATCCATTATCAAGTTTTGATATAAAACCATGAGCATTGGCCATTTTTGAAGCATTTACAACCTCTTCTTTTGAAACCTTTTTTAAACCAAAAGCAATATTATTAAATATGGTATCATTAAATAGGACTGATTCTTGAGTAACAACCCCCATTAAAGATCTTAATTGATTAAGGTCAACATTTTTAATGTTTTTACCATCAATTAATATTTCACCTTCTTGAACATCATAAAACCTAATCAATAAATCTGCAAGTGTGGTTTTTCCGGATCCTGAGTGACCAACTAAAGCAGCCGTTTGTCCCTTCTTTATTGTTATATTAATATCTTTTAACACCCAATCTTTTTCATATTTAAAACCAACATTTGAGTAACAAATTTCCTTAGAGAATGAATTTATATTAAGACATTTAGAATCCGACTTAATCGTTTCTTCTTCAAATAAAACTTCTTCAACTCGATTTAAAGCTGATATACCTTGAGAGGAATCATACATAGCTTTTGAAATGGCTTTAAAAGGAGTTATTAATTGTGAAAACAAAATGAGATAACCTATAAAAATATCAGGGTAAATTTCACCAGCAAACACTAAATTACCCCCATATAGCAACACTCCTGCCGTGGCAATAACTCCTAGAAACTCACTTACAGGAGATGCAATATACACCCTTCTTGAAATGCCAACCATAACTTTAAACAAACGATTATTACTCTCTTTGTATTTATCAATCATTTGTGATTGAGCATTAAATCCTTTTACAATTCTCAAACCATAAAGAGTTTCTTCAGTTATTGACATCATTTTCCCAACATCAATTTGGCCTTGATTAGTCCTCTTTTTTAATCCATTACTAATTTTAGAAATAACAAAACCAGCAACGGGAAGAAAAATTAAAATAAAGAGTGTCAATTTTATACTAATAAGTGTTAATGTAATTAGATAGCCGATAATATAAAAAGGCTCCTTAAAAATTGCATTAGTTGTAGCTTTAATCGAAATTTCAACTTCTTTAACATCAGCTGAAAAACGAGACAACAAATCTCCTTTTTTTTCATCAGAAAAGAATGACATTGGAAGTCTAATTATTTTTTGATACATATTGTCACGAATATCTTTAACACTTAGATGAACTATATTGGTCAAATAAAAATTACTTAAATAAGTAAATAGGTTTTTTAAAAAAACCATTGAAACTAAAAATATGCATATGTATATTAAAGTGGATTCTTTTCCATTTGCCAAAGAAAAAACGGCTAATTTATAGTTGAAAAAATCTAAAATAGAATCTTGATTCAACGTAACATTTCCCTGATATTCTGCAATTGTATTTCTAAAAAAGCTTTCATCTGAATTAAAAATCACCCTTAATAAAGGGATAATCATAGCAAATGAAAAAATGGAAAAAAACATTCCAAGAACATTAAACATCAAGTTAAAAAACAATTGTTTTTTAAGTGTTAAAGCAATTCTGGCAATTCTTATTAAGTTTTTCATTATTATAAATACGTCAACAAAGGTAACATTGTTGTGCGATAAATATAAAGATTGAAATATTATAGAAATTGATTATCAGTTTGCATGTCGGTTTTTCTAAATTTGCATACAAGATGAGTATAAGACAAGACAAAATAGCAAATGTAATAAAGAAAGAACTAGGCATATACTTTCAAAAACACGCTATTAGCATTTGTAAAGGCGCTATGGTGAGCGTTACAACAGTAAGAATGAGCCCTGATCTTTCTATTGCTAAAATATACATCAGTATTTTTGGAGCAAAAGACAATGAAGAATCTTTTGAAAATATTGAAAATAATTCAAAAGCAATAAGGCATTACCTTAGTCAGGTTGTAAGAAACCAGCTAAGAAAAACTCCTGAATTGCATTTTTATATTGACGATTCTTTCGATTATGCAAAAAAAATTGACGATCTTCTTAAATGAAAAAAATTTATAAATTTCTTCTAAATAATCTTCCAAGGCCATTATTGATTAGGCTTAGCTATTTGTTTAAAATTATTGCCCCAATTGCCTATAAAGGGAATAATGTTAAATGCCCCGTTTGTGAAAAAAGTTTTAGAAAATTTCTTTCATACGGATCCAATATTGCACACAGAGAAAATGTTCTTTGCCCATATGACTTAACCTTGGAAAGACATCGATTAATGTGGCTATATCTTCAAAAAACTGATTTTTTTAAAGCCGAAAAATTAGATGTTCTACATGTTGCTCCAGAACAATGTTTTCACAAGAAATTTAAAAGCCAAAACAATTTAAATTATACTACAGCAGATTTAGAATCTCCTATTGCCGATTTGCATTTTGACCTTCATTCTATTCCACTAGAAGACAATTTATATGATGTGATTTTTTGCAACCATGTTATGGAGCATGTGAAAGACGATCTTCAATGTATGAAAGAACTATACAGAGTAATGAAACCTGGTGGTTGGGGAATCTTTCAAGTACCTATTGATTATGATAACCCTGTAACTTATGAGGATAATTCAATAACTAGTGAAAAAGATAGAGAAATTCATTTTTGGCAAAAAGATCACGTCAGATTATATGGGTTAGATTATCCAAAAAAACTAGAAAAAGCAGGTTTTAAAATTGATGTATTTGACCCTACGAAAAGTTTAGGTAAAATTAATTATGAAAAACTTAGGTTAAACCCTAAGGAACTTATATTTATAGTTAACAAGTAATAAATTGAAAACATCATTTAAAATAAACACCCTTTCAGAGCTTAAAACTATTTCCTTAGAAATTATTAATCTTATGAAAGAAAATAAAATATTTCTTTTTTATGGCGATATGGGAAGTGGGAAAACTACACTTATAGGAGAAGTTTGTAAAGCTATAGGAATTGATCACCATTCATCTCCAACATATGGAATTATAAATCAATATTTATCACCAAATTTTGGCGATATTTTCCACATAGATTGTTATAGATTTATTAAAGAATTTGAAGCAATAAATAGCGGATTAATGGAATTAATTGATGAAAATGAATATTGTTTTATTGAATGGCCTGAAAAAATTCAAAACCTTTTGCCTGAAAATTGCGTTAGAATACACTTGGAAGTTCAAAACAACACAAGAGAAATTACATTTAATTTATGATATCATCTGGAGACGCACTAAAATCATTGGCCATTGAAGCAGCATTATCTCCTCAAGAAGAAATGCTTGAAGTTGGGAGAAAAAAACAAAGTCTACATATTGGAATTCCTAAAGAAACTGAATTTCAGGAACAACGCGTAGCTTTAGTTCCCGAATCAGTTGGCTTTTTAGTATCAAATGGCCATAAAGTACTAATAGAAAGTGGTGCAGGTGAAAAAGCTAATTTTTCAGACAATGACTACAGTGAATCAGGAGCTGAAATCTCGTACGATACAAAAGAAGTATATAAAGCTGACATCATTTTAAAGGTTACCCCACCAAGTGTTCAAGAAATTGAAATGATGAAGTACAAACAAATTTTATTTTCTGCTCTTCAACTTACTGTTCAGCCAAAAAATGCGCTAAAAAAATTAATGGAAAAAAAAATAACCGCAATTGCTTGGGATTATATTGAAGATGAAGATGGTTCTTTTCCAATAATTCGTTCTATGGGAGAAATTGCTGGAACCACTGCTGTATTAATTGCAGCTGAACTAATGAGCAGTTCTAATAATGGAAAAGGATTAATGTTAGGCAATGTAGCTGGAATTACTCCACCAGAAATGGTTATTATTGGGGCAGGAACAGTAGGTCAATTTGCTGCTAGTGCAGCTTTATCTCTTGGAGTGTCCGTTAAAGTTTTTGATAACTCAATATACAGATTAAGAAGACTTCAAAGAGATATAGGAAACAGAGTTTTTACTTCAGTTATTCAACCAAAAGTTTTAATAAAAGCTCTAAGAAGATGTGATGTTGCCATAGGTGCTTTGCGTGTTCCCCATGGTAGAACACCATGTGTAGTTAGTGAAGAAATGGTTAAAACCATGAAATCTGGATCAGTAATTGTTGATGTAAGCATTGACAAGGGGGGGTGTTTTGAAACTTCAAAAATCACAACACACGAAAAGCCAACCTTTAAAGCGTTTGATGTTACACACTATTGCGTTCCCAACATAGCTTCTAGTGTTTCAAGAACAGCAAGTTATGGATTGAGTAATATTTTCTCTCCATTATTAATTGAAATCTCTGAAAGAGGAGGGTGTGATAAGCTAATTCAAACCGAAAAAGGGTTTAGACATGGAGTATACATTTATAAAGGCACACTTACATCCTCATTTCTTGGAGAAACATTTAATCTGCCTTACAAAGATTTAGATTTATTAATCTCAGCGTTATAAACTAACTTACGTACAAAGAAGATTTTACTGCATCAACTACTCTTTTTACATTAGGAAGAGCTTCTTCTATTAATACTTTTGAAAAAGCAAAAGGAGTATCTTTTTGCATTACTCTAATTACTGGAGAATCTAAATAATCGAATGCATAACGTTGTAAATGAAAAGCAATTTCTCCGGAAATTGACGCTAATGGCCAACTTTCTTCCACAACAACGCAACGGTTGGTTTTTTTAACAGAATTAACTACAGCATCATAATCGATTGGTCTAACAGATCTTAAATCAATTATTTCACATTCAATTCCTTCTTTAGCTAAAACTTCAGCAGCCTCATGTGCAACTTTTATAATTTTCCCAAATGACACAATGGTAACAGAGTCACCCTTTCTTTTAACATCAGCTTTTCCAATTGGAATTAAGAATTCTCCTTCAGGTATTTCCCCTTTATCTCCATACATTTTTTCAGATTCCATAATTAAAACTGGATCGTTATCTCTAATTGCAGATTTCAATAAACCCTTAGCATCATATGGTGTTGATGGAGTTACCACTTTTAATCCGGGAACATGAGCATAAAAAGATTCAAAACTTTGAGAATGAGTAGCCGCTAATTGACCAGCAGGTCCATTTCCTCCTCTAAAAACAACAGGGCAAGAATATTGTCCTCCACTCATTTGCAACATTTTTGCAGCACTATTTATGATTTGATCAGAAGCAAGCAATGCAAAATTCCAAGTCATAAATTCAACTATAGGTCTTAATCCATTAATTGCAGCACCAACAGCAATTCCTGCAAACCCCAATTCTGCAATAGGAGTATCTATAACTCTTTTTTCACCAAACTCATCTAACATACCTTGGGAAACTTTATAGGCCCCGTTGTATTCAGCCACTTCTTCACCCATTAAAAAAACATTTTCATCCTTTCTCATTTCCTCTACCATTGCTTCACGAAGGGCTTCTCTATATTGAACAATTCTCATATTAAGTGTATTTGAGGCGCTAAAATAAAGGATTATGAAATCAAGTTCTACAAATAATCTTGTTTTTTTAATGAAAAATACATTTTTGAATAAATTAAACTTTCATTTTAGTATTTTTTTAGATAAATAATTACTATACATCATGTTATAAATATGTAGAAATTTCTAAATTTACGAACTCAAAAATTTAAATTCATAACAAATGAAATTACTAGTATGTATAAGTAAAGTTCCAGACACTACAAGTAAAATAAATTTTGTTGATAACAACACAAAATTTGATGAGTCTGGAGTTCAATATATTGTAAACCCATACGATGAATGGTACGCTTTAGTTAGAGCATTAGAATTGGTTGAAAAACATGGCGGAACAGTTACTACAATTACAGTTGGCACCAATGCTGATGATCCTACAATTAGAAAAGCTCTTGCTATTGGAGCTAATGATGCAGTTAGGATTGACGCTAACCCAAATGATCCATTTTTTGTTGCCAAACAAATTGCAAACTATGCTTCTAAAGAAAACTTTGACATTGTTTTAACAGGTAAAGAAACAATTAATTACAATGGCTCACAAGTTGGCGGCATGGTTGCTGAATTGCTTGATTTACCATATGTATCTTTAGCTACTAAACTTAACGTGGATGGTGAAACTGCTACTCTAGAAAGAGATGTTCAAGGAGGAATAGAAGTGGTAGAAGTAAATACACCTTTTGTCTTAAGTGCTGCAAAAGGCATGGCTGAGCAAAGAATTCCTAACATGAGAGGCATTATGGCTGCAAGAACAAAACCCTTAAAGGTAATCCCTGCTGATTCACAAGAAGATTTGAGCAGTGTGGTGAAATTTGAATTGCCAGAAGCAAAAAGTGGATGTAAATATATTGATCCAGAAAACATGAATGAATTAGTTGATTTATTACACAACGAAGCTAAAGTTATATAGTTATGTCAGTATTAGTATTTATAGAATATAAAAACAAAGTAAGCAAAGCGGCTTTAGAAGCCGTATCTTACGGAAGTAAAATTGGAAAAGTATCTGTTGTAACTTATGGAAACATAGATTCATCAGAATTAGAAATCTTAGGAAAATATGGTGCTGAAAAAGTATTAGTTCATAAAGGAATAAGTTCTAGCAATGACCAACAAATTACCAAGTTAGTTGCCGCAGCGGCTGATCAAGAAAATTCAAATGTTATTGTTTTAGCTCAAGACCAAACAGGGAAATCAATTGGGCCTAGAATAGCCGCTAAATTATCAGCAGGACATATTTCTGGCGCAATTGCATTGCCAGATACTTCTAACGGATTTGTAGTTAAAACAAATGTTTATTCAGGAAAAGCATTTGCTCATATATCTGTTAACACACCTATAAAGGTTATTTCTCTATTAGCAAATTCTTTGCCCCCAGAAATGAATGAAAAAACTGCACAGATTGTAGATTTTGACGCTGATTTAGGTGACGCAAGAATTACAGTAAAAGAAATGAAAACACAAGGTGAGGGAATTCCTTTACCAGAAGCTGAATTGGTGGTTTCTGCTGGAAGAGGATTAAAAGGGCCTGAAAATTGGGGGATTGTTGAAGAATTAGCTGAATCATTAGGTGCTACTACTGCATGTTCTAGACCTGTTGCAGATATTGGATGGAGACCTCATCACGAACACGTTGGTCAAACTGGAATTGCAATAAGGCCTAATCTTTACATTGCTGCAGGAATCTCAGGTGCTATTCAGCATTTAGCTGGAGTAAATGGAAGTAAAGTCATTGTGGTTATCAACACTGACTCAGAAGCTCCTTTCTTTAAAGCAGCTGATTATGGCATTGTTGGTGATGCTTTTGAAGTATTGCCAAAGCTGACTGAAGCTTTAAATAATTTCAAAGCTTCACAAAATTAATAGTAAAATTTAATTATATTAGTGTAAGTAAAATTGGGAAGCTAACCTTCCCAATTTTTAATTTACAATGGAAAAAATTAAATTAGAAATTGCTGGTCTTTCCTATAGCCAAACCCAATCAGGGGCTTATGCACTAGTATTATCAGAAAGTAAAGGTAAAAGGAGGCTGCCAATTATTATTGGAGGATTTGAAGCTCAAGCTATAGCAATTGAGTTAGAAAAAATGACACCAAGTAGGCCATTGACTCATGATTTATTCAAAAACTTTGCTGAAGAATTCAAGATTACCATTGTTGAGGTCATTATATATAATTTAGTTGAAGGAATATTTTTTGCTAAATTAATATGTGATCAAAATGGGAAAGAAATTGAAATTGATTCAAGAACTTCTGATGCTATAGCTCTTGCGGTTCGATTTGAATGCAATATATACACTTATGAGTTTGTTTTAAGTTCAGCTGGAATTATTCTTGATGATGAAGAAATTGAAGATGGCGATGAATCTGAAGAAGACATTAACATAGAAGAAGTTACCAACACAATTTCTAATAGCCCTGTTGAAAGAATGACCTTAAGGGAATTAAATAAGCAACTCAAAGAAGCTATTGAAAATGAAGATTATGAAGCTGCATCTAGCATAAGAGATGAAATAAATAGACGAAAAGAAAATTAATGAGGTTTATTAAACATATATTTTCTTTTTCAGCCATATTAATTTTAATTGCTTCTTGTTCTCATAATAAACCAAAACAAAGTCCAGAAGATTTAATTCAGGGAACTTGGATATGCAATAAAGTTGAATATTCGAATGGTTTTATTGATAGCATTTTTAATCCAAATGAAGATTATATATCATTTTCTAAAAAAGAGAACTCGCTTGTTTATTCTGACTTTGATGATTCTGGGATATGGGAACTTAATAATAAGTTACTAACCCTATCTTCTGTTCCTAAAAATCAATCCGTTCATATAGATTCATTATTATGGGAAAACAATTTAAATGGCGAAGCATCATTAAAACTTAAAAGTGGAGAGTTTTCTATAGGGTCTATCAAAAATGGTGAACTTTCTCCTGAAAAAATATCGATTACAATAACTATTGATTCTTTAAGTGAAAATGTATTGGTTTTTACTTATGATGGCGGTAAATCATTTTTTAAAAAACAAAATATAAAAGAAGCAACCTGGTCATTTTCTTCGATAATAAGAGGCCTATTTGGAATTTGCTTTTTTGTTTTTTTCGCCTGGCTTTTTAGTACTGATAGAAAAAATATTAATTGGTCATTAATTTCCAAAGGAATCATATTACAATTGATTATAGCAATTATGGTTTTAAAAATACCTTTAATCGAAAAAGGGTTTGACACTATCAGTGGAGGGTTTGTTACTTTAATTTCATTTACTGATTATGGGTTTAATTTTTTATTTGGGTCAATTGCTACTGGAGAAGTTGCTAGTCCAATGTTGAATTTCGCATTTAAAATATTACCTACAATAATATTCTTTTCTGCCCTTGTTAGTTTATTTTATTATTGGGGTGTTCTTCAAAAAGTGGTATATGTTTTTGCTTGGGTCATGAAAAAATTTATGAAACTTTCTGGAGCTGAAAGTCTAGCTGCGGCTGGAAATGTATTTCTTGGTCAAACTGAAGCTCCTTTACTTGTAAAGCCCTATCTAAATGTAATGACGAAATCAGAAATCATGTGTTTAATGACAGGAGGGATGGCAACGATTGCAGGTGGAGTTTTAGCAGCTTACGTAGGTTTTTTAGGTGGTGATGATCCTGTTCAACAAGCTTTTTTTGCTAAACACTTGCTAACAGCATCTATAATTTCAGCACCTGCAGCAATTGTTGCGGCAAAAATATTAGTGCCAGAAACTGAAAAGTTCAAGGAAGATTTAACTATATCTAAAGAAAAAATTGGAAGTAATGAACTCGAAGCTATTTCAAATGGCACTTCTGACGGATTAAAACTTGCTATTAATGTTGGTGCAATGTTATTGGTGTTTATTGCGCTAATGGCCTTATGCAATGCAATAATGGGATGGTTTGGTGGTTTTTTCAGCATAAACGAATACATTTCGGCTAACACTCCTTATGATAATTTATCTTTTGAATTTTTGTTAGGATATATAGGAAGGCCTTTAGTTTGGATAATGGGAATTGATTGGGCAGATTCTTTATATGTTGGTGAATTATTAGGCATTAAAACTGTACTAAATGAATTCGTGGCTTATCCAAGGCTAGGCGAATTTAAAGATGCTGGAGAAATAAGTGAAAGATCTATAATTATGAGCACTTATCTGCTTTGCGGTTTTGCAAATTTTGCATCTATAGGTATTCAAATAGGAGGAATTGGCTCTCTTATACCGTCAAGAAAAGGGCTTTTATCTAAACTTGGAATGAGAGCCTTAATTGGAGGAACTATTGCCTGTATTTTAACTGCTACTGTAGTGGGAATGACTTTATAACAAACCACTACTTTTTAACTTTAATTTTTATTTTTCAACCATATATGCATTAGCATAAAAGAACTTTTAACTTAGCGGAAAATTAGTTGAAATAATGAAGCAATATTTAGATTTATTGAATCATGTTCTTGAAAATGGCGTTCAAAAAGGAGATCGAACTGGAACAGGAACATTGAGTTGTTTTGGATATCAAATGAGATTTGACCTCAGTGAAGGATTTCCTTTGTTAACTACAAAAAAATTACACTTGAAATCCATAATTCATGAACTTCTTTGGTTCATAAAAGGAGAAACAAATATTGAATACCTTAAAAACAACCAAGTTAAAATATGGGATGGTTGGGCTGATGAAAATGGAGATTTAGGGCCCGTATATGGACATCAGTGGAGAAATTGGAATAGCGATGATATAGATCAAATTAAAGATTTGATTCACCAAATAAAAACCAACCCCAATAGTAGGAGAATGATTGTTTCTGCATGGAACCCGAGTGTACTTCCAGATACTTCAAAAAGTTTTTCTGAAAATGTTTCAAACGGAAAAGCTGCTCTTCCTCCATGTCATGCTTTTTTTCAATTTTATGTTAGTGAAGGGAAATTATCGTGTCAATTGTATCAAAGAAGTGCTGACACATTTTTAGGTGTCCCTTTTAACATTGCATCTTATGCTCTTTTCACGATGATGATTGCTCAAGTAACTAATTTAGTTCCTGGTGATTTTGTTCATACTTTTGGAGATGTTCATCTTTACAACAACCATATTGAACAAGCTAAATTACAATTAGAAAGGGATACAAAGTCGCTTCCAAAAATGATTATAAATCCTGAAATAAAAGATATTTTTAAATTTAAGTACGATGACTTTCAATTGGTAGATTACCATCCTCACCCACACATTAAAGCTGCCGTTTCAATATGATAGTTTCTTTAATTGCAGCAATACCAAAAAACAGAGCCATAGGAAAAGACAATCAATTAATTTGGGACCTACCAAAAGACATGAAGTTTTTTATGGATTCTACAATGGGGCATAACATAATAATGGGAAGGAAAAATTATGAAAGCATTCCTGAAAAATACCGACCATTAAGAAACAGAACCAATATTATTGTAACAAGAAATAAAAATTATAAAGCTGAAAATTGTTTTGTTACTCACAGCATAAAAGAAGCTATTGCCATTGCTAAAAAAAATAATGAAAAAGAGTGTTTTATTATTGGTGGTGGTGAAATTTACAGACAGTCTTTAATAGATAACCTTGTTGACAAAATGTATATTACTCATATAGAGGCATCATTTGAAGGAGACACTTTTTTCCCAAAAGTTGATTGGTCTAAGTGGAAAAGAAAAAATATTTTCTCTCATAAAAATGATCAAGAAAACCCTTACGATTTTGAAGTAGTGAGCTACGAAAAATAATTAAAATTAAGCTGCTTTAAGCTTATTTATTTTTGATTTTAAAAATTGCTTTTCTGCATAAGCTAAATCAATTTTTAATTCTTTCACTTCCATATTTGGAGCCTCAAACATAGCATCTGTCAATATAGCTTCACAAATTGACCGCAATCCTCTAGCCCCTAATTTTAACAAAATGGCTTTATCAACTATAAAGTTTAAAACCTCTTTAGAAAACTCAAGTTTAATTCCGTCAATTTCAAATAATTTGATGTATTGCTTTGTTAAAGCGTTTTTGGGCTCAGTTAAAATATTGATTAATGTTTCTTTAGTTAGAGGATCTAAATAGGTCAAAACAGGAAAACGCCCAATAAGTTCTGGAATCAATCCATATTTCTTTATATCAAGCTGATTTACATATGAAAGTAAATTTTCTTCAGCTAATTCTTCTTGAGATAAAGCATTGAATCCAATTGCCTGAGATTTAACTCTTCTTTCAATAATTTTAGCTACCCCATCAAAAGCACCACCACAAATAAACAAAATGTCTTTTGTATTAATTTGAACCATCTTTTGTTCAGGATGTTTTCTTCCTCCTTGTGGTGGAACACTAACTTGAGCTCCTTCTAATAGTTTTAACATGGCTTGTTGAACACCT
>PBNK01000043.1 GCA_002723085.1 Crocinitomicaceae bacterium | reverse complement strand
TATAATCTCCTCTCTCTCTTCTTACTAACTCATTACAGAACTGAATTGAAAGAACATAATTTTTTGATATTAGTTCTGCATATGCTCTATTTTTGAGTTCTTTAGTATTCATATTTATTAATGGATTTTTTCTGGACAACTCCTCTTTTTTTAGCTTTTGCTCCTCTCTGTATTTTTTGTATAAAGTATGCCAATTCCAACCTAAAATTGTTTTTAATTGAGTAGGATAATTTTCATATAAGAATTTACCTGTGAAATAGAAAATTAAAATAACAGATATAGCAACACAAAAACCTCCAAGCTCTTCGCCCTTAACGCCAAGAACTTCTCCCAAGAGCATAATGAAAAAAGGTATCAAAAAAGATAATGCTAACTTAATAAACAATCTTTTCATAGAATCAATTTAAATCAAACTATAAATCTAATATACTAAAAACAGAATAGGTGGTTAGCATCTTCTTGTAGAGCAATACTTAAATCACATATTGATTTAATAATTAGTCAATTGAATTTGAAACTAATAGGTAAAGTAAACCTACAATTAATAGCTTCTCCGTTTTGTTTGCCAGGGTTCCAATTAGGCATTATACTAATAACTCTTAATGCTTCTTTATCTAATGACTCATGGACACCTCTGACTATTTTTGCATCTCTAATCTTTCCATTTTTATTTACTACAAAAGCAACAAATACTTTTCCTTGAATTCCCTGTTTAACAGCTAATTCAGGATATTTAATATTAGTAATTAAAAATTCTAAAAGTTTTTCCATACCACCTGGGAACTGTGGCTGTTCTTCCAAAGTTAAAGCTGAATTTTTATTCAAAAGCAACTCACAATCAAGGATGTTTTCTGAGCAATCTACAAATTCAGGAATATTACTTACATCTAAACTTGTGAGTTGATTATTATTACAACTCAACTTAGTCAAGGCAGTATTACTTACATCTAAACTTGTGAGTTGATTGTTATTACAATACAATTCAGTTAAAGCAGTATTATTACTTACATCTAAACTTGTTAATTGATTACCATTACAATCCAATCTTTCTAAAGCTGTATTATTACTAATATCTAAACTTGTGAGTTGATTATCACTACAACTCAATATAGTTAAAGCCGTGTTATTACTAACATCTAAACTTGTGAGTTGATTATCACTACAACTCAATATAGTTAAAGCCGTGTTTTTACTTAAATCTAAACTTGTAAGATTATTATTATAACAAACCAATGAAGTTAAATTAGTATTCTGACTTACATCTAAACTTGTGAGTTGATTGAAACTACAATTCAGTTTAGTTAAAGCAGTGTTTTTACTTAAATCTAAACTTGTTAGTTTGTTGCCATTACAATATAATTCAGTTAAAGCAGTGTTTTTACTCAAATTAAGACTTGTAATGCATCCGCTGCGGAATGGGCTAATCAAATTCAAGCTTTTTAAAGCAATATTTTTACTTAAGTCTAAGCTTTTAATACAACCTCCATTTAAAGTTAAATCAGTTATGGCAGTAAATGCTTCTATCCCTGATAAATCTGTAATCCAAGAATGTCTTAGATTAAGTTTTTTAATACCACAAACATTTTTTCTTTTAACTTTTCCATTTATATTTTTATCATAACCTAATTTCTTAAGAGCTCTCTCAAAGCTTTCATCTGGAATAATTACATACTTATCTGATTTATTGGTATTTGGTTCTGTGTTTGCTAAGGTTAAATTCTGGTAACTAAACCCTAAAACGAATACTAATAATGTTACACTTCTCATAAAAAACTTTTATTATAAAACCATAACTAAATAAAATGGTACAAGATTATCCTTAGAATCAAACAATAAATCTAATATACTAAAAACAGAATAGGTGGTTGGTTGCTAAACCTCATCAAAGATTTCTGGGTTGTGATATTTTCTTTCAGCTCTTTGAAGTATTGTAGTGTAAGAATCTTTCTCTGGCCTACTTCTTGTGAAACCAGTTTTGTTTTTCACATCTTTCAAGTAAAGATTGTATACAAATGCTTCATACTCTTTTGCTGTACACTTAATTAAGATTTTTCTATATCTAAACCACATTATACCAAATTGGTTTTTATTGAATTTTTCTTGTGAAAAATAACTCAATAAGTAATCCCAAGCCATCTTACAATCAAAATCATAGAAAATACTTTTGTATGGTTCTATGAACTCATATAATCTGACTTTAGTCAATACTGTACTTGCAATAGGGTTATCTCTTCTGTAAAGTTCTCTGTAAATTATGTAAAGAAAATAATATGATTTTTCTTGGTCATATTCAACATCAACATTTTTCAATACATCTTGAACATCTACTTGATTAGTATGAACATAAAAAGCAGTATTTAAAGCTTTTTGAATAAATTTATTAGTCATACTAACACATGTTACCCTATCCTCATCAGTAACTACCTCACAGAACTCAACATTCCTTAAAAGTATTCCTCTGTAATAAGCATTAAAAACCCCATCTTCAAAGGGTAGGTTTTTTACAGGTTTAATATTGTCTAACCAATTGGTTTCTTTTTCTTTCATATTGCTCTAAGTGTTTTAATGCTATTCCTTAAATATAAAGTTATTATCAATTGTTAAATAATTGGCATATCTTCTTCCATTAATTCTGGAATCTCCAATCCCCTTAAATAGGTTAAGCTGACTTTTATTGAAGAATGCCCCATTGCTTTTTGAAGCTTTGTAATGCTACCTGTTCTTTTAAACAATTCAATAGCCCCAGAATGACGAAAAGAATATATGGTTGTATTTGCACCTATATCACGATTTTCTTTTTTAAAACGACTCCACAATGTTTTAAAATAATCTTTATTGTATGGAATACTCGAGTTAGAAAATATGTTGTTATTTAATTCTCCTTTTTTTAATTTTTCTCTAATATATTTTGGAACAGGAACTATGCGATTTCTCTTGGATTTCACCTTACTACCATTTAGGTAAATGAATAATAAATCATTGCTAAAGTCAGACCAGCTAAGTAATCTAATTTCTTGATGAGGCCTTAATAAACAACCATAAGTCAATAAACAACACATATGTAAATTTTCATCAAACGCTTTTACTTTGTTAAGTAATGATTTAATATCAAAGATTGCCTTATGCAACACCTCCTCTTGTTTACGGGGCTTTAGCTTGCAAATTTCAATAGGGAAACTATTGTTTTTAAGATGGTTTATAATAACATTTACGTGCTTTCTTATGGTATTGTAGCTTGTATTATTATCATATTTTAATAATAATGATGAAATAAAAACATTACTTATTTTACCATTTTTAATCAATTCAATTCTTAAAGTTTTTGAAATATTAGCTAATGTTTTTCGATAATTAATAGAAAGAGGTTCAGAGAGTTTTTGATGAATTAAAAGGTCAAACTTTTCTAATGATGATAAATTTCTTTCAAGAGAATAATTATTAGAAATTATAAAGTCAAAGAACTCTCTTGCAAGTTTTTTTGTAGCAGAATTACGAAGTTTAGGAGGGAATGAATTTGGAGATAATGATGAGTTTATCGCTCTACCGCTAAAAAATCTGTAACGATTGTTATTTAAACGAAAATCAATGTAATATTTCCCATCATTTCTTTTACAAACTCTTGGGTAGGAAAGGTTAAAATTTGGCACTTATTTGGCAATTAATTAAAACAATAAATTTTAATAGAATCGCAAACCGTTGATAATCAGTTATTAGCAGAATTTAATTAGTGTTTTAGCGCTTGACTGGCAGTCAAGAGGTCGTGAGTTCGAATCTCATCTTCTCCACACCTGTTAAAGAGTCATTTTAATTAGTGTCTCTTTTTTTATTTGATAGAAATCTTACTTAAAATATTTTATCCATATTTTTGAATTATTTAATTTACTAATAATTCTAGAAGCAATTATAATTCCTAACAATAAAATAATTTGATTGGTTGTATCGTTTCCGCTTACATCAAGTTTTCCAGTCATTACCATTGAAATGCTTAAATTTCCAATGGCAAAAATCATAATCGTAATTATTAAAAACAGAATGAAATTTAATGTGTAACGCTTTAAATTTTTCATAATTATAAGTTTTGAAAATTTAATACTGTAACCAAAAATAACAAAAAGGATACAATTAAGATTATTAAATAAAATTCTAATACTAAAACAGAATAGTTGATTCAATAATAAAATTATGAGAAATATTATAATTTAAATACAATGGGCATTGCAAAACTACAATTAACAGTCTTTCCTCTATGTTTCCCTGGGACCCAATTGGGCATAGCTTTAACTACTCTTAAAGCTTCGTTGTCAATTGTTTCATGAACACCTTTAATTAATCTTACTCCATTAATGGACCCATCTGACATTACAATAAATTTAACAAATACTTTTCCTTGAATACCTTTTTGCTTAGCTTCTTCTGGGTATTTTATTTGATTAACTAAATATTCATTAAGTTTTTCGTGGCCACCTTTAAATTCAGGGGCAATTTCCACGACATCATAAATTACGGATTTAGGGTTATCCGTGTTTTTAATCATGTTCCACCTAAATCCAACTGTTACTAATCCATAAGAGATAAATGAAATGTTATCACCAGTACCTCCTTCAAAAGTAAACATGATGCTTTTGCCTTTTTTTGTGTCAAAACCTAGTTGTGTATATCCATGTAAAGGCCATGGTCTAACCCCAAAACTGATGTGTGATTTTTTTTCAATATTAAAGTATTTACCAAGACCTATTTTTGCAGTCAATATGGCTGGAATAGCTAATCCTATTTGCATATCGACAAACCCTTGTTTAATATCCTTTTTTTTTCCAATTAAAAATGAGGTTCCTGGAAAAACTTCATAATATGAATCATTAATAGAAATGCCCCAGTTTGATTCAAAATATACTTGATTTTGAGCCTTAAAAAAAGGAGGAAACAATAACAATATTATAATTAGCCTTTTCACAATTTTTTTAATTTTAAAACTAAACCTAACGATTAATATAAAAAAGTTGAATCAATATAAAAAAGGATATTTAAATGAGCTAAAATAGAACATTTCAAAAAATAAATATCTGATAAGTTTATAAACAACACCCAACTATTCTTTTTTATTATATTAGATAAATAATCCGCAAATTATTGTAATGAAGCTGTTAATGTTTCTTTGTCTATGGCTGTTTTTTCTTTTCGGAAGTGTTGGGTCATTTTTTTATGGACTTCTGGAGAAGAATTAGAAAATAAAAAGCTTCAATACGCTGGGTTCTGTTTTGCTGCTGGTTGTTTTTGTGGATTCATTCTTTCAACTGTATATGTGGTTTTGAATTGGAATTGGTTTTTAGAAAAAATAGACTCCTTTTAATTATTTTACACACTTACTTTATCTAAGTAATTTCATTTACTTTAAGAATACCTTTTCTATTTTTACTATATTGGGTTTAATTAATTATTTCTTTTTAATTTATTTATTATGAAAAAAAAACTTGTTTTAATTTCTTTTTTAGCTCTTGTTGTAACCAGTATCTCATCTCAAAATAATGATTTAGTTATTTTTTCAGATAGCCCTAATCCCTTTTATCTCGTTTTAAACGGCATTAGCCAAAACAGCAAAGCAGTTACCAATGTTAAAGTTGTTGACTTAAATACGACAAACAATAGTGTTAAAATACTTTTCGAAGACAATAGCATAACGCCAATAACTAAAACCATCTATTTTGATACTGTTAACACTCAATATTCATATAGAATAATTTCAACCAAAAAGAAGGGCTATAAACTTAGAGGGTTTGATAGAACACCAAAGGCCTATGTTCCACAAAATAATAATGTTCCCACCATAGTTTATCAAACCGTTAATGCTCCAGCAACAAAAGAAACAGTAGTTGTAGAAACGGTTACTACAAACACAACCATAAACAACACAAATGAATCTGTTAACATGAATGTTGGTGTTGATGATAATTCAGAGTCTGGGGGAAATGTAAGCATGAATGTTGGAATTAATGACAATTTAGGAATAGGGGGAAATGTAAGCATGAATGTTGGAATTAATGACAATTCTGATTTTGGTGAAAATGTAAACTTCAATATGAATGTCAATGTTAATGGAGAATTTAATGATGGCATGGAAATTCCTGAAGGAGTTAATGAGAATATTAATGTAAACATGGATATTAATGATGGTTTTGATGTTAATCAAAATGCAAACATGAATGTTAATGTTTCAGGAAATTCTTTTGGAGATACTGACTTATCGTCAAATTCCACCACTACTACCACTACTACCACTACTACCACTACAACTTCTGGATGGGCAGAGAGCTCTTACGAATCTTCATCAAATACTAATACTTCTCCAAGCGGATGTAATAACCCTATTAGCAATGTTCAAAGTATTCTTGGAGCAATTGATAACGAGAGTTTTAAAGATGATAAATTAATGATTGCTAAACAAGCTACTAAAAGCAAATGCCTTACGGTTTCTCAGATAAAGCAAATTTTAAACAAGTTTACTTTTGAAGACAATAAATTATCTTTTGCTAAATATGCTTATGAAAGAACTTATGATCAAGACAGTTATTATCAAATAAACGAATCATTTACTTATTCTTCTAGCAAAAGTGAGCTAAATAAATACATTGAAAATAAATAGAAAAACTCCTTTTTTCTATTCATGAGGATAGCGAATATTAAGTCCATTGTTGTAAAGTAATTTTAAATGTGAAAAAATTGCAGGCACTATGTATTTATGGGACTGGTATGGCACACTATGTTTTGCCGCCACACGAATCAAAATTTTTGTCATAGCAGGATAATGTATATGACAAACGTGTTGAAAAAGATGGTGAATCACATGATGATTAAAACCTCCAAAAAGGTGTGAAATTAATAAGTTATTTGTTGCATAATCGCTGGTGGTGAGCATTTGGTGCTTTGACCATGAGTAGGGCATCAAGCCATTTTCGTCAGGTTCAGGAAAATGAGAGTCTTCTAACATATGAGTAGTTAGTAAAACCACTGCAATTGTTAAACTAGAACAAACCATTAACAAAACCATTGCCCAAATGAACACCGAAACTGATAGGCCAGAAACAAAAGCTGGCAACAGAATCATGTAGCTTAAATAAGAAAGTTTAAAGAGAACCATTTTAACGACCTCAAAACTAGGATAAGGCCGATTTTTGAATCCCCCTATTTCATTATGAAAAACATCTTTAAAATCTCGATAAAATACCCATCGAGGAATGAAAATAGCATATATAATAGGCATATAAAGCCATTGAATTCGGTGAAACGATCTGTGCCTATCTTGCGGAAAAATCTTAACCACTGCAGATTGTTGAATATCTGGATCATATTCCATAATATTTGAAAACACATGGTGCCCTTTTACATGTCTATTTTTCCAATTAAAAGAACTAAGCCCTAACAAATCAAAAATGTACATGAAAAAGCTATTGTATTTAGGGTTTTTAAAAAGAGCATTATGAGCTGCATCATGGCCAACATTTACTCCTAAAAACAACCCCCAAATACCAAGAAAAATGTAACATGTATACACATGGCTTGGTGAAACTTCAATGAAAAAAGGAACTAAATAAACGGTTATATAAATTGAAAACAAGAGAGCCATTTTAAAATACATCTTTGCATTTCCATAATGTGTTTCTCCCCTAGATTTAAAATAAGCATTTACTTCTTTTCGTAAATCAAGATAAAAACCATCATCTTCGGGTGGAAAGGTAATTTTTAATAATTTTTTAGTCATCTTAAAATAAAAACTGCTTTTCTATTTTCTTAAATGTATTAAAAATCATTTATATAATTTCAAAAAGAAATTGAACAACACATTTTATAAATATCCTTTTTAATAAAGCTTTTATATCTGTTATTGTTTTTTTCTTTCTTTATTTCAAATCCTTTTTTTTTGCAAAAAATATGTTAACCATAATCAACAAAAAACAATTTTAGTAATTTAGAATAATGAAGATTTTAGTTACTGGGGCTACCGGATTTTTGGGTTTTAGATTAATCGAAAAACTACACAATTTAAACTACATTAATGAAATAGTTGCTACAGGAAGACAGATAAGAAAAACTCATTTTATTAATAGCCATAAAGTTAATTATATCTTAGGTGACATTTCTGATTCAGATTTTGTAAACAAAATTATTTCTAAAATTGATGTTGTCATAAATTGCGCTGCTTTGTCAGCCCCTTGGGGAACTTATTCTGAGTTTAAAAAAGCAAATATTAAAACCCAAATAAACATTATAAATGCGAGTAAAAATAACGGTATAAAAAAAATCATCTTCATTTCTTCACCTGGTGTTTATTATGAATTCAAAGACAAACTAAACATTTCAGAAGAAGACCCTCTTCCAAAAAAATTTGTAAATAACTATGCTAAAACTAAATTCCAAGCAGAAGAACTGTTAAGGTCATCAGAAGTACCGCATGTTATTTTCAGACCTAGAGCTATAATTGGAAGAGGTGATCATGTTATTATGCCAAGGTTAATCAAAGCATATGATGAGAAAAAACTAAAAATTGTCGGCAATGGAGAAAATATAGTGGACTTTACACCTGTAAGTAATGTAGTAGATGCCATTATATTGTCGATAAATAATGAAGATGCTTTGAACCAAACATTCAATTTATCAAATGGAAATCCGGTTAAGCTTTGGGAGAAAATAAACTATGTTTTAAAAAAGCTTGACAGAAAAATAATTACTAAAAAAGTTCCTTACGGAATCGCCTATTTCATAACCTACATTTCTGAGCTTAAATCAAAAATTTTAAAATTAAAAGAGCCAGCAACAACAACTTACAGCATTGGGATTCTATCAAAATCTTTTACCCTTAATATTAAAAAAGCTGAAAAAATTTTAAACTATAAACCCAAACAAAGCATTGATGATGCCATTGAAGAATTTGTAGTTTGGTACAAAAAGAAATAGAATTGAAAAAAGTTAAATTACATCTAGGTTACTCAGGATATTGTCTTGCAAAAGAAAATCATACCTTAAAAAATGGAAAAAATATTGAGATTAAGTTTTTTGCTCTTTGGGGGCTTATAAAACACCCATCAAAAGGTATAATTTTATTTGATACAGGATATACACATAGATTTTTTAAGGCAACTAAAAAATATCCAAATAAGCTTTATGCTAAACTTACAAAGGTTGTTTTGAAAGAAGAAGATGAGGTGAGATGTCTGCTTGAAACAAATAACATAAATGCTGATGAAATTAAACATGTGATTGTATCACACTTTCATGCAGATCATGTTGGTGGGCTTAAAGACTTTAAAAATGCTAAAATTCATGTTTCCCAAAAAGCTTTTAAACAAGCCACTACAATTTCCAAAACTTTCGGCTTTAGGAAAGGGGTTTTAAAAGATTTAATTCCTGATGATTTACATTTAAAAGCTTCTATAATTGAAGAAAACTCAGTGAAGATAAATGATCCTTTTTTTAAGCATAAATACGACTTATTTGGAGATCAATCCATTTTGGTTTTCAATCTTGACGGCCATGCAGCTGGTCAAATAGGAATACTTATTCAAACCGAGAAAGAAAAGTATTTTTTAATAGCTGATGCCTGTTGGAATATAAAAGCAATAACTGAAGGAATATTACCAAACCCAATAGTAAGATTATTTTTTGATTCTTGGTCAGATTATAAATCAACCATTTATAAAATTCAAAAATTTCATGAAAACAATAAAGAAGTAAAAATAATTCCAACTCATTGCTCAAAAACTACAGATAGTCTAGTCTCAAATAAAATCTCTTTTAATGATCTTTAAAATTAGGATATTATATTATTTGATAGAAATTAAACTTATTAAGTTATTGTTCAATAATAACCTGAATAAGCTACAAACTTGGAGATGGAAGGTGCTTTTAAAAAAAATAAGTTCATCTCCTTTTTACAGCCCCCTAATTAAGCATCAATTTAAAAATTTTCCAATATTAGATAAAAAAGAGTTTTTAAAAAACTTTGATCTAATTAACACCAAAAACATTTCATTTGACAAAGCAAGTGAAATAGCCTTAAAAGCTGAAAAAACTAGAGACTTTAAACCAAGCGTAAACAACATTACTGTAGGCCTTTCAACGGGAACCAGCGGAAATAAAGCTGTTTTTTTAGCTAGTGAAAAAGAAAGGGCTTATTGGACAGCTACAATCATTGATCGAGTAATTGGCTGGTCTTTTCGCAAAAGAAAAGTAGCGTTTTTTTTAAGAGCAAACAGTAATTTATATGAGTCTGTTAATTCAAAATTAATAGACTTTAATTTTTTCGATCTGTTGGTTTCAAGTGAACAAAACCTAAAAAAACTGCAATTGCTAAATCCAAATGTATTAGTGGCTCAACCAAGTATGCTTTTAGAAATTGCTGATGCCATTAAAAACAACACCTTAAAAATTAAACCCGATAAAATCATTTCGGTGGCGGAAGCTCTATATGTTGATGATAAAAGATATTTAGAGAAAATATTTAATCAAAAAATACATCAGGTTTATCAATGCAACGAGGGATTTTTGGCGCACACATGTAAATATGGAAACTTACATTTTAATGAAGATTTTTTAATCATCGAAAAACAATACCTTGATAAGGAAAAGAAAAGGTTTTTTCCAATAATAACAGATTTAAAACGAACCACTCAACCAATCATTAGATATAAATTAGACGATATCATTCACGAAAAATTTGATTGTCTTTGTAGCTTAAAATCAACAGCAATTGAAATGGTTGAAGGCAGAAATGATGATGTTTTAAAGCTCATTAATAACAAAGGTGATATTGTTTTAGTTTTTCCTGATTTTGTAAGAAGGGCTGTTATCTTTTCTGATAAAAACATCTTTAATTACTCTGTAACTCAAAAAGAAAAGAACTTAATTGACTTGTTTATTGAGGGGGAAGATTTACAATATGAAAACGCAAAGAAATCAATTATTGAGCTATTAAGAAACCTAGAAATTGAAGGTGTAAAGATAACCCGATCAAAAAATTTAGATCATGTTAAAGGAACCAAATTAAGAAGAATTAAAAATGAATATAAAATCTCCAATTAAAATAATCGGATTAGGAAAATACTTGCCTAAAGAAGTTCTTTCTAATGATTTAGAAAAAAATAATAACATTCCGCTTGGTTGGTCTGAAAAAAACTCTGGCGTAAAAAAACGGCATTGGATAGAGCTTGAAACTGTAGGTCAAATGGGAGCTAAAGCTGCTCAGGCAGCACTTGACGATGCTCAAATTGACATTAAGGAAATAGACTTATTAGTTTCAGCAAGTACAAGTTTTGATTTTATTATTCCTAATCAATCTTCTGTCATAAAAAATCAAATAAAAAATGCTAATAACTATAATTTTTCCACAATAGATATAAATACAACTTGCCTAAGCTTTCTATCTGCTTTTGATTATGTTTCAAATGTTATAAATAACCATGACAAAAGAAAAATATTAATTGTTTCTTCTGAAATATCTTCAAAAAACTTGAACGATGATAATTGGGAAACATTTAGCCTTTTTGGAGATGGCGCTGCTGCTGTTGTTGTTGAATATAATAATGATGGTGAATCTTACATGTTAAAAAGTGGACATAAAACATACTCCTCAAGTGTAGAATTAACTAAAATTGAAGGAGGGGGGGCAAAAAGACCATTTAAAGATTTCCCCTATGATAAAGAACTACATAGTTTTAAAATGAAAGGGAAAAACTTATTAAAATTGGCCAATAAAGAATTGCCAAAATTCTTAGATTGGTTTTTTGAAGATTTGGATTATAACATTCATAATGTAGACAAAATTATTCCGCATCAAGCTTCTAAATTGGGTCTGTTTATGTTTAAAAAAATGTACTCATTAGATGACAGTTCCGTTATGGAAACATTACACAAATACGGGAATTGCATTGCGGCATCTTTACCTTTAACATTTATGGATGCTGTGGAAAATAAACAAATAAAAAGAGGAGACATTTGTTTATTTACTGGAACTTCAGCTGGTTTTTCTATTGGTAGTTTATTAATAAAGTACTAATGTCCAATTCTAGCTTCAAAAGTTTCAAATTAATAACTGAGTTATTTTCTATAAACCCTAAAAATATGCGTTTTCCATATTTTAAAAGAATAGTGGTTGTATTTTTATTTGTCCCTTTTTTTTCTTTCCTCTTTATAGTCAATAATTTTTTTCTATTAATCGACAATATCTTATTTTATAAATTTAAAAGAGTCGAAATAAAGCAGCCTGTATTTATAGTTTCAATGCCAAGAACAGGCACCACAATGTTGCTTCACATGTTATCTTCTTTTAAGACTGAGTTTACAACCATGAAATTATGGGAATTGCTTTTTGCGCCTTCAATAACTCAAAAATTCATTTTTTTAGGAGTCAATAAATTTGATAAAAACATAAATTCAATAATAAAAAAAACCATCATTTTTTTTTCGGACATAGTTTTTAAAAATTTGACAACATTACACAATACAGGTCTTGAACAGCCTGAAGAAGATGAGCTAATTTTATTATGGAGTTTGTCTTCAGGGTACTTTCAATATTTTTATCCTGAAAGTAAAAATTTTGATGACTTTTTAGATTTTGACAACCAAGTAAATCCAAAACAAAAGAAAAGAATAATGAAAAGGTATTTTAGGCTCGTTCAAAGACACAATTACGTTTTTAATTACAGTCAAAAAAGGACATTTATTTCAAAAAATCCTTTTATGTTGAGCAAGATAGAATCAATACATGATCAATTTAATGATGCTAAAATTTTGACCATAAATAGATGTCCAAATCTTGTAATAAACTCAGTAATTAATCTCAATAAACTAATTTTTAATTCTTTTTCATCCGTTAAAATTAAATCAGAATTAAAAACAAGAACAATAGACTTAATCAAAAATTGGTATTTTCATTCCAATAAAAAATTCAAAGAAAACCCAAAGATTCATCACCTTTATTTAGACTTTGAAAAGCTTATAAAGAAAGACAAAGATGAATTTAAAACGGTTTTTAACTTTTTAAACTTAAATGGATGTTTTTTAACTTACATAAGTAAAAAAAGCTACCAAAATTACAAGTCTAAACCTAAAAAAACTCCACAGTTAAAAAAGTATATTGATAAAGATGAAATTCCCTTTATGAAGGAATATTACAAAGAGCTTATTTAAGGCTTTTTGACAACACCTGATCATAAACTTTAGCAAAGTTTTGGTTTAATTTTTTGGCTTTTCTGATTGATGGGTTAGTTGCAGTAAGCGTCAAAATAAATTTTTGTAAACTTGAGTTGTAGATTTCTTTAAAAGAAAACCACCTGTATCCAAAACCAATTGTAGTACCTAAATTATGTACTTCATGCCAGAAAAAAGGCGGGTTATACAAAATGTCTCCGGGTTCTAAAACTACTCGCCACCCTTTTGCTTTTTGAAAAACTTCATCAGGGTTTTTTGCTTTCACATCGCCTCTAAAAAAAACAGATTTATCTGCTAAAGGCTTAACTAAAGAGCTATAGCATGGGTCGTAAATGTACCATTCTTTTTTACCATAAACCTGTACAAATAAGTTTGATCCGGCAGCGGAATGAATCAATGTAGAGGTATTTTTACCCCCCATAAAAAACTGATACTTCAAGCCCTTTTTTTTATGATTAGAATATTCAGAAAGCCAATTTTTACTGATGTGTTTTAACAATTCTGGGTTCTCATCTAAAATGGGTAAAAACCTCACGTATTCTTGACTTCCTTGCTGCATTTTTTCAATAAAACCTTTAAAGCCCATTGTCTTTACATCACTAATTTGCAAGTTATCTAAGTCTTTTACCGAGGCGTTATTAATTAACATCACTTTTGTTTCGCCATAATTTTCTTTAAAAAAATCAGGAGACCACTTTGAATAAGCGGGCCAATTTTTTGCTGCGCCTTTAAAAACAACTGGTTTAGGGTTTTTAAAATACTTTTTATGAAAATCAGAAGCTGAAATATCTATTTCAATAGGCACGTCAGATAACCTTTCAGATTCTTTAAGCTGTATCTCAGAAGCAATTTTTGATGAAAGATTTAATCTTTTATTTGTGAAATAATTAAGGGAAGTGAAATGCTCTAACATCCACAAAAAATTATAGTAATTATGATAAGGAAGTTTTCTTTTTGACATATAAATTTTAAATTTTCAACAAATTATCCTATGTTTTAATCCATTACTTAAGTAAACAAAAAAACAGTTTCAATTAAATTATGATTTGTTATTGTGCGTAAAACTAATATTCAAAAATTATAAAAAGGAGTTGAATCTATATAAAAAAGGATATTTATTAAGCGATAAAAAAAGTTTTTTTTGCTTATAAAAAAGATCATATTTAAAATAGAAATATTTAGACTAAATAAAAGAAAACACATTAGATATAAATTAATTAATAAAATAATCTACTATTTTTAACATTCTAACCTTAAAATATTTTTACCATGAGTGAGGAAAATTCTAATAATGAAAACACAGTAGACACAAATACACCAAGCTTTTTAAAAGTTATTTGCATTTTAACTTATGTAGGTTGTTCTATATTAATTGCAATTTGGTTAATTATCTTAGCTCTTGGAGCTGAATATACCAGCACATTTAGTGCAATACCAGGGATGACAGGTATTGGCGGAAATATTATTGCAATCAGCGCCTTATTTATAATTGCAAATGCACTAGGAATTTATAGCGCTATGCAAATGTGGAAGTTGCAAAAAACAGGATTTTTTATTTATATAGGTCACCATGTTTTTAATTTAATTATTCCAGTTTTTTTTGGTGGAGAAATGTTATTAACAGCAGCTACTTTAGTTTTTCCAGCAGCGTTCATAGTTCTGTATGGTTTAAACTTTAAGCATTTGAAATAAAGCTGTTTTTTGATCCAATAAAAAGGTTTTCTATTCTATTGAATCTTATTCCAAGAATTAATTTTGGGAGATATACTTATACCAAAAAGTTTAATGAAAAATGTATAACCCCTAATCTTTCATAATAGATTTATTATTTTAATGGCCTAATAATTAAACTTTATTAGTTATAAATTATTAAAAATGAAAAAACTATTATTAATCATTTACATTATTGCTTTTACATTTTCATGCGATAGTGATTCTGTAATTGCAAAAAACAAAAAATCAGAAGAAGGCAATAAAACAGGTGAAAGTAACCCAGCAACTCCCAATTCAAATAATGAAGAAGATGTTTTAAACTCAAAAGAAAATGAATTTAGTGTAAAGGAAGAATTAGATTCATTAGATTTTGATGCCTTAATAGATAAATATAAATCCATTCTAGATAATTCTATTGCTGTGCAAAAAACAGGATTGGAATTTGATAAAAACCCTGAAATTTTTGTTGAAAATGATTCAATTGCAGCTAAAAAATTTATGGAAGATTCAAGAAAAATTCTAAAAGAAAGGGAGTTTATTGAAGCAAAAATAGATGCTTACATAGAAAAATTTAGTCCTGAACAATCAAAAAGATATATGAGTATTTTTGATGAATATGTAAAAGCAATTGAATCTTTGTATTAATTGCTTTCTGTTTTTCGTTTATTTCTTATTTTTAAATATATCCCACCTAAAGCCAACAGTTACTAGCCCGTAAGAGTAAAATGAAATTTCTTGTCCAGTTCCGCCTTCAACTGTAAGCAAAAAACTTTTTCCTTCTTTTGTGTCAAAGCCAAATTGAGCATAACCATGTAATGGCCATGGCCTAACTCCAAAACTAATGTTTGAATTTTTTTCTTCATTAAAATATTTTCCAATTCCAATTTTTGCTGTTACTATACTAGGTGCGGCCAACCCAATTTGCATATCAACAAATCCATTATTGAAATCCATTGTTTTTCCAATTAAAAATGAAGTTCCAGGACAAACTGGAATTTCTTCATCATTAAAACAAATCCCCCAATTTGACTCTAAATATGCTTGTTTTTGAGCTTTAAAAAAAACTGGAGATAACAACAATATAATAATTAACTTTTTCATGACATTATGTTTTTAAAATTTTAAGTAAAACTAAATATGACCATTAATAAAAAAAAGCAAAGTATACACAAAAAAGGACATTAATAATAAGTTAAAATACAAATATATAATCATATAAAAAATAAATAAAAAGGATATTTAAATTTAGATTTAAAAGAACACAATTAGGTTGTTTATTTGATTATGAACTATCAAATCATTTAAAAACACCAGAAAATTAATTATGCTAAGTTTTAGTATTGATTAAACAATACTAAAAGAAAAAATATAAAGCACTTCCGCAACATAATATCTATTGATTTTTTTATTTTATCTTTCTTGTAGAATTATTCAAAAAAATGAAAAAATTAGTTTTAGCATTATTTATAGCTCTTATTGGAACAGGACTTCCAACTGTTTATGGGCAAACTTCTAAAAAGAAAAAGAAAAACAAAACAAAACAAAAAAATGAAATTAAAAAACCTGAAAATTCCAAAACAGGTATTCAAGCCTATGAAAAAATCATTAAAAAAACAGCTGTTTCTGATCTAGGGTTGTTTACCACTCACCTAGTTGGCGACAATTTCTATTACGAAATTCCCGATTCACTATTTAACAGAGAAATGCTAATGGTTACTAGAATTTCTAAGACCGCCAGTGGAATTGGCTTTGGGGGAGGAAAACAAAATACTCAAGTTCTAAGATGGGAAAAGAAAAATAAAAAAGTCTTACTAAGGGTGGTTTCACATCAAGTTGTGGCTGCTGACTCCTTGCCAATTCATGAGGCAGTTGTTAATTCAAATTTTGAGCCTATTTTATATAGTTTTGATATTAAAGCGTTTGGAAAAGACTCTAACTCAACTGTTATTCAAATTAATAAGTTCTTTGAGGAAGACATTAAGGCAATCGGGTTCCCTAATTACAGAAGAAAAACATTCAAAATTACTGGAATTGATAAATCTCGTTGTTATATCGAATCTATAAAAAGCTACCCATTAAATATTGAATCTAGACATGTGAAAACTTATAAATCTAGCGAACCGCCTTCAAACTCAAGCGTTGGGTCAATAAGTTTAGAATTGAATAATTCTATGGTTCTTCTTCCGAAAAACCAAATGAAAAGGAGATATTTTGACCAAAGAGTAGGCTGGTTTGCTAGAAGTCAAACAGATTATGGCCTTAATGTGCAAAAAACTAAGTCCGTGAAATACCTAGACCGATGGAGATTAGAAGTAAAAGAAGAAGACTATGAAAAATTTAAAAAAGGAGAACTTGTAGAACCCAAAAAACAAATTGTCTATTATATTGATAGAGCCACTCCAAAAAAATGGATTCCATATTTAAAACAGGGAATCGAAGACTGGCAAGTAGCTTTTGAAGAAGCAGGGTTTAAAAATGCTATTGTTGCAAAAGACCCTCCTTCAATGGAAGAAGATCCTGATTGGAGCCCTGAAGACGTAAGATATTCAGTATTAAGATACTTGGCTTCCCCCATACCAAACGCCAATGGCCCCCATGTAAGTGACCCACGTTCTGGTGAAATATTAGAAGCTGATATCAACTGGTACCATAATGTGATGTTGTTGCTTAGAAACTGGTTTTTTGTTCAAACAGCCAATATTAATCCTGAGGCAAGGTCTCCGGAATTTAGAGACGAAATAATGGGGAGGTTAATCAGGTTTGTTTCTGCTCACGAAGTGGGACACACTTTAGGATTGCCACATAACATGGGAAGCAGTTCTGCTTACCCTGTAGATTCACTAAGGTCAGCAACTTTTACAAAAAAACATGGCACTGCACCTTCAATTATGGATTATGCAAGGTTTAATTATGTTGCACAGCCTGAAGATAAAGGAGTAACCTTGATGCCTGACATTGGAATTTATGACAAGCACTCTATTCGTTGGGGGTATCGTCCAATATTAGAAGCTAAAAATGCAAATGAGGAAAAGCCAATTTTAGATAAATGGATTTTAGAGCATCAGGATGATCCAAATTACCGTTTTGGAAGTCAACAATTTGGCAACCCTATTGACCCAAGTTCACAAACTGAAGACATTGGAAATGACGCTATAAAAGCAAGCTTGTATGGAATTGAAAATTTAAAAAACATGGTTCCTCAGCTAAGAAATTGGACATTTAAAGAAGGTGAAAATTTTCAAGACTTAGAAGACCTTTACGAACAAGTCTTTAATCAATTTAATAGGTATATGGGGCACGTTATTGCAAATGTTGGTGGTGTTTATGAAAATTATAAAACACATGACCAGTTAGGCCCTGTTTATAACCATGTTGATAAGAATTACCAAAAAGAATGTTTAACCTTTTTAAATCAACAACTTTTTAAAACCCCAATATGGATGGTAGATCAAGAAATTTCAAACAAAATTGAATTTACTGGCATTTTAGAAAGAATCAGAAAAACCCAAACAAAAAATCTAAATAAATTACTCGACTTTTCAAGATTGGGTAGAGTGATAGAAAATGAAGCTATTAACAAATCGGAAGCCTATACGCTTATTGATGTGATGAATGATTTGCAAAATGGAATTTGGAGCGAACTGAAAACCAATTCTAAAATAGATGCTTTTAGACGGAATCTTCAAAAAGCATATATAGAAAGACTAGGTTATTTGATTAACAAAGATCAGTCAGAGTTAAAAGGAATGGAAAAATATTCATTAAAAAGAACTCCAATAAACATCAATCATTCAGATATTGTATCTGTAAGTAGAGCTAAATTAGAGGAATTGAAAAGTTTAATTACTAAAAAAGCTCCTGGATTTAGAGATCAAAATTCAAAATATCATTTGAAAGACATGGTGAGCAGAATTGATAAAATTTTAAACCCAAATTAATTACTGTGAGTTTTATTTGTTTAATATACTATGTCTTTATATCTCAGCTTATGATTTTTGATTTTGATAAAAATACTAATTTAAGCCAGTGGCTTATTGTAGATGATGTGGTGATGGGAGGTGTTTCTAAAAGTAAAATTGTTGTAGATAAAAATGGAAACGGAATTTTTTCAGGACGCGTATCTTTAGAAAATAATGGAGGATTTGCATCATTAAGACATCAATTTAGCAACTCAAATGTTTCCAACTACAATAAATTTATAATTCGAATAAAAGGAGATGGTAAGAACTATCAATTTAGAGTTAAATCTAAACTGGATGAATACCATTCATACAAATGTGAGTTTTCAACCAATAAAACTTGGCAAACAATAGAAATTCCTTTTAAAGAGCTAAAAGCTACTTTTAGAGGAAGGTTGTTAGATATGCCTTCATTTAGCAATGCTGTTTTGGAAGAAATAGGTTTTTTAATTTCAAATAAGAGGGAAGAAGACTTCCAACTAGAAATTGATTTTATTAAACTAAATTAGTTTTATGTTAACCATTGAGTATAAAATAATGTTAATGTTTTTAATTATTTTTAGCTACTTTAAGTAGGTCTAAAAAAATGAAAAAAGAGAAGTTAAATAAAGTTCATGTTCAAATTACCAAACTTATACGTGATCGTGATTATGATAAAATTGATAGCGGTATTGAACTCATGAAAAAATTCTGCTTTTTTATAATAACAGGTTTATTATTAAATTCTTGTAATAATAATTTATCCTCCTTGTCATCAAAAAATGATGCTGAAAGTACAAACGAAGGAAAATACATTTCAAATGAAGCTGATACTTCAAATAATAAATCCATTCTAGACCCTTCTAAAATAGATTTATCAAGTTTCTTAAAGCCGAATTTTATTCACTTTTCAGAGTTAATATCAAAAAATGAGGACTGTTTATCTCTAAGTAAAGACAGTATTCCTTTTTCCGGAACAGCTTATGTTTTAGAAAGCTCATCCGATTACTATTTTTTAAACGGTATGTTATCAGATTCTTTAATTGTGAGGTTGAAAATTGTTGAATTTAAAAATGGGGTTAAAGATGGGGTTTCTAAAATCATAGATCCAATAAGCAACAACCCAGAAAATAATTCAGAAGCTGAAAAAACTATTGAATTCAATGAAACCAAAAAAGTAATGGAATATTCAGCTGCTCCAAAAAAATTGATTTTTTGGTTTAATGACTACAACATAACTTATGGAGACCTTAGTGAATATATAGACTTTAACGATTATGCTTTTTACAGTAATGATGGTAAAGAATTAGATAGCGTGGAGCTATCTGTTTTAGGTGACGATTGGGACATGGCTGAATTAGCTCATGATAAATATAGAGGTAAATACTTACAGCTAACTATTGTAGGTAAATATGGGAAATCAGGAGAGCAATTTGGGCATTACGAATCAGATTATCAACTCTTTTACAATAGTGTCCCGCCTTATTATTGTGGTGAAAATATAAACATTGTAAACATTGAAGTTTTAGAAAACTTTGTGCCTAAAAATTAAAAACTCTTTCCAATACTTATTCCAATAGGCAGAAAGTATAAATCTGAGTTTTTTAGCTTTATATAACTATCGAAATTCAAATTATAAGGAATAGAGGTGTAAAGTTTAAACATCATCTTATTGGATTTAACAGGCTGAATTCTGTAGCCAATAATAGGATAAACACAAAACTCATAAAAAGGATCATTTATTCTTAAATGAATGGTTGATCCAATACCAGCTTCAAACAAGTGCACTCTCTTTCCAAAACAAACAGATAGATTAAAAGGTAAAGACAAATAATAATGATTTGGCTCAGAAATTGAAAAGTCTTGGGTTGCTCCTAAACCCATTTCAGTTGCAATCATTAAATTATAAGATATTACCTTGAGTGTTTCATGGTGAAGAGAAATGACCCCTCCATCACCCCCAAGACCAATAGAAAAATTTCTATCTGGTCTTTGATTAAAAAATTTAACATCTTGAGAAAAGAGATTCAATGATAACGTTAGAAAAATTATTAACATCGATTGACTCTTCATATTCTCATTTATTTAATGCTAAAATTAAGAAAACCTAAATATTTTTTTAAGTCCACAAGTTTTTAGGATAAACACCATTTTGTATGTGCTTATTCAAGGTTTCAACCGCCATGGATTTGTCCTCTTTATAGGTAACACCAAACCAGTTATCACTTGTTGGAATTACTTCCACATTCATTTTTCCTGAAACAATCATATCTGTAACCACATCAGGGATATAATATTCAGCTGTTGGATTAGTATTGTTTTTATCCATAAATTCATGAAGCCCAGCTTCAATGTGAGAAAATATTGAAGGGTGAAAACCCCAATAATTCATAGAAACGCTTGAGTCAGCAGCAACTTCACCAACTGGGTCATCAGAACCAATGTTGTAAATCACTTTGCCATTTTGGTTAGCTAACTTTACTCTCTCATTTACTTCAATTAAAAAGTTATTCTCGTCTACTTCACACACCCCCCTGTTTACCGTTCCATGATCTGAAAGGGTATTAGAGAGAATATAGCCAATCATGGCCATTTTAGTTGGCGAACATTCATTCATTAAAAAATTAGAAATTAACTTAAATGAATTTGCTCCATAATAATCATCAGCGTTAATTACAGCAAAGGGTTCTTTAATTACATCTTTTGCTACCAAAACAGCATGAGATGTTCCCCAAGGTTTAGTTCTTTCAACTGTATTGATTCCATCAACCTTAACATTAACGGGCTGATAAACATATTCAATAGAAATTCTACTTGAAAATTGATCAAATCTTGACCTAAAAGCTTCGTCAAATTCTTTTCTTATTACAAACACAATTTTCCCAAACCCAGCCTTTATAGCATCATAAATAGAATATTCAATAATAGGTTCTTCATTTGGTCCAATTCCATCAATTTGTTTTAGCCCACCATAACGACTCCCCATTCCTGCAGCTAATATTAAAAGTGTTGGTTTCATGGGTTAAAAGTAGTATTTCTTTAAAACATATTACCAAATTTTATCTGCAACTTTTTTAAATTCTTGGTAATTTGTGGTTTGGAAATTAAGGTTATATATTTCTTTATCTCTTCCAGTTTTTATTTCTTGAATTGCCCACTTAATTTTATTGTTTTCCATAAGTTCATAAATAAACAAACTTGCTTTCTTGTTTTCTGGAATATTTTTAAACATCACCTTAGCCTTAGTTTCATCAGTAAAATACCCTGGAAGTAAAGATTTAATATCGTTAAAAATTAATCTTGCATATATTTTTTTTGAAGAATTTTTAATGTTTACCTCTAATTCCGTTCTTGGTCCTTCTTCTATAAAAGCATCGCAATTGATCCAGCCAAATCTATCAGTTAATAACTTAAGCCTTTTTGAACCATCACCTTCCATTTCATCTTCCATTTCAAATGGTATAAGGTCAATATCAGCCTTTTTATCCTGTTCCCAATCAATAAATTTATTTCGTTCCTTTCCATAAAAAAGATTAAAAGATTGATCAATTGAAGTAAAAGTAATTTCAATGTTTTTTCCTTTAACAACAGGTACTTCTTTTCCATTACAATAAGCCATTACATGAATCATTCCACCTGTAATTAATGGTTTTCCAGCACTTGTTGTAGTCAATCCAGATAATAACAATTGAGAAGGGGTGAAAAACTCTTTTAATTCAAAATTAATTTCATCACAAGCACAGTCTAAAGAATTTGGGGGTATATATATATGGGTGTAATCTCCATAAATATAATTTGCTTTATCACATTCAATTTTTCTTTTAATCACTCCATTAACCGAGTCGTTTATTTCTCCCGCAACAATAAAGTGAATTGATTTTAATACTAACAAATGATAAATTCCAGAAATTGACGTGAAGTTTTTATAGTTTGCTTGAGTCCAAGAAACCCCAACAGCGGGTCGACCTATATCGTTATTGGTTTTTCCTTTTGCTTCAAAAGGGTCTATTTGCAAAGCCATATTTACTGGATCTACATTTAGAGAATCTATTAGAAATTGGATTAATTTATTAGATCTAATTCCACTAACCCTCATTTGTGTTTTTTGATTGAATTTTTTTTTCTCTTTTTTAGATAGAAAACTTAAGTGAATTTCTGAATTATTTTTAGCTGAACTATACATGTTTTTAACTTGTGAGGCTACGGATTCATCAACCTTCATAGAGTTTTCATCAAACTTGATTAATGTTTGAGCATTAATGTTTTGAAAAAAAATAACTAGCCAAAATAAAAACAGTTTATTAAAACACTTCATAATCATATATTTTAATCATTGAGAATCGAAATTTAAATAGTTTTTAAACAACTTATTTTTTTTTTTAAAATTTTTCTATCTTAGTGTTATAACTACAATAATTATGAAAAAACAGCTATTTCTTTCATTATTTATACTTTTTTGTTCTTCTTTTTTAGGTCAAAATATTAAAATAAATGGGTTAATTACTGATGAGGGAACCAACCTTGGTATTCCTTTTGCCACGGTTTTAATAAAGGGATCCCAAGAAGGAACAGTTGCTGATATTGAAGGTAAATTTTACTTAAAAGCTGATAGAAATGACACACTTATAATTAGTATGGTTGGGTACATAAAACAAGAGATTCCAGTTAATAACAGAGATTTTATTGATGTTATTATGAAAAATGAAATTTTAAAAGAAGTTGTTGTTGTGGGTTATGGAACTCAAGAAGCTGAAGACGTTACCGGCTCAATAGTTCAAGTAACTGCTAAAGAGATCCAACAAACCGCAGTTGCTGGAGCAGCTGATGCTCTTCAAGGGCGTGCTGCTGGAGTTGAAGTAGTTAATAGCAATGGTTCTCCTGGAAGTAATACTGAGGTAAGAATAAGAGGCTTAGGCTCTATTAATGGCTCTCCGGTATTATATATTGTTGACGGCCTACCATTGGATGGAGCTGCTGTAAATGCTATTTCACCTCAAGATATTGAATCCATTGACATTTTAAAAGATGCATCGGCTGCATCTATATACGGAGCTCGTGCTGCAGGAGGGGTAATTCTTATTACAACCAAAAGAGGTCAAAAAGGGAAACCAAAAGTAACCTTTGATTCTTATTATGGAACCCAATCTCTCATTAAAAAAATTGATGTAATGGATGCTGAGCAATATGCTAATGCAATTAATATTATTGATATTAATAATGGAAACTCACCAAACCCTACATTTGAAGATCCTGATTCCTACAGAGGAATTGGAACCGACTGGCAAGATGCAATGTTTCCTGGTGGTGCCATTTATAATGCTCATGTTGGTGTTTCCGGAGGATCTGAAAATTCTCAATATGCCATTTCATTAGATTACTTTAATGAAGAAGGGGTAGTACCAAGTAGCTTTTACGAAAGGTACTCTTTTAGAAGTAATTTAGATTTTGATTTTTCTAAATATGTAAAAGCTGGAACAAGTATGAATATTGTTAGAGATGGAGGAAAAGGAGTTTCTTTTAACGGAACATTACCTGATAATAATATGCTCTTAGCTGCTATGAGTTTAGATCCAACTATAGATCCTACAAGACCTTACGATATATTGCCTGATACAATGTCATTGGTGCCAACAGACCATTATTTATATGATCCTAATGATTCTTTAGCCTGGAACAATACTCCTAGAGGAAACACTCCTAACCCCTTGGCCCAGCTCTATAGAAATGGTCGTCAATATGGCATGGGTTGGACTGATAAAATACTTACTAATAATTATTTAGAAATTACTCCATTTGAATGGCTAACCTTAAAAAGCACAATAGGCTGTGATTATTCTATCAATAACTACTGGTACTATAATCCTGTTTTTTGGATAGATGCTACGGATAAAAATGATATTGATGGGCTTGGAAGAGGATACACAAGATGGTTTTCTTGGAATTGGGAAAATACTATAGCGCTTAATAAAACATTTAACAAACATAGTATTGAGCTTCTTGGCGGTACTTCCGCTTACGATTGGCAACAATATAGCTTCAGTTTTAGCAAAACATATTTAGGAGGCTCAGTTAACAATGAGGTCCCAGCTAATATGTTGCTTTCTTCAACAGGAGCACAATCCTTTGCTAATAATGAAGGAGGTGACTCTTTTTGGTATAGAAGATACGCCTCAGTGTTTGGAAGGTTGAATTATGAATATGATGATAAATATTTTTTAACTTCAACAATAAGAAGGGATGGATCATCAAGGTTTGGGTCTTCTTATAGATTTGGAATTTTTCCTGGTTTTTCTGCAGGTTGGAAAATTCATAACGAAAACTTTTTTAAATCTTTGGAGCCATTAAGCTTTATAAACTTTCTCAAATTAAGAGGCGGATATGGACAACTTGGGAACAGTGAGGCTGCAGGAGATTTTCAATACAATGGAAGAACATCAATAAACAACAGTCGAGTAATTTTTGGACCTGATGGGACTATTGAAGAAATTGCTGGGTCTACTGTAGATTTTTTTCCAAACGATTCTTTACGTTGGGAAACCATTGGGATGACTAATATTGCATTAGACGTTGGGTTTTTAGATAATAAATTATGGCTTACAGCAGAATATTATATTAAAAATACCACAGATATGATTTTAAACAACAACACCATTCTCACAGCTTGGGGGGTTGGTGGTGCAGCTCCTGTAAACATTGGGTCTATGCAGAACCGAGGTTTTGACATTAATTTAAAATACCAAAAACTTGAAGGTGAATTTAATTATACCATTTCAACTAATTTTTCTAGGGTAACCAATAAAATCATTTCTCTATCTGAAGGACTTCAAGAAATTCAAGCAGGTGGATTTGGCGCAAAAGAAAATTACACCATCACAAGAGTTGGGTATGAAGTTGGTCAATTTTATGGACTTCAGGTTGATGGAATATTTTCTAGTCAAGAAGAAGTTGATGCGCAAACCTACATTGACGACAATGGGGTTTCTCAACAGGCTTATGGCCCAACAGTTGGAGCTGGAGATTATAGATATAAAGACATTAATGGAGATGGGAAAATTAATGATGAAGATAAAGTAGTAATTGGATCTCCTTATCCTGATTTCACGATGGGTCTAACCAGTAACTTTATGTATAAAGGATTTGATTTGAGTGTTTTTATGTATTGGAGTCATGGAAATGAAATTTTCAATACCGCTAAACTTTTTACAGAAACTAGTTATGAGTCAACAAACATGGCTTCATACATGTTAACTGATGCATGGTCTCCAGATAATCAAAATGCAAATATTGCACAGCTTGGTGGCGATTACCAAAATAATTATTTTAGATCTTCGGATGCCTACATTGAAAATGGGTCTTTTTTAAGGTTCAAAAACATCTCTTTGGGTTATACAATTCCTAGTAAATTTTCAAGGTTAGCAAAAATTGAAAAACTAAGGTTTTATGTAGCCTTACAAAATTACTTTACTATTACTAATTATACAGGTAGAGATCCTGAACTAGGAAGTACTTGGGGGCTCTTTGTACAAAAAGCTGATTTAGCCAATTACACAATACCTAAGACATTTAATTTTGGTATAAATGCAACGTTTTAGATTACATTAACACTACTATTATGAAAAAGATTACACTTTTATTTATTGGGTTAGCTTTTTTTGGCTGTAAAAAAGAATGGTTAGAATTAGAACAGCCAGGCAATCAAGAAAAACCATATTTTATTGATGCTGCTAGTGCATATGAGGCTATGGTTGCTGCATATGACGTAACAGCATGGAGAAACAATCTAGTTGCTTTGTGGGCTGTAGGTAGTGTTATGTCAGACGATGCCATTAAAGGGGGGGAAAGTGATGGCGATCAACAAGGAATGTATGAATTAATGACTTTTACAGCCACTTCTTTCACAGATGTCCCCAATTGGATTTATGCTGATATGTATCGTTTAATTGCAAGAGCTAATTTTGCTATAGAGGCTATGGAAGAAATTGACATGGACCAAAGTTTAAAAGATAGATATACTGCAGAATGTCGCTTTTTAAGGGGGTATGCATACCTAAGGCTGGCTAAAAATTTTGGCGGCATGATGATCTACACTTCTGGAAATGACATTTCTGCTGGAAAATCTAGAGCTACAATTGAAGAAACATATGCACAAGTTGAAGCTGACTTAATTGCTGCTTCTGCTATACTTCCAGCAACAATCCCACTTTCAGAAAGAGGCAGAGCTACTAAAGGTGCTGCTGATGGATTACTTGCACAAGCTTATTTATTTCAAGGCAAATGGGCTGAAGCTAAGACTGCCTGTGAAACAGTAATGAATTCAGGTCTTTATGCTCTAGTCCCAAATTATAGCGATGTTTTTACTTCTCAACAACAATGGGGTTCTGAAGTAGTATGGGCTATCAATGCTGTTGAAGATCAAAATGGAAATTGGGGAGAACATGAAGGCTCATGGTTGAGCATTTGGTTTGGTGATAGAGATATGGGTTGGGGCTATGGTTTCAATAACCCTACACAAGATTTTGTAGATGCTTTTGAGGCTGGCGACCAAAGATTAGAGGCAAGTGTTGTCTTTAATGGTGAATCTATCCCTGGAACTTTTGGTGGAGCACCTCATGACTTTGTTGGTGGAGGCTGGAACCCTCCCACTGGTTTTATGTGTCAAAAATATTTAATTCCAGATGCAGAAAGACCTATAACTGTCGATTGTAATGGGAATTTAGATTACATATATTTAAGATATGCTGATGTTCTTTTAATGCATGCCGAAGCATCTATGGAGTCTGGCGACAATGGTTCAGCAGAGAACTCACTTAATCTTGTGCGTCAAAGAGCTGGTTTGCCAAATTATGATCCAACTTCTTCTGTAATTTCTGATTATAAAGAAACTTCTCTTTTAAATTTATCACCCTTAAAAGCCAGTATTTATCACGAAAGAAGAGTAGAGCTTGGGCTTGAAAACACTAGATTTTATGACCTTGTAAGATGGGGGGTAGCAGCAGATGTTCTTCACGATTTTAATGCCTACGGAAAAGGAAACTATGTTGAAGGTTGTAGTGGGCTTCTTCCTATTCCTGATAATGATGTTACTGTCTCTGATGGGTTAATTCAGCAAAACGATTGTTATTAAAAATGAATCTTAAATCTGTATTATTATTTCTTTTAATTAGTTCAAAAATTGTCCTTGGTCAAACTTTTTTATCTACTAACGGAAAGGCAATTGTAAATGTAAATGGAGACACCGTTATCCTAAAAGCCATGAATCTTGGCGGCTGGATGTTGCAAGAGGGTTACATGCTTCAAACAGCAAGTTTTGCTGATGCTCAATACGAAATCAGAGAAATTATTGAACAGTTAATTGGACCTGCAGAAACAGACATATTTTATGACAATTGGTATGCTAATCATGTTAGAAAAATTGACATCGATTCTCTAGCTTCTTGGGGGTTTAATGCCATTAGACTACCTATGCATTATAACCTATTTACCCTATCTATTCAAGATGAGCCAGTTTTAGGCCAAAACACATGGTTAAATAAAGGTTTTGAAATGACTGACAGCTTAGTTTCTTGGTGCAAACAAAATAACATGTATATAATTTTAGATTTACATGCTGCACCTGGTGGTCAAGGCGGAAATTCCGGCATTAGTGACTATAATCCAAATTTTCCATCCTTATGGGAAGATGTAAATAACCAAAATAAAACTTTCTCTTTATGGAAAAAAATTGCTGAACATTATGTTAATGAACCCACAATAGCTGGTTATGATTTCTTAAATGAAACCAACTGGAACTTAGGAAACAATGTCCTAAGAAATTTTTACATTCAATTAACTGACAGTGTTAGGTCTGTTGATAATAATCATATTATTTTTATTGAAGGCAATTGGTATGCAAATGATTTTAGTGGGTTAACCCCCCCATGGGATGCAAACATGGTTTACAGTCCTCATAAATATTGGTCAAAAAACTTTCAGGCAGATATTCAGTGGGCATTAGACATTCGCAACACATGGAATGTTCCTATTTGGTTTGGCGAATCAGGAGAAAATTCAAATACTTGGTTTAGAAATGCCATTAGGTTAATCGAAGATTTTGACGTGGGTTGGGCATGGTGGCCTATGAAAAAAATTGAATCTATTTCATGCCCTATGTCTATTACAAAAACAACTGACTACCAAAATTTGTTAAACTATTGGAGTAACGGTACTAATCCTCCTAGTACTGTAAATGCAATTAGCACTTTAAGTCAGTTAACGGAAGATTTAAAATTAGAAAATTGTCGCTATCAAAAAGATGTAATTGACGCCATGTTTAGACAAGTATATTCTGATTCAACTCTACCTTTTTTGGATACTACCCCTCATCTTCCAGGAAGAATTTTCACTCCTAACTTTGATATGGGCGTACTTGGTGAAGCTTATCAAGATAATGTCTTTTCTGATTATCATGTTACGACAGGAACTTACACTGCATGGAACGAAGGTTGGATGTATCGAAATGATGGAGTAGACATTAGTGAATGTAACGATGTTTACTTATTTCATGATGGTTATCATGTTGGTTGGTTCCAAGAAGACGAGTGGATGCAATACGAGGTTATTGTTGATACAACTGCTGCTTACGATATTAATATTAGGTACTCTGCTGACAATACTAATTCAAAAATATTTTTTTCTGTAAACGATACTGCATTTACTCAATCTTATGCTCTTCCTTCAACCAATAATTGGAACTTTTGGAACACTTTTACTATCCCTGATGCCATTTTAGATTCTGGAAAAAATAAAATTAGACTTCATTGTGATGGCGGAGAAATAAATACAAATTCATTTGAATTTATCAAAAAGGGAAGTGTAAACAGTGTTAATGCTGACTACATATCAGCACGTACCCTTGACGAATACAACATTGAGTTGCTATTAAACAAGTCATTAGATTTAAGCGCTATCCCTATTAATGTTTTTAATAACCCCAACTCCTGTTTTACTATTCATGTAGACTCAATAAATACAATTTTAATTAATAGCCTTCAATACAACCTTAACTTCCCTAGAATTTTGAATTTTCAGTTAAATAGTCCTATTCAGGGATGGTCTTCATTAACTGGGTCTGTAAGTAAAATAGACATTTCATACAACGGGAATCAGATTAATGCATTAGACGGAACAGCACTTGCTAACTTTAATAGAAAGCCCGTAACAAACTTAGTTTCCTGCTCAAACAATTGTATTCCTGGAATTGTAGAAGCTGAAGACTACTTTTTTGAATCAGGAATAGGTGTAGAAGGGTGCACAGACTTGGGAGGCGGTGAAAACATAGGGTATTTGCACATAGGAGATTATGTAGATTACTATGTTAATGCAAAATATTCTGGGAGTTTTCAAGTAAGTTACCGAAATGCCTCAAATGGATTTAACGGAGGAATCGAAATGCAATTAATAGATAGCTTAGGTAACAATACTGTACTAAACCAAGCTAACTTTACTTCTACTGGAGGGTGGCAAAATTGGCAAACCACAAATACTTCTGAAGTTTTTTGGCTTGATAAAGGGGTGTACCATATAAGGTTATTAATCACCAACCAAGAGTTTAACCTAAACTGGTTTGAATTTAATATTGTTGCTAATGTAAATCAAAATGATAATGATTTAGAATTAGCTATTTTCCCTAACCCTTCAAATGGGATAGTTAATGTAATTGGTGAACAAAATAAATTAGATGAGTTAACAATTGAAATATACAATCAATTAGGAAAGAGAATGTCTATAAAACAGTTTCAAAACTCATCTAGTTTTAATCAAATTATTGATTTAAGTTCTTATTCTAATGGAATTTATTTTTTTAGAATAAAAAATTCTAATTCAACCGTTATTAAGAAAGTGGTTATTCAAAAATAGCTTTATAGCTTACCTGACAAGAAACGGTGTTGTTTTTACCCCTTCATTATTTTCTAATTTAAGGTAGTATACACCAGATTTATAATATGATGCATCGATGAAATATTTTCTTGAGCCGCCTTTAAATTTTCCTTGATGAATAACCTTTATGATTTGACCTAAAGTATTGTATAGAGATAAAGAGCCATTGAATTCCATTTGACTATTTACCTCAACACAGGTCAACCCTGATGAGGGATTTGGGAAAACACGGCCAAAATCAATTTCAATTTCAGGAATGTCAACAAAATAATTAACCTCAAAATCAAAATAGCCATCAGGTGCCGTAATTGGCCTTACTTGAGATTTACCAGAGTTAGATTGTGCTGATATGTAATAATAAACAGTTGTGCCTGCCAACTGAGGAGGAATGTCTGCTGACCAATTGTCTCCTGATGTGTTAATCATAGAGACACTCGAATAAACAGATGATAAATCTGTTTTATAAAAAACAGTGGCGTTTGCTATGCCAGATTTATGCATTATAAGTGCGTCAACAGGATAAGGGTTTAATACATCAGCCGTAACAGGTAATTCCTGGTGAGAGATTAATAGTGGATCACTTGATCCAATTGCTTTGGTAATACAGTGAATTGCTCCACCTGCTCCAATAATATTAGCTCCTGAATTATCACAATCAATACCAATAACTTCATATCCCGGCATTGCTTCTCTTAAAATCCTTAATCCGGTTGTGTCAAATTGAGTTCTATATGTTGGAACCAAAACTTTTTTATTTACAATTAAGTTATTGGCATAAGTTCTATAATATGGCCCCGACCAACTTCCATTTGGGTATCCTCCAGATGTTGATGGAACCATAGGGATTCTAATTATCTTATAGGGTGTTCCAAAAACTGACGTGAAATTATCTTGAATATATTGAATGTTCATTTCTATTTGAGGACCATCTGATACTCCAGTAGGAAATTCCCCCACCAATAATGTTTCTTCATCAATTAGCTTCATATGCATGTCAATATGATGGATGTCATCGTATGGTAAAACAGTCATTTTTATATAAGTGTCAATCCCCATCCAATCTTCCATCAACTGGTCCACTTCAGCAGGTGTTTTATTGGTTAGGTTAAAATTCCCTGCTGAGCTGTTTTCATAGTCTACTAATTCTGATGAAAATCCTGTGCCAAAGCCATCAGCCATAAAATTACCTCCTGTATGAACTAAGTCAGTTCCTGATTGAGACATCTCATAAACAGGAATTCCTTTAAAGCCTCCAATTGCAGCTGGAGATGAATTGTCTAATGGCCGGCTTCTGTTGTAGATCCAATCAACTAAAATTAACGAATCAACATAATCTTTATATACTGTATTACCACCATAATCTCGCATCCAAATAGAGTTAAAATTGGCAGCAACAAAAGAAACGTTATTAAGAGATACTCCATAATTCTGCAATTCATTTTGAGCAGTATTGGCATTATTACATAAGATAATGACTTCGCATTCTGTTTGAACTTCTTCAACAATTTGAGCTAAAATACTTTTGTACGAAGTCCAAGTGATGCATATGGCTTGCACTTCTTCCCATTCTGCCATAGTTCTTAATGAACCTATTGGTTGAGTCGTAATTACGTTCTTTAAATTATTCGAATAAGAAGCTTTATATTTTTCTATTTCTTTTGGCGATAATTCATCAGCAGTAGACTGAATAGGCAAATTAATTTGCCCAAATAAATAAATTTGATGAAAAAGCAAAGTGAAAATAATAAAGATGAGTCTCATAAAATTTTTGTTTGCTTAAAAATACAATAAATATTTTCTATTAAAAGCTTTGTTAAATAGTGGTATATGTTGTTGGTATATAATTGATTTATTACTTTTGATTAATTATGGACATTTTAGATTTTGAAAACAGTACTTATAGCGTTAACCTTAGGAAACTAACTAGAAAATCTAGGTTAGGATTTGGATATAGAGATATTAAAGATATTACCATTCAAGATATCTTAATAATGAATAAGCATAAAGAGTTAATCAAAATTTATTTTGGACTTGGAAAAATAAATTTCACGGATGATATTTTAGATGAATTGGGCATCTCAGAAGATATGCGAATTGAAAAGCCGGGAAAAATTGCCGATTATGATGAAAGAGATAAAATTGTTGCAAAAGCATTAGTAACTGTTAAAGCTCGTAAAAAAGAAGAAATAGCTGCCTTCAGAGAAATGGCAAAAGAAATGAGAGAAGAACTTAAGAAAGAAAAAAACTCCTAATTAGATTCCTCTGTTTTCACAGAAATATCATTCCCTGTTCCTAATTCACCTGTTAGAATTAAATTTTATTTTAGAGGGTATTAATTAATATTAATAAAAGGGACATAAACCCTTAAAAATTATAATCTTTATAATAAATTGAAAACTCTTTTTCTGGGATTGGCTTATCGTATTCTAAATTAGAATACGCATATTTTTCATACAAGCCCTTTTCATCATATATTTCTTGATAAACAGGTAAAAAAGATTTTGAATCAATATAAAAAAGCACCTCTTTTTCATATGTGTTTGTAATTAATATTTCTTTCCCTTCTATAAGCTCTTCTTCTGGATTAATTTTATTGTTTAATTCTTTAAGTTTAGCAATATTTAATCCTTTTAAAAAAGCTATTCTTTTTAAAGTTTCACCTCTTTTAGTGCGGTATTTTATAATTTTATATTCAGGGTGTTTAAGCATAAACTTATAACAAACCATGTCTTTCCATTTTACTTTTCCTAAATAGTTTATGTAATTGTAAAAATCTTCTTGATATTTTGTTTCATAACTTAGCAAAAGGTCGTCAAATGTGGAAAATCCGACCATTTTAAAAGTGTGATGACCCCCAGCGCAAATAAGCTTATTCTCGGGATGAAAGGATAATGTTAAATAAGGAAAAGAGTTTGGATTTACCCAGGCCCTATTGCTGTTTTCCCCATTCTTATATAGAATCTCTACACCTTCGTTTGGATAATTATTTTTAAAATAAATTTTAAAGGGGTTAGTTTTTAACTTCCCATCAAAACTTCCTTTGATATATTTATCGTTTATTCGTTCAGCTCTAAAAAGGGTAAAGCGTAAATCGGTGTGTTGTTGAATTGCTTTATGCATTTTCCCAATTATCCACCTTGGTGCTTTTTCATCATTGTTTTCTTGGGAATAAGAAAAATTAAAGAAAAATATGGCAAAGAAAAAGTATGTAATTTTAATTTTCATATTTGAGAAAAGAACATGAATTTAATAATTTTTAAATAAATGACTATTGCTTAATAATTTTAAAGTGCTTTTCTTGATTTCCTATTCTAATGATTAATATGTATAAACCATTGTTTAAATCATTTTTATTTAAAATTTCTGAAGAAGAAATTGTTCCAGAAGAATTAATTAATGAGCTGTAGCTTGAAATCAAAATACCGGATAAATCATACATTAAAACATTAATTTTCTTATTCGAGGTGTTTTGATTAAAATCTATAAAAAATTTATCTAAAAAAGGGTTTGGAAATAAATTAGCTGAAAAAGCCTCTTTTTTTGAAAATGATAAAAAAGAACAATCTAATGCAGAACCAGGTAAATTGTAGTCTATCCATAATAGCCTATCGTTAATCCAATTCTTAATGTATCCTATTTCTGAAATGTATGACCCCCCCACAAAGTTATTGGGCCATACCCAAGTGTTTAACACATTCCACTTTGTAAAATTTCTTATTGCTGGCTCTTGTAACATTAAGCTTAAGCTATCAACAACTTCATTTATAGAGTCTGAATGTAGAGGCCCTTGTCTTAGTTCGTCCCATCTACAATTCAATCTGTTTAAAAATTCAGGGTCTGACAACATTTTCTCCCACCAAAATGGGATTTGAAAATTATCACCCGAACAAACTAAATTAAAATCGCTTGCCCATCCTGTACTTGAACCTCCATCACAGTAATCTGCGTTTCCCCACCCTAAATTATAATCACATGGTGGTCCAATAAACAGTTTATTGTTTTTACTATCCTTATTTTTATACATAAATGTGCTAATTCGATAGCCGTCAACATTTCTAGTTACTTCATTTAATAGGTAATAATCTACAAAAGAATTAATGTCAATATATTGTTTGTAACCTATACTTGAATCTAAAAAATCATTTCCGTAAAGAGCATTTTCAAACGAAGAAATAAAAGTTTGGATATACGTTTTTTGGGCTGGTTTTATTTCATCGGCTTTTGGATAATGATATAAAAAAGAAATGTCTTTTGGGTTTGATGAGTTAGTTTGATAAGAAGATGTCCATGAACTGTTATTTGATCCGGTTGATTTATCAATTTTAACTATATAACCTCCCGTTACTGAATCACCTAAAAGATCGTCATCGTCTAGCTTTGATATATCTATTCTACCATCATCTCTTTTAATTTTCTCAAGAAATAAATAAACTCCTTTATAATCATTATCTATAACCAACTCAACAAATTGAGTTCTTGGGCTATAGTTGTACATTTTTTCTCCATAATAGTATGCTAAAAAATTTCTTATTAAGGATTTATCACTATAAGGCCCATGTAAAACCCAGTCGTTTTCTTTTGGCATTCCAAATAACTCAACATTGTTGTTTTCGCCTAAACTGTCTCGAGTTTCTAATCCATACCCTTTTTTAGGAAAAAAAGAAGAGCTTGAGCCTCTCTCTTCAATTCCTATAAGTCCATCGTATTCATTAAAATTGTCTGCTAGCTGATTATAACTTCCTTGTGTATTTTTTATGATTCCCATATGAGCCGTAATTTTAGGCTCGTCAACAATTGTATTTCCTAATGTGTTAATGACTATTAATGGTAAAATACTGGAGTCTTGGGGGTTCAATTGCCCATATAATGTAGAATAACATAATAACATAAATGGAAACAATTTAATTTTAAACCCTCTTTTCATTTTATAATAAAAAACACCATTTATTCTTTTATGATTTTGATAACATTTATGGTTTTCCCTAAATTAACTTTTAATATATAAATACCCGGTTTGTATTTTTCCATATTAATTTCAAAGGAGTTAATTGATGTTAAATGGTTTGAAAAAACATCATAAATCTCGACTAAAACCTCATTGATTTTTTTTTCTGACTTGATAAATAAAATATCATTAACTGGATTTGGGTATACTAATGTTTTTTTATCTGTTATACCATCCTCTTCACCTAAAGGGCCCCAAGGGTTTTCAGCAACAGGGCCATTCCAAATTACAGTAGCTAAATAAGGGTTGTCAATAAATGGGTTTCGATTTCCTTGATTAATATATATTTGATTGTTTCTGCTTATCTCATATTGATCAACAGAGTCTTGATGGTTCCATTCTAAAAAAATATTTGGCATGTCTCCAAAATTTGAATAATTAGCTAACCCATCCCCTACAGCTACTGCCTTACATTGTGCTGGATATCTTAAATACATGTACATTATTATTCTAGCTACATCACCCCTCCACTCATCTCCTGGGTACCAAAAACCATCTGCATTAACCCCTGAGTTACCTGAACCAAAACCATATTTTAAATTTCCTCTCCAAGAATTAGAAACATAATCACATGCTCTTAAGTTATGGATATCAGTACCCGGACCAGGATTGTTTGTAGTTAATGATGGGTTAGCTAAAGATCTTGGGAAAACATGTTCTCTATTCCAAAGTCCATCACAAGGGCTTGAATGACAGGATAATGATTTATCTCTTGTTCTATCGTTTTCAAAAGCTTGGTCGTTATCATCATATCCATAAACAAGTAAAACTTTAGTGGTGTCCATCAAATATAAGTCCGATTGTTTTATAACATCCCAGGTGTCTATTGAGTTTGATGAAGTATACTCTATCAGGGAGGTGTGTGTTGTAATAATTAAATTTGACAATTCTTCTTTAAGTGAATCCCCGGTTAAAGAAAAATTAATGTTTTGATAGTAAATAGGTGTTTGCCCTATTGAAATACAATACGTGAAAAAATAAATTATGCCAAAAAAACATTTATTAATCATTATTAATTTTGAAACAATATAACGTATAAATAAACAACAAAAAATAATGTTGGATTATAAACTCTATTTAAACACATTTACATCTTTATAATAAGTTTTATACATTTAACTATGTTTTCTAATAAAAAAATAAGTTTTATATTATTTTTTCTTCTGTTTTCTTTATTTTTATATCAGTGCTCAGCTTCTAAAAGAGTTCCTAAAAAATGTGACGGATCTAAAGGGTTAAGAACCCCTATGGGCGTAATGTGAAATCACAAATTTATTTTCTGCATGTACTTAGCTACATTAAAGCCCTTTTCAATAACCTTTTTATATTGATTGCTTTCTGAATTCAATAATGGGTTGGTGTGATTTAAATGAATAAAGAAAACCTTTGCTTTTTCTTTTAAGGGAAGGCTTTTAAATAATTCCATGGTTTCTATAATAAATGGGTGGGGGATTTCAGAAATATCTCTGTTGTTAATTTCATTGGAATCGTAAAATGTGCCATCTATAAAAGCCATATCAACACTTTCAACTAAAGATATAATGTCTTGATTCCACTTCCCCCATTTATCGATATCCGGAATAAATGCTATTTTCTTTTTTGGACCATTAATAATATAGCCAACCGTTTCTGAATATTCATCTCTATGAGGAACTAAAAAAGGAGTGATGCTTAATTGATTGGATAGTTTAACCTGTTGATTATGTTCAATATTGTTGATTTGTATGTTTCTAATGTTTACCAGTTGATTCCATGGGCCATTTTTAATTAAAAATCCTTTCATGCGTGTCATTGCATAAACAGGGACTTCACTTGAACCCATAGCTTCTCTTCCTAAATACATTAATCCGGCATAATGTCCAATATGAGCATGTGTAAGAAAAATACCATCTGGAGTTTCTTCATTTGAAAAAATTGCTTCCTCTTTAATTAATTTGCATTGTGATGGGAAATCTGGTGTTGATTCAATTAGCCATGTTTTTTTGTTTTCCGAATCAACTATACCTAAAGAAACTACCTTTCTAGTGGGGTCAGGATTATTAAATAAAGTTTCACAACATTTTTTATTACACGCCATGTGAGGAGAGCCAGCATCTTGAACAGTTCCTAAAACAATTAAATAAGTAGAGGGGGCTTTTTGAGCTAAAAAGCTTACACATGTAAAAATAGTGAAGAGGTATAGAATATATTTAATGCTTGAAATCATACAGAATCATTTAAAACACAATCATAAATCATGTTGTCATAATTATTTAATCATTTTCTCCTCTTTACTAAAATCTACAATTGAATGCCAATAAGCAAACGCTATCAATACAAATTGCAAAGGAAGTCTTACCCAAGAAGCTAAAAAAGCACTAATATCAATTGCTTGCTGAGGCTCCTCATTAAAAGCTAAGTATATATTTGCTGGATATACCGCTAAAAGCAATGCTATTATTCCCCAAGCAGAATATTTTCTTGTTTTTTTAAGACATAAGCCTATGCCTAAAAAAATTTCAAAAGCCCCACTAATATAGACCAAAGGCAAGTGGTATGGCAGATAAGGAGGCATAATAGCAAGGAAAAAATCTGGATCATAAAAATGCCTAAATCCAACATATACATAACCAATTGATAACAAATAAATTGAAATTAATTTTATTGTTTTCATATAAAGTACTCTCTTAATTTTTATTCTTTTGATTTAAAAATCATAGATATTGAATTAACACAATGTCTTGTATTCTTATTTGTGTAATGCTCTCCTTCAAACACATGCCCTAAATGACCTTTACAATTATTGCATACAATTTCAGTTCTTACTCCGTCAGGATCTGGGATTCTTTCAATTGCGCCTGGTATTTCATCATCAAAACTTGGCCAACCGCAATGAGAATTAAACTTATCTTTAGAGTTATATAATGAAGCATTACATTGCTTGCATAAGTAAACCCCTTTTTCATAATGATCGTTATACTTTCCAGTAAAGGGTCTTTCGGTACCTTTATCAATTATAACTTTTTTTTCATCATTTGTTAATTGATTATAGGTGGATTTTTTCATTGTTTTTGGGTTATCTTTTGTCTCTTGGCACGACACTGTATTTATTTGTATTATAGAGACTAATAATATTAAATTAATAAACACTTTCATCCTTCAATTTATAACGATATTTTATTTATTTAAATAAAGTTTAATGATTTAATGTCATTTTATATTTATCCATATCTGAAAGAACTTTTATGGCTTCATTAAAACAGTCGTCTTTTTTTAGTTTAAATTCGTATAGACCATCATGATATCTTGAATGATAAATTAATGTTTTATTCATTTGATAGTATAAATCATCAATGTAAGCTTTAATGATTTTCTTTTTTGTGTTTGAAATTTCTTTTTCTATTTTTTTATTGACAAACCTTGAAGGATTGAACTGTAATTTTGCTTCTTTAATCTGATTCCACTGTTTTTCAATTACTAAATTGATTTGGCTGATGTTTTTAATTAGAAAATTGTAATATGCTTTTTTGTAGGTATCTTGGTTTTTTAGCTCTAAACTTTCTTGATTTCTCAGCATTGTAACTACATAATCGAACTCTAATCTACTTTTAGAAACAGCGGAAACTATTTCATTTAGTGTTGTGTTAGGAGAAACATAAATGTCTGGAGACAATCCATTATTTCCTCTGACTAATCGCTGATTTAAGGTAAAAAAGGTTTCTTTTTCGCAAGAGAGTGATGAAAAAATGAATTTTTTAGAATTTAAACTTTTGTGAATAGTTCTTCCTGATGGTAAATAATATTTTGCAGCTGTCACATATAAAGAAGACCTGTCTTGTAAATATCTTGTTCCTTGAACTAATCCCTTGCCAAAAGTAGTGTCTCCAATTAAAACAGCTCGATCTAAATCTTGCATAGCACCAGCAAAAATTTCAGCTGACGACATAGTTTTGCCGTCTATTAAAATAACAATTGGACACTTTGTACTTATTGGCTCGTTCAAAGTATATTTCTTATAATTTGACTTAGGATCTTTACTTTTTAATTCACACACTAAAGTATTCTTTAATAAAAAGACACTTAACATAGAAACGCATTCCTTAACAATTCCACCTTTATTAGCTCTTAAATCTAACACAAAGCCTTGTGCTCCTTTTTCTAATAAATCTATTATTTCATTTCTAAACTCTATTCCAGAACCTTTTAAAAATTGATTTATTTTAACAACTCCAAAACCATGATCCTCAATTCTAGAATAAGGTATTGAAGGGGAGATAATCTGTCTTCTTTTAATTTTAACAACTTTAATACTATTTCCTCTTTTCACTTTAATTTTAACAACAGTACCCGCCTCCCCCTTTAGCAGTTTAATCGTATTGTTTAAATTCGTGTTTTTAATGGCGCTATCGTTAATTTCAACAATTACATCTCCTGACATTAAGCCTGCTGAATCTGCACCATACCCTTTTTTACAATGCTCAATAATTGCATTTTTATTTATGTAATTAATCGAAGCGCCAATTCCTGCATAAGAAATGCCACTCCATGATTTATTTCTTAAAATAGATTCTTCTTGGTTAAAGTATTGTGAATATTGATCTAAGCTAGAAGCTGTTGTTTTTAAAACATGATCCATTAATTTTTCATGGTTCAATGTGTCAATATAGTTTTCATCTAATAATTGATAAAACTCATAAAAGTGTTTTAAATAATCACCATATGAGTTGTTCGGTTTTTTTTGAGATATAATGCCATATGATAAAGAAAAAAAAATTATAAAAAAGGCGGCTCTCATGAGTTGTTCTTTGTTATAAAATTAACCATTTTACAAATAATAATATTTTGCACTAATAACTGCTTTCATGGGTTTTTACAGCTCTTCCTGATGGGTCATTCATGTTTGAAAATGATTTATCCCATTTTAGGGCTTCAGGGCTTGAACAGGCTACAGAAGGAACAGATGGCACAGAGAGTGCCGCTGTTTTTGAGGGGAAATATTTATTAAATATTGTTCTATAATAATATTCTTCTTTATTTAGTGGGGTATTTACATCAAAAACATTTCTGGCATCTTCAAAAACTTTATCGGTAATTATTTCTTCCACTTTTTCTTTTAAAGTGTCTATCCAACTGTATCCTACTCCATCAGAAAATTGTTCTTTTTGTCTCCAAGCTACTTCTTTAGGCAATAAATCTTCAAACGCTTTTCTTAACACCCATTTTTCCATTCTTTCGTTGTTAATCATTTTATCGGATGGACTAATGCTCATTGCAACATCCATAAATTCTTTATCCAAAAAAGGAACTCTACCCTCAATTCCCCATGATGCTAAAGCTTTGTTTGCTCTTAAACAATCATACTGATGAAGCTTACTAAGTTTTCTGACTGTTTCTTCATGAAATGATTTGGCGTCTGGTGCTTTGTGAAAATACAAATAGCCACCAAACAGTTCATCCGACCCTTCTCCTGAAAGAACCATCTTTATGCCCATAGATTTTATTGCTCTAGCCATTAAAAACATAGGTGTAGATGCCCTTATAGTAGTTACATCATAAGTTTCTAAATGATAAATTACATCGCTAATTGCATCTAATCCCTCTTGAATAGTGAACTTTACTTCATGATGAACTGTTCCAATATGATCGGCTACTTTTTTAGCCGCCAATAAATCTGGTGAACCTTCAAGACCAACAGCAAATGAATGTAAAGTTGGCCACCAAGCCTTGTTTTGTCCTCCAGTTTCAATTCTTTTATCAGCATAAATTTTTGCAACCGCTGAAGTAATTGAAGAATCAAGCCCTCCAGACAAAAGAACACCATAAGGGACATCTGACATTAATTGTCTTCTAACTGCATTTGAAAGAGCCTCCCTTAAAGCAATTATATTTGTTTTGTTGTCCTTAACTGAATTATAATCAATCCATTTCCTTGTGTACCATTTTTTTAAAGCGCCTTCTTTGCTATATAAATAATGTCCTGGAGGGAATAATTCTATCTTTTTGCAAAACCCTTCAAGAGATTTTAATTCTGAGGCAATATAAAAAGTGTCTTGATCATCCCAACCCATATAAAGTGGAATTATACCCATATGATCTCTAGCAATTAAATAGGTATTTTTTTCTTCATCATATAAAGCAAAAGCAAACATTCCATTTAAATCATCAATAAAATTTATTCCTTTTAATTTATACAATGCTAAAATAACTTCACAATCGGATCCCGTGGAAAAAACATAATTCTCGCCAATATCTTCTCTTAAAACCCTATGGTTATAAATCTCCCCATTTGCGGCTAAAACTAAACTCTTATCTTCAGAATATATTGGCTGTTTTCCTGATTTAGGATCAACTATTCCTAATCTTTCATGGGCAAGAATTGCATTTGAAGATGAATAAATACCGCTCCAATCAGGACCTCGGTGTCTTATTCTTCTTGCCATTTCTAAAACTTTGGGCCTTAACGCTTCGCTATTTTGCTTTAAATCAAAAGCACATGCTATTCCACACATTTGATATAATTTTTGAAAAAAGTAAATGTATATATTTATACTAAAAATACTTAAGCAATAAAGCTTGTTTTTTTAATCTCCATGTAATTATGAAAATAAATTATTTAATCACATTATTTTTATTAAGCGGCATTTATCTATGCTTCATAATTCCTCTTTCTAATCAAGTGTTAAATCACTGTAATGATTACCAAAAAAAAGTAAATGATCAGGTCAAAATTCTTGATGTAGAATCTAGGCTAATTTCTGGAGAAGAATGGGCTTATGCTTTATCAAATGAACAAAATAATGAAACTATTGATTTTGCTATGAAAACCATTAAAGAAGCACGTATTTCATACAACAAAGCAATTCGGACAGCATATAATATCCTATGGGCTTCTTTGCTATTTGTTCTTTTAATAATCGTACTAAATTATAATGGAACAAACCTATTTAAAGCTTTAATCGCCTGTACAGCAGTAATTGGCTTAATCGCTCTTTATATTGGTGTTTATGCTCCTATTTTAGAAATTCATGCCTACAGTCGAAATCTAGAAATTCCTCTTGTTTTGAAATTAAAGGATATTTTAACACTTGCTGACTTGTCTCTAGAAGATCTTTCCAACTGGATAAATAATGATTTTAATAATAATATTCAATCTTATTTAAAAGATTTTTCTCTTTTTGGATTAAAAATTCCCGATTTAAACCTTGATTTAAACCTTAATCTTGCTTCTTATTTTAACGAAAAAGATTATTCTATTGATTTAACTGCAAAATTTTATGGCGATATCTATTATTATTATCAAAGTAAATCTGCAATGAGTTTAATAGGCTCTTTATTCACCCAAAAAAATTATGTAGTAGGAATAGCTCTTTTAACTTTTAGTGTAATTATTCCAATAATTAAATTGTTAATGACTGTTTTAATTACTTTTTTTAAATCGTTTAGCAAAAAAATAGGGTTAATTACTATAATTAATTTCATTGGGAAGTGGAGTATGGCTGATGTTTTTGTTGCAGCATGTTTTTTATCATTTTTGTCGTTTAATAACATGAGCAATCAAATTGAAACTGAAAGTAAAACTCTTATTGGATTATATTTCTTTCTGTCTTATGTTGTAATTTCATTAATCGCTTCAACCTTAATGAATCTACAGTTGAAAAAAATGGATTAAATACAGTAATTAAAAGGTTTTATTAAATAAAAAAATAGATTTATTCTTCAATTAAATCATTGATTTTAGAAATCATTTTATTGAATTCTTTCTCCTCAAAAAGCCTTGTTAAAAAAACAATTTCACCTTTTTTATTTATCACTATATTTCTAGTAACGCCAGCTCCTTCTATCGTGAACTGTGAAAACAATTTGGCTTCAGGATCATAGGCAATAGGGTAGGTTACACCAGTGCTTTTTATAAAAGCATCAGCTTTTTCTTTATTGTCTTTAATGTCAATCCCAATAAGTAAAAAATCTTTATCCTTAAATCTTTGCCAAACCCTTTTCTCAAGATGAGGCATTTCTCTTCTGCAAACGCTGCACCAGGACCCCGTAAATTGCAACACAATAACTTTATTTTCAAAATCTTCATTTGTCCATATATCTCCATTCATCATAGAAAGCGATAAACTGGGTGCATTATCCCCTATTTTAACTTTATAACCTCTATTTTGTTCGTTTTGAGAGTACAAAAAGTTTGAGAAAAAAAACATAAGGCTTATTACAACTATTCTCATAGTAAAAAATTATTGGTTATGGTTAATTATTTGGCATTCCATTTTGTATCCAACAATTAATTGCGCTGATTAAAGTATCATCTATAATTCCAGATGGGGGCATTGTTCCATTTTGGATTTCTTCAATTGAGTGATCTACATTCAATAGTATAGATGAATAATCTTCTAAAACAACACCAGCAAAATTAGTTGATGAATTGTGACAAGACATACAATTATCAATAAAAATATTTTTAATTTCTAAATCAAAAGATGGGTTTTCTTGACAAGGCAAGGGTGGGTCAGTTTTATTTTTAGAACAAGAAATATGAACTAAGATTAAAAAAATATAAAATATTACACTATCTTTCATAATGAGTTATACTCTTGAAAAGTTATATAAAATTGCTTTGATTAACAACTATGGCTTCAATATTTAGACTCATTCTAATTGCTCCTTTATTGTCAATTAATATAATAATTGCTCAAGAAGAATGGGACTTTAAGTCGAAAAAAAAGGACAACACCCTTTTCCTTGACACTAGAGCAATTAATGGGCATACTGTTAATGTTCTTGAAAAAGAAATTCTGGACCTTCGAATTACCCATCGTTTTGGAGACATTGCAACAACACAATCTTACAGAACACTTTTTGGATTAGACAATTCATCAGACATTAGAATTGGGCTTGAATATGGATTAACAGATAAAATTATGATTGGAGGGGGACGGTCAAAAGGTGCTGGACCTTTTTTAGAGGTTTGGGATGGTCTTTTTAAATTTTTGTTATATGAATCTGAAAAAATACCATTTAAAATAACTTTATCATCAAAAGCTTTTTTTACTTCAATGAGGAGCTCTGGGTTAAGTAGTGATTTAACTAATTTTAATTTTTTTTCTCACCGAATAAGCTATCATAATGAATTGCTTATTGGGATGAAGCCTATTGACAGATTAACTATGCAAATTAGTCCGGGTTTTACTTACAGAAATTTAGTTAATTATCAAGATCAAAATTTAATTCCTCATTTGGGAACAGTTTTTCGTTTACATTTATTTAAAAAAGTAAGTTTAATTGGTGAATATTTCGCCAATCTAAATACTACTGAATACAGAAAAAACGAATACAATAACCCTTTTGGCATGGGAATTGAGATAAATACTTACGGACATGTTTTCTTATTGAATTTTGTAAATTCAAGAGGAATTGGTGAAGGTCAATTTATTCCTTATACCAATAGTAAATGGTCGAAAGGTGAGTTCAGATTTGGATTTACCATCGCTAGAAAATTTAATACTTAATAATAAAAACTATGAAAAAAATAATTCTATCTCTATTTTGTTTGTTAACAATATCAACACTAAAAGCTCAGGAATACTCTATTAACTCAGAAAAATCAATAGTTGAATTCAATTATGTTAGTGAAGATGCTGTTGGGACTATTAATGGCGTAAAGGGGACCATTAAATTTGACCCTTCAGATTTATCAAAATCTTATTTTGAAGGAAGGGCTAATATTTCAACTATAAACACAGGAAATAAAACAAGAGATGCTCATTTAAATGCTCCTGATTATTTTGATACGGAAAAATATCCAGAAATTATTTTTAAAAGCGAAAGCCTTTCTTTGGTTAATGAAGAATATGTAATGAAAGGAAAAATGACCATTAAAGACATATCAAATGATGAAGAGATAACTTTTAAGTTTGATAAAGGTGTTTTTCTTGGCAAGTGTGTTGTTTACTCAAACGATTATAAAATTAAAACACAAAAAAATAGAGATGACAGCAAAATTTTAATTAAAATTTCTGTTCCTATTCTTTAAGCTACATAAATTTTGGGTCAAGAGATGAAGACCTTCCTGCTCCAAAAATTTCAGGATTAGTATATTTTAAAGAAATTTCAAAGCCTCCTCTATATCTTATTGATCTGTTTAAACTTGATAGGTTTATATCATAACTGATTTGAATCATATATTCTCCTAATTGATAACCCAAGGAGGTTATCATCGCATCTTTCCATCTGTAATGTCCTCCAAACAAGATTGCAGACTCACTGATATTTCCTGTATATCTTGAAGATTCTGTAATAAATAATCGGACCATGCTTCCAGCGGTTATTTCTTTTTGAGGGCCTTGTAATACAACTAAATAACTAGGCATAATGCTTAGCTTTGAATTAACAATACCAATATTAGAATTGCCATGTGCTATAATTTTAGGATATAATTCTTCAACAGTTCCAAAGTCTAATACAGACCTATTTACATGTGAGAAAGAAAATCCAACATTAATAATTAACATGTCATGAGAGGCAATATTCGATTCTCCTCTAGCATAATTAAACGTACAGCCTGTGCTAACATCAAAAAAAGAAAATCCGTTATTTAAATTTGTTTCTCCTGTTGGTAAATTGGGGTTAAAACCTCCATTTACATATTGATTACTTGTCAAAGCATTTGTATAATCAATGCTGTATTGCATATAAGATGGCTGAATTCCAACAGTCATTGTTAAATCTGGGCTAAGGGCTAAAATGCTAGAAACAGTAAGATTCGTTTGTGAAAGACCTAATCCTAAATCACCAGCCTTGTCATTAAAAAAATTTAATCCTATTCCTAAGTAATTGTTAGGCCATTTATATTTTAATAATTGTGATTCTACACTAAAACTATATGTTTTATATGCCGACTGAATACTAGACCATTGATTTCTATAATTTGAATACGCTCTTATATCGCCATTAAAAGCACCAGCATTAGCTGGATTAATTGTTAAAGGAGAGTTATAAAACTGTGAAAAATGAACGTCTTGCCCAACTATTGAAATACCGTTTGATAAAAACAGTATGATTAATATCTTTTTCATTTAACTAATGTTATGTTTCCATGTTGAACTACTTCTCTTCCATCTTTGTACTTAACTTTCAAAGAATAAACAAAAACTGCTGTGTTTAACTCCACGCCATTGAATTTTCCATCCCAAGCGTCTAAAATGGAGTTTGTTTTAAATACCATTTCACCCCACCTATCAAAAATTCTAAAATCTAATTCTTCAATGCTATATCCATATATTTTAAGTAAATCATTTACATTATCTCCATTTGGAGTAAATAAATTCGGAACCGAAACATCTCCTGATATTTCTACATTAATGATTATTTCATCTTGGCTTATACAACCTATTGTGTCGATTTGTAAAATAAAAGTGGTTGTCTCTTCTGGGCTAAAAACAACTGATGAACATGTTGAACAGTCAATACCTTCTGAAGGTGTCCATTGATAATTTCCAGGTAAATTTGAAGAAAAAGAAATGGTTTCTCCTGCAAAAATAGTGGTATCTGGCCCCAGGTCTAATAAAGAAGTGGGTATTACAACAAGTGCCACAGTATCTATTATTTGTCCACAATAATTATCTGCCATTAAAATAATAGTGTCTTTATTAATTGTAAATACATCTTCATATACATAGCCCGTAAATAAATTGTCCCATGTAAAAGAGCCTTGACCGTCAGCAAATAAAATCAAGGAGTCTCCTTCACAACCAATAGTATCTCCAAATGAGCTTAAGTGAAATTGATCTACAACAGCAACATCAACAGAGCTACTGCTGTTTCCACATTGATTTAGAGCATTAACATTAATAGTAAAAGTTCCTGTGGTATCAAACAAAACACTTACTTCATTATTTCCAGTATCAACAATTCCGCCCGATGAAGACGTATTCCAATCGTAGTAAGTTGCATTGTAAAATTGAACTAAGAAATCGGCCGTATCACCTATACAAACAGTGTCAGGACCTAACATTACGGTTTGAGGCGCCTGAATGACGTAAACATCCATTGGGTTTGATAAAGGTCCTACACATCCAATATGAGTTTCTTCTAAAGTTAAAACATGGAGACCAGGGCTAGTCCAGTAAATTCCTAACATGGCTGGAGGGTTATTTGGAGGAAATGAATTTCCATCAATAAAATACATAAATGAAGATGATGGATTATAATTATTCACCCTGACAAAAATAGGATCGCCAACACACAATACAGTATCAGCATAAGTTGACCAAGGAAAAGCGGGGACCAAATCAAAAGAAGTTTGACTAGGACATCCCAATGAGAAATGAACAACACAACCAAGTGTTTGCTCCATATTTGAAGCGCTATCTGCCACAATTCTTAAATAAAATGCCCCACCAGGAAATCCCATACTGGTTAATCCATAATAAGATAAACTATCACAAGGAGGGATGTGAAGGTTAATTATTGCTGATTGAGTGTCTAATGTAGCGCCCAACCCTCCAGTGTTCAAAGCGCTAAAATTCATCATATCTAAAACTTGAACACTAAATGTATTTCCAGGGTAATAAGAAGTTAATGAGTCCCAGACATTAATATCGACAGGGATAGATACCGTTAGGCCAGAGTCTCCAGGGCAGGCACTAATATCTGTGCAATTATTTGAGCCTATATCACATTCTTGGATACAAAATGGGCCCCATGAAGAACCTACAGTGTTTGGACTAGAAGAAACAACCCTAACATAATAATTACACCCTGGAGGAACAGTTGGAATAACGCTGCTTACAGATCCTGGTGACGGAACTAAAGCAGGGTCATAAGTGGTATTATCATTTAATGATCCAATATTTGTTGGGCTAGCAAAGCTTCCTGATGAATCAGAAAGTTGAGCTAAATAAGTATTATTAGGGTTGTAAACCCCTGTAGACCAAAAAGGCACGTCCATTACACTAGAAATACAAACTGCATTTGTATCCATAGCAACAGCTGGTGGGTCTGTACATGTTATAACATTTGGACAAGACTGAACATCTACACATACGCTTATTGTTCCAACAATATAAGGCAATGGAGATATTCTTTTAACCCTAAATTTGTAACAAGATGAGGGGGGGGTTGTAAATGGTATTGACAAGCTCACAAAAGAAGAAATAGACGGGTAATTTATATTGGTAATCCATGTGGATAAAGGAGGGTTAAAGTTTCCATTTTGATCAGACATTTCTATGTGATAAGAACCATCGCATAGTGTATCAGATAATTGAAAATTCATTAACAAATTATTACCTGGACATACAACTGTATCTATATAAATAAAATCAATAGTAATTGGATTAATAATGGTATCGTATATTCCTACAATATGGATGTCGTCTATACCAAAGGCTACATTGCTTGGTAACGATGATGAATCATTCACCCACCTAAAAGCAAATTTCAAATCATAAGCATCGCTAAAATTTAAGTCTGTAATTTGTTCATATTTCCATTGGCTTTTATTATTATACTTAGCTGCTCCCACTTTTGTCCAACCAGAAACTCCTGTACTGTAATATACTTCTCCATAAGAGTTTGTATTTCCTTCACAAATATAAAAGAAGGAAAGCTCAACGTTACTTAAGCCTTTTGTGCAAATCCCATCTGACATAACTAAATAAGTATCTGACGAAATTGTTCCATTATAATTTGAATTAGATGCCGAATTAACTATTGTAGAGTCATGAATATGAGCATAACCACTAAATGGAGCATTACTAATTGTCCCACCAAATGTATTTGTTTGATTTGGAGTGTTAGGGGCCAACCCAAACCCATCGTATTGATTATTAATAATCCAGTTATTTGTTCCAATATTTGGTCCTGAGACACTGTCATTTAAAAACCATGAAACAGTGGGCTGGTTAAAATCCTCTACAAAAAGTTGAACTACATTTTGCGAGTAAGCAATGCTAAATGGAAATAAGAAAAAAAATAATATCGGGTTTAATGTAGTCTTCATATAGATTCATTATACTAAATTTAATTAATATTTATATACTTATAAAGAAAATTCCTAAATTGAATATCATAATCAATTTTTTTGAGTAACAATTAGTTGTTTTTAATTTTATATATAAATTAAATTATGAATTCTAAAATTAAAAAAATTAGTTCTTATTTTCTTATAGCAATTGTTTTGGTTACAACCCTAATAGCTATACTAGAAATATGGGGGTTAGGTTTGGGTATTGATAAGGTTTTTAAAAAATTAATTGAGTCTTTAATTGTTGTTTTTTGTTCGTCTGCTGTTGTCCTTTTTGTATTTGCTGTTGTCTTAAAAGAAAAGGAATAAAATAGCTAAAACAAAAACAATTAAGTAGCCTTATTTCTTTTTCGTTATTTTTAATTGCTTTTTCTTATTATTATGAAAAGACATTTACGAAATATCTTCATACTTTTTGGCTGTTTAAATATTAATTTAAGCTGGGGCATTAGCAATCAGGAGTTGTCATTGATTTATAATTCTATTTTGGGAGATAAAAATTTAGCCCTAAACGCTGAACTTTCTAGTGCGTACCTAAAAAAAGACATTGAAAAATCACTTTATTATGCTCAAGAAAACTTAACTAAGTCTTTACAAAGTAATGACATTGCTAAAATTTCTTTTGCTCATCAAATAATCGGTAAAGTATATTTAGAAATGGGAGAGCTAACTCGAGCTTTAGAGCAATTTAAAATTGCTGAAGAAAAATTTGTATCTATAAAAAAATGGAAAGAAATTGCTCTGAACCATATTTTAATTGGTAATGTCTATTATAGTTCTGGGGATGCTATAACAGCAAAACATCAATTTGATAATTGTAAAAAAATAGGGGAAAAAATAGTAGATAATTGTTTAATTGCTTCTGCTTTTATTGCCTCTTTTGATATTAAAAAAAATAAAGCAAATGAAAATAATCTTGAAATTTTAGATAAAGCAATTTTTTACACAAACATAATAAATATACCCAATGTTAAAGCTGGTTTTTTTACTATAATCGGTCATCGATATCAAAATTTAGAAAAGTATGATTTGGCTATAAATTTTTATCAAAAAAGCATTCAATTATATCGTCAAACAAACAATGTTCAAGCCTTGGTCGAAACACTATATGAATCTGGAAAAATAAAAGAAAGGTTAATGTTATTCAATGACGCAAAAAACTTTTATGAAGAAGGTCTAAAAAATGCAAAAGAAAACTCTTACTTAGCGGGAATTAAAGTGGGGTGTCTTAAACTTTCTTCTTTCTATGAAAATCAAGGTAATTATAAAAAGTCTGCGCTTTATTTAAAACAACTTAATACTATTAAAATTCTTCAAGAAGAAGAGGAATTAAAGGTTGCTATCGAACTTGCTGATCAAGAAAAAGAGTTAATCTTAGAAAAAGAGAAAACAAAAAGTGATCTTAAGCTTAAAGAACAACAAATAGTTTTAGATAAAAAAGACCTTAATTTTAAGAATACGTTTTTATTGTTATTAGGTGGTGTTATAATTATCCTTTTCTTGTTTATTGGTCTTTTATTTTATGCTTTTAGAACAAAATCATTAGTTGTAAAAAAACTAGAAGAATCTAATGAAAAAATATTATTGATTCAAAAAGAAAAAGATGATTTCTTGGCATATACCTCTCACGAAATAAGAACTCCTTTATCTGCGGTTGTTGGCTCAGCTGAACTTTTAGAAAATTCGCCTTTAAACAAACCTCAACAAAAACACCTATCATCTATAAAAACAAGTGCTAACAACATTTTGTTTTTAGTTAATGATATTTTGGATTTAGCTAAGCTTGAAAAAAGAAAAATCACATTAGAGAAAATACCTTTTTCCATTAAAAGATTAATAGACGATCTTTTTATAGCTTTAAATTCAAAAGCTATACATAACAACGTAAAATTAATTAAAGAAATTGACGATTACACACCTGAAGAAATAAATGGTGACCCTGTTCGAATTCATCAAGTTTTAGTTAACTTATTAGATAACGCCATAAAATTTACAAAAGGAGGTGAGGTTTTGCTTAACGCAAAACTAAGAAAAAGCAAATCTGAGAACTTTATAGATTTTAAAGTCAAAGACAATGGTTCCGGAATTAATAACGATAAATTAAAAACCATTTTTAATCCATACACTCAAGAAAATAAATCAACAACCAGACAATATGGAGGAACGGGTCTTGGTCTTTCAATATGTAAAAACATTATTGATATAATGGGCGGAGAAATTTCTGTCGAATCTTCTGTTGGGAAAGGAAGTGTTTTTTCTTTTAGTATTCCAATTAACAACCTTGACTCTAATGACCAAAAATTAAACGAAAATATAAATTTATCTCTTGAAAAAATTAAAATTCTTTTAGTGGAAGACGATTTATTAAACGGAGAATTATATTCTTCATTATTGAAAAATAAAGAAAAAAATATTTTTGTTGATTGGGTAAAGAATGGGCAAGAGGCTTTAGATTTATTAGCTAATGATAAGGCATATGAAATTATAATAATGGATCTTGAAATGCCAGTCAAAAACGGAATAGAAACTGCTAAAGAAATAAGAAATAAATTGAACTTAGTTAAAACTCCGATTTTAGGAATGACCGCTCATGTTGTAAATGATGTTTTAGATAAATGTTTGATTGCGGGCATGAATGATTGTATTTCTAAGCCATTTCAAGCAAAACAAATAAAAAACAAGATAAAAGAGCTTTTAATTAAGTCAGATAAAAAATTAAATATAGCATTTGATAATTTAACTCAAAACGACCCTAAGAAAAAAGAAAAATACATTACCATTTTTGAAGAGTCAACAAAAAAAGACCTCAGTATTTTTAAAAAGGCTTTGAAAAGTAAAGATAAAACTTTGATTAAAAATCAGTTACATAAGATGAAAGGTGCTTCATTAACGATGGGGTTGTCCAAATTAAGCGATCACATTTTAAAAATGGAACAAAAAAAATCATTAGATTTAAATGAAGAATTAATTATTTTAGAAACCCTTTTTGTAAACGAAATAAACTTATTAAAAACGTTTTGATGCTTAAATGTATAATTGTTGATGATGACAAACTATGTCAAACTGTAATAAGCGACATGATTTCTGAAATTAACAATATTACTTGTGTGGCAACTTTTGAAAATGCACTTGACGCGTTTAGTTATTTAAAAAAGGAGTCTGTTGATGTTATTTTTTTAGATGTTGAGATGCCTAAAATGGGAGGAATGGATTTGTTAAGAAATTTAAGTATCTCTCCACAAGTTGTCATGATAACTTCTCATGATGAATTTGCTTTAGAATCCTATGAGTATGACGTTACAGACTTTATTAAAAAACCTGTTACAAACGCTAGGTTTCTTAAAACAATTGAAAAACTTAAATTAAGAAACCAAACAGAAAATAATGCCATTGTTTCATCAAAAGATGAAACAATTTTTATCAAAACTGATTCCAAACTAATTCAAGTTCGATTAAAAGACATTATTTGGGTTGAGGCATTAGGAAATTATATGCAAATTCATACTGGTCAAGATAAATATACTATTCTTAGCACCATGAAAGATATCGCATCAAAACTTCCATCAAATGAATTTATTAGAATTCAAAGATCATTTATTGTTAGGTTAGATCAAATAAACTCTATTGAAGACAATTATGTTGTTCTTCCAAATAAACAAATTCATATTGGAAAAGCATACAAAGAAAACTTAAATAAGCAACTTAACCTCCTTTAATTAAAAACTGAAAATTCATATTCTTTTTCACCTTTTTTTGCTTTATCGTAATCAGGTTTTGACAATAATTCCGTTTGTTTTTGCCAGTTTTCTTCATTTTTCATTTTAAGTGTTGTGAAAAAATGCCAATAAGATTCTTTTGTCATACTATCCCAATGAATAACCAAATTTCTTCTTTGAAGCGTTTGATAAATATTCAGTATAATAAATACAAACGGTATTATAAAAATTAAATAATTTTTAAAACCATTAAAACAAGCAGCTAGTCCAAAAGCAAAAATTGGATAAAAATCAATCATACACCTCATTCCAAAACTTCCACCATACCACCAGCACCACCAGCTAGAAAAGACAAAAACACAAACCAAGACTGAAAATAAACTAGACAAAGCCCATGGGTTTTTACTTTGAAACAACCTATATATTCCCCATATAAATAATCCCATTATTGGAGTATAAAGGAGCCACCCTTTTCTATAGCTAAACAAGAACTCCATTATTTTAGGGTTATTAAAATAAAATTGCTCACCAACATATGAGTTAAAAAGCCAATCGCCTGTAATAGTCTTCCAATAAACTAGTTGAGGAGTAAAAACCAGAAAGCCTATTACAATGGAAACCAACAAAAGTTTTTTATGTTTATAAAGCCAATTAAGTCTGTTTTTAGCTCCGTTTAATGAATGAATTCCATATGTTAAAATCATGCAAATAATTATAACATTAGTAGGCCTAATTAAAACTAAAAGCCCCGAAATAAAACCAAAAATCAAGGCAGATTTGAAATTGAATTTATTAAGCCATATTGGGACATAATAAATAAAAAAACCTGTTAAAGAAAAGGTGTATGCATGTGACATACATGGCTCTGTTGTCGAATAATAAAAAAGATTAGTTCCTAAAAAAATACATATCAAAACAAAAGAGGTAATGTTGTCAGAAAAACACTTTGACAATGCCTTTCTTAAGAAGAAAAAACCAATAAATAAATATAATAAACAAGAAAATGCAAGTCCAATTTCATAGGGTTTTGAAAAACCATTTGCATCAAAAGAGCTAGAAAAACTAGCGTATAAATGACTTAAAAAGAAAAATGGAGAATATAACAATGACATTCCCATGGTTGTTTTTATAACTTTTCCTCCATTTGGGGATGTTTCTGGCCAAAATTTACGTTCGGCCCAATAGTCAACAGAATCTGTCTCTGTAAAACTTAAAGTTATGTCTTTATGGATAAATGTTGCAGGTAAATAAGCATAATAAGATATTATATCATTATTAATTAGGGCGTCTTTTGTTTCGGCTCCCTTCCAAGGCTTAATATTAAATAATGTAAATAACTGTATTAAAATTAGATAGTAAACAACGTTTTTACTGTTAAGCCATATTTTTTTTGATGGCAACAATTAACTAATTGACATTTCAGGAACATGACCTTCAACAATCAATTTCCCAGCCGTTGCGTTTTTAATTTCTTCAACAGAAACTCCCGGAGCCCTTTCAATTAAACGAAACCCGCCTGAATCAAGAATATCCATAACGGCTAAATTAGTAACTACTTTCTTTACGCAATTAACGCCAGTTAGTGGAAGCGAACAATTGGAAAGCAGTTTGCTTTCCCCTTTTTTGTTAGTATGCATCATGGCAACGATAATGTTATCAGCACTAGCAACAAGGTCCATAGCTCCTCCCATTCCTTTAACCATTTTTCCTGGTATTTTCCAATTAGCTATATCTCCGTTTTCACTTACCTCCATAGCTCCTAAAACTGTGAGCTGAACATGTTGTCCTCTTATCATGCTAAAACTGGTTGAAGAATCAAAAAATACTGCGCCAGGAAGAGAGGTTATTGTTTGTTTTCCAGCGTTAATAAGATCTGCATCTTCTGTTCCTTCAATTGGAAATGGGCCCATTCCTAAAATTCCATTTTCAGATTGAAATTCTACAGATATTCCTTTAGGTATATGATTAGCTACTAAAGTTGGTATTCCAATGCCTAAATTAACATACCATCTATCTCTCAATTCTTGTGCAATTCTTTTTGCAATTCCATTTTTATCTAATGCCATGTTTAATTTTTTATTACCGTTCTTTGTTCTATTCTTTTCTCATATTTTTCACCTTGAAAAATATGCTGGACAAAAATTCCAGGAGTATGAATTTCGTTAGGGTTTAACTCTCCTGGTTCAACCAATTCTTCAACTTCAGCAATAGTAATTTTTCCAGCCATAGCCATTGGTGGATTAAAATTTCTTGCGGTTCCTTTATAAATTAAATTTCCTGCCTTATCGCCTTTCCATGCTTTTACAATAGCATAATCTGCTGTTAATGCTGTTTCAAGAATATGAGGTTTACCATTAAATTTCCTAACCTCTTTTCCTTGGCCTACTTCAGTTCCGTAACCTGCTGGAGTGAAAAAAGCAGGAATCCCAGCCCCACCAGCTCTGCACCTTTCTGCCAAACTGCCTTGTGGAATTAAATCAACCTCAAGTTCTCCTGATAACATTTGTCGCTCAAATTCATCATTTTCACCTACATATGAAGAGACCATTTTTTTAATTTGTCGCTTTTGTAAAAGCAGACCTAATCCGAAATCATCAACACCAGCATTATTAGAAATACATGTTAAATTATTGATCTCCTTATTTACTAATGTTTGAATGCAGTTTTCAGGAATTCCACAGAGGCCAAACCCTCCTAACATTATGGTCATTCCACTTTTTATATCCTTACATGCTTCAACTGCATTTTTAACTTCTTTATTTATCATATATTATTTTTTACCAATCTTCATTTTCTAAATCTTCGCCCCAGCCATCGTCATTTGTGGGTTCATTAATTTTTGAATCATTAATACAATCTAAAGGCGAATTTATAAGGGTTTCTGGCATTTTAAAATCGCCAGTTGAAACGTTTAAGTTTTCATCCGCATTTATAAACTTTGTGTAATATGCAAATATTGGCAAAGCTGTATTTGCTCCTTGGCCATACGCTGTATTATAAAACCTGACCTGTTTATCTTCAGCGCCAACCCACACTCCGGTAACTAGGTCTGGTGTTAAGCCCATAAACCATCCATCTGCATTATTTTGGGTTGTTCCTGTTTTTCCAGCTATTGGTTGCTGAGTAATTCCTGCATAAGGACGACTTTCAGATTCTTTATACCTAATTCTTTGAGCGGTTCCTGCTCTTTTTGATTTCCCATTAGCATTTTTTAAGGTTGGGTGTTTAACCCCTTTTGTAACCAATTTCATTATTTCTAACATAGAATATGCTGTTTCTTTATTCCATACTTGAGTAACTTTTTGGTTTGATTCAAAAATTACATTTCCAAACTTATCTTCAATTCTAATTAAATAAACAGGGTCAATATATACTCCTTGATTTGCAAATGCTGATGAAGCACTTACCATTTCAAAAACCGACAAATCAAAAACCCCTAAAGCCATAGAGGGGACAGGTTTTAAATTAGGATTTGCAGTATCAATCCCAAGTTGAGGAAGTCTGCTATAAACATTATTTATCATTGAGCCTTTTTTTATAATGCTTGCTGTAATGTTGTTCATAGAATTTGCTAATGCATAATAAATTGGCATTGGAGCACCTGTAAATTTCTCTCCTGCATTTCCTGGGCACCACATTTTATTTCTATTTTTATTAAATGGAACTTCAATACAATATTCAACATCAGGAACTTCTGTGCATGGCTGAATAATTCCGGATTCAATGGCTGTTGCGTATACAAATGGTTTAAAGGTAGACCCCACTTGCCTTTTTCCTTGTTTAACCATGTCATATCTAAAATATTTAAAGTTAGGTCCACCCACCCAAGCTTTAATATGGCCGTTATGAGGATCAATTGACATCAACCCTGCTCTTAATATTCCTTTATTATATCTAACTACTTCAAAGGGAGAGAGCAATGTGTCTTTTTCATAATTTGGAGATTTCCAATCAAATACTTTAACTTTTCTTTTAGTTTGTAAAACCTCATTGATTTCTTCCTTTGACTTAACAGGGCTTATTGCTCCACAATAAGAACATTTATATCCATTTTCTGTTGAATCGACATTAGGCCTCTGACAAACACTGCATGCTTGTCCTGTCAAAGTTTTATAAATCATTGTTTCTCTAACGCCCCTATTTATTATTCGTTTTGCGGCTTCAATACTTATTTTGCCTTTTTTAGAATCATTTCCAATAAAAAAGGGTGGGTATTTGCTTGATTTTATTTTAGATTGATTATTGAATTTTTCTTGCAAATAATTCCCTAAATGCTCAGTTACAGCGGTTTCAGCATGTTTTTGAAACCTAGTATCAATAGTGGTGTATATTTTTAATCCGTCTACATAAAGATCATACTTTGATCCATCTGGTTTTGAAATTAAAAATTTACCATTTTTATCTCTTTTTGATAATACCTTTTTTACTGTCTTTTTTAACTCTTGTCTAAAATATGGGGCAATGCCTTCAATATGGTTTTCTTTTTTAAAATTGATTCCCAATGGCAATTCATTGATGGAGTCATATGTTTTTTTGGAAATGAAATTGTTTTTCAACATTTGGCTTAAAACGACTGATCTTCGATTTTTGGCATTATTGGGGAATTTCAAAGGATTAAATAAAGATGGGTTTTTAGCCATGCCAACCAACATTGCTGATTCTTGTAAATTTAAATCTATAGGTTTCTTATTAAAATAAATTTTTGCTGCGCTATTGATTCCAACTGCATTGTTTACAAAGTCTAATTTGTTTAAATACATTGTAATGATTTCATCTTTTGTATATGCCCGCTCTAACATTGGTGTAATGATTCCTTCTTTCACTTTTTGAAGCACCCTTTCTATTTTTCCACGACTTGGGTCATCGGTAAACAAGTTTTTTGCCAATTGCATGGTAATGGTTGACCCTCCACCTTTAGGATTAAATGTTATTTGTCCCCAAACGGCTCTAGAAAGAGCTCTAACGTCAATTCCTGAGTGCTCTCTAAACCTTTCATCTTCGGTTGCAATTAATGCATTTACTAAGTGTTTTGGCAAATCATTAAAATGAACATTTACTCTGTTTTCATCAAAATATTTACCCAAAACTTTCATGTCAGAACTATATATGATGCTAGCTAAGTGGGTTACTGGATTTTCTAAAGTTTTTATATCTGGTAGATCTTTTAACGCTGGTTTATAAACCCCAAAATAAATAAATGAAAATAGGGATGTAATAAAAACCCAGGGGAGTAACAATAATAAAAATTTTTTGTTGAATTTTATTTTAAAATTTGAAGCCATGTAAAAATTTAATACAAATAAAGGTAATTTTTAAAATTCAAAAAAGATAACTTTTAGAATTAGTTCTGCCGTTTTAATAACTAATTTTACGATTAACAAATTATGTCAAAAAATCATAAATCAAATTATAACGCCTATTTACGTTTCTCTTCATTGGCTATTCAAATGGGAGTTGTTATTTTTTTTGGTTGTTACTCAGGTAATTATTTAGATGATTACTTCTCTTTTAAAAAACCAATATTAACAATAGTGCTTTCATTAATTTCAATTGCCGCAGCACTTTATTTTGTTTATAAAGAAGTTTCTAATGTTAAATAAATCTTATATGAAATTATCCATTTATGCATTAGTTGGAAACTTAGTGCATTTAATTCTAAGTTATTTGCTATTAATCAATAATCAATTGATTAATATTTTAATTATTCATGTGTTTTTATTCCTACTAACGTTAATTACTAAATGGCTACAAAAAAAACTAAGCAAAAAAAACAACACATCTCCAATGATTTTTTTAGCTATTAATATTGGGCGAATGCTTATTTGTGTGTTATTTTTATTGCCAATAATTATTGGCTATGAAGATGCTGATAAATGGTATATATACCATTTTTTCTTTGCTTATTTTTTCTACTTAATTTTAGATCTCTTGAGTACAAAAAAACTAGTTCTTTAATTTTTTAGCAAAATACTTTTTGCATTAAAATAATTGACTAATTTTGGCCGAATTTTAAAGTTCAAGCTTAAGCTATGCTAAATATTACACTTCGAACGTCACTTATAATTATCTCGTTTTTATCGTTTAGTCTTTTCTCTTTTGCAGAGAACATTGTCAATGAGCAACATCCTAATTCAAATCATAAAGATGAAGTTGAAGAAGGAGAATTATATAACCCTGTTCCAGCAATAATGCATCATATTTCTGATTCACATGAATGGCATTTATGGGGTGAAGGTGATGGTTCTGTAACTATACCTCTTCCGATTATTCTATATTCTAATGGTTTACATGTGTTTATGTCTAGTGCATTTCATCATGATGAACACGGTCATAATGTCGTTGAAAGTAAAGGTTCAAAGTTTGTAAATCTTCATGGTAAGATATACCAATTAAATGATGGTGAAACTCATTTAAACATTCAAACAGATTCAGAAACTGGAGAATTAACTTATAATGCTACAAAACCAATTGATATTTCAATTACTAAAAATGTAGCTTCAATGCTAATTGCGCTTGTTTTGCTTTTATTGCTTTTTGGAATTTCTGGGATGAAATCAAAAAAAACAAAAGGAGCTCCAAAAGGGTTGCTTTCTTTTCTTGAACCATTAGTTCTTTTTGTTAGAGATGATATTGTAAAGCCAAATGTTGGAGCAAAATACCAAAAGTTTTTACCCTATTTATTGACTTTGTTTTTCTTTATCTTAATGAATAACTTGTTGGGTCTTTTACCTGGTTCTGCCAATGTTACTGGAAATATTGCAATAACTTTAGTATTGTCTTTCATTACATTAATTGTTACTAATGTTTCAGGGAACAAAGGTTATTGGGGTCATATTTTTAAACCACCAGGTGTTCCTTTAGCTCTTATGCCAATTATGATTCCAATAGAAATTGTTGGGATTTTCACAAAACCTTTTGCATTAATGATTCGACTTTTCGCAAACATTTCTGCTGGACACATTATAATATTAAGTTTAATTTCATTGATTTTCATGGCTCAAAGTGGCTTAGGAGACGGTGGCGCATTTGGTGTTGCTCCAGTTTCTGTGGTCTTTGTTTTGTTCATGTACCTCATTGAAGTATTGGTGGCTTTTTTACAGGCTTATATTTTTACATTGTTAACCTCGCTTTTTATTGGGTTAGCTACAGTAGAACACCACTAACATATTGTTTAACATAAAATAAAAAATAAAATGACAATAACAGGAATAGCAGCAATTGGAGCAGGTTTAGCGGCAATTGGAGCAGGAATTGGAATCGGTAAAATTGGTGGTTCAGCACTAGAAGCAATGGCAAGACAGCCTGAGCACTCTGGAATGATCCAAACAAACATGATTATCGCAGCAGCACTTGTTGAAGGTGTAGCTTTATTTGGTGTTGTTGTTGCTCTTTTACAAGGGTAATCAACTTATCATTAAGTTAAATTATAGGATTAATGCTGCAACGGTTGGTTGCAGCTAATTCTACAAAAAAATTAAGATTATGAACCCGATGGAACTAGTTACTCCGGCAATTGGATTAATGTTTTGGACATGTGTTGTCTTTATCTTATTGTTGATTTTATTAAAAAAGTTTGCTTGGAAACCTATTTTAAAAGCTGTTGACGACAGAAACAATTCAATCGAAGAAGCATTATCTTCAGCAGAGAAGGCTAAAGAAGAAATGGCAGAACTTACCGCTAATAATGAAAAAATATTATCTGATGCAAGGTTAGAAAGAGATGCTCTACTTAAGGAAGCTAGAGATATCAAAGAAAAAATTGTTGGTGAAGCTAAAAATAAAGCAGCTGAAGAAGCTGAAAAAATAATTACTTCAGCAAAAGAGCAAATTACCAATGAAAAAATGAAAGCAATGACTGAATTAAAAAATCAAGTTGCTGATATTTCAATAGAAATGGCTGAAAAAATTGTAAAAGCAGAATTAACAGACGCTAAAAAACAAAAAGAATTAATTGCTAAAGCACTTAAAGCAACAGAATTAAATTAAATGGCACAATCTAAAGTAAGTAATAGATATGCAAAGGCATTGCTAAATTTAGCAATTGAGCAAAAATCATTAGACGCTTGTTTTAACGACATGACATTACTAAATAAATCTTGTATAGAAAACAAAGATTTATCTTTAATGTTAAAAAGCCCTATTGTTAATACTGATAAAAAAATTTCCATTTTAAATCAAATATTTAAAAATAAATTTTCAAAAGTAAGCATGGCTTTTGTTGCTATCATTACCAATAAGAAAAGAGAAAGTTTACTTGCTGATATTTCATCAAGCTTTATTAGTTTATATAAAGCTCACAATAATGTAACTACAGCATCTGTAGTTACTGCTCAACCTATTGACGCTGATCTTAAGAAAGAATTAATAAAGTTTATCAAAAGCGGAGATAAAAACGAAGTAGAATTAGAAGAAATAGTAGATGAAAAGATAATTGGTGGTGCAATTATTCGAATGGGCGACAAACAAATAGATACTAGTGTTATTCGCACAATTAAAGACTTAAAAAAAACATATAACAAAAACCTTTACATAAAGGATTTCTAAAAATCAAAACAATGGCAGAAATTAAACCAGCTGAGGTTTCAGCAATTCTTAGAGAGCAATTATCTGGTTTTAAATCAGAAGCTCAACTAGAAGAAGTTGGAACAGTACTACAAATTGGCGATGGAATCGCTAGAATTTATGGCCTTGGAAGTGTTCAATATGGGGAACTTATTGAATTTGAAAACGGATTACAGGGTATTGCACTTAACCTAGAAGAAGATAATGTTGGGGCTGTACTTCTTGGAGCTTCAAATGAAATTAAAGAGGGTGATACGGTTAAAAGAACTGGTAGAATTGCTTCTGTTAAGGTTGGAGAAAAAATGTTAGGCAGAGTAGTCAATACATTGGGTGAACCAATTGATGGTAAAGGGCCTATTGATGGAGATTTGTTTGAAATGCCTATTGAAAGAAAAGCTCCAGGTGTAATTTACAGACAACCTGTAAACGAACCACTTCAAACTGGTGTTAAAGCAATTGATGCCATGATTCCTGTAGGAAGAGGTCAAAGAGAGTTAGTGATTGGAGATAGACAAACAGGAAAAACAACGGTTTGTATTGATACTATCATTAACCAAAAAGAATTTTACGATAGAGGTGAGCCTGTATTTTGTATTTATGTTGCTATTGGTCAAAAAGGGTCAACAATTGCTGGAATAGTAAATAAACTTGAGGCTGCATGTGCTATGGACTATACAGTTATTGTTGCTGCTAATGCTTCTGATTCTGCACCAATGCAATTTTACGCACCATTTACTGGAGCTGCTATTGGAGAATATTTTAGAGACACTGGAAGGCCTGCATTAATTATTTTTGATGACTTGTCAAAGCAAGCGGTAGCATATAGAGAGGTTTCCTTATTATTAAGAAGACCTCCGGGAAGAGAAGCTTACCCTGGTGATGTATTCTACTTACACTCAAGGTTATTAGAAAGGGCTGCTAAAATCAATAATTCTGACGAAATAGCAAATCAAATGAATGATTTACCTGAATCTTTAAAAGGTAAAGTTAAAGGCGGTGGATCACTTACTGCATTACCGATTATTGAGACTCAGGCGGGTGATGTATCAGCATACATACCAACAAATGTTATATCAATTACGGATGGGCAAATTTTCTTAGAGTCTAACTTGTTTAATTCAGGTATTCGTCCTGCTATTAATGTTGGTATTTCCGTTTCTAGAGTGGGTGGAAGTGCTCAAATTAAATCTATGAAAAAAGTTTCAGGAACACTAAAACTTGATCAAGCACAATTTCGTGAATTAGAAGCTTT
>PBNK01000042.1 GCA_002723085.1 Crocinitomicaceae bacterium | reverse complement strand
TATCCCAATTAACTCTTGCTTCAATATGAATATCAGTTAGGTTTTCATTTAAATTAGTTGAAGAAGGCATAATCATATCTTTTATTGCCCCTTCAAAAACAACGGCAATTCCAGGTTCAATTCTTTCTTCACCAATAATTAATTCTTGAGAAAAAGAATAGAATGAATTTGTAAATAATATGCAGATAAATAAAATTGTTTTATAGAATTTCATCTTTTTAGTTTTAGTTATAAATTGAATCTAAAAGTATTTAATTTATTGGTTTTATAATCAATAATAGAAGCCTAATATTACTATAGTGTACCATTATTCATAAAACTCGTTTTATAAATAGACAAAAAATTATTTTATGAAAAAATCACTAACCCTATTTTTATTCTTGAGTATGTGTTTCTCAAGTTTTTTTAGTCAAAAAGAGTATTATAGTTATAGCGAAAATGGAAAATTTTTTGCTCATTGTTATAAAGTCGGTCATATAGGAAAAATATACGAACTAAAATATTACAATGTTCAAAACAAAAAAGTTGTTTTCACTCATAATTTTAATCACTTTTCAAAAACACCTATAGAAATTAACATCAATTATAATGGGACTCTCATTGCACTCAATGCTGATAATAAAACTAAAATAGTAAATATAATATCAGGCGATATTATTTCTGAATTTGACTATCCATGTTATGTTGTTTTTCCAAGATTAGAAAATTATTTTTTAAGATATTCTTTTGATCCAAAAAAGAAAAAGAATATGGTTAGCTCATATGATGCTATGACTGGAGAGTATATGTATTCTTTTAAAGATTCTAAATTTTTAAATGGGTATGGTCAGCTTACTGTTAGCAATAATGATAGGTACATTATACAAAGAGTTTCGGCTAATAAATTTAACGTTTATGATGCTGATTTTAAAACAAAATTAAAGTCTGTTAAGTCTAATGATTTTAAAATAGATGATTACAATAAAAACATAACCTTTACAAATGGTACAAAAACAAGAACATATTCTTTAAATGATTTTTCATTACTAGCATCTTCAGATCTTAATAGGGTAAAAAGAAAATTTGTAAAAACTAAAAAGAACAATAATAAGTACAGTAAAATTCATTTTTCAAATGAAATTTTGAGTGAAAGTGGTAATTTTTATATCGTTCCCTTTGAAGATATCGATGAACAATCATTATTAATAAGTTCTACGCAAAGAAATCAAATAAAGGAATTGCAACTATATGATTACAGTTGGATAAACAATATTAACTGGATAAATGATTCTATTTTAGTTTTAAACCATCAGAACAATACAACAACTTTAGTTAATCTATTGAATCTTGATAAGAATAAAAAGATTGATTTTGGACTTACTAAAAAAAGATATATAAATAATAAACCTTATGAGTTTTCTAGTGATTATAAATATTTCAATTCAACTAATAAAGGTATTCTTAAGAATTCAATTAAGATTGGAAAAACGGACTCTTGTGACATAATAAAAAAATTAGAACATTTTTCATTCCTTGATTATACAAAGGACAATAAAAATATTATTGTTAGAAACAATAAAACAAAACAATTAGGTGCTGTTTTTTTGAGTGGAATTAACAATAAGAATCCATTAAATGTTGAATATTTCGATGATTCTAATTCATTATTTATAGAAGATATTCTTGATGATGCTTCTGTTCCGGCAGATTATAATCCCCATATTATTAAAGATTTTAAGCACATAAGTGAACTTACAGATTCTTCAGAAATAATGAATTTAGTTTTAAAGAACATAAATTTTTCAGATTCTAATATCTCAATAAACACTCATCTTATTGACGATAATGGAGTATATTATTATGGAGCTTCAGATGAAAATTGGAAACACATATGGTGCAATCTTATTTTAAAGTACAATGATGATCCTTCTGTTCAGATTACTGATTTTGAAATTATAGAACATTTTAACAATCCAGATTCTGCAAAATCTATATCTCTGGTTATGGATCATAGTGGATCTATGGGCGAACTTAGAGCTAAAAAATTACAACTAGAAGTATTGAATCATACTAAAACAAAAAACTCCAATGATGAAATTTCATTAATAAAATTTGATCATAAAGCTAGAGTTATTTGTTATCCAGAAGAAAACAAAAATAAACTGAAAAACTCTTTTGAAATAATCGGTTTAAAAAAATTTGGAGGGGGGACATCTATTCTTGATGCTTTAAATACCTCAATATCTGTGCTAAAGTTTAAAAGCCAAAAGTCAAAAAAATCAATTATTTTAGTTACAGATGGTGAAGAGAATTGTTCAAAAGTGAACTTTAACGATGTGGTTAAAAGAGCAGTTGATAATGACATTTCCATTTATACTATTGGATATGGAAACAGTATTGACAAAAATTATTTAAAATCTATTTCTTCTCCTACAAATGGCACTTATTATCAAATCTACAACAGTAAAGATTTTGAATGGATTTTTAATGACATAAATACTAAAACAAGAAATTATTACGAAATCAAATTTAAATCTAACAAAATTGGGGACCATAAGGCAGTTTTGAAATTGTGTTTAAATAATGGAAATAATCAAAAATTATCTATTGATATAAATAACAAACCTTTAGATTTTAATTCCAATGAAAACGATTACCTAAGTTTTAATGAAAATGACTTATTTAATGAATTAGAATTATTTCAACACATACCAGATATAGAGGATTTCTCTGATATTAAAGTTTCTTCAGATCAATTGATAATTGAAAAAACAGATTTAAATGATTCTGTTAATTTAGTAGTAATCGAAGAATTTAATAACATTGATTTTTCAAACATTAATTTCAAATTTGATAAAGCAAACATTTCATCATCTTCAAAAAAAGTAATATATGAAGTGCATGAATTCTTAAATAAATACCCAAACATTAATATTGAAATTTCTGGTCATACAGATAATGTTGGAGAAAGTAATTATAACTTAAAACTTTCTGAAAAAAGAGCTAATAAAATTAAAGATGAATTAATATCATTAGGTATTGATTCTGGGAGAATTAATACCATTGCTCATGGAGAAAATCAACCTTTGTTTTCGAATAATAGTAATAATAATAAGCAAATGAATAGAAGGGTTGTTTTTAGTATTATTAAATAAATTTATATTAACTAAAAATTTTCATTTCATATTTTTTTTGAAAAAGAACTTGGTAAAACATTTATCCCATGTTTTTCAGCAACTTTTACTAAAAAAGGCAATAATAAAGAGGCTCCAGGTATCATTACAAAAGGAACACCAATTCCAGTAATTTTTAATAAATCATAGATTTGAGTTCTTAATTCTTTTTATTATTGATCAGTTAAATATCCTTCTTTTAAATATTTAACAAGCACTTTACTTGCATATTGAGTTTCTTTAGCCTCGTCATTTAAATTTCCAAAGAATTTCTTAATGGCTTTAGTTGATTTTTCTTTATTTTTTTAGTTTTTCACCAAATTCCTTTCTTCCTTTTTTTTCAAAGAAAGTAAAATCAATATCCCATATTCCCCCTTTTTTTAATAGCCATATTTATTTAATCTTTTTAACTTCAATGTATTCAGGACCTCCATCAACAGGATACCCATCCACCTTACTTCCTTTTATTTTTACTTTTTGATCAATGTATTTATCAAGATCTATGGTATTGCTTTTTAAAGCATATCCAGGAATAGTATGTGTTCCGTATTGATAGGTAGTTATTCCTTGTTTTTGAATTACTCCTGAAGTTTTAATGTTAGATTTAGATAGATTACAAGACGCTGAAATGCTAATCATTAAAACAATTAATGAGGCTTTTGGAAAAGTATCATTTACATATCTTGGCATACTGAATATTTAAAAATATAAATATCCTAATTTTTAATATCTATACAATAAATAATAATACAATCTTATTAAACTAATGTACACTTAATCACAACACTCACCATTCGTATATGATGTTACACCACCATATGTAGTTGCATGACATGAATTTGAATATGTTTCTCCGTTACAACCACAAACAGGGTCATATACTTCAATACAAGCACCAGTTAAATCTATAAGGGTTGAATCAATACAATTTGCTGAATTTGCGGTTGGTGTATCTACACAATTGTTTTTTTGTTTGTCGCAAGAAGAAACAATTCCAATTAAGGTTGCAATTCCTAGTAAAGTTGACTTTAATACTTTCATTTTTCATTTAAAATTTATAACCTATTGTTACACCAGCCCAGGGCAAACCATCAATCCCAAGGGCATCTGAAAAAGATTTTATTCTTAAGACATATCCTGTTAATCGGAAAAAGATTTTTTCTTTATTGTATTGGTAACCTAGGCCAGTATTCCAGTTAAAAGAATTAGTATTTGAAATTTCAGTTTCTGATGGGTACTTATTTCTTGAAATGGTTTGAAAATTTGATATTCCAGCTGTGATAAAAATTTTATTCTTGTTATTGCCCAAAAAAAAGTAGTTTGCATATAACATTTGAGATAAACTCATCTCAAAATAATTTCCATTTTCAACTATTCCATTATTATTTCTTGAAATTTCTCCACTTCCAAGATAAAGAAGCCCTAAACCTGTGCCTAATGCAAGTTTATTAGATATATTATATTCATAATTTATAGAACTAAAAACAAATGTCCTTCCAATCAGTTCTATATTTAAAGAATGTTTGCAGTTATTGATTTCGGCTTTATTCTCTTCAATATTTTGAGATATTATTTGTGTTGAAATACAAACACAGATTATAATACCTATAAATTTATTTATTATCAACATTTTAAAATATTTTTTGTTTAATCTTAACGTATTAAAAAATCATTAATTTATGAATTTTTTCTCTTTGGATCCATCGCTATATAGGTAGATGATAATTTGATTTTTAATTTTGGATTCATCAACTTCTTTACCTGATAAGTCTACTGCTTTAATAAGTGTTTTATTAGTTGAATTAATTTCTTCTATTGAATTTACATTATTCATGTTTATCCAATTTAATCCATCCCAAACCCATGTCACACAACAAGTCATTACATTGTTAGAAGTCCAAGAATAGGTAAGACAAGTATTTAAAGTATCGAAAGGTATAGTGGTAATGGGGTTCAAATTATAGATATCATGAGTTATAGACATGGTGTCATGTCCTAAAATAGTTCCATTGTTTGAAGTAGTTGTCCATGAGTCAATTGGTGCAGGTAAACAACATATATTTAAAGAAACTTGTAAGAAGGCTTGATTGCTGCCACCTGTACTTACAATAATCAACGAATCACAAGGAGCCTGTCCCCATGAAAAAAACATAGTTAGAATAAATACAACTGTGGATAATTTTTTTTTCATTAATGAATAATGTTTTATTCTAAACGTATCGTAACTAAAATAGTTGTATATTTTTATTATTAAATAATCATTTATAAAAGGATTGGAGCTTTTGAATTATAATGTAATTTTATTAAAATTATCATGATATGCGTTTAATTTTTTTCTTGGCTTTATTTGTGCCGACTAGTTCTTTTACACAGACATTAACTAATAATTCAACCATTTCAATAACAAAATCTTGGTATCAAGAGCCTAATGGCTATACCTATCCAATGAATATATATGTTCCTTCTGGAGCTGTTCCAAATGGAGGTTTCCCGGTTTGTATATTACTACATGGAAATGGTGGACAAGGAGCAGGAATATTGGCTCAATTTCAAAACGTTTTAGATTGTCATGCACTTATTGCTCCATCTGGATACATGAACAGTTGGAACATTTCTGAAGAGGGTAGTGATGCTCCAGATGTTGAAATGATGGAAGATTTAATCAATAATTTACAAACCTATTCTAATATTAATCCAAATAAAATTAGAGTTTTGGGTTTTTCTAACGGTTCTGCTTTGGCAAATAGAGTTCTTATTGAAAATTCAAATACTGGAGTTGACATCATTTGTGGAATGGTTTCTCAGTTATCTGAAGCCAACTATCATAATGGCAACTTTTATTCACCATCAGGCCAAACCAGCGCTTCATTGCCTTATTGTGGTTATGATGTTGTAACAGTTCCTATTACTGGCAGAAAATACCTTAGTATCTGTAATTTTAATGACCCTCTTATACCATATAATGGAGGTCCATCAGTTGGAGTTACTTTTTTAGATGCTCAATTAGCTACTTATATTGTAGCACAAAGTCAAGGTTTTAATGGCTCACAAATGTTTGGTCCTGGAAATGATGTAGGTACATCAACAGTAGCTCTAGAAGAGTTTTCTTACATCAATGGGCAAGTGGTTCATTTAAAGGGAGATGCTAATCATGGAACCAATCCTACACAATTGAATTATGTGAAAGACTTTTTCACTGTTGATTGTTCATCTACTGGTTATCAAACTAACAATGATCAAAAAATTATGGCATTTCCTAACCCTGTTCATGCTTCTTTAAACATTTCTGTTGGCAATCATATTTCAGAAATTGAGTTTAAACTGTTTGATGCTAGAGGCATTTTATTAGAAACCTCAAGTGCAACCAACATTGACTTAAGTCAATATGCTAATGGAATTTATTTCTTAAGGATTTTTTATGATGAAAAAATAGAAGAAATTAAAGTTTTAAAGAATTAATCTATACTTACTTTTTTTGTAGCAATTAAATTACCGTTTTCATCTGTAAATTTGATTAAATAAGAACCTTTAGCTATTTTATTTGTTAGGTCTATTTGACAGTTGTTGTTAATCATTGGCTTCTTAAATATTTCACTTCCTGTTAAATCGTAAACAACCAATTGCCTAACGTTGTTTCCTTTAGATGTAATGTTGAATACTCCATTTGAAGGAATAGGAAATACTTGGATAGCATTTGTTTTATTTTCTGTAATTGAAGTATTGGTTACAGAACCGTAAATGTTATCTATGTATATTATGTTGTCTTGAGTTCGACCATTTAAATCGAAGTCTGGAAACACTACAATTTGATCAACAATTTCGGGAAAAACACCAATTAATGAAGAAAAGTCAAAAACTATCTCTTCCCATTCGTTGATTTTAGTATTGGGTATCTTGATTTCTGGTTGAGCAGCTGAAGAAGGCGATACGAATTTTAAGCCTACGTCACTAATAACTGATTTCCAAACCATAATTTTAACTGTACAATTCGATGAATTAAATGAAAAGGAGCCAATGTCTGCACCATGCATAGATTCAAAACCAGCCCAAGGGTTTCCATTTTGAAGTGCCGTATATTTAGCAACAGTTGAAGAAGTGTTTATCCCTGAAACATCCGGATTAGCTATAATTTCTAAAGGTGGATTTAAATCGTTTTCAAATGTAGTCCAAGTCCAATTTGCTCCGTTACCGTTTGTTTCAAAGTTTATGGGGACATTTTGACTAATTATAGAGGTTGAAGCAAAAGAAATAAGTATTGCTATTATTTTTTTCATTGTAAGTACATTTTTATGTTCGTGTCTAATATACATTAAGTATTTTGATTTTCAATTATCATATGATAAGATCAATTATTTTAATTTTAAAATTATAAGTTTGCAAACGCTTACTTAACTTTTTAAAATTGAACTTTTTTTTAAATATTCATCTATTCTTATCAATTACTATACTTGGAATTTCTTGCTCAAATTCTTCTTCAAAAAATGTTGATAAAATCATTAAAACAAATATAATACAACATTTAGAAGCTTCTGTTTTTGAAGCTAAACTTAGTAAGTCCAACGGTATATTATTGGATGTTAGGACGGAAGAAGAAATAAGACAGGGCTATATACATGGTGCTAGTTTCATTAACTTGTATGATGAAAATTTTAACCAAAAAATAAACTTCATACAAAAAGATAAACCTGTTTTTGTTTATTGTAAAATGGGTGGTAGAAGTGCTAAGGCAGCTCAAGAACTTTTATCAATTGGGTTTAAAGAAGTTTATAACTTAACAGGAGGAATTCAAGCTTGGTACAACAATGGCTATACTATAGAACAGGATTCAATTATTAAACCTGTTACACAAGAATTTTCTATTGAACAATTTAATGAAATGCTTAACAGTACTAATGTTCCTACTGTTATTTGTTTTCAAACTAAATGGTGTTTGCCTTGTAAACAAATGAATCCTATTTTATCTGAAATATCAGATTCATTAAAAGGGGATGTGAATTTTGTAAAAATTGACCTTGATAATAATTTAGATATATCAAAACAATTCAATATACAAAGTGTTCCTACATTTGTTGGGATGTTAAATGGAGCTGAACGATGGAGACAAGCAGGTTTTATTGAAAAAACACATTTATTAAATATGATAATATCGCTTAAATAATTTGATAAACCATGAGATATTTTCTTATTCTAATTTTTATATCTACTAGTTTCAATATAAAATCTCAATGTACTATTGGAGACTGTTTTAATGGTCATGGTTCAATTACTTATTCTTGGGGAGATAAATACCTGGGAGGGTTTAAAGAAGGCGTTTATAATGGTCAAGGAACTTATACTTTTTCAAATGGAGACAAATATGTTGGGGCTTTTAAAAATGGGTTAAGAAACGGTCAAGGAATTTATACTAGTGTTAATGGTGAAATTTTGATGGGTTCTTGGTTTAATAATCAATTTAGAGGTGACATTAAAAAATCATCATTTGATTGTATTTCTGGAGATTGTGAAAATGGGAAAGATGAAAGGAAATATAGAAAAGGAGATCATTTTAAAGGGACTTTTAAGAATGGTTTATTTAATGGCTATGGTGTGTATACAAGTACTAATGGTGAAAAGTATGAAGGCGATTTTTTAGAAGGAAAGGAGCATGGAAATGGGATTTATTCTTGGCCATTTGGTCAAAAATATGAAGGAAATTGGGAAAATGGAGAGATTAATGGAAATGGGGTTTATACTTGGGATGATGGATATAAGTATGAAGGTGAATTTAAAGATGGATTAAGAGATGGTCATGGAACATTTGTATGGGCTAATGGAGATAAATACATTGGACAATTTTTGAAAGATAGCAGAACTGGACAAGGTACATTTTATTATAGCAATGGTGATAAATATTTAGGTGAATGGTTGAACAGTAAAAAGTCAGGACAAGGAGTGATGATATATAAAAACGGAGATATATATGATGGCGAATGGCTTAAAAACTTATATGAAGGACAAGGTACATTTACAAAAGAAAATGGCGACATTTACCATAAGGGCACTTGGAAAGATGGTAAACCTGTAAAATAGTTATTTTTAAATTTTGTTTTGAAAAATCTCTTTTTTATTACTTTATTATTATTTGTAGAATTATTTTCTGCTCAAATTAATGGAGACAATTGTAGTTCAGCTATTTTAATACCTTCTATTCCTTATGTTTTTGTTGGGAATACCAATATTGCAAATGATGATTATTATGCAAGTTGTCCTGATTATGGCAATCAAGGAGGTGCTAAAGATATTGTTTATGAATTTAACAATGGTTCTTCTCCAATATATGTTGATATTAGTCTGTGTCAAGACGTAACTGATTATGATTCTCAATTGTATATTTTTGAAAATAATTGCAATGGAAGTCCTGTCGGATGTCAGGAGGACGGTTGTCAATCCCCTTCCTATTCAGCACCTTATAATTCAAGTATAAATGCTCAGCTTTTAGAGCCAAATACAACTTATTATATTGTAGTAGACGGTTACAGTTCAAACTCTAATGGGAATTATCAATTAAATATTGAATCTTCTATTGGTTTAAATGCTCCAGATTCTTCTAATTTACCTTTAGTTTTAATACAAACTAACAATCAACAAATTGTAGATGAACCTAAAATAAATGTTGACTTTAAAATTATAGATAGAGGTTTAGGCTTATTTAATCATACGTATGATTTTGCTAATGTTTATGATGGAATAGCTGGTATTGAAATAAGAGGGTCTTATTCTTCTACTTTACCACAAAAACCATTTGGCATTGAAACTAGAGATTTGTTTGGAGAAAACAATAACGTTTCTCTATTTGATATGCCTAAAGAAAACGATTGGATTTTACTTGCTAATTATAACGATAAAACGTTTATAAGAAACATTTTGGCTTTTGATATTTTTACCAAAATGGGACATTATGCTCCAAGAACAAAATTATGTGAGGTAATTATTGATTCTATTTATAATGGAATTTATGTATTTACAGAAAAAATAAAAAGAGATAAAGGTAGGGTTGATATTGCAAAATTAGATTTAGATGATAACGCTGGGGATAGTTTAACAGGAGGTTATATTTTTAGAATTGATTATTGGGATTGGAACAACAGTTGGTTATCGAATTATACTAATCCAAATTTTCCAAATGATGATGTTCGATATGTCTATAATTATCCTGATATAGATGACATATCTATACCTCAAAAATCATACATTCAACAAAAAGTCAGTGCATTTGAAGATGCTTTGTGGGGAAGTAATTTTGAAGACCCTATTTTGGGGTATAGGCCTTTTATTAATACACGTTCGTTTATCGACTATTTTATTGTAAATGAATTTGCTAGAAATGTAGATGGGTTTAAGAAAAGTAGAAATTTTCATAAAGACAAAGACAGTAAAGATTCTTTAATTTATGCTGGTCCTGTTTGGGATTTTGATTGGGCTTTTAAAGATCACAGTTCTGCTATGCTTAATGGGGCAGGGTGGAGACACGATTATTCTGGACCATCAGATGTTAAACCTCCAGGTTGGTATATAAGATTATTGCAAGATTCTACTTTTGCCAATGATCTTTCTTGTCGATATTTTAATTTAAGAAATACAGTTTTAGATACCTCAAACCTATTTCAATTTATAGATTCTTTAGGAAATGTTTTAGACGAAGCTCAAGAAAGACATTATGTAAGATGGCCCATTTTAGGAATAAATGTTGGTACACCAGAAATTGGGATTCAACCCAACACTTATGAAGGAGAATTATTAAAATTTAAAAACTGGATAATAGATCGATTAAATTGGCTTGATGCTAATATGCCAGGTAATTGCCCCAATGTTGGTATTCCTCAACATCTTATAAATGAACCTGTTTTTAATATTTACCCCAATCCAACTGATGAGATTGTTACTATTTCATCTTCAAATAATATCAAAATTTTAAACATAAAAGTTTATGATCAAATTGGAAAATTTCAAAAGGATTTTAACTCCTCAAAAGTTTCATTAATAGACATGGTTCCGGGATTATACATTTTTGAAGTTGAGCATGAGTTAGGAAAAGCTGTTTTAAAAGCCATTAAACAATAAAAAATTCATTTTGATTTAATGTTGAATTCATCTGTTTTAATTTCAGGACTTTTAGCCATAAATCTATAGTTAAAACCTGTTGTAATTTGCCATTGAGATCCAATTTGGGTTCCATTTACAAATTGATACAAAGGCATTTCACAAGTTGTGAATAAAACAAATGATTTTTTAATGTAGCTTATTTGAGGAATAAAGAATATTTTTTTGCTACCTGTTGAAGCAATGTCAATGTTATATTCAGCAATTAAATCTACCCCATCTTTAGCTTTTATTTCACCAATCCATTCTCCTTTTATTTGTGCAGTCAATCCTAATTTTCTATTGAATGTTTTACCTATAAATAATCCTATACTGGCATAGTCTCCAAATTTTTGATCTAATGAATTGTATCCTCTTTTTATATATAATAAATTGCTGAAAATCCTTATTTTATGAGTTATATAATCTCTAAATAAAAAGGAGTAAAACATAATGTCATTAGAGCCATTAGTAGGTTGAACTGTAGGTGGAGATAAAGCGTATATATCACCTATAATTGGGTTAGAAAACATTAAAATAGAATCAGTATGAGAACCCAAGGGTATTTTTAGTCCTAAACCAATTGTGAATTCAGTTCTTATATTATTATTAGTTTTATTATAGATGTCATATCTGGGTAAAAATATAATATCGCCCATCCCTCTAGAACTAATAGTATCATTTTGATTTAGTTCGATTAATGATTTATTCAAAAAGTAACCAGCAGCTAAAGAAAGAGTTAGTTTTTTACTAAAACCATAATCCATTCTATAGAAAATGTAATTGCTATTAAGATTGTCAAATAAAGCATTAGTATCTCTATTTTCTGTATAAAATTTTTCACTTTTAATAAACTGATAATTTGCTGAAGCTTCCATTTGGTTTTTTTGCAAAACACCCGTTGCCGCTCCACCTGCAATCGGACTTCCAGAACCACCTGAACAACATCCTTGGCAAAGGATTTTATTTGAAATCAATAAAGAAAGTAATGATATTAATATGTATCTCATTTTGAGATAATGAAAGTTTTTATTTCTTCAATTGAATTTGAAGAGGTTTTTATAAAATAAACTCCATTTATTAATTCGCTAACATTTATTTGAAAAGCATTAACTGGAAATAATGAATTTATTTTTTTTGACATAATAGTTTCACCTATAATGTTGATTATTTGAAAATTAATTTCTGTTGAAAAGGAGTTTTTAAGTTCAATAGTTAAATTATTTTTTACAGGATTTGGATAAAGTTTTGTATTAAATACTGAATGGTTTAAGTTAAAAATATCAGTACTGCTAATGGCTTGGCTAATAGCAATGTCTATGCCCTGATGACTGCTGTTCTCATTAAAAAATATTTTATGATCAGGACCACCTAAAACAACAATTTTTGGCATTCCATCCACACCATAATCACTCATGCTAATTGTTGGGTCTGAAAACTTAGTACAATTATCCATTCCATAGTTTACGGCCCAACTTGATAATGTAGAACAACTAGTATTTGCATAATCATCAACCATGTAAAAACGTACTTTATCTGGATGTGAAGTTGAATAACTTTGTACTTCTGCAAATGCAGCTAATGGATCTGTAATACAGGTAAGACAGGGCATTACCCAAGCAATTACAATTACTTTCCCACTATCTAGTTCTGAAAATAAGTTATGGGTTGTTCCGTTGCAATCATTTGCGGTAAAATCTGTAGCGTATGTTTGTGAAATAGAATTATTTGAACTAAAAAAAAAGTAAATAACTATTAGCAGTTTAAATAATTTCATATCTATTTTTTTCGTTCGTATTTACAACAAAAATGTAAATTATTGTAATCTTCCTCTTTAGCAGAATATAATTCAGTATCGTGACCAATAGAGGCAATAGCTTTTTGAATCTTTTCTGTTGATGTTTTTTTAGGGTCATATTTTACGTTAAATATTTTTGTAGAAATGTTCCATCTGCAAAACTTAACTCCTTCTATTTCATATGAGAAATCCTCTATTCTTTCTTGGCACATGTCACATTTGCCCCATACTTTAAAAGATTCTTTAACTAATTTTTTACTTTGTGCATTGCTTGAAAACGCAATAGTTACTAACAAAAAAACGATTAATAATTTGGCTCTTTTCATCTTCATAATTTTTTATTAAAGCTACAAAAAATAAAATTTTGTATTGTATTAAATGGAGTAGTATGGTCTTCTTTAAATGAATTTATTTTTTCAAAATCATTTTTAAATACATTTTTCATGCTTCTTTCATTATACTGTACAATTTCTATGCCACTACATTTTAGAGGGCCATCATTTGAAAAAGTACCAATGACAAGATTTTTTAAAACTGTTTTACCTGCGATAGCAGCGTATTTTTTAATGTCTTTTTCAGTATTTAAAAAATGAAAGGCAGCTCTGTCATGCCATATGTCATAATTGCTTTCAGGTTCAAAATTTGTTATGTCTTTTACAATCCATTTAACTTCATTTGCTTTTTTACCTAATCTTTTTTTAGCTCTATCAATGGCTTTTTTAGAAATGTCTAACACTGTAATGTTATTATATCCTTCTTTTAATAAAAAATCTACAAGAAGACTATCTCCACCACCAATATCTATTATTGAAGCCGATTTTTGCTGTTTAAATGAGTTTATTAAATTAATTGAAGTTTTAGGATAGGCTTGTGTCCAACTTACTTCATTTGGATTTTTAGTTTCATATACTTTTTCCCAATGCTTTTTTGTATTTATTTCATTCATTTTATTGGCCTTTTATTTGATTTAATGCTTTATTTACATCATTTACAGGTAATTTACAGGCTTTATCCTGACAAACATAAATAGTGGTTTCATTTGAAATTAATTTGTCTTTAAGAAGAGGCGATTTACCTTCATTTTTTCCTCCGGATAGAAATATATTAGGTAAAAAGTGTTTGTCAAATTCTTTTCTTATTTCATTACATTTTTCACCTACAATTGAAACATCGTATGTTTCATCGCTAAACCATGCTAAAAGTACTCCCCAATTTGCATAGTATGAACCGCCTTTTATGGTATTTTCTTTAACATTATTAAGCATTTTTTTTGCCATTTCTATATACTTATTGTTGTAGGTATACCTTCCAATTAGAAATAGGTTTTTAGCCATTTCAGAATTAGAGGATGGAATGACATTATCTGACACTTCCATTTTTCTTGCTATTAAAGAAGGGTCAATGTCAGAAGTGTAGTAAAACATGCCATTCTCTTTATCATAAAAGTGATCTAATGCATAAGACATTAAATTATTAGCTTCGTTAAGCCATTTTTCTTCAAAGGTTGCTTGGTATAAGGAAATAAAAGCCTGAATAGTAAATGCATAATCATCGGCAAATCCATTAATTGTTGCTTTTCCATTTTTGAAATTTCGATAGAGCTTATAATTATTAGTTTTTAAATGTTTTATAATAAAATCTGCATTTTTAAGGGCAATATTTAAATATTCAATTTCATCTAAAGATCTATAGGCATCAACATATCCTTTTAACATTAATGCATTCCACGAAGTTAATATTTTATCGTCTAGTGCTGGTCTAATTCTTTTTTCTCTCTCTTGTAATAAAACAGATTTTACATTTTTAATTTTTTCTAACCATTTTGTTTCATTGAGTTGGTGTTTTTTTATAAATGAAGAATTGGATTCTGATTTCAATAAAATGTTTTGTCCGTTTTCCCAATTTCCACTTTTTTCTATGTTGTAATAGTCACAAATCAATTCTGTTTCATTATTAATTAACTCGTTAATTTCATCATAGTTCCAAACATAAAACTTTCCTTCTTGTCCTTCGCTATCAGCATCTAAAGATGAATAAAAACCTCCTTCTTCTGATGTTAACTCGCGTTTAATAAATTCTAGTGTTTCCTTGATAATAGTTTTAAATAACGGGTCTTTATTGACCTTGTATGCTGAACTGTATAAACTAACCAACTGGGCATTGTCATAAAGCATTTTTTCAAAATGTGGCGCTTTCCAGTATGTATCTGTTGAATATCTTGAAAATCCACCACCAATTTGATCGTAAATACCACCATTAGCCATCTTGTTAAGGGTAAGCATTACTGCATTAAGTGCTGAAGACTCTTCCATTATATGCTGGTAATGCAATAAAAATTCATATCCAACTGGCATAGGAAATTTTGGGGCTCCTTTATTTCCACCATTTATAGGGTCAAGTTGTTTTTCAAAATGGGTAAAAATCCTATCCAAATCTAATGTAGAAAAATCGGCTTTTTCTTTATTAAGTGTTATGAATTCAGTGTTGTTTATACCATATGTAAGTTCTGAAGCTTGTTCCTCAGCTTTTTCAGGAGATTCTTTTATGAATGTGGAAACTTTTGTTAAAAGGTTCATCCAGTTTTCGGGTGGAAAATAAGTTCCCCCATATATTGGTCTACCGTCAGGGAGTGTAATACAGTTTAATGGCCATCCTCCTCTACCACTAATCAATTGAACAGCATTCATATATATTTGGTCAATATCGGGCCTTTCTTCTCTATCAATTTTAATGCAAATGAAATCGTCATTCATAAGACTAGCTACATCTTCATTTTCGAAACTTTCATGTTCCATCACATGGCACCAATGACATGCCGCATAACCAATACTTATAATTATTGGTTTATTTTCTTTTTTAGCTTTTTCTAAAGCTTCTTCACCCCATGGATACCAGTTTACAGGATTATGAGCGTGTTGTAATAGGTAAGGACTAGTTTCATTTATTAATTGATTGGTGTATTTGTGCATTGGCGTACTCATATTTTCTTTTTTCTCTTTCGAGGTTTGTCCACAAGTGATTAAAGATAGCAAACAAATGTATGTTGTAAGAAGTCGTAATTTCATTTCGTTTTCAAAATTATAACTTTAAACAAATGATATTTTATTTGTAAATAATGAATTTTTAATGTTGAAAATATGATTAATTACTATTAAGTTTTCCTGCAATAAAGGCTGTTGACCATGCTGCTTGAAAATTGTAACCTCCAGTTATGGCATCAATATCTAAAATCTCTCCAGCAAAATAAAGGTTTTTACATGATTTGCTTTCCATATTTTTTAAAGAAATGCTTTCTAAACTTATTCCTCCACATGTGACAAATTCTTCTTTGAATGTTGTTTTACCTAGTACTGGATAAATATCATTTGATAGTAAATTGACTAATTTGTTTAATCCTTTACTTCCCAATTCGCCCCATTTTTTGTTGGTAGGCAATTTGCTTTTTTCTATTATATAATTCCACAATCTCTCAGGTAATTTATAGGGTTTAATGTTGTTAATTCCTTTTTTTGGATGAGATTTTATTATTTGTTTTAATTCATTGTTGATTTTTTCATTATTAGATTCGTTTACCCAATTTACTTGAACATTAAAATCGTATTTTTTTTCGTGTAATAATCTTGCTCCAAATGCTGAAAGTTTAAGTATTGCTGGCCCACTCATTCCCCAATGTGTAATAAGTAGAGGTCCACTTGATTTCAATTTTGATCCCTGAATAGAAACTAAAGTAGGTTCAGCAACTAATCCCATTAATTTTGTTATTGGATGATTAGGCATATTGAAAGTAAATAATGAAGGAACAGGTGGTTCAATTTTGTGACCTAATTTTTCTAACCAGAAAAGGCCTTCTTTTTTTGGAGAACCCCCGCTTGCTACTATTACTTTGTCAAATAGTTGAGGTTTTAGATTTTCATTTTTAAAAAAAAGTTTTAATTGTTGACCTTCTTTACCTATTTCAGAAATTCCAACTCCTAACTCTATTGAAATGGATAATTTTTTTATTTCATTAAATAAACAATCAATGATAGATTGAGAATTATTGGATTTAGGGAAAACTCTGTTGTCATCTTGAGTGTAAAGTGGAACTCCTCTTGATTCAAACCAATTTATTGTATCAACAGTATTAAATTCATGAAAAATAGATTTTAGTTTTTTACCTCCTCTTGGATATGCTTTATGCAATTCGTTGATTGATTTTGTACCGTTGGTAACATTGCACCTTCCTCCTCCAGAAATTTTCACTTTTGTAAGTGTTTTTTGAGATTTCTCAAAAATTACAACTCTTGAATTTGGATGGTTTTCTTTAGCATTAATTGCGGAGAAAAAACCTGCTGCACCACCTCCAATTATTGCAATTTCCATTTTGTAATTTAGTTTTATAAGTCAATGTCTGAGACATTTGCTTCAGATTCATTTGATTCGAAATGTTTTTTATTTTAAAGAAGCATTCTGAGATTTATCTGCAATAACAGATTTGTTTGGATAAACAAAATTGTATTCAGGGCCCTTTAACATTCTTTCTTCAAAATCTAAATCTAAGTATTTGCAAATTTCTTTAAGAGTGTTTTCAGGATTTTTAACTAAATCGGCAAAATTGATGTTTAATGCAATATCTTTCACAGTATTCATTTCATCAATAGCCAAATCGTATTCTTTTTCAGCTTGATTCCATGACATTTTCGTTCTAGAAGTTATGCTTTTGAGCACTTCTTCTTTATTTCTTGTAATGGTAATTATAGTTGCCTTTTCATTAATATAATCCTGAATAGACATTTTAGAAGTTGGAAAAGGTCTTTTTTTGTGGTGTCTATGTGTTTTAGCTAAATCTAGATTTGCTAAACGATTCATTAAATGACCAAATTTAGAAGATCTTTGAGAGAAACGGATTTGTCTTCTTACTAATGCTTTATTGCCGCTATATTTTTTACCAATTAATTTAAGTACATCGTCTGATGTTGATTCAAAAAGCATATTGATTTCAGAATGTCCTCCAAGCATTGCTGCTAAAAGTGTAGTCCCGCTTCTTTGGCAACCAAGTAATAATAATATTTTAGATTTTCTTTCACTCATTATCCAAAAACATTAAATTTTTTCTTTACATATTTGGAGCCCACAAATGTAGTAAGATAGTAAGCAATTGTTTTAAGATTTAATGAAGATTTTAAAAAATAATACCTTGCTTTTTTCATGTTGCCAATTAAATAATAATATCTGGCTCTACTTCCATGAATTTTTTTATGAGCTATTTTAACTTCATTTGGATAAGTAAAGGAATATTCTTGAATAAAATTTAATGAGAAATTAAAGTCTTTTTCTCTGTATGAATCATTTAAAGATAAATTGGTTCCGTCTACATTTCTAGTGTATAGAGGCTCACAGACTTCTATTGACTTTTGCTGATGAAACAATTTAACCATCCAATCAAAATCAACCATCCCATATTCTTCTTCAAATAAAATATCTTTAAGACTTTCATTAAAAATAATTGAGCCTAAATATGTGCTTTGACCATCAATTGATTTGGTTAATCGTTTAATAAATGTTTCATTTTTTTTATAAAAAATAAAACCATTCTCATGTTTGTTCCCTCTTATTAATTCTTTATTTTGAGAGGTGTCATATAGCTTATATCCTGAAGTGACTATAGGCGCCTTTTGTAAATAGGGCAGCAGCTTAATGAGTTTGTTAGGGTCCCAAATGTCATCTTGATCAGCAATGCATATAAACTTTCCGGTTGCTTTTTTTAGGCCAATATTTCTACCTGCATTTGGACCTCCTGAATTTTTTAATGTGTTAAGTTTTATAATATCAAATTCTTTTAGAATTTCTTTGGTTTTATCGGATGAACAATCATCAATACTAATTAATTCAATTGAAAATTCATCATTGATTCCATTTTGATTGAGAATGGAATAAATTGTTTTTTTAATGGTTTTTTCACCATTGTAAGAAGTTAATATGACAGAAACTTTATTCATGTTAAATGCTAACTCAAATGTATGTAATTATGACTATTCAGTGCTAAAACTACATTATTAGTTTTTTTTAATAATGGGAATTATTTTTTCACCTATTAATTTAATGGAGTTTTTAAGTTGACTATGAGTTAAACCTGCATTGTCCATTTGGAATGTAAATCGATCTATTCCTCCTAATGCTTTACTGTGACGAATAATTTTATGAGCTACTTCTTCCGCTTCTCCAATTAGATATGCTCCATTAGGACCGTTTTGTTCCTTAAATCTTTTTAATGTTACTGGTGGCCAACCTCTTTCTTTACCAATTCTGGTAAAAGTTTCAGCATAACCAGGAAAATAATCTTCAATGGCTTTCTTTTTAGTTTCAGCAACATATCCTAGAGAATGTAATCCAACTTTTAATAGTTTTTTATCATGACCAGCTCTTCTTCCTGCTTCTCTGTATAAATCAACTAAGGGCTTAAAACGTTGAGTTTCTCCTCCAATTACAGCAATCATTAATGGCATTCCTAAACTACCGGCTCTAATAAATGAGTTTGGAGTTCCTCCAACACCAATCCATATGGGCAGTTTTTCTTGATACGGTCTTGGATATATAGATTGACTTTTTAATTGTGGTCTAAATTGGCCTTCCCAATTAACAATTTCTTCATTTCTTATTTGTAATAATAATTCTAATTTTTCACTAAAAAGAGCATCGTATTCCTTTAGTCGATGCCCAAAAAGTGGAAATGCTTCTGTAAAAGATCCTCTACCAGCAATGATTTCAGCTCTTCCTTTTGAGATTAAATCAAGTGTTGCATAATTTTGGAAAACCCTAACAGGATCTGCTGCACTTAAAACAGTTACAGCGCTAGTTAAAGTGATTTGACTGGTTTTGGCAGCCGCAGCGGCAAGTATCATATGAGGAGCTGAATCAAGAAATTCATAACGATGATGTTCTCCTATGCCAAATACATTTAACCCTTTTTTATCGGCAAATTCAATTCTATCAATTAATTTTTCAACAGCTAATGAATTTGCTTTTGAACTAGATTTTTTATTGTTATCAGTTGCAGCAAAACTATCAATTCCAATTTCCATTTATCTAAAATTAATTTTAAATACAAGAATAGTATTAAATTAATGAAAAACCCCAATAAGTTATTCCTGCCCAAGCAATATACCTAATCATTTTTCCAATAAACATCCATATAGAAACTAAAACTACATTTGTTTTGAAGAAACCAAGTCCTACAGCTAAAGGATCTCCAATTATGGGCAACCAACAAAAAAAAGCAATAACGCTTCCCCATTTATCAATTTTATCTTTGAAATTTTTTATAGTTTCTATTTTTATGCGAAAGTATTTTTCTATAAACCTCCATTTGGCCAACCAACCTAATCCATAACTGCTCATCCCACCAAGCCAATTTCCTATTGTAGCTAGAATTAAACAAGTGTTTAAGTCATAATTATTAGCAATTAAAATGCTTAATACAATTTCTGAACTTAACGGCAATATCGTAGCAGCAAGAAAACTAGAAATAAAAAGACCTATTAATCCCCATTCTGCTAATGCTTCCATAAAAAATTAAATTGCTGAAACATCACACCTTTCCATAGAACAAGCTTTAAGAAGATTTTCTTTATCGTAAGATTCAATTCCCATATCTAATAATTTTCTTTTCTTACGACTAAACTTTTTAATTTCTTTGCCTTCTACAAATCTTTTTAATTCATCAATGTTTTCAATTTTTAAATCAGGAACTTTAGTTTTTTTTTCAATTTCATTCTTTGCAACCATAGTAAAATAACATGAATTGGTATGCTTTTTTTCACCTGTTTTAGGTTTCATTGATTCAATATGTATTCCAATTATCATGGAGGTTTTGCCAACATAAATTACTGAAGCAGTTAGAGATACTAATTCTCCAACTTCAACAGGCTGAAAAAATTCAACCCCCTCAACTGAAACTGTAACACAGTATTCGCCACTGTGTTTAGATGCACATGCAAAAGCTACTTTATCCATCAAAGAAAGAAGAATTCCTCCGTGTATTTTTCCGGAAAAATTAGCATATGAAGGAATCATTAATTCCGTAATTGTTGTTCTAGAATAAGTAGGAGATTTTGAAATCATATTTTTGTAGTAGTAATAAATATACGTAAATATTACTTTTCAATATTATTCTAATAATTTTAATATGATTAAACTTTGGTAATGAGTTCCATTTTAACTGGAAAAGCTAGCATTTTCGAAACAGGGCATTTTTCTCCAATTTTTAAGAGTTTTTCTATTTTATTATCACTTAATTTTTCTTCAAATGAAACATGTTTTATTATCTTATTTTCTGCGTTATTGTTTATTAATTGTATGGATAAATTTATTTTTCCTAAATTCCATTGTTTTCTCTTAGCATACATTTTCATAGTAATGGCTGTGCATGCTCCCAAAGCTCCAAGTAAATATTCAGTAGGTTTTGGTGCTGAATCATCTCCTCCATATTCTAAAGGTTCATCTACGTAAAATTGATGATTTTCGCCATTAATTGATGTAAGGTATTTTTCATCATTTAGGGAACACTTTACAATTGTATCTGGTGACATTATAAGGGTTTTTTGGTTTCACATGTTTTTAATAGAATTGATTTCAATTCCATAATCGTACTGAAGATCTGGGTCTAATGATAAAATTGTTTTTTCAATTTTTTGCATTTCACGATCAAAAATTTTAGTAAGAGGAACACTTTTAGATATTGGAGGTGTAAATTCTTTTAATTTCTTACAGAAGAATAATAAGAGTTCAACCTCAGTCTTTTTTTTCTTTGAATATCGAATGTTTTTTTTTGTGTTTCTTAAGATTTTACGGATGCTTTTTTTTACATAGTAATAGCTTTTTCTGTTAACCTCTTCATATTCAGCATCAATTTCATCTTTAATGCCTTGAATAAAATAACTTTCGTCATTTGCTTCAAAAAGTAAATAGGTAATAAGTTCTTTATTTTCTTTTTTGAATTTTGATAGGTTTAAACACAATTCCATTAAATCCTCTCTAGAACGCATTTTTAATTCATCTTTTATAGCTTTTACTCCAACTGCTTTCATTTTTTCTTTCTTCTATTGAAATTTTTATCTCCTCTAGTTTTAGGTTTTTTATATTTTATCGCCAATTTTCGCCTGTAAGAGCCACCTTGATTTGTTTTTGAGTTTTTCTCGCTTTTTTTATGAAAAGCTTGATTAAGTTCTTTAATCTTTGAACCTGCATTGTAATGACCAGTAATTCTTGGTTTTTCATCAGGTGCAAGTTCATTCGAAATGACAATACCTGATGGAAGTTTTTGTTTTTTTATTTTAATTGACATTAAGTCTTCAATAGCATTTTTATATGCTATTTCATTTTCTGTAAACATTAAAATAGAATTCCCTTTTTTTTCAGCCCTTCCTGTTCTTCCAATTCGGTGCATGTAGTTTTCTGGAAAACTTGGGACATCAAAATTAATAACGTGAGAAATGTTTTCAATATCTAGCCCTCTAGCCATTATATCAGTAGCTATTAGAATTCTGTTTTCACCTTCTTCAAATTGGGTTATAGATCTTATCCTATAATTTTGAGATTTATTAGAGTGAATAATACAGGATTCATTTAGGTATTGTTCAGATATTTCTTCAAAAATTAAATCAGCATTTTTCTTAGATGAAACAAAGACTAATACCTTTTCATAAGTTTCTTTATCCCTAAGTAAATGTTTAAGTAAGTTTAATTTTGTATAAAAGTTTTTTACAGAATATGATTCCTGAATTATATTTTCTAAAGGAGTTCCACTTACAGCAATTGAGATTTTTTCAGGTTTTGTAAAAAAGTCATCAATTATAATTGAAACATCATCAGTCATTGTTGCAGAAAACATGATGTTTTGCCTTTTATTAGGTAATAAATCAAAAATATTATTGAGTTGAAATCGAAAACCAAGGTCCATCATGACATCAACTTCATCAATAATTAGTTTTTTAACCTCTTTCAATTGAAGCGCTCTACTTACCACTAAGTCGTATAATCTACCAGGTGTTGCTACTAAAATATCACACCCTTCAGCTACTTTTAGTTTTTGAGTGTTAATATTAGTACCACCATATACACCTATAGTTCTAACAGTCATGTATTTTGAAAATGCATTGATTTGATCAACAACTTGAAGAACTAATTCTCTAGTTGGAACAAGAATTAAGTATTTAGGATGCTTTTGTTCTGAAAATTTAAATTGTTGTAAAATGGGCAACATGTAGGCAAATGTTTTACCTGTTCCAGTTTGTGCAATTCCAACAACATCTTTTCCTGCAAGGATGACTGAGTTTGCATTTCTTTGAATTGGCGTTGGTTCCTTAAAACCCAAATCATCAATGGCGTGTTTTAGTGATTTTGGAAGAAACTCGAATGAATTCATAGTTAATTTATTTATACAAAAGTAGCCATTAATAGCTTATTAAGTTCATATCTTAAATTAAAGAGTGTATATATTTATCGTATCATTGATTTACTATATTTGCACGCATTTTTAAATTAAGCAAATATGTTAGCTGCTCATGACATTACATTACAATATGGGAAAAGAGTCCTATTTGATGAGGTAAATATTAAATTTAATGGTGAAAATTGCTATGGTGTGATTGGAGCCAATGGAGCTGGTAAATCTACTTTTCTAAAGATATTATCAGGTGAAATAGATCCCAATAAAGGTTCAGTAAGTATTGAGCCAAATGAAAGAATGGCAGTTTTAAAACAAAATCATTTTGAGTACGATGAGTTTAGGGTAATCGATACTGTATTGATGGGTTATAAAGAACTTTGGGACATTATGAAAGAGAAGGATGCATTGTATGCTAAATCTGATTTTTCTGATGAAGATGGAATAAGAGTTTCAGAGTTAGAAGAAAGATTTATTGAATTAGATGGATGGAATGCGGAACCTGATGCAGCTGCATTACTTTCTGGTTTAGGAATTAAAGAAAGAGATCAAGAAAAGGCTTTAAGAGAATTAAATGGGAAGCAAAAAGTAAGGGTATTATTAGCTCAGGCTATTTTTGGAAACCCTGATTATTTAATATTGGATGAGCCTACTAATGATTTGGATTTACAAACGGTTACTTGGCTTGAAGATTTTTTACTAAATTTTAAAAATACCGTTATTGTTGTTTCCCACGATAGACATTTTTTAGATACGGTTTGTACTCATATTGTTGATATAGATTTTAAGAAAGTCAAAATGTATACAGGTAACTATACATTTTGGTATGAAAGCAGTCAATTGGCACTAAGACAAAGAAATTCAGCAAATAAAAAGGCAGAAGAAAAGAAGAAGGAATTACAGGAGTTTGTAGCAAGATTTAGTGCAAATGCATCTAAATCTAAGCAAGCGACAAGTAGAAAAAAATTACTAGAAAAAATTAACCTTGATGATATTGAACCATCAAGCAGAAAGTATCCTGCAATTATTCTACAATCTGAAAGGGAGGCAGGAGACCAAGTTTTACACATTAAAAATATGAGTAAGTCTTTAGATGGTGAAGTATTGTTTTCAGGACTAGATTTAAATGTTACTAAAGGAGATAAAATAGCATTATTGTCTTCAAATAGTTTGGCAACTACTGCTCTTTATGATGTGTTAAATGGACTAGATAAGCCAGATACAGGAGAATTTAATTTTGGCCAAACTATTACTACTGCACATTTGCCAAATGAAAATGAGGAATTTTTTAAAGATAAATTGAACCTTATTGATTGGTTAAGGCAGTTTTCTGCTAATAAAGATGAAGTATATTTAAGAGGGTTTTTAGGGAAAATGCTTTTTTCTGGTGAAGAAACATTTAAAATGGCAGATGTTCTTTCTGGTGGTGAAAAGGTAAGGTGTATGATTTCAAGAATGATGTTAAAAGGAGGGAATTTGCTAATGTTGGATGAGCCTACTAATCATTTAGATTTAGAATCAATTCAAGCATTTAACAATGCATTAATGGATTTCCCAGGAACAGTTATTTTTACTTGTCACGATCATCATTTTACTCAAACAGTTGCTACTAGAATTGTTGAGTTAACTCCAAATGGATGTTTGGATAAATTAATGACTTTTGATGAATACATTGCAAATCCTAAAGTTCAGCAACAAAAAGCTGATATGTTACAATTGGTTTAATTGAATTTTAACAAGCTGGGTCTGGAATTTGCATATAGATTTTTTGAATCTCATGTAAAATTTCACGGCTAAGTTCTACATTAATAGATTCGATATTTTCTTTCAATTGCTTAAGGTTTGTAGCTCCAATTATGTTACTTGTAACAAAAGGTCTTGAATTAACAAAAGCTAAAGACATCTGAGTTAAAGATAAATTATGTTTACAAGCCAATTCATCATACTTTTTTGTAGCTAATTTGCAATTTTCATTGCTGTATCTAACAAACTTTTTAAATAGGTTTAACCTGCTGTCTTTTGTGTCTAATCCTTTTATATATTTTCCAGTTAGTTCTCCGCAAGCTAGTGGAGAGTATGCAAGTAGACCTATGTTTTCTTGTATTGAGATTTCTGAGTTTCCTATTTCATAAGTTCTATTTAACAAAGAATATGAATTTTGAATGGTAATCATTTTGGGTAAACCTGTTTTTGATAATTCATTATATCTCATTATCGCCCATGGGTTTTCGTTAGATAATCCAATATGTCTGATTTTTCCAATTTTAATGAATTCTTGAAGTATTTCTAATATTTCTTGAAAGTTATCATCCCATTTATTATCAGTATTTGGGTTGAATCCTCTTATTCCAAATGTGTTGGTGTATCTTTCTGGCCAATGTAGTTGATAAAGATCAATGTAGTCTGTTTGTAAGCGTTTAAGACTTTTGTCTATAGCTTCAGCAATTGCACTTTTTGAAAATCCAGTAGTTCTAATGTGCTTTGTATAATCTCCTGGTCCTGCAATTTTGCTTGCTAAAATTATCTTTTCTCTATTTTTATTTTTTTTAAACCAAGTGCCAATTATTTCTTCAGTTCTCCCATATGTTTCTTTTTCTGCTGGCACTGGATAAAGCTCAGCCGTGTCAAAAAAGTTAATGCCTTTGTCTACAGCTAAATCCATTTGTTGATGACCTTCTTTTTCTGTATTTTGTTTTCCAAAAGTCATAGTTCCAAGGCATATTTTGCTGATTTTAATGGCTGTATTTGATAACACTGTATACTTCATTTATTAAATATTTTTGATGAATGGGCATTAAATTAGCTATTTATTGAAAGATTTTTAGTCAAATGCTCCAGTAATTTCCATTCCTTAATTTTTTCTCGTATAATTATAAAATCAAAATTAAACCATGGGAAGATCGCAGGAAACATTTAACAAAAAAGAAAAAGAGAAAAAACGTTTAAAAAAACGTGAAGAAAAACAAAAGAAAAGAGAAGAGCGTAAAGCTAACTCTAAAAAAGGAGAAGGTTTTGAAGAAATGTTTGCCTATGTGGATGAGAACGGTCAAATCACTGATACTCCACCAGACTTAACTAAGAAAAAAGTTGAAATTAAAGCTGAGAATATTGAGATAGGTGTTCCTAAACGTACTGAAGAAGAAAATGATCCTGTCCGAAAAGGTAAGGTTGTGTTTTTTGATTCTTCAAAAGGGTATGGATTTGTTAGAGACACTGATGATGATGAAAAATATTTTGTTCATGTAAGTGGTTTATTAGATGGCGAAATTTCAGAAAATGATTCAATCACTTTTGAATTAGAAAAAGGAATGAATGGATTAAACGCAGTTAGAGTAAAAAAAGTTTAGAATTAATCTAATCAATAAACGTATACGCTTTTCCAATTTTCCCAGCTCTACCAGTTCTTCCAATTCTGTGAATATACGTGTCAAAGGTTAAGGGTCTCTGGTAGTTTATAACATGTGTAATGTCATTTACATCTATTCCTCTTGCTGCTACGTCAGTAGCTACTAAAACCTTTATTTTTCCATCTTTAAATGCGTTTAGCGCTCTTTGTCTTGCATTTTGACTTTTGTTTCCCTGTATTTGATCTGATTTAATACCTACTTTGTTTAGTTTAGAACACAATCTATTGACTTTGTGTTTAGTTTCTTCAAATACTAAAACTTTTTCAAAATCATTTCTAAGCAACATTTCTTTCAAAATTTTAAATTTATCGTCATCCTGACCTATAGTAATGATATCTTGATCAATGTTGTCACCTGTGCTTTCGCCACTGCTTAACTTAACAGTAGTGTAGTTGGTAAGTATTTTATTAATCATTTCTTTTTGATTCTTATTTACAGTTGCCGAGAAAAGAAGTGTGTGTTTTCTTCTTTGCATACCATAAATGATTTTTTTTACATCATGTACAAAACCCATATCCAACATTCTGTCAAATTCATCAAGAATAAGAGTGTTGAATTTTCTTAAATCCAATGCTTTTCTATTGACTAAATCTAAAATTCGACCGGGAGTTCCAATAACAACGTGGCTAGATCTTCTTAGTAACTGTAAATCTTTATTAATGTTAGTGCCTCCAATAAAACAAAAGCTAAACAATCCAAGTCCTTTAGTCATGCTTTTAAATTCGTCCTGAACTTGTAGTGCCAACTCTCTTGTAGGAACAACTACTAAAGCAAATGGATTTCTTTTGTTTCCCAATAATTGATTGATAATTGGAATTAAAAAAGCACCTGTTTTCCCAGTTCCAGTCTGAGCAATACCTAAAACATCTGTATTGTCAAGAATTGACTCTAACGTTTTATCTTGAATTTCAGTAGGTTTTTCAAACCCCTTGTTTTTTAATGTAGCTTTTAGTTTATTGTCAATGGGCATTTCATCATAGATCCTATCAGAAACATATTCTTTTGTATCAGAAAGAACACTTTTGTTTATGAAAAGAGAGGGGTCAAGTGTTGATTTTTTAAAGCCTGACCTTTTTTGATTGCCTTTACCCTTTCTGAAATTTGAATTTGGTTTTCTTTTTGGTTTATTATTTCTATAGTTCATAGTTAGTGTTATTTATCTCCTAAATAATAAACAAAATGGCTTATTCAAAAAGAGTAATGGTAAAGTTAATGGCTTTATTTATCATTCATAACTTTAGTTTGTCTATTAATAGACTCTTGATGAATAGCTTTTAATAATTTTGTCATAAACTCTTCACTTAGGTTGTATTTTCCACCTATTTTAATTCTATTTTCTAAGATTTTAGACCACCTGTCAGTTTGTAAAATGGTTACACCATTCTCTTTTTTATTTTGACCAATAAGTTCAGCAACATTCATTCGTCTTTTTAATACTTCTAATAATTCTGAGTCTAAGTCATCAATTTGTGTTCTTAGTCCTTGTAATGAAGAAGTGAATTTTTCATTGTCGGTAGATTTTTGCCTAACTACTAATTTCTCTAAAATTGAATTTAACTCGTGTGGATTAATTTGTTGTGCTTTATCACTTAGTGCTTTCTCAGGATTAATGTGTGTTTCTATCATTAAACCATCAAAATTTAAATCAATTGCTTTTTGGGAAACTTCTCTAATCAATTCTCTTTTTCCAGCAATGTGACTAGGGTCACAAATCATTGGTATACCTTTGATTCTTCGTTTAAGTTCTACAGCAACTTGCCATTGGGGTATATTTCTGTATTTAACGGATCCATATGAGAAAAAACCTCTATGTATTGCAGCTAACTTGGTAATACCGATTTTACTAAAACGTTCTATAGCTCCGAGCCATAAATCAACATCAGGATTCATAGGGTTTTTTACCATTACAGGAATATCAACTCCAACAAGAGCATCGGCTATTTCTTGAATTGCAAAAGGGTTTACAGTAGTTCTTGCACCAATCCAAATAATATCAATGTCATTTTTTAAAACCTCTTCAACATGTTTTGCATTGGCTACTTCTGTTGTTGTTTTTAAGCCTGTTTGTTGCTTAACTGTGTTCATCCATTCTAAACCAACCGGACCTATACCTTCAAAACTGTTGGGTCTTGTTCTTGGTTTCCAAACGCCAGCTCTAAAAATTACATTTCCAATATTTGTTAATGCATTTGCTGTTTGTAGCATTTGATCTTCAGATTCTGCACTGCAAGGACCAGCAATTATTACTGGTTTTTTTTGTTCAATTGGCCAACTTGATAATGGTTCTAATTTGATTTCCATGGGTTTATTTGTTATCTAAAATTTTCTTAATGCCGTTAGCTTCTTTTATAAGAGCTGATAAACCTTCCTGATTTTCATTCATTATAGCTTCTTTGAAAGATTGAAGTTGTTGAATGTAATTGTTCAGAACTTCTATAATGTTGTTTTTGTTTTCAATAAAAATAGGTGTCCACATTTTGTGATTTGACTTAGCAAGTCTAACAGTGGAATCAAACCCACTACCAGCCATATTGAGTATGTTTTTTTCATCTTTTTCTTTATTCATTACACTAAGGGCTAAAGAAAAAGAACTTATGTGTGAAATATGTGAAACATAAGCACTATGAACGTCATGCTCTTTAGAAGACATAAAGATGGATTTCATACCTAATGATTCATACATGGAATGGGTTAAGTTATATGCTTTTTCTGAAGATTTTTCTTTGTCACAAATTATGGTTACTTTATTTTTAAATAAGTTTTTTACTGCAGCTTCAGGACCTGAGAATTCTGTTCCTGCAATTGGGTGTGAGGCTACATAATTGCTTCTTTTAGGGTGTCTTTCAATAAGTTTAGCTAATTCGTATTTAGTTGATCCAACATCAATAACAGTTTGTTTGTCACAATAATTTAAAATTTCATTAATTACTTTTCCAGATTGATTAACAGGTATAGAAATAATTATTAAGTCGCTTTTTTGAACAGCATTTTTTAGGTTTTCAATATGATCTACTAGTTTAAGTTTAAGAGCAGTTTTTTGATGTTGCTGATTAATGTCTACACCTAAAACAATAGAAGCGAAACCACTTGACTTTAGAGCAAGAGCCATAGACCCTCCAATTAAACCTAAACCAACCACTGTCACTATCATTTTGTCATTTATTTTTTTGTAATCTTTCTTTTACAATTTGTAACGTTTGTTCATTATTACATAAAGAAGGTCTAATGTAGCCTTTTCCATTTGATCCAAAAATATCTCCAGGTGTAATGAAAACACCATATTTATTTAAAATTTTATCAGAAAATGCAAAAGAACTTTCTTCTTTTGATGGAAGTTTAGCCCATACAAACATGCCACCAGAACTTTTTGAATAAGAACAATCCAAAAAATCTAAGATTTCCCAAATTATTCTTCTTCTTTTATTATAATTTTTATTGACGTTTTTATACCATGAATCAGGCAAATTTAAAGCGGTAATAGCAGCTTTTTGAATCGGGAAAAACATACCAGAATCCATGTTGCTTTTTACTTTTAAAATGGCTTCAATCAACTCTTTTTTTGCTCCAATCATTCCTAATCGCCAACCGGCCATATTATGCGATTTACTTAATGAATTTAGTTCAATAATATTTGCTTTTGAATCGTTAAATTGTAAAATGCTTTGATGGTTTTCATTAAGAATAAATGCATATGGATTATCGTTACATATTAGAATACTATTTCTTTTTCCAAAATCGACAATTTGTTTTAGTTCTTTTGAAGATGCAACATGACCAGTTGGCATATTTGGATAATTTATCCACATCACTTTTACTTTACTTAAATCTAGTTTTTCAAGTTCTTCAAAATTTGGTAACCAAGATCCATGTTCAGTTAAGTTGTAGTAAATAATTTCAGCCTCTGCAATTTTTGCAGCTGATGCATATGTAGGGTATCCAGGGTTTGGAATCAAAACTTGACTGCCTTTTTCTAAAAAAGCCAATGAAATATGAATTATTCCTTCTTTAGAACCCATTAGAGGAAGAATTTCTTCATTTGGTAGTAATGTTACGTCAAAATACTTTTGATACCATTGAGCATATGCATTTCTTAGTTCTTCAATTCCTTTATATCCTTGATATCCGTGATTTAAAGGATTTTTACTTTCTATGATTAATGTTTCAATTACTTCTCTAGCAGGAGGAAAGTCAGGATTGCCAATTCCAAGATTGATGACATCAACGCCATTTTTCTTAAGTTTTTCTATTTCTCTTAATTTATTAGAGAAGTAGTATTCTTTAATGGTATTTAAACGATTGGCAAGATTCATAACTTATTTTTTATTCCATCTTTATATGTTCCTAATAGAATCAATTCACCAACCATTGTTTTTAGTTTTGTCATAGAGTTTAAATAAGTATTCATATCCTTGAATAGTAGATCTACATAAAAGAAATACTCCCATTCTTTACCTAATCTTGGATTAGATTGTATTTTAGTTAAATTCAAATTTCTTTCTGAAAGAAAAGTCAAAACCTTTGCTAAACTTCCTATACTATGGTCAATGGTAAAGCATATTGATGCTTTATTAAAATCTGCTTTAATAACTTTTTTATCTGAAGAAATAATTAAAAATCTTGTAAAGTTTTTTTTATTTGTTTCAATGCCCCTCTCAATAATTTCTAAGTTGTAAATTTCAGCAGCCATTTCACTAGCAATAGCAGCAGCATTAGTAAGCTTATTTTCTTCAATAATAGCTGCACTTTTAGCGGTATCTTCTTTTTCTACTGATTTTATTTTAGGGTGATTATTGAGGAATTTTTGGCATTGTCTTAAGGCCATAGGATGTGACGATATTTCCTTAATTTTTTCTATTTTATTACCAGGAAATGTCATTAGATGCTGTTCAATACGCATGTAGGTTTCCCCAAGGATATTAAAGTTGTTTTCCTGCAGAGATCTATAGTTTGGTAAAATGCTCCCTGCTACTGTATTTTCAATGGCAATAACTCCCAAGTGATTTTTTTTTGAAACAAGATTAAAAACTTGATCAAATGTGTCACAATAAATAATATTTAAATCATTAGAATTAAAATAATTACAAGCAGCTTGTTCATGAAAAGAACCAGCAACACCCTGAATAGCTATTTTAATTTTATTTAAATTCAAAAGAAATTATTTAGAAAGAGAAAATAGTAAATGATTTATGATAGAGAAATTAAGGGACAAATTTAAGTAAGTTATCTCTAAAAAGTAAAAATATATTGGCTTTGTTATATTAATATTTATAATTTAAATAAATCATGGTACACGGAACACATAATTCTATTGAAGATATAAGGAACGATAACATTCAAATTTTAGTTAATGATGTGTTTTATAACAGAGATAACGCAAAGATTAGTGTTTTTGATAGTGGATACTTAGTAGGCGATGGGGTATGGGAGGCCATGAGGCTACATAATGGTGTTTTGGTTTTTAAAAACAAGCATTTTGATAGATTATGGAATGCTGCAAAGACAATCGGAATTGATTTGCCTTTTAACAAAGAGGAATTGACTACTAAAATCAATTCCGTTCTAGAAATAAACGAGATGCATACTGATGTGCATGTTAGAGTAATGATTACAAGGGGAATTAAGAAAACACCTTCTCAAGATCATCGTTTAACTATATCAGGACCCAATGTTGTCATTATAGCTGAACATAAAAAAGCTTCAGAAGAGAGTAAAAATAAAGGAATTACATTATTTACAAGCACCATTAGAAGAGGTTCTCCAGACTATTTAGACCCAAAATTAAATTGTCACAGTAAATTACATGAAGTTCAGGCTTTGATTCAAGCTGTAGAAGCTGGTGCTGATGAAGCTTTGATGCTGGATGTAAACGGTTTTGTTTCAACATGTAATGCCACTAACTTTTTTATTGTTAGAGCAGGTGAATTGTGGACTTCAACTGGGGAGTATTGTATGAATGGAATAACTCGACAAAACATTATTGATGTTGCTAAAAACAACAATATAGGCTGTTATGAGAAAAACTTCTCCTTGTTTGATGTCTATGGAGCAGATGAAGCCTTTGTTACAGGAACTTTTGGAGGGATTACACCTGTTGTTAAAGTTGATGGCAAAAGGATTGGAAATGGAAGTTTTGGAGAAGTTTCTAAACAACTGAGTAAATATTATTTAGCATTAATTGCTAAAGAAGTTGAAAATGCAAACAGTGAATAATATAGATTCATGCAATAGAATTTGTTTGTGGTCTGGTCCTAGAAATGTGTCAACAGCAATGATGTATTCTTTCGCTCAAAGACAAGATACTATTGTTTACGATGAACCTTTTTATGCCTATTATTTACATGAGACCAATGCAAAGACATATCATCCAGGAGCTGAAGAAATAATAAAAACTCTTCCTATTGATTATTCAAAAGTGGTTGATTCAATTGTTGGTAAGCATGAAAAACCTGTTGCATTTTTTAAAAATATGACTCATCATCTTTTGGATGATGATATTAGCTTTACTAATCATACTAAAAATATTATCTTGGTTAGAGACCCTGTAGATATGCTTCCATCATTTGATAAAGTTATATCTAATCCATCCATAGACGATGTTGGGTATAAATCAAGTTTAGCGTTGTTAAATAGACTAAAACAAAATAAAAGTCATGTAGTAGTTCTTGATTCTAAAAATCTACTAATGAATCCTCATAAAATTCTCCTTAAATTATGTGAATCACTAAAAATAAAGTTTAACTCATGTATGTTGTCATGGAAAAAAGGGCCTATAAAAGAAGACGGCATATGGGCTAAATATTGGTATAATAATGTGCATAAATCTACAGGGTTTAACCCTTATTCTGAGAAAAAAGAAGCTTTCCCTAATCATATACGTTTGTTGTTAGATGAATGTCTTCCTTATTATAATGAACTTATGAAGTTCTCTATTTAAATATATTAGATAGCTAGCATTAAAATTGCTAAGTTTAGCATGTGAATTATTTATCGGTTGAAAACATCAGTAAATCCTATGGCGAGAGAGTTTTATTTGAAGGCTTAACTTTTGGATTAAGTCAAGGAGATAAAGTTGCACTTATAGCTAATAATGGCACTGGAAAAACTAGTATGCTAAAGATAATTGCTGGAAAAGATGTTTCAGAAAGTGGTAAAATTACTTTAAGGAAGGGAATAAGAATTGGTTATTTAGAACAAGAGCCAGAATTTAATGAAAGTTATACTATTAAAGAGTTATTAGATAATTCCAATACTGAAATGATGTCTATAATCAGAGATTATGAAGAAGCTCGTGAAAATCAGTCTAACGATTACAACGATAATACAAGCCAAAAATTTGAAGAGGCATCTTTGAATATGGATAAAGCAAATGCATGGAATTATGACAACCTATTAAATCAAATACTTTCAAAATTCAAAATCCATAACCTTGATCAAAAAGTTAGCGAACTTTCTGGAGGTCAAAAGAAAAGGTTAGGGATGGCTATGTTGCTGATAGATGCTCCAGAATTATTATTGCTAGATGAGCCAACTAATCATCTTGATATTGAAATGATAGAGTGGTTGGAAAATTTCTTAAAGTCTCAGAACGTTACATTATTGATGATTACTCACGATAGGTATTTTTTAGATAGGGTCTGCAATCATATTTTAGAATTAGAGGATGGAAAACTGTATCATCATAAAGGTAACTACGGATATTTTTTAATTAAAAGAGATGAGAGAGAAACTACTTTTAATACGGAAATTTCGAAAGCAGGAAGGTTAATGAAGAAGGAGTTAGATTGGATTAGAAAAACACCTCAAGCACGAACCACTAAATCTAAAGCAAGGGTAAGTAATTTTGATAAAATTAAAGAAAAAGCAAACTCAAAAAAGGTTAAGCAAGAGTTAAATCTTGAAGTGAAGATGAGTAGGGTAGGTGGGAAAATTTTAGAATTAAAAAAGGTTTACAAAGCTTATGATGATTTGAAAATCCTTTCTGGTTTTGACTATACCTTTAAAAATGGTGAACGCATTGGTATTATTGGAGATAATGGAGTTGGAAAAAGTACTTTTTTAAATATCATTACACAAAAAGAAACTCCAGATAGCGGTAAAATAAATATTGGTGAAACCATTATATACGGATATTTCAAACAGCAAGGAATACAATTAAAAGAAGATAAAAGAGTAATTGATGTCCTTAAGGATATTGCTGAAGTTATTATAATGGCTGATGGTAGAAAAATGAGTGCCTCTCAGTTGTTAGAGCATTTCATGTTTACTCCTCAAATGCAATACACCTATGTTTCTAAATTAAGTGGTGGAGAAAAAAGAAGGTTGTATTTGTTGACAGTATTAATTAAGAATCCAAATTTTTTAATTTTAGATGAACCAACCAATGATTTAGACCTTTTAACTTTAAATAAGCTTGAAGAGTTTTTACTTCAATTTAAAGGTTGTTTGATTTTAGTTTCTCACGATCGTTACTTTATGGATAAATTAACTGATCATCTATTTATTTTTAAAGGAAATGGAGTTATTGAAGACATTTACTCTTCATATTCTGATTATAGAACCAAACTTGTTCAAATTGAAAAAACTAAAAAAAAGGATGAGAAAGCTGCTGAAAAAAAAGAAGAATTAAAAATATCAACTAAGTTGTCTTATGATCAAAAAAAAGAATTTCGAAGGTTGGAACGTGAGATAGCAAAATTAGAAACAGAAAAATTAGAAATTGAAAACCTGTTTAAGGATCTATCAGTTGATTATGAGGCTATGATTGATAAAAGCAATAGGTTAGGAGAGGTTATTGATTTGTTAGATGTTAAAATGCTTCGTTGGATGGAGTTGGATGAGCTTAATCAATAATGCAAAAAAAAAGCCCATCCTAAGATGAGCTTTAAGAAAGATGTTTGAAAAAATAAGATTAAACTACTTTTACATTAACAGCATTTAAGCCTTTTTTTCCTTCTTTT
>PBNK01000041.1 GCA_002723085.1 Crocinitomicaceae bacterium | reverse complement strand
GCTTCTAAAACAAAAAAATTGGTGTTTTGCTTGGCTGGATATGAGCGTGTAATAATGTTGCCCTCACTTCGAATTGCAATATCTAAAATACCTAGTCCACCGCCACCTTTAGAATCAATACATGCTTGATTCATGATTTTTAAATAACTCTCTTGCAAGTCAACTTTTGGTAATTCCAACAGCTTATCAAATCTCTCTTTTAAAACAACAACTGTCTTTGAATCGATAAAATTACCAACAATCAACTTGAAATTGTTTCCGTGCTTTAAAAGAAACACAGCAAGATTTACTTTATTTTCTAACAATTTATTTTGCTCTGCACTATGCTTAAAGGCATTTTCTAAAGACTCAACGATAACTCCAAAAACTCTTTTGCAATTTGATCGTTGTAAATTTTGAGCTTTAAGCTTCCATTTAAGCTGTTCTATTGTTAAGCTAAGCTTTCTTTGATCAAATGCTGCCGAACATTCATAAATGAGTTTATACGACTTATTTATAGAATTTTTAATTTCTAAGCTAAAATCAGGCAACATTTAATAAACTATTACATTATTAGGAAACATAAATAAGAGCTATTAGGGTAGCTTGTAGGCAAATATAAACAATTTATCGACAAACAATCTAAAATTATAGCTCAATAAAAAAAGAATCAAATTATAATCATTAATGCTTCTAAGAATTATATTTGCATGAAAAATCTAGAGAGGTGGCCGAGTGGCTTAAGGCGCACGCTTGGAAAGCGTGTAAACACGAAAGTGTTTCGAGGGTTCGAATCCCTCTCTCTCTGCTTTTTTTAATCTTACCTCAACAAAGTAACATTTCCATAATATATTTTCTCCGATGGGTTAATGACATCTTGTATAATTAATTTCCAAATGTAAACACCTTCTTTGCATTGATTTCCATTTAAATCATTTCCATTCCACTCGTTTTGAATATAATAAGAATCAAATACTAATTCACCCCACCTATTGAAAATATACAACTTATAAGATTGATCATCAAAACCATTAATAATTGGAAAAAAAGTATCGTTAATTGAATTATCATCTGGTGAAAAGGCAGTGGGAGCATAAATCAAAAAATTATCCTTTAGTGTTATAACTTTACAAATTGAATCCATACATCCATTATCAGTAGATGCCTTTAGGCAAATGGTATAACTTACTAATGAATCAGTAGGGAATTCAAAAGCAATATTTTCCTGATTTGAAGAAAATAAATCATCAATTGACCAAGAAAATTGTGTAGCATTGGTTGATGAAGTATTATAAAACTCAACGTAAGATTTAAGTAAACTTGGATCATCAGGAGTATATGAAAAATTAACTAATGGATAATCATGAACATCAATTACATTGGTGTAGAAAGCTATATCGGTACAACCAAATGAATTAATTATACTTAAGGAAACACCATAACTTCCTGGAGAACTATAAGTATAGGATACTGAGCTATCAACTGAAGATAAAAAGCTAGAAGAATCATCAATATCAAAATCCCACGAAACCCCCATATTATTTGGATCATAACTTTGATCTGTAAAATTTACAGTTAAAGGATAACAACCTGAAGAAATATCAAAGTTAAAATCAACAACAGGTAAAGGATTTACAAAAACGGTAACTGCATCATTTTGAAGAGGGGTTTCACAATCATCGCTTACATTTACTGTATAAGTTGTAGTTGACAAAGGAGACACATTATGAAAAGATGAATCAGAAAGTCCATTTGACCAATTGTAAGAATAAGGTTGTAAACCTCCTGTTGTAAAAACTTGAATAGTAGCTGTGTCGTTTAAGCATATCGTAACATTAGGTACTACAGATAAGTTTAGAGTTTCATATAAATTAAGTTCTACATCTAAAGTATCTGTTGAGCAACCATTTGCATCGAGTCCATATACATCAAAAAATAAATCATTAGTTGGTGACACTAAAAACGGATTAGATCTTATTGTGTCATTCCAATACATGTCTATATTTCCAGTTCCACCAACAGTACTGACTAAAAAACTAGCAGTTCCTCCAATACAAACTGTAGAATCATTAATTGGGTTAATTATAATTTTCATCAGGAATAGAAATAATTACATCAGCAGAATCACGACAATTATTAATGTCATTCACATATATTCTAAATGTATCTGCAGGAAGATTGTTAAACTGAAATACAGTATCAAAAGTAATGGTTGAACTGTTGTATGTTAAAGGAAAATTATCAATTGCAAAAGAATCTGCTAATGCTGAAATTATTTCAATACTTGCATCTGTGTCTCCATAACATGACAAAGGCGTAATTACAGTATCATCAATAGTTGGTAATATAGGATTAGTAAGATTTATATAAACAGTATCAGAAGAGCAAGTATCGGAATCAATTATAAATAAAGTATCTCCTGTAGATAAAGATGTAGCAACTAATGTATCTAATGGCAACGTTACTGTATCGGATTGCCACATGTAAATATAATTACCAGCTCCACCAGAAGCTGAAATGTTAATTTCTCCATTGTTTAAATGAGGACATGAAGGATTAATTACTGTATGGCTAAAAACAACTTGAGTTGGCGCCAAAACTGTTCCTGCTGAAAAAGCTTCGCATCCGTTGTCATCCATCACAAAAACATCATATAAGCCAGGAAAAAGAGATGTGAAAACTCCATTAGTTAAATAGTTAGCTCCACCATCTATACTATATTGAAGATTACCTGTTCCTCCATAACTTCCAGTTAAATCAATTAAAGCATTATTAACTCCATAACAAGACCCGGGTGTAGATTGATAATCTAAAATCAAATCAGGAGGATCAACAAGACTATCTAAACTGTCTACTGTACATCCATTGCCATCTAAAACTTGAACAATATAATTTCCAGAAGAAAGTGTGTCAAAAAAATTATTTAAACGAGATGACCCACCATTCAAACTGTAATATAATGGAGATGTTCCTCCAGAAGAATTAATAGATATTGACCCAGAAGTATCCCCAAAACAAAGTGGATTAACTAATGTAATAGAATTAATTATTGGAGCTGGCTCATCAATAATGTTAATTGATCCTATTGTGGTAGTGCAATTTTCAGCATCAATAACATTAGCAGAATAAGTTCCAGCACTTAGATTATCAAATAAGTTAGAAGATTGTAAATTTCCTGCATTTACACTTGGAATACTATATTGATATCCACTATTACCTCCAAAAGCAGATAAATCAATTGATCCATTAGAGCCAGTACATGTTTCGTTGGTCACAACATTGTTTAAAGTTAAAGGACTTGGCTCTCCAATAGTGAAACTTTCTGTGATTGTACAATTAGTATAATATGCAGCACTGTTTAATTTTACTATTTGTTCATTAGTAAATGAACCTGTACCAGCAGTAAATCCCCAGTACACAATAGAATTTCCATTAAAAATAGTATTGGTTATGTCATATGAAATTGTACCAATATTAACCCCATCAAATTCAACTTTAAATTCATTTAAAATTGGATCCCATGAAAAAACTGCATTATGCCATAGACCATCCTCAACATTTCCGCCTGAACCTATTGAAACTGGTGACAACAAATTATTAGCTGTACTATGATTAATATCCCCATTCTTTTCTATGGCCATATGATCGTCAATTGCTGGAGCATCTTCTGCATTTATATGAGTGTCAAATTCAACGGCAAATGATGGTGTAATTCCCCCAAAACCTAAGCCAGAACCTGACGCTGATACAGATGAGCTTGTTTGTTGAAGAACAAAAGCTATTCCATCAGCTCCATTAAGATTATTTGTTCCAAAAAATAAATCAACATCTATAACGATAGGGTGTAATAAACTGGCAAAAGAACAATTCCATGCAGAACCAGATTGGTTTAATGGTGATTCTGAAGTAAGAATTACAGTATCAGTAGTTCCATCAAAAGAGGCATCAGCATTTAATTCAAAACAATAATTATTTGTAGGAACCAAATCTGTTATTTCAACATAGTAATTACCAGTACACAAGCCAGTGATAGTATCATTAATAGCACCAGCAATTGGTGCATTTGATGTACCATCAAACCATTGATATAAAGTATTTGAACCTTGTTGACCCGAAACACTTACCGAAGCAGAACCATCACACGGTGAAATATTATTGCATGACATATTTTCAAATGCTTTAGTTGCTGATAATGAGCAGCAAACTGGACCAACATTTAATACTTGCCAAACAGTATCAACTGTACAACCCAATTGATCAAAAATTGTAATTGCATAATTACCTGCAGATAAATTGGTGAAAGTATGTTGAGTTGAGGTAGTAACTGTATTGGTAAATCCTGATGATAATTCATCAATTTTTATGGTATAATCTGGAGATGTACCTACAGGAATAACCGTTATTGTTCCATCATTATCACCAGCACATAATTCTTCAACAAAACTTACATTAGGAGTTGACATTCCTATATAATTAATTTGAACATTATCAGAACAATGAAACCCTAAACCATTTGTATAAGTGACATTGAAATTTGCAAATGAATTGGGAAGAAGAAGTGAGTTGTTTACATAAATAGCACTATCGTCACCTATTGGGCCAACTGTTCCAGGAATATGTGCCCAATCGTACCAAACTGGCACATTTGCTGAAATCTCAAAATTATCAAACCCCCATGTATCTAAACCATAACCTACAGCTGTATTTACATTGTGCTGATAAAGCCTAAACTTAGTAGACGATGTTTGAGCATTTACAGGGATAGGAACACAAAATTGCGCCCATGTATTATAGTTAGCTGTTACTGGATTAAAAACTAAAATATTTTGCCAAACTAACGAAGCATCTAGGTATTGCAAACTAATTGAATCATCAGATGTTTCTGGAAGATCACAAACAAGTCCTCCAATGCCATCTCCCATCACAAAATCTAAACATATTTCACCACCAACTTGAACATCTAATGCTGGAGTTTCATAAATTCTTGAAGGGTTAGTTCCTAAATTATTACTAGTCCAACAATATGGAGTTCCGTTTATACTTGCTTGACAAGGATTACTGAAATCTGAATTGGTAAAAACTGTCCATGGTGCTGATTGTATACCACCATCAAAATTATCTGAAAAAACAACAACAGGTGGAGGGGTATTTCCTGAAGCAATAAGCTGAATAGAATCATCTTGACAATTAATATTTGTTGACAAAGCTGTTATTGAAACTACACATGATTGACTAAAAAAAGATAATGTATTTAGAAATAAAAATAAAAAAGAACAATATTTCATATACTTATTAATCAACAACTGTAAGGTTTTCAATTGTATATTTAGTTAATACTTTAGGATTAGTATTATTATAATTAACATCATTGAACTTCACAAAAAGACTTAAATTGCTTTGTCTAAAATTCAAACAACTTCCTTCAATAGTTTGATTTGGTAAAATAGAATACGTTCTGTAATATTCTTCATAATTCAAATTACAATTCAAACATATTCCATTAATCCATCTATTTAATTTGAATGATATTTGTAATTCAGCATTTGTAGAATTAACCATTTTAAACAAAACTAAATCCCTATTAAAACCTTTATTAGCATCACAAAATATTTCTTTTGTATAAATGGATATACCTTTTTTTTGTTTTGCAAGTACCCATTCATCCTGTGATTGTGCATTCACAAAAAAAACTAAACTAAGGAATATAAAAAACAATATTTTTTTCATTACTATTTCACTAAATTAACATTTCCAATATATGTTTTAACTTCATTATTAATATCATCAAATAATTCAATTTTCCATACATATACTCCAGGGGGGGATATTTTATTGTCATTATAATTAGTGCCATCCCATTTTATATTTTCATTGTATGACTCATAAATTAATTCACCCCATCTATTAAAAATATACATTCTATAACTATACTCCGCAACACCATACACAATAGGTCCAAATGAATCATTAATATTATCTCCATCAGGACTAAATGCATTTGGTGCATAAAAAATAAAATTATCCTTAACATTAACTGTTAAACAGGTATCCGATTCACAACCTTCAATATTTGAGACAGTTAAACATATTAAATATTGATCAGGAATATCAGAAGAAAAACTATAATCAATATTTTCTTGGTTAAATACTCCTAATGAACCATTGACTCCGATTTCCCATAAAAAGTTTACTGCGTCAATAGATGATGAATTGTAAAAGCTCACAAAATTATTTGTTAAAGTGGGGTCTGTAGGATTGTAAAAGAAATTAGGAACAGGATATCCATAAGAACATATGTAGTCATTATATGTCGTATCTCTTTTACAACCTAAAGAATCTGTATACTCCAAATAAATATCCCAACATCCAGGAACATTAAAAATATGATTAACAGTATCATTAACGGAATTTGTTCCTCCATCACCAAACTCCCAATAACAAGAACCATTTGGAGATGAAAATTGTTCATTAAATTGAACTTCTAAGGGGATACAACCACTTAGTTGATCTGCATTAAAAATTGGTTCTGGAACAGGGTTTAATAACACATTAAAAGAATCAGTAATGGCTGGAGTTTCACAACCATCAGAAACATTTAATGTATATGTATTTGATAGGGTTGGAACTATAAAATGTGTGGAAGTATCGCTTAATGAATTGTTCCAATTGTATGTATAATCAGTTCCAATTCCTCCTGAAACAACAGCTTGTATCATAAGAGTATCATTAAAACAAATTGTAGTATCTGTATTTAAAATTAAAAATAAAGAATCGTAAAGTTGAACATTAGAAAATAAAGTATCGCTTATGCATCCATTATCATCCTGGCCAAATAAATAAAATAAACTATCTGAAGATGGGGAAACTATTAAAGTATCTCCAATATATCCATTTGACCAATTATAAGAAATGTTTCCAGTTCCTCCAGTAATCTGAGAAAACAATGAAGCTGTTCCACCAATACAAACAATGGTATCAGAAAGTGTGTCTACAATTAATGCTGGAGGTGAAGTAATATCTATTGAAGTAGAATCTTGGCAACCAAATGAATTTTCTACAATAATTGTATATGTGCCCGAACATAAAGAATCAAAAAATGGAACAAGACCGAAATAAGATTGAGGACCCTGAACAGAATATCCTATTGCAAAAGGTGTATTAATTTCAACTGAGCCTAAACAATCACCTGCACAATTTTCAGGAGCAATCAATATTGTATCAATGGTTATTGGAATTGGATCAGTTAAAATAACAGAAGAATCCAAGTAACATCCATTATCATCGGAAAGAGAAAAATTATAAGTACCTGAAGTTAAATTATTAAAAAAAGTCAACCCAGATGAAGGTCCACCCATCCATGAGATATTGTAATTACTAACAGCTGTTCCACCTGTTGGAGTAAGTGTAACTGATGCGTCACTAAATCCATAACAAGAGGGGTCTGTAAATTGAATAATTGTAGATAAAGCAGGAGGTTCATTTATTGTATCTAATAAAACTGCAGAACAATTGTTTGCATCGTTTATTTGTAAAGAATAAATATCAGCACACAAATTATTGAAAATTGCATTATTGCTAAATGTAACTCCTCCATCTATACTATAAGTTAAAGTTCCTAACCCACCATTACTTAAAGTTAAATCTATGCTTCCATCACATGAATCTGAACAAAGAGCATCAACTGTAGAACTTATGATATTAATAGGAAATGGAGAAGATAAAGAATCAATAACCCCAAAAACAACACAATTGTTAACATTTGAAAGATAAACACTATAAGTTCCAGAAGGTAACCAAGAAAATAAATTGGTGTTTTGATAAGAATTTCCTCCATCAATACTATATAATACTGATGAACCATTTCCGTTAGCAAATATTTCAATTGACCCATCATTTGTTCCAACACAAGTAGGATCATTAAAATGAGCTGAATCAAATGTTGGAGGAGGTTGATTTATTAAAGATATATTTGAAGAAAATGTACACAAATTAGCATCTTGCATTTCTATTAAAAAAGCACCAGCTTGTAAATTATTAAAGCTTGTACTTGTTTGAGAAGCACCACCATTTATATTGTAATTTATAATTCCATTCCCTCCATTAGGAGTTAAATCAATAGATCCATTACTTAAAGTACAAGATTCATCAATGGTTGATGAAGTAAAACTCATGGCAGATGGTTCATTAATTGTAACATACTCTGTAGCTGTACAAAACTGATCAGAAACATCAACATAATAATCACCTGCACAAGCACTAGAAAGTGTTGAAGTATTAGCACCAGTAATTAAACCAGAAACAGTATTGTACCATTGATAAGTAATTGTACCTTGACCACCTGTCTGTAAAACTGTAGCTGAACCATCACAAGAACCATTTGTATTATGACAAGTATTATCAACTGTTGTTGAACTTAATGTAATACCAGAAAAAGTAATATCAACAGTATCTGTACAATTAAAAGATACACCATCTGTATAAGATACTACAAATGTTGTATCAGTATCAACAAAAACTGTTAATGTACTAGAATCACCAATAGGACCTGTTGTTCCAGAAACATGAGACCAATCATACCAAAATGAAGAGCAACTACTAGCATTTATTTCAACATTATCAATCCCCCAGTGGTCATAATTTGCAGAAGTTGCTCCATCTTGCCACCATTGAAAAATTGTAGTAGTAGTTTGAGCAGCAGGTGGAATTATATAACAATATTGAGCCCAAGTTGTATAGTCTCCACTTCCAGGTGACGATGAATTAAAACTTCCATTAGTATTTGGCTCAAAATAATTAATTGTTGTCCAAGTATTTCCACCATCAATGGAGTATTCAAAATAAACCCCTTCATTAGATAAATCAGGCCCCTCACATGGTGAACTACAGCCAAAACATTGTTCAGCAAAATCTAACCAAAAACATACTTCGCCTCCGCATGAAACATCCAATGGTGCTGTTTCTAAACTTCTTGGAGCAGTAGTAGTTGGACCCATCCACATATAAAGACCTCCATCAATTGAAGGGTCACAAGGATTATTGAATTGACCTGCAGGACTTAAATTCCATCCAGCTCCAGCAGATCCGCTATCAAAATCATTATCTAAAACAGCAATTGTTGTTCCAGAACCTACTGCAACAAGAGAAACATTTGTTCCAGAACATGTTACGGGATTTAAAGAAGGGGTAATGGTAACATTACATTGTGAATGAAAAAATTGACAAAAAGTCAATAATAATATTAATATGAAACTAATTTTCTTCAATTGTACCAGATACACTTATAGAACGATTTGACCTAAAAGGAGGTTGCTTTTAAATAATTAAAAAAAACTACCAATTAATGTAAGTACAAATTAATTGATTTATTTTGTTTTTTAAGTAACTTTTAAGCGTGAAATTTCTTTGTATTCAAACAGGTGGAACAATTGATAAAGATTATCCAAAAAACAAAAATGGATGGGCTTTTGAAATTGCAGCTCCAGCAATAAATTCAATTTTAAATAAAATTCCAACTAATTATTCATTTGAAGTTGAAGAAATATGTAAAAAAGACAGTCAAGAAATTTCTAAAAAAGATAGAGAGAAAATATTTAACTATTGTTTAGAAACTAACTATTCTAAGATTTTAATTACTCATGGAACAGATACTCTACTTGAAACTGCAAAACACCTTAATAAAGTAAAAGATAAAACTATCGTCATTACAGGATCTTTTTTACCATCAAAATTTAAAGATTCTGATGCTGATTTTAATATAGGCATGGCAGTTTCTGGTCTTCAAACACTTCCTAATGGAATCTACATTTGTATTAATGGAATTATTGCCAAACACAAAGAGTTTACACGAAATTTAAAATCTGGTAAATACGAACTAAAAAATTAAAAATGATTCCATCTGATAAAGAGCTAATAAAAGCTCATGAAAGAATTAAACATTTTATTCATAAAACACCTGTTTTAAAATCTGAAAGCATTAATAAAATAGCTGGGTGTAGGATATATTTTAAATGTGAGAATTTTCAAAAAATGGGAGCTTTTAAAATGAGAGGGGCTAGCAATGCTTTATTACAACTATCTGAAACTGAAAGACACTTAGGTGTAACTACACATTCATCTGGAAATTTTGGACAAGCAGTTGCATTAAGTGCAAAATTAAGTCAAACAAAAGCAACTATTATAATGCCCAACAATGCTCCTAATGTTAAAAAAGAAGCCGTAAAAGGATATGGTGCTAGCGTAATAGAATGTGAACCAACTTTAGAAGCTAGAGAAACAACAGCAAATGAATTTGTTAATAAGACTGGAGCCTCTTTTCTTCATCCTTACAATTGCTATGATGTCATTGCTGGAAACAGTACTGCAACAATAGAACTACTTGAACAAACTAAAAATTTAGATTCAATAATAGCCCCTGTTGGTGGTGGTGGATTAATAAGTGGGACTGCACTTGCTGCAACTTATTTTTCTAAAGCAAAAGTTTATGGAGCTGAACCAGAAGGAGCTGACGATGCATTTAGATCTTTTAAAAAAGGTGAAATTATTCCAATGATAAATCCTAACACAATTGCTGATGGATTAAGAACAAGTTTAGGAGATAAAGGTTTTGAAATAATACAAAAACATGTGACAGATATTTTTACTTGTAAAGAAGATGAAATTATTTATGCAATGAGATTAATTTGGGAAAGAATGAAAATTATAATCGAACCCTCATGCGCTGTCCCCTTAGCTATATTATTGAAAAATAAATCTAAATTTAAAAAGCAAAAAGTTGGAATCATTATTACTGGAGGAAATGTGGATTTAGCTAAACTGCCTTTTTGAATAATTTCGTATATTTAGGATTATGAAAAAAATTGATGCTTTACTTGACGAGTATGGAGAAAGCCATCAGAACAAGACAAATAAATTGATTCATTGGATATGTGTTCCATTAATTTATTTTAGCATAGTCGGATTGGTTAGAGCAATTCCTTTTGATTTACTTTCAAATTTTTCAATAGACAAAAACTATTTAAATTGGGCATCAATATCTATTGTTCTTGTAATGATTTATTACCTAACAATGTCTTTTCAACTTACTATAGGGATGAGTCTTTTCTCAATATTATGTTTATTCATATGTAATAAAATTATTTTATTACAACTTTCTATTTTATGGATTTCTGTTATTGTTTTTATTGTGGCATGGATTTTTCAATTTATAGGACACAATATAGAAGGGAAAAAACCATCCTTTTTAAGAGACCTTCAATTCTTATTAATAGGACCAGCATGGTTAATGCATTTTATTTATAAAAAACTAAATATTAAGTATTAATCTTGTAGGAAATTTAATCTTTTTGAAAAAACTAACCATTATTATACCTGTATATAATGAAGCAGCAACCATTAATGAATTGCTTCATAGAGTTGATGCTATAACCCTTGATAAAGGAATTAAAAAACAAATTATTATTGTTAATGATTTTTCAAAAGATAATAGCAAAGATGAGATTAAAAAATTTATCTCTGAAACGAAAAATAAAGAAGGTATTGTTTTTATAGATCATAAAAATAATATTGGCAAAGGTGGATCGATAAAATCAGCATTACAAAAAGCTAATGGAGATTACACTGTAATTCAAGATGCTGATCTTGAATTAAACCCCAATGAAATTAATAATTTATTACAGCCAGTATTAGATAATAAAGCAGATGTTGTATACGGTTCTAGATTTATAAACAATAAAAAGCAAAAGAAAGAATCTATTCTAAACAGAATTGCTAATGTATTTTTAACTGGATTTGGGAATTTAATATTTGGTGTTAAATTAACAGATATGCAAACTTGTTACAAATTAATTCCAACTTCAGTTTTTAAATCATTATTACTAATAGAAAATAGATTTGCATTTGATCCTGAAGTAACGGCCAAATTAGCAAAAAATAAAAAATTAAGGTGGAAAGAGGTGGCCATTTCATACAATCCTAGAACAAAAGATGAAGGAAAAAAAATAAGATGGAAAGATGGATTTAGAGCCCTTTATAGCATTATCAAATACGGAATATTTAAATAACTGAAGCTAATCTAACTGCTTGATTAATAGCTTCTTTAGCATCTATCTCTGCGGCTTTGAAAGCACCACCAATTAAATGAATTTTTATTTCTTTAGACTTTAGCTTTTCATATAATGTATTGTTTGACAATTGACCTGCACATATAATAACATTATCAACGTCAAGAATAGTTTCTTTATCATTTTTAATGTAGTGTAATCCAATATCATCTATTTTTTTATAATCTACCCCATTAATCATTTTCACATTTTTACTTCTTAGACTAAAACGATGTGCCCAACCAGTAGTTTTACCTAATCCAGCCCCTACCTTTGACTTTTTTCTTTGTAATAAAAATACTTTCCTTGGGCTTTTCAAAACTTCTGGCTTAACTCCTTCTATTCCTCCCCTAGCTACAAGATCTTCATCTACTCCCCATTCTCTCATAAATGCACTTGAACTTAAAGCTGTTGATTCTCCTTGATGAGTAAGATATTCTGCAACATCAAAACCTATTCCTCCAGCACCAATAATTGCTACTTTTTCTCCAACAATAACCTTCTTTTGTAAAACATCTAAATAACTGACAACTTTTTCATGATCAATTCCTTCAATAGTTAATTTTCTTGGAATTATTCCAGTAGCCACTATAACTTCATCAAAACCTTGAGCATTAGATAAATTAAACATGACATTAAGTTTTAAATCAACTCCATATTTTTCAATCATATTTTTATAAAACCTTAAAGTTTCATAAAACTCTTCTTTTCCAGGTATTTGTTTAGCTAAATTAAACTGACCTCCAATTTCACTAGACTTTTCAAATAAAGTAACGTTATGACCTCTTTTTGCTGCAGATGTTGAAAACGCAAGACCAGCTGGACCTGCACCAACAACAGCTATTTTTTTAACCAATTTTGGAGGTGATAATAAAATTTCTGTTTCATGACATGCAATTGGATTAACCAAACAAGAAGCAACTTTCCTTTTAAAAACATGATCTAAACAAGCTTGATTACATGCAATGCAAGTATTTATTTCATTAGATCTACCTTCAATTGCTTTTTTTACAAAATCTGGATCAGCTAAAAAAGGCCTAGCTAAAGAAACCATATCAGCATGACCGTTCGCTAAAATCTTTTCAGCAATTTCAGGCGTATTTATTCTATTAGTAGTTATTAAAGGAATAGAAACTTCACCCATCATTTTTTTAGTAACCCAACTAAATCCTCCTCTAGGAACTCTTGTAGCTATTGTAGGTATCCTAGCTTCATGCCAACCAATTCCAGTATTAATAATTGTAACTCCAGATTTTTCTAATTCTTTAGCTAAAAGAACCACCTCATCCCAAGAGCTACCATTCTCAACTAAATCAAGCATAGATAGTCTAAAAATTATTATAAAATTTTCACCTACAGATTGCCTAACTTTTTTTACTATTTCTAAAGGAAATTTTATTCTATTTTCATATTCCCCTCCCCATTCATCATTACGCCTATTTGTACGTTTTACTATAAACTGATTAATCAAATAACCTTCTGAACCCATTATTTCTACTCCATCATAACCAGCATATTGAGCAAGCTTAGCACAATTAGCAAAATCATTAATTGTTTTTCTAATACCTCTTCTTGATAATGCTTTAGGTTTAAATGGAGATATAGGGGATTTAATATTACTTGCAGACACAGAAAAAGGGTGATAACCATATCTTCCACTATGTAAAATTTGCATACAAATTTTACCATCATGTTTATGAACTTCTTGTGTAATCAATCTATGCTTTCTAGCAATTCTTTTTGAGGTTAATTTGCTTGAAAAAGGACCAACCCAACCAGCAATATTTGGAGATATTCCTCCTGTAACAATTAACCCGACACCTCCCTTTGCCCTTTCACCAAAATAAGCAGCCATTCGCTTATATCCATTTTTCTCTTCTTCTAAACCTGTATGCATTGAACCCATAAGAGTTCTATTTCTTAAGGTGGTAAAACCTAAATCAAGTGGCTCTAATAAATAAGGATAATTTGACTTCAAAATAATTTAATTTCTCTTAAATATAAGAGTAAAAATTAAACAATTATAATCATGTATAAGTAAGAAATCATTTATAAAATTATTTTTGCACTATGAAAACTGTAGTAGTTGGTCTTTCGGGCGGTGTAGATTCTAGCGTAGCAGCTCATTTACTAATTGAGCAAGGATATAACGTTATAGGTTTATTTATGAGAAACTGGAACGATGATTCGGTTACAATTAGTGATGAATGCCCATGGATTGAAGATAGTAACGATGCTTTACAAGTTGCTGAAAAACTAGGTATCCCCTTCCAAGTAATAGATTTCAGTAATGAATACAAAGAAAGAATTGTAAACTATATGTTTAACGAATATAAAGTTGGAAGAACCCCAAATCCAGATATATTGTGCAATAGGGAAATAAAATTTGATATTTTCCTTAAAAAAGCATTAGAGTTAGGTGCTGACTATGTAGCTACTGGACATTATTGTATAAAACAAACAATTTCTAAAAAAGGAAAAAACATTCACAAACTTTTATCTGGAAAAGACAACAATAAAGATCAAAGTTATTTTTTATGTCAGGTAAATCAAGAACAATTAAGTAAAGCATTATTCCCAATTGGAGAACTTCAAAAAAAAGAAGTTAGAGATATAGCACGTAAAATTGGGTTAAATACAGCTGAAAAAAAAGATTCTCAAGGGTTGTGCTTTATAGGTAAAGTAAAACTTCCTGTTTTTTTACAACAACAACTTAAACCAAAAAATGGAGATGTTATTGAAATAGAGTCTGACAATAAAATGTTTACTTACCAAAAGGAAAAAGACTTTTTTAACACTTATAATTTAGATAAATCTCAAGGAAAAGTAATTGGCAAACACAATGGTGCTCATTATTATACTGTAGGACAAAGAAAAGGACTTCAAATTGGGGGCACTCCAAAGCCTTTATTTGTAATAGGTACTGACACTTCTAAAAACATTATTTATGTTGGTCAAGGCGAAAAGCATAAAGGATTATACCGAAAAGGACTAACTATAAAACAAAACGACATACACTGGCTTAGAGAAGATCTTAAGTTAGATGTTGGAGAAACAAAAAAATTTCACTGTAGAATTAGATACCGACAAGAATTAACAAAGGCAACTTTCACGATCAAAGAGGAAGGTATGGAAGTATTGTTCGACAACGATCAAAGAGGAATTACACCAGGACAATTTATAGCATGGTATGATCAAGATGAATTAATTGGATCAGGTGTAATTAACTAAATATCATATTTAGTCCATTTTCCAATCAATTATCAAACTTCTACCAGGTGTATAAGGAACCTGATTATCTTCAAGATAATTTTCTAAATCTTTAACTCCTTTATCAAACTTATTTATTTCAGGAACCAATAAAGTGAAATCTTCACCAGCTGAATTATAAAGTATTTTATTGGTTTCTGTAGGGTTTGAACGACTTCTCCACATGTTCCAAATAATAATTCCTACCCTACTTGAAATACTTTCTTTTTGCTCAATGTCTCTTTTAGACAATGAGGGATCACCATATAATTGAATGCTTAAAGAATGGCTTAAGCTATTCAAAGAATGAATGTCTTTGAGTTTATTTAAATCTAAATTAGGATATGATTTAATAGCTGATTCAATAAAATTCAATCTTTTATTCAAATCATTCAAAACTTTTCCAGAAGCATCTACTGCTTTTCTTAGTTTATCAACCTTCACTTGAAATGCCAATAAATCTTCTTTATTTTCAGTTGGTGTAGATAACTTATCCAACCAAACACAAGAAAAAGGAGTTTTATCAACCAATAAAGTAGGGGTTCTATCAACAACCTTATGCATAGAAACACTGTAATTTCCTGGTAATGCTAAAGGTCCTTTTGTTGCTTCTCCATATCTTCCTGGCTTAGATACATTTAGTTGTATAGAACTTTGAGGAGTTAACCTAAAATTCCATACAATTCTATTTATACCTAGCTTAGGTTTCTCTATTAATTTCCTTAACTCATTGCCCTTTTCATCGTAAATTGTAAATAGTAAATAAGGGTCTATTTCTCTATCTTCTTTTTTTAATTCATTAATTGAAGGGTATTTAACATCTTTACCTTCTTTAATTAACTTATTTTCTTTCTTTTGTCTAATTTCCTTTTCAGACATTAATGTATCATTGAAAAAATATGTAAACACGGCCCCAATTGGAGGATTATCTGCCGTATAATGACTTTCACCTTGTGACCCTTTCCCTCTTAAACCTAAAGGTCTGGCATCAATATACATTAATGCTTTTTTAACAGGGAAAATATGAGCCTTTTCTAGAATTTTGTTATTCAAAGTTCTAAGAGAAGAGTAATCATCAAGAACATAAAAACTTCTTCCAAAAGTGGCCAAAACCAAATCATTTTCTCTTTTTTGAATTTCTAAATCTTTGACTGCAATTGTTGGTAAACCAGCTTTAATCTGCTTCCATTCTTTGCCACCATCAATAGTGAAAAATACACCAAATTCAGTTCCAACAAATAATAAATTTGGATCAATATGATCTTCTGCGATATCATAAACTGTTCCTTTAATTGGAAGATTTGAAGTTATTGATTTCCAAGTTTTTCCATTATCTGTACTTACGTAAACATAAGGTTTAAAATCACCTCTTTTATGATTGTTAAATACAGCAAAAACCTTACCTTCAACATGCTGTGAAGCCAGCAATGCGTTCACATAAGTAGTATCAGGTATACCCTTAATGCTTTTTATTGTATTCCAAGATTCACCATTATTATGACTAACATGAATTAAACCATCGTCAGATCCAACATACAAAAGACCCTCTTTTATTGGAGACTCATCTAATGCTACAACATTTCCATACATTGTTGTAGATTTATTTTTCATAATTGCATCAGAACTCTGAATTCTACCCATTACCTTCAATTGGTTTCTATCAATTTGCCTTGACATATCCGGACTTATACATTCCCAAGAATCACCTTTATTGTTACTCATAAATAACTTATTTGCAGCAAAATATAGTCTTTCATTGTTATGAGGGCTAATAATGAGAGGAGCATCCCAATTCCATCTAAGTGGCTTTTCACCTTTTGCCGCCATAGGCTTTATTCCCATTTTTTCTCCAGACAACCTATCATATCTTACTAGCCAACCATACTGAGATTGAGCATATACTATATTTGGATTATTTGGATCTATAGCACTCTCAAAACCATCTCCTCCATTGGTAATGTACCAATCTGCATTTCTGATTCCGTGATTATTGATTGTTCTTGAAGGTCCACCTAAACTATTATTATCTTGAGTTCCTCCATAAATATTATAAAAAGGGAAATCGTTATCAACTGCTACTTTATAAAATTGTGTAATTGGTAAATTTGATTTAAAATCCCAGTTTGATGCATGATCCCAAGTTTCATATACACCACCGTCACAACCGACTATCCAGTGATCAGTGTCATTTGGATCTATCCACATGCAATGATTATCAACATGCTTACTTTTTTCTCCAGTTTTTTCAATAGTTCTTCCTCCATCTTTACTATAATGCAACCAAGTATCCATAAAGTAAAGAACATTTTCATCATTTGGATCACAAATAATTTCTTGATAATAATTACCACTGGTCACATATTTATTCACTTTTGACCAACTAGCACCTCTATCAATTGATTTATACACTCCTTGATTATCTTTTTCAGCTTCAATTATAGCATACAAAATATCACTATTAACTGGAGATACTGCCATACCTACTCTTCCCTTTATTGAACTAGGAAGACCGTTTTTAAGCTCGAACCAATTATCTCCCCCATCAATTGATTTATATATTTTTGAACCGGGACCTCCACCAACGTATGTATAAACATGTCTTCTTCTTTGATGGGCTGTAGCGTACATTATATTAGGGTGATTAGGATCAATATGAACTTCATTAACACCAGTATTTTCATCTACTTCTAAAATTAATTTCCAACTTTCTCCTCCATCAACTGTTTTATACAATCCTCTTTCTCCACCATCTGACCATAGTGGCCCATAAGCTGCTACAAAAACACAATTTGAATTTTCAGGATGAACTTTAATCATTCCAATATGTTCTGAACTTTTCAATCCTTTATTCTTCCAAGATTTTCCACCATCATTACTTTTATAAACCCCATCTCCATAAGCAACGCTTCTTTGGTTATTATTCTCTCCAGAACCTACCCAAATAACATGTTCATTTGAGGGGTCTATGGTAATACAACCTATACTATAAGAACCTTGAGAATCAAAAATAGGATGATAGGTATTACCTGAATTGGAAGTTTTCCAAACACCACCTGACGCAACAGCTAAATAATACTCAGAATTATTATTGGGATTTACAGCAATATCTGATATTCTACCAGCAGTTAAAGCAGGTCCAACGCATCTAAATTTAAGACCATTAATACTTAATTTTTCTAAAGGGGTTTTTTCTTTTTCTTTTTTCTTTTTAGGTGTTATAGCACTAACAAATAGTATAATTGGTAATAGCCAAAATATATTTTTTCTCATTTTATTATTTATTTAAAATTCATATCACTTTTAGAAAAGGGATAAGCATTTAAAGTAGCCATTCCAGTTACTAAAAGTTTGTCATTTTGATTGTAAATTTTACCTTCAACCACCAATAGCCTTTTGCCTTTTTTTAAAACTATACCTTTAGCAACAAGTTTATCCCCTAAAAATGCACCTGATAAAAAATTCATTTTCAACTCCACAGTTGACACCACATTACCTTCAATAGTGGCAATTGTTAAAGCTGAAGTACCAACAACTTGATCCATTATTGCGGCTAAAAAACCTCCATGAACAGAATTTAATGTTGCTAGATGTTCTTTTTTGACTTCAACTTGATAAGTTACATTTCCAGGTTCATTTATTGATAATTTAATGCCTAATTTATCTCCAAAATGGTTAGTTTGATGATATCTCTCTAATATTTCTTGGTTCATTCTCTAACAAAGTAAATGAATATTTCAATAACATCATTCTCATCTCTGTTAAATCATTATATTTGCCATCTGTAAAAAAAATCTTTGATGATTGAAGTAAAATTACCTGACGGATCTGTAAGAAAAGTAAAAAAAGGGATCACCTCTTTTGAGATTGCTCAATCCATAAGTGAAGGCTTAGCTAGACAAGTTTTAGCAGCTGAAATAAATGGAGAAATATGGGATATTAACAGAGAAATTAATGAAGATGTTGATTTTAAATTACTCACTTTTAAAGATAATAATGGAAAATCAACCTTTTGGCATAGTAGCGCTCACCTAATGGCTGAAGCACTTGAATTCTTTTACCCTGGAATTAAACTAGCAATTGGCCCCCCAATAGAAAATGGGTTTTATTATGATGTTGATTTTGGAGATTATGAAATATCTGAAAAAGATCTAATAAAAGTTGAACAAAAAATATTAGAACTTGCAAGAGAAAAACAAAATTTCATAAGAAAAAAGGTTTCAAAGCAAGAAGCTCTTGATTATTTTACTAAAAAAAATGACCCATATAAACTAGAGCTAATCAATGATCTTAAAGATGGAGAAATTACTTTTTACACCCAAGGTAATTTCACTGATTTATGTCGAGGCCCTCATATTCCACATACAGGTTTCATTAAAGCTGTAAAACTTTTAAATATAGCTGGTGCTTATTGGAGAGGCGATGAAAAAAACAAACAACTTACTAGAATTTACGGTGTTACCTTTCAAAAGCAAAAAGAATTAAACATTCACTTAGAACAAATAGAAGAAGCAAAAAAAAGAGACCATAGAAAACTTGGTAAAGAATTAGAACTTTTCACTTTTTCAGAAAGAGTTGGATTGGGGCTTCCTTTATGGCTCCCAAAAGGAGCAGAACTTAGAGAACGATTGATGGATTTTCTTAAGAAAGCTCAAATCAATGCTGGATATCTTCCAGTTTCTACTCCTCATATTGGACATAAAGATTTATACGTATGTTCTGGTCATTATGACAAATACGGTGAAGACTCGTTTCAACCTATAAAAACACCACATGAGGGCGAAGAATTTCTAATGAAACCAATGAATTGCCCTCACCATTGCGAAGTATTTAAAGCATCACCAAAATCGTATAAAGATTTACCAGTAAGGTATGCAGAATTTGGGACAGTTTATAGGTATGAACAAAGCGGAGAACTTCATGGATTAACTAGAGTAAGAGGGTTTACTCAAGATGATGCCCATATTTTTTGCAGACCTGACCAATTAGAAGACGAGTTTAAAAAAGTAATAGACTTGGTATTGTACGTTTTTAAGGCATTAGACTTTAAAGACTTTGTTGTACAGGTTTCATTACGTGACCCAGAAAAACCAGAAAAGTATATTGGCAAGGAAGAAAATTGGAACAAAGCCGAGGATGCTATTATAAAAGTTGCTAATGAAAAAAACCTTAAAACAGTAATAGAATATGGAGAAGCTGCATTTTATGGCCCTAAATTAGATTTTATGGTTAAAGACGCTTTAAACAGGTCTTGGCAATTGGGAACAATTCAAGTAGATTATAATTTACCTGAACGTTTTGAACTTGAATATACAGGATCTGACAATGAAAAACATAGACCCATAATGATTCATCGTGCTCCATTTGGATCTCTCGAAAGGTTTATTGCATTATTGATTGAACATACTGGAGGAAAGTTTCCACTTTGGCTTAGTCCAGAACAATTTACAATACTTCCTATAAGCGAACACTACAATGAATATGCAAAAGAAGTTTCAAAACTTCTAAAAAATTACGATATTCGCGGACTTGTTGATGAAAGGAACGAAAAAATTGGCAGAAAAATCCGTGATGCCGAGCTTCAAAAGACTCCTTATATGCTAATTGTAGGAGAGAAAGAGGCAAAAGAAAATAAAGTTTCTGTTAGACAACAAGCGAAAGGTGATATTGGACAATTTACTGTAGAAGAGTTCTCAAAACTCATTCAAAAGCAAATTGATGAAAATGTTGACCAATTTGAATAAAAATATAAGTATAATTAAAAAATAAAAACATCAGACCTAGAAGACCAAATAGAGGAAGGGTTATTAAAGAGGACCCGCATAGAATCAACGAAAGAATCAGAGTACCTGAAGTAAGAGTAGTTGGTGAAGGAATAGAACAAGGAGTTTACCCAACCCATAAAGCAGTTAAAATGGCTGAAGAAATGGAGTTAGATTTAGTTGAGATATCTCCAAATGCAAAACCTCCTGTTTGTAAAATTATTGATTATAAAAAGTTTTTATACGAACAAAAAAGAAAGCAAAAAGAACTTAAATCAAAGCAGATTAAAGTTGTTATTAAAGAAATTAGATTCGGTCCAAATACTGATGAACATGATTTTCAATTTAAACTAAAACATGCTATTAAATTCCTATCTGAAGGAGCAAAACTTAAAGCATTTGTTTTTTTTAAAGGAAGATCTATTATATATAAAGACAGAGGAGAAATACTTTTGCTTAAATTTGCGCAAGAATTAGAAGATTATGGTGTTATTGAAAAAATGCCAGAATTACAAGGAAAGAAAATGATTGTCATGATCAACCCTTTAAAGAAAAAATAAAAGTAAAAACAACACAATATATAAGTTATGCCAAAAATGAAAACCAACTCCAGTGCTAAAAAGCGTTTTAAGTTTACTGGTAGCGGTAAAATCAAAAGAAAACATGCTTTTAAAAGTCATATTTTGACTAAAAAAGCAACTAAAAGAAAAAGAAATCTGACTAAAGCTGGATTAGTTCATAAGTCAGATATTAAGAACATTAAGCTACAACTTTGTGCTTAATCAATTCTTGGTTACTAAATGTTAAACCCGGTACATAGTCAAATAAAATGATAAGATTAGATAACTAACGCTATCTACCAAAAAAATTAAATTATGCCTAGATCAGTAAATAGTGTAGCCGCTAAAGCAAGAAGAAAAAAAATTATAAAACTTGCTAAAGGTTACTACGGAAGAAGAAAAAATGTACATACAGTTGCTAAAAATGCTGTAGAAAAAGGTCTTTCTCATGCTTATAAAGATAGAAGGACCAAGAAAAGAAATTTTAGATCACTTTGGATTCAAAGAATTAACGCTGGTGCAAGATTGTACGACATGAGTTATTCTGAATTTATGGGGAAAATTAATGCTAAAGGTATTGAGCTTAACAGAAAGACTCTAGCTGATTTAGCCATGAATCACCCTGAAGCGTTCAAAGCGGTAATTGATTCTATAAAATAAATTTAACTTGTTGTTTTTACTTAAAAAGGGATTCTTATGAATCCCTTTTTTTTTGCTTCTTATCTACTTCCCTTAAGAAATTAAGTTGTTCTGAAACATTATCCAACCTTGTTTTATATTCAGAAAAAAGAAAAGCATTTACGTTTTTAAATAAACTCGAATCATTTAAAAAATTATCTCTACTAAAATGAACAAACTTTAACACCCAAAAAGCATCATATTTAGCAAAGAATCTTTTTAGAAAAGCTTTAGAAGAATTTGTATTGCTTTTTAACTGATTAAAACTCTGTTTCCAATCTGACTCATCAAAAAAATCCTTGATAAAAACTGGAAATAAATGATAATCATATTCTCCTGATTTTATTAATTCTATCCAAATCTTTAGAGAATTAAATATTTCAAAACTATAAGTTAAAGTTAAATCTGTTTTTCTCTCAAAGGCTTCTTTAATTGCTCTACCAGTTCCAAAAGGAACTCTATCAGAAATTCTAGATGAAGGTATAACCTTAGTAGAATTTATTTCTCCAAATCCACCTCCTTGAATTATTTTATTAATAAAATAAAAATCTTCACCTGCCTTACGCCTATTCATTCCACCCTGTTTAGCATAGGCAGATGCTCGAACGGCAAAAGAACTGCCTACTGTATGAAAGGCATAAGGTAATCCACAGTATTTTAATGCATTTTTATAATACCTAAGATGCAATTCATAACAGGTTATATAAAACAATTGTTCACTAGAATATTCTGTTCCCTTAATAGGGTGTTCAAAATAAATTGATGCTCCCAATTTTGAATTATCTTTAAAAAAATGATTTATTTCATTAAAATAATTTATATCTACTTTTGAATCTGCATCAAAACCAACAATTACTCCATCTACATTTATTTTTTGAAAACGTCTTAATGCTTCATCCATACCAATTTTTCTAGCCCAGCCAACTCCTGCATGTTTTTTTGATAAATCATTAATATAAATTGGTAAAATAGTAATGTTATTTTTCTTATTGGTTTTTGAAAGATTATTGAGATCAATTAAATTTTTTTCACTTAGTTCTACTATTTCTGAAGAAGCCCCTTTAGAATGATTGACTACAATTAAAACTTCAACAATTAACTTAGAAAAGGTACAAGAAAGTAATGACTTTATAGAATCGACTACATCTATTTCATTATATGATGGGATAACCACAATAATAGATAAATCATTTGAAATTGGCTCATCAATTAATTTTGAAAATGTATTAAACCTGTTAAAATAATTATCTACTACGGAGACAAACGATTTTTTCTCCATAAATCACCTTCTTTTGTATAACAAATTCGATCGTGCAATCTGCTTGGCCTTCCTTGCCAAAATTCAATTTTATGAGGATTTAAAGAAAACCCACCCCAATTTGAAGGTCTAGGAACTTCATCACCCTTAAACTTTTCTTCAAATTTTATAAAGTTATTTTCTAATTCATTTCTTGATTTAAGAACATTACTTTGACTAGATGCCCAAGCTCCTATTTTACTTCTTCTAGGTCTTGCGTTGAAATACTTATCTGATATTTCTTTATTCACCTTACTTACTACACCCTGAATTATTATTTGTCTTTCTAGTTCCCCCCAAAAAACATTAAATGCTGCTTTTGAGTTATTTAATAAATCTTTTCCTTTTTTTGAATTGTAATTGGTATAAAAAACAAAACTACTATTAATAATATCTCTAATATAAACCACTCTAGAAGACGGTTGACCTGAATCATCAACTGTAGACAAACAAGCAGCATAAGGATCCAAAACTTCACTTGAAATTGCCTCTTGAAACCATAAAGCATATTGATCTATAGGGTTATCTTTAACCATACTATCCTCAAGGGGTTTGTTTGCAAAATCTCTTCTTACAGAACTTATATAATTTTTAACTTTATCAATAGACATAACTCAAAATTAATGATTTGTTTATAACCATAAAAAAATGACTTATAATTATCAAAATAAAATAATTGTTAGTATTAACTAGATTATAGCTATTTTCGAAATATGAAGTTGGACACCTCAAATATTATTGGAATTATTCCTGCAAGATACCATTCTACTAGACTAGAAGGAAAACCTTTAATGAAAATTAATGGAAAACCTATGATTCAACATGTATATGAAAGAGCCAATGAAGTACTTACTAACCTTTTAGTTGCTACTGATGACCAACGAATTGCAGATTGTGTAAAATCATTTAATGGAAATTGTGTTATAACATCAAAAAACCATGCAACAGGTACAAATAGATGTTTAGAAGCTTTTCAAAAATGGAACAATTCCAATTGCTCAATTATCATTAATATTCAAGGAGATGAACCGCTATTAAACACACAACACATATACGACATCATCTCTTGTTTTGAAGATTCAAAAACAACAATTGCTACCCTAGCATTAAAAGTCAAAAAAAATACTTTATTAAAAGAAGGTTGTGTTTATTTAACAAAAGATATAAATGATTTTGCTCTATACTTCAGTAGATTTCCAATTCCTTTTTTAAGAGATGTTTCTAAAGAAAACTGGACAAATCATCATGCTTATTTACAACATATTGGCATATATGGTTTTAAAAAAAAATCGCTTATTAACTTTTCAAATGCTGAAAATTCTAGCCTTGAAAATGCTGAAAAATTAGAGCAATTAAGATGGCTTGAAAAAGGTGAAAAAATTAAAGTTGCAACTACTGAATTCTTTTCTCAGCCTGTAGACACTAAAGAAGATTTAAAAATTGTTCGTGATTATTTTAATAAGAAAGAAAACTGATTTCATACTTTTGTAAAAAAATATACTTTGAAAAGTAAAATAAAGGAACTAATTAATAAAGAAATTGAAGCCATTCAAAACATACCTATTGATGGTATTATTGAACCTGTTGTTGATATAATCCACAACAGAGTACACAAAAAAGAGGGTAAGCTGATAATAAGCGGCATGGGAAAAGCTGGACAAATTGGGCTGAATATTGCCACTACTCTATCATCTACTGGAACACCTTCAGTATTTATACACCCTAGTGAAGCTCAACATGGCGATTTAGGAGTTGTGCAAAAAAATGATGTTCTTTTATTGATTTCTAACTCAGGAAAAACACGAGAAATATTAGAATTTAATTATTTGGTAAAGCGACTACATAATAATATTCCTGTAATCTCATTATCTGGGAAAGAAAAAAGCCCACTAACTGATATATCTGACATCTCTTTATTTACTGGAAATCCTAAAGAAATATGTCCACTTGGATTAACTCCCACCACATCCACAACTGTTATGACTGTAGTGGGTGACATTTTAGTGGTTAGTTTAATGGAAAAAATTAATTTTACTAAAGAAGAATACGCTAAAAGACACCATAGCGGGTATCTTGGACAAAAGGCTAAAGAATGAAAAAGTTTACACTAGTTGCTGGACCATGTGCAATTGAAGACGATCAAACAGGTTTTAAAATTGCAGAAAAAATAAAATCCATATGCCATCAATATGATATAGATTACATTTTTAAAGCAAGTTATAGAAAAGCAAATCGATCAAAAAACAATAGTTTTACTGGTATTGGAGATGAAATAGCTTTAAAAACAATTCAAAAAATTGGCCAAGAATACAATTTACCTACAATTACAGATGTGCATGAAAGTTATGAACCTGAAAAAGTAGCCAAATATGTATCTAACCTACAAATACCTGCATTTTTATGTAGACAAACGGATTTATTAATTGCTGCAGGGAAAACTGGATTAGGTATAAATATTAAAAAAGGTCAATTTATGTCTCCAAGTTCTATGGGCTTTGCTGTAGAAAAAGTAAAATCCACAGGAAATAATAATGTTTGGCTATGTGAAAGAGGTAATAGCTTTGGATATAATGATCTTATTGTAGACGCTACATCAATTTTTCAGCTTAAGAAACATAATGTTCCAGTAATTATGGATTGCACTCATGCTGTTCAAAAACCTAATCAAACATCTGGAGTTACTGGAGGCGATCCTTCATTAATTGAAACTATAGCTTTAAGCGCAGTAGCTACCGGTGCAGATGGATTATTTATTGAAACACATCCTAATCCTTCACTAGCAAAAAGTGATCCTCACACAATGCTAAAGCTAGACTTGCTAGAACCGATTTTAGAAAAAGTAATAAAAGTTAAAGAAGCTTTATAATAATTATTTTACTTGAATTACTAAATATTTAGAATTACCCCAAAATTTTTCTTTATCTATAATTTTCAACTCTTCGATGACTTTATCTCCAATCAATTCATAAGATGAAACAGGATGTGAAGTAACTAATTGTACATTTTTAGCTCCTATTTTTATAATTTTCAATGATTTTTTACTAGCAAGTGTGAAATAATCAATATTTAATTCATTATTTAATTTTTTAATTTTTCCAATACCAATAAAACCTCCTTCTTTAGAAATAACATTATTATCAATCAACTCAGATTTACTTCCGAAAGTGTACCAAACCTGGTCAACTTTATTTTCTAATTCATTAAGTGTGTTTACATTTTTAGAATAATTAGCAAACAAATCACTAAAAGATGCATCTAGGCTTTCTAATTCTTCATGTAAATAATAAATTTCTCTATTGCTAATAGACACTTGCTCAGATAAATCAATTATTTGATTCTTGTAAGCTATATTTTCATTTTTAGAATCATTTAAGCCCTTATTAAGTTTGGTTATCAAATCTTGATTCTCTTTTATTAAATCAGCCATTTTTAGTATTTCAGATGATATATCGATGCTATCAGAAAGAAAAAATTCAGGATTAGAACGATGATTTTGAATAATTGATTCACTATTTTGAATCTCCCTAAGGTTATTCTTTATATTTTGAATATAAAGAGCATATTCATTATTTACAGAATCTTTATCATTAATAATGTTATTTAATTTTTCAAGTTCTTGATTTTTATTTTCAAGCTCAATACTTACACTATCAACAACAGCTTGACTATTTTCTTCCATTTGTTGACTAACTTGATTACAAGAAATAGAACATATAAGAATCAAAAAAAATAATTTTTTATAAAAAAAAGAAATCATAATAATGTAGTTATATCATTTATACCAACAAAACGCTCGGCAGTAAAGCCCTCCCCATATTCAGTATTTATATATCGACCCAAAGTTATTGCTTTAGATTTAATAGATTTTAAAAAATGTTCACTGGATATAGGAGTTTCGGGTTCTTCGCTATTAGGATCAAAAAACTGACTTTTGAAACATTTAATAGCTTTTAATTTTAATTCAAAAGTATCAGAAACATCTACAATTATATCAGGATCAATCCATCTATCTTGAATATAATGATATATTACACTTGGTCGATGTGAGTCTTGTTGAACTTCACCATTGTAAGTCTTGATTTTTTGTAATCCGGACATAAAACAAGCTCTTGAAACTAATTCACTAGCTCTAGCATGATCAGGATGCCTATCTGAAACAGCATTACAAAAAACAATTTGAGGTTGAAATTCTCTTATTTTTTGAATAACCTTAATTAGGTTTTCATTAGAAATATCAAAAAAAGCATCTCCTAAGTCTAAATTATGCCTTTCAGAAATACCTAAAATTTTTGAAGATTGTATTGATTCCTCATTTCTTATATCGGCTGAACCTCTTGTTCCCATTTCTCCTCTTGTAAGGTCTATTATACCAACTTTTTTACCAAGCTGAACATGTTTTATAATCGTTCCTGATGCAGCCAATTCTACATCGTCAGGATGTGCAGCAAATGCAAGTATATCTAATTTCATCATTATTTTTTATTTTCTAATGGCACTGAAAAACCATATTTATCTATCAAATAAACCATAGAAGTGATTGCAGCAGCACCAAGTTCTAGTTCTCTTTTATTAACATTTTCAAAAACATCAGTCGGAGCATGATGAAAATCAAAGTAACGTTGTGAATCAGGAATCAACCCTACTAAACAAACCGAACCGTTTTTTAAAGGCCCTATATCAACCCCACTGTAACCTTTATCAAAAATATGCAATTGATAAGGAGATAATAAGGTTTCAAAAGATTTAATCTTTTTTAATTGACTTGGAGTTCCATCAATACTATATCCTCTTGGGCTAAAACCTCCTCTATCAGATTCCAGAGCGAAAATATGAGTTTCACCATCTTTTTTAACTTTATCTGCATAGCCAATACCACCTCTATTTCCATTTTCTTCATTCATGTATAAAACACATCTTAAAGTATGCTTGGGTTTAACTCCCATAGCAATAAATGTTTTTAAAACTTCTATACTTTGAACCACTCCTGCGCCATCGTCATGAGCTCCTTCTCCAATATCCCAAGAATCAAGGTGACCACCTACTAAAATTATTTTTTCAGGATATACAGATCCTTTAATTTCTGCTATTACATTATGAGAAACTTTATCATCTAATATTTTACATGAAAGTTTCATTTTAGCCAATTCAAAATTATCGCTTTTCAATGCTTCACTTAAATCATGAGCATCTTTTGTACTTATTGCAATTGCAGGAATTTTAGCAATATCTTTTTTATACCCCATTGATCCAGTATGAGGATTATTATCAAACTTAAGTGTCATAGATCTAACTATAACACCAATAGCACCATACTCAGCAGCCCTAGCAGCACCTCCATGCCTTTGGTCAACACAATTTCCGTAAGCCATAAAAGTACTTACATAAGTAGGGTTCATAGGTCTATTAAAAAACACAAATTTTCCTTCTATTCCATCCCTGCCAATTTGCTTTAATTCATCCCAAGAATTTATTTCAACTATTTTTCCTGATAAAACACCATTTGTACCGATTGTACCGCCAAGAGCGGTACAGTTTGTGATATGTAATTGCCCATTAATATCTGTCCAATCTAAACGTTCAACATCACCTCTTTCCCAATGGGGAACTGAAATTTCTTGTAGATAAACGGTATCAAAATCATAGCTATTTAATTTAAATTTTGCCCATTTCACAGCTTCTTCAGCCGATTTTGTTCCACTTAGTCTATGACCTACGCCTTTACATAACGAACGAAGATTTTCATAAGAAGAACTTCGTTCTAACATATAATTATATATTTTTCTAATCTGAATTGAATCAGAAATTGACTGAGAAAAACAATTTATAATAAACGTTTGAAAGGTTAATAAAATTAATAAACAAAGAATTTTAGATGTATTGACCAATGTAAAGAATGTTTAAATTTGAATAAAATTACAAAAATGGCACGAACTCCAACTACTCAAATTCCTTTAGGTTTTAAAGCCCCATACTTTAACCTTCCTGATGTGGTTTCAGAAAAAAATATAAACTTAAATCAAGTATCTGATTCACAAGGACTTGTAGTCATGTTTATATGTAATCATTGTCCATTTGTAGTACATGTAATGGACGAAATTATTAGGTTAGCTAATGATTATTTACCAAAAAAAATTGGGTTTGTAGCTATTAGCTCAAATGATGTAATAAATTATCCTGATGATCACCCAAAAAAAATGAAAGAACTGGCTATTAAAAAAGAATTTCCTTTTCCATATTTGTATGATGAATCTCAAGATATAGCTAAAAAATATGACGCTGCATGTACTCCTGATTTTAGTGTTTTTAATAAAGATATGGTTTGTATATATAGAGGTCAATTAGATGGTTCAAGACCTGGAAATGAGGTTGAATGTAACGGAAAAGATTTAAGAAAAGTGTTGGATTTTATGCTAAATAATTTAGAATTAAACTTTGAACAAAAACCCAGTATTGGCTGCAACATTAAGTGGAAATAAACAATTAATAAGAAAAAAATCTATTGAGAAAAGAAATCAACTTTCAAAAAAAACAATAGATAAATATTCTAAAATCATATCTGATAAATTATTAGCAAATTTTAATTTTAAAGATCAGAGCACACACCTATTTTATCAAATTAAAGAAAATAAAGAAGTAAATACATGGTTTCTTCATAACAAATTGATGTTAGAAAATAATACATTTTATTGTTCAATTCATAACTCTACTTTTAACCGTTGGGATTGTGTTCAATTTGATCCGAAAGTTAATTTTACAAAAACCACATTTAAAGTTCCTATACCTAGCATATACAAGAATTCTACATATAGTGAAATAAATATTATTATAGTACCACTTTTAGCATTTGACAGTGTTGGAAATAGAATAGGTTATGGAAAAGGCATATACGATAATATACTATCTAAATTAAATACAAATTGCATTAAAATTGGAGTTAGTTTTTTTGAAGCTGAACAAGAAATAATAGAAGCAACTGATAATGACATAAAATTAGATTATTGCCAGACTACCAGTATGTTACATAAGTTTACCTGATTATTTAATTTGCATTTAACCTTGTCTATTATTAACTTAGACTTGGATTAATTATTTAAAAATGAGGCTTGTTTATATTAAATACTTAATTGTATCTATTTTCATTATTATAAATTTTGAAATCTACAGCAATATTGAAAACAATGATTCTGAAACATTAAAATATCATTTAGCTTTTTCTATTAATCCTTCACAAAATTCTGGTTATTTAAATTTTGCAATAATTGGAGTTAATAACGGCAAACACATCTCAACAAGATTTATTTCTCACATTGAGTTTATATTAGTTGGGATGGGTCTACAATCCTCTGAGATTAATAATTTAGGAGATAACCTATTTGAAAAATATAATATTAAAGAATGTCTTTATAAGTTTGACTCTATTCAATGTATAAAAAAAAATGAATTAAAATTATTTGACTTATGGACTCTTAGATACAATAGAAATCCTTATTGCCCCCCTGACTGCATACCTGGAGGAGACGTACTAGTACAAGGTTTTGGACAACATAGATCAAGACCAAGTTGGCCTCAATTACAAATTTTACAACAATATGGCATTATTTATATAAATGACTTTTTTTATGGAGATAATATGTTTAAATTACTTTCTGATTTTCAAAAACCTAATTGGCGTGAAAAATATATAAATTCAACAGAGTAATTTTTTATTTCATTATCTAAATTCAAGAATGATTAACAACGAAACAGTAGACAAAATTAGAAAGTATAGTGTAAAATCTTTTTTCTTTAGAATATATCTTATGATAAAGCTTCCAATGGGTTTTTTAAGCGGGATGAGAATAAGAAAACTTGATGACGAAAAATGCATTGTAACAGTTTCGTATAAATGGATAAACAAAAATCCTTTTAAATCAACATTTTGGGCAGTTTTAGGGATGGCAGCTGAAATGAATGGTGCTGCATTAATTCTACAATATACTTACGGGCACAAACCATCAATATCAACTCTTCCTATAAAATGCGAAGCAGATTTTATAAAAAAAGCTACAGATATTACAACATTTACATGTCAAGATAGTGCAATGGTTAAAGAAAAAGTTATTCAAGCTATTGAAACTGGTGAAGGAGTAACATTTAACACCACAAGTAATGGCTTAAATAAAAAAGGAGAACTTGTTTGTAAGTATAAATTCACATGGTCAATAAAAACTAGAAGCAATTAAATAATAATTCATCATTTGTCCTTATATTTAGGTATATGGATAATTTAAATACTTTAAGTAAAAACTGGTTTAGTGATGGCTGGATAGACTATGAATATAAAAAGTATGAACTACTATCCTATTTACAAAAAATAGATAAATTATTTAATCAAACTAAACTATATCCTTATTTCTCTTATTTAATTAATCACTACCAAAACATTAGTAAATACATTAACCTTCAAAAAGACTTTAAAAAAAGTTTTAATAAAAATATTCAATCTATAGATCTTAAAAATTTAGAAATAAATTTTGAATCTAAATTTAAAGACCATGAGGTTATTGAAGAAATGATAAACATTGTAAATTTTGCTAAAAAAGAAATAAAAAACAGTATTGATCAAGGGGAGGAACTTTATGACTTTATTTTTTCCAAAATGAGAATAGAATCTGTTGGTTTAGTACCATTTTACAATAAAGAAGGGTACTTAATCATAACAAAAAATGGAGATAAAAATGCTAGTATTTTTAGATATAAATGTTCATTAATACATTATGAAAGTGATAATTATTATGGACTAAAAACACAAAAAATAAATAATGACCTATATAACTACAACTCTACTCCATCTTCTATAAAAATCAACTTAATAAACCAATTTAAAGATTTACCTAATCCTGCAACTTACAGCTTACATTGTGATTTAAATTTTTCATTTAAACATTCAATTATCCCAATTGCTAAAAGGTGGTTAATTAAACATATTAATACAACAGCCTAATTAAGACTAAAATTATTTATATATTTAAAAGTAAATGAATCGGTTTTTTTTAGTTATTATCTTTTTGTCTATTTCATTAAAAAATGAGGCTGGTTGGGGTTTTTTTGCGCATAAAAGAATAAACAGAATGGCTGTTTTCACTATTCCTGAAGATGATTTATTTCATTTTTATAAATTTCATATTGATTATTTAACTGAACATGCTGTAGACCCTGATAAAAGAAGATACTCCGTTGAAGGTGAAGCAGAAAAACATTACATAGACATTGATCACTATGCTAAAAATGATGAAGACCCATTTGATGTAGTTCCAAAAAAGTGGAATGATGCTGTTGACAAATTTTCAAAGGACACTTTGCATGCTTATGGAATATCACCTTGGAATATTGACAACTATATAAAAAAATTAACCTTTGCTTTTAAAGATAAAGACATTAATAGAATTCTAAAATACTCAGCAGAAATTGGTCATTATATTGCTGATGCTCATGTTCCTTTACATACTACATTAAATTATAATGGTCAACTTACTAACCATAAAGGAATTCACGGATTTTGGGAGTCAAGAGTACCAGAACTATTTTATGACAACTATGATTTTTTTGTAGGTAAAGCCGAATACATTCAAAACCCTTTAAATGAATCATGGGACATTGTTGAACAAAGTTTTAGAGCAGTTGACTCTGTTTTAACTTTTGAACAAATCCTTACAGATGAATGGCCAGCTGATCGAAAATTTTCTTATGAAAAAAGAGGACAAGTAACCATGAAAGTATATAGTAGAGATTTTAGTACTGAATATGCCAAAAGGCTTAATGGAATGCAAGAAAAAAGAATGAGAGCATCTATTAAATCTATTGGATCATATTGGTATACAGCATGGGTTAATGCAGGACAACCCGACCTAAAAGAACTATATAAAGATAATTTGTCACAAAAGGATTTAGAAGAACTTAATGTAAAAGAAAAAATTTCTATTAAAAAAGTTATTTCAAGAGAACACTCTAATTAGCCTTTTTCTTTTTTTCTTTCTTTTTTTTCTTTTCAGCCTTTTTTAAAGCTTTTTTAGCTTCTTCTGAAATAGGTTCTCTTTTGCTATAAGTAAGTTTACCTGATTCTATTAATTCTACTGCTTTTTCAATTAAAACATCTTCTTCATTTGGTTTATAAGTCTGTTTTAAATCTTGACCATTAACAACGCATAAAGCTTGAAACCAGAAAGCTTTTCCAGCACCTCTATATTTCTTAATTATTTCATAAGTAGTTAAACCTGTGTTTCTGTAAATTAATTTCATTAAATAATTTCCTCTAGTTATAGACATATTTCTTATTTCACTGCCAAATTCCTTTTTGAGTTGTTTATTTGCTTTTGAAAGATATTTTTTTCTCTTCCTTGAACTAGAAAAATTTGATAAAGTATCTTCAAAAGCATTTAACATTGCTGAAGAAATTACTGCATAATCATAAACTGATTGGACAAAATACTTAGTTCTCCTCCATTTTTTAAGATAATCCTTATTTGAAGCAATTATTTCATAATAGGGTAAAATAACACCACTAATACTATCATAAACACCTTCATTAAGAGAATCTTTTTGAGAATAAGATGAAATAGATAAACCCAAAATAATAAAGGGTACAAATAAAAATTTATTCTTAATTTCCAATTAATTATAATGAGTCATAAAAATAATTGTTTTTAATAAAAACATCAAAATTTTACTTTTAAATAATTTTAACAGCATTTAAATTTAAATTTGCAATATGAAAATATTTTTTACGATAATCATATCACTGATTTTTGGGAATTCAATTTCTCAATTAGAAGCTATTTTTGATTTCAAAAGATTCAATACATCTAGTACACCATATATTGAAACCTATTTACAAATCTATTCCTCTTCTCTTTTATTTAACTCTGATACTAATATAAAAAGCAAAGGAGTTGAAATACTTCAGTATATTGAAGATAAGAACAATAATATTGTATCTCACAAAAAATATAAAATAGTTGAAGATGAATTTGAAGGTTTACATAACGATATAGTTGATCTACAGCGTTTCCCACTTAAAAACGGAACCTACAATATAAATATTGAAATATCTGACTTAAACAACATCGATAATACTGAAAAACATTCTGAAAAAGTTACTATCTCATATGGAAATCAATTAGAAATATCTGACATAGAAATGCTAGATAGTTATTGGAAAGATGAAAAAAATTCAGAATTAAGTAAATCTGGAATTGCAATGATTCCTTTAATTTCAAATTACTTTTCTCCTGAATTTGATAAAATAGCTTATTATTTTGAAATCTATGACATAGATAAACTTATTGATACAAATCAATATTTTCTATTGACTCAATCTATTAGGATTTCCGAAACCGGAGAAATTGCAGGTCAATTTAATAAAGTTAAAAAAGAAAAGAGCGCTTCTATAATACCTATTTTAAATTCATTTAATATTGAATCTTTACCAACGGGAAATTACGTACTTGAAATAGAAATAAAAAATTCAAAAAACGAGGTTTTAACTTTAAAAAGAAGTTATTTTCAAAGAACAAGTTTTGTGAACAACATTAAGATAGATAGGCTTAATTCTGTAAATATTAAAAACACTTTTGCAGATAGAATGAATAGCGATTCATTAAAGGATTTTATGGAATGTCTCACACCAATAAGTTCAACTCTTGAATTAAATATTATTGACAATAAAATTGAAGATATAAATGACACTTTAAAAAGGCAGTTCATATATAGTTTTTGGTACAATCGAGATCCAAATGAGCCTGAAAAAGCATGGATGATTTATAAAAAAAACGTACATAAAGTAGAGCAATTGTTCTCTACAAAAGTCAGAAATGGATATCAAACTGATAGAGGACGAATTTACCTCAAATATGGCCCCCCTAACACTGTTACAGACAGACCAAATGAACCAAGTGCATATCCATATCAAATATGGCATTATTATAAAATTGGAAGATTTAATAATAAAAGGTTCGTTTTTTATATGCCTGATTTAATCACTAATGAATATGTTATTTTACATTCAACTCTTCAAGGTGAATACTCAAACAATAAATGGCAAGCTGACTTACATAAAAGAAACACTCCTAGAGGAAATATTGACTCCGAACAAGAAGGAAATTTCAATCATTGGGGAAGCAATAGCAATATCTTTTTCAACAATCCATAGTATTGAAAAAAACAGCTGTAGTTATATTAAACTTTAATGGTCAGAAATGGCTTGAAAAATTTCTACCTACTTTTATTAAGTTTAGTACCAACGTAGATATGGTTGTTATTGATAATGGATCAACAGATGATTCTGTGAAATTTATTAATAATGAATTTCCTAATATAAATTTAATTCAACTAGAAAAAAATTTGGGATTTGCAGGAGGTTATAATGAAGGATTAAAACATTTACATCATTCATATTTTATTATTGTTAATTCAGATGTTGAAGTTACAGAAAACTGGATTGAACCAAATATTAAAATTTTAGAATCAGATGAAAATATTGTTGCTGTGCAACCTAAAATTAAATCCTATAATGAAAAAAATAAATTTGAGCACGCTGGAGCAGCTGGAGGTTGGATTGACAAATTGGGGTTTCCTTTTTGCAGAGGAAGAATAATTAACACTTTGGAAATTGACAAAAATAATTACAATGACATAAGTGATATTTTTTGGGCTTCTGGAGCATGTCTATTTGTCAATGCAAAAGCATTTACTGAGCAAGGTGGATTTGATTCAAGTTTTTTTGCTCATATGGAAGAAATTGATTTATGTTGGAGATGGAAAAACAATGGTAAATCAATCAAGTATAACGGCAAATCAACAGTATATCATGTTGGTGGGGGAACATTAAACTACAATAGCCCGAAAAAAGTGTATTTAAATCATAGAAACAACCTTTATATGATTCATAAAAATTATAAAACCAATACCCCACTTTTTATTATAATCTTTATTAGACTTTTTCTTGATGGTATCGCCTCTTTAAAATATACCATGAGTGGAAACCCTAATTTTATTTTAAGCATTTTAAAAGCACACTTTTCTTATTACAGTAATATCAGAAAATTAAACAATTACAGAAAAAACAATAAACCTAAAAATTTTAAAAAAATGAAAGGGGTTTTAAATTCAAGCATAATATGGAACTATTATGTGCTTCAAAAACGTAAATTCGCACAATTAATTAAATAATTCAGATATTAATTTTTTATCTAAAATAGCAGTCATATCCATAATTATTGGATTTTATAGCAATAGTATATTTAGCCAATTTGATTTTGAAAAACAATTAAACAAACCTGTTTATACAGATAATATAATTGATCAAACTTATGGAATCTTAATATACGAACCTTTAAACATGTTTATTAAAGGAGATTCCACTAGAATGGAAGGAGGATATGCATTAAACGGATGGAAAGAAGATAAATATGCTAATGGAAAATTATTACATAAAGGGTATTATATAGAAGGACAATTAAAAGTTTATAAAAACTATTACCCAAATGGAAATCTTGAAAGAAATTTTAAATCCATTGATGGATTTAGATCAAAAGCTTTGTTGTATTATGAAGATGGGAATTTAAAAAGTGAAGTACTATACTTAAATGATTTTGCGATGGAATGGACGGATTATTTTTCAAATGGAAAAATCGAATATTATGAAAAATATCATAAAAGCCAATATCATCATTTAGATAAAAAATCATATTATGAAAATGGACAAATTGAAAACGAATTAATTTTAGATAATAAGAAAAAACTTCTCTATACATACCATGAATACCATACCAATGGCTCAATTAAACTCAAAGGCCACTTAAAATATGATATGGGCATATACGATTATGTAAAGTATGGCACTTGGTCACATTTTGATGATCAAGGTAATAACATAAAAAAAAAACAATACTAATTGGTTAACAAATAATTGAGAGATTTTTGCATGCTTTCATGCAAAACTACATCTTGATCAACAAAATTAACAACCTTTCTATAATCATGAATTATCTTTTGTAAATAAGATGATGTTGTAAGCGGTTTTCTAAACTCAATAGCTTGAGCTGAAGTCATTAATTCTATGCTTAGTATTCTTTCCACATTCTCCACAACACTAAGAAGCTTAACTGCTGAAATAGAGCCCATACTCACATGATCTTCTTGACCATTAGAGGAGTCAATGCTATCTACACTGGCTGGATGACATAATATTTTATTTTTACTAACAATACTTGCAGCAGTATATTGAGGAATCATAAATCCAGAGTTTAAACCAGGATTAGCCACTAAAAAATCAGGCAAATCTCGTTGGCCAGAAATTAATTTATATATTCTTCTTTCAGAAATACTTCCTAATTCAGCAATAGAAATACACAACGAATCCAAACTCAACGCTAATGGTTGACCATGAAAATTACCAGCAGATAAAATTAGATTATCATCTGGAAAAATGGTTGGATTATCAGTAACAGAATTTATTTCCAACTCTATAATTTTAGTAATGCGTTCAATAGTTTCAATTGATGCGCCATGAACTTGTGGAATACACCTAAAAGAGTATGGATCTTGAACGTTGTTTTTCTTAGTGCTAGAAATAGAACTATCCGAAAGCAATTCCAAAACCCTTTGAGCTACCTTTATTTGACCATAATGTGGGCGAACTTTATGAATTAAAGGGTGGTAAGGATCTAAACTACAATTAAAAGCATCAATAGAAATAGCAGATATATTTTCAATCCAAGGAATTAATCGATTAATTTTAATTAAAGAATAAGTAGCAAATGCACTCATAAATTGTGTCCCATTTAAAAGTGCTAAACCTTCTTTTGAGCTCAATTCAATAGGTTCAATAGATAACTCTTCAAAAACTTCTTTTGTTTTTCTTCTATTTCCATTAAAATCCACATACCCTTGACCAATTAATCCTAAAGAAATATGAGCAAGAGGAGCTAAATCACCTGAAGCACCTAAAGAACCCATTTCATAAACAACTGGTAAAATGTTATTATTAAACATATACACCAATCTATTTAATGTTTCAATAGTAATTCCTGAATGACCCAAAGACAAAGATTTAATTTTTAGTAAAATCATTATTTTGACAATTATAGGATCAATCTCATCACCAGAACCACAAGCATGAGATTTCACTAAGTTGGTTTGTAATTTTTTTAAATCATTATTTGATATAACTTTATTACAAAGAGATCCAAAACCAGTATTTATCCCATAAAAAACATCTTCATTATTGTTTATCTTACTGTCAAGGTAATTTCTACACTTTTTGACATTACTAATTACTTTTTCATCTATAGATATAATTGCATTATTAGATATTATAAAATCTATATCTGAAATATGAATAGAATTTTCATTAATAATGAAAGTAGGTTGATTACTCATTAGATTGAATATTTTTTAAAACTTCTGATTTACTCATAAATTTTTGTTCACCAGACTGCATGTTTTTAAACTCTAATGAACCATCAATTGTAGTTTTATTAGAAACAAAAATTAAATACGGAATGTTATTTTGATTTGCATATTTAACTTGTTTTTTGAGTTTTGACCCACTCGGGTATATTGATGTTGAAATTTCATTTTCTCTAAAAAAACTTGCAAGTTTAAGAGCATTTTGGTCTGAATCATCTATAGTTACCAATAATAAATCAACATTACTAGAAATTGCCTTAGGGAAAAGATCTCTTTCATTTAAAACATCGCAAATTCTATCTGCTCCAAATGATATTCCAACACCTGAAACATCTTTTAACCCAAATATACTCGTCAATTCATCATATCTTCCTCCACCTACAATACTACCAATTTTCGCATTAGTTAATTTAACCTCAATAATAGATCCCGTATAATAATTTAACCCCCTAGCTAGAGTTAAGTTTAATTTACAATTTGATTCAAGATTTAAAATTTCAAGATGATTTAATATTTCTTTTATTTCTTCAATACCTGTAAGACCAATAGATGAATTTTTTAAATTATCTAACAACCATTTAAGCAAAGTTGAATTGGACCCATTTAATTCAAATATTTTCTTAAATAAGGAAATACAATTGTCGCCAATTCCTGCTTTTTTAAGCTCTGAAATCACATTATCACTTCCAATTTTATCTTGTTTATCTATAATCGTTGTAATTAGATTAAAATTATTTTCTTCACCAGAAATCTGCATTATTGCAGATAAAATTTTACGATTATTTATTTCAATAATATAATCAGTAAGCTTAAGGCCATTTAAGACTTCTGAAATTATTTGAATTAACTCTACTTCAAACATCAATGATTTACTTCCAACAACATCTGCATCACATTGATAAAATTCTCTATACCTACCCTTTTGAGGCCTATCAGCTCTCCATACTGGCTGAATCTGAAATCTTTTAAAAGGAAAGTTGATGTCATTTTGATGTTGAACAATATATCTAGCAAAAGGAACTGTTAAATCATAACGGAGGGCTTCTTCAGCAAATAAAGACTCAGAAATCAAATCAGTTGACTTAGCAACATTTAGTGCTTTTTTAAACTTATCTCCTCTAGATAAAACCTTAAACATTAATTGATCCCCCTCATCTCCATATTTACCAGTTAAAGTGGTTAACTTCTCTAATGATGGAGTTTCTATTTGCTGAAAAGCAAATTTTCGAAATACATTTCTTATAGTCTCAAAAACGTATTCTCTTTTGACTATATCTTTTGGTAAAAAATCTCTTGTTCCTTTTGGGATGGATGGAGCTGTCATGCTTAAAAAATAGAATGTAAATGTAACATTTGATATTTTAAAATCAAATAAAAAAAATGCCCCAAGAAGGGGCATTTAAATTAAATTGGTGCGGAGAGTGAGGGATTCGAACCCCCGGTACATTGCTGCACAATGGTTTTCAAGACCACCGCATTCGACCACTCTGCCAACTCTCCAATTAAGCGCAAAAATAGAAAATATTTTTAATGGAAATAATATTTATACAAATATGTAATTATTATTTTAGCATATGTCATGGAAAACAGCCATTAGTGGTTATAAAAATTATCTACTTTTAGAAAGATCTCTTTCGAAAAATACTGTTGATGGTTACATTAGGGATGTCAAAAAATTTTGCGATTTTTTTTCAAATAAAATTCCACAAAAAATGTATAATTCTATTGACAGTGATGATTTTCAAGGTTTTTTAAGTTTTCTTCATGATGAAAAAATTTCTGCCAGATCACAATCAAGAGCAATTTCAAGCATTAAATCATTTTATAAATACCTTCTGCTTGAAAAACTTATTTCTTCAAATCCAAGCGAATTAATTGAAACTCCCAAAATAGGAAGAAAACTTCCTGAATTTTTAACCATTGAAGAAATTGATGAATTAATAGCTGCTATAGATCGTTCAAAACCAGATGGAGAAAGAAATGTTGCTATAATTGAAGTATTGTACGGATGTGGTTTAAGAGTTTCAGAATTAATAAATTTAAGCATCTCTGAAATATATTGGGACGAAGGTTTTGTTAGAATAATTGGTAAAGGAGATAAACAAAGATTAGTCCCATTAGGCAGTGTTGCTACTAAACATTTAAAAATTTACCTAGAAACTATAAGAAACAAACACAAAAAAATTGAAAGTGGATGCGAAGACATTGTTTTCTTAAATAAATTAGGAAATAAAATTTCAAGAGTAATGATTTTTAAAATCATAAAAAATTTAACTTCTAAAAGTGGAATTAAAAAAACTGTTTCACCACATACATTAAGGCATTCATTTGCTACACACCTAGTAGAAGGTGGTGCAGATTTAAGAGCTGTTCAAGAAATGCTAGGTCATGAATCCATAACTACTACTGAAGTGTATACTCATTTAGATAGGAATTACTTACGTCAAACCATTTTAGATCACCATCCTTTAGAAAGAAAATAAATTAAAAAGGATTTGTTGCCCAAACATTTAATTCTGGAATAAAACCTCTCTCATCCATTTGAATAGCTGAAATTATTGCATGGGCGATATCCTTAGACCTTAATTTTTTTTGTTCCTCTTCCCTTTCCTTTCTGTCTTTGTTATTAAAAGCTGTTGGAACTTCACTTGGATTAATTAAAATCACTCTAATATTATTTTTTCTTAGCTCATTCCTCCAACATGCTGTAAGCCCCCTTACAGCAAACTTTGATGCACAATAAACAGAACCACTTGCAAAACCATTAGTTGATGCCGTTGAACCAATATTAATAATGGTTCCTCTCTCTTGAGTTTTCATAAACTTAGCAACTTCTTGAGTCATCATTGTCAATCCATAAACATTAGTCGCGAAAACTCTTTCAAATTGATCTACTTTAACACTTTCTAAAGGTCCAAATTCTCCAATTCCAGCATTATTAATCAAAACATCAATACCTCCCATAGAATGAAAAGCATCAAGTGTTTTAACAGCAATGCTATTGTATTTTGTTACGTCAAGGTGAATAGGAATGACATTTATATCAGCAGCCACAGATTCTAATTTTTTCTTATCTCTACCAGTTATTGAAACAATAGCACCTGCATTAGATAATTTTTTTGCAGTAGCTTTTCCAATTCCAGAACTTCCACCTGTTATTAAAACTTTTAAACCTGATAATTTGAGCATATTTAAATAATTAAATAATTAATTTAATAAAAAAATCATTTAGATTATTTCAAGCACACCTAAATATGAATAAATAACAAAAATTTTATTGTCTATTTAACTATATTTAACAGATGATAAGATTCATAATAATATTTCTAAGTCTTATTTTTTCTTCTTTGTCATTTTCTCAAAATATAATTGAAAATTATGATTTTGAAAATGGATTAACAGATTGGTCTTCCTATTTTTCATCAGGATACAATGGAACATTGATACAAAGTTCTATTGAACACAGCGGTAATTATTCAGCAAGAATAAATATTACTCAAGTTCCTTCATCACCACAAGTCTTAGGTGCACAAATAAAAACTAATAAATTTCATATTGAATCAGGACATGATTATCATCTAAGTTTATGGTTAAAGGCTGATCAAAATGTAGATGTTCAAGTTATATTAATTAAAAATAGTTCTCCTTGGACTTGGTTAGCAAGCAATACTGTTAGCTTAAATACTACATATCAACATTTTGATTTACTTGAAAACAATGCTCCTTTTAGTACTGACGATGATGTTCGATTAGCTATAAGATGTGGAAATAAGGTTGCTAAAATATATATTGACGATGTAGTGCTTACAGACTGTACCACCCCATCAAACTATTCTAGCTTACATAGTTCAGTAACTGGTAAAGGGCGCATCCAAATTTCAAATAATAATTCAATAAACGAATGTATACAATCATGCAACGATGAGTTTGTTACTAATTCGTCCTTAATTTTAACCGCTATTCCAGAGCCTGGTTATACCTTTTCTGGTTGGAGCGGAGCATGCAATGGGTTAGGAAATTGTCAGGTATCTTTATCACAAGCAAAATATGTAGGTGCCCATTTCACACTAAATGGAACTGATAATTCCTGTTTAGATTATAGAAATAAAGCCAATTGGTCAATTGCAGGATATGATGGAAACATTCCAAAAGAAGGTAATATTATAGATATGACTCAACCTCCTTATAATTGTGTTGGAGATGGTACTTACAATAATTATTTTGCTATGTTAGATGTACTAAATGACGTTAAAAACATACCAGGGTTTAACATCATTTATTTTCCTTCAGGAACTTATTTTTTTCAAGGTTATAAATCCTTTGATATTCCAAACAACACGGTTATAAGAGGAGAATGTTCGTTAAATACCATTTTAAATATTGATGCCACAGAAGTAATTACTCCAAATTATACTAAAAATCATATATTCAGAATGTATAAATGGAATAGCGGGACAGATGGATATAAAAAATTAATGGGTGGATACCACAAAGAAAGCAATAAACTTATTATTGATGATCCAACAGGATTTTCAATAGGAAATATTATTGAACTAAGACGAGACAATGATACCAATAAAATGAGCACCAACTTAGTCCCTATTCAATTATCACAAGCAACATTTAGTAATGCATACAACAATTGGGGAGCAAATTCAGTAGGTGAAATTTTTAAAATAAAGAGCATTAATGGAAATGAAATAACTGTTGATCGAAAATTAAATTTTACATACAATCCTAAACTTAATCCTAGATTGAAAGTATTAAATGTAATTGAAAATGCAGGGATTGAGAATTTGAAAATTCATAGACCAACTCAAAAAGATAATTACAACATTCAGATAGAAGGGTGTTACAATTGTTGGGTAAGAAATATCGAAAGCAGTTATACACAAAAAGCTCATATAAACCTTGCTAGATCATATCATATTGAAATAAAAGATAATTATTTTCATCACTCATACGATTATGGAGGAGGAGGACATGGATATGGAGTAGCTGTTAACCATAGAACAACTAGCAGTCTAATTGAAAATAATATATTTAATACTCTACGACATGCTATGGTTCTTAGTTATGGTCCGAATGGTAACACATTTGGATATAATTTTAGTAGAGAAAGTTGGGACAATTCAGCTAATTTTGGACTTGGAGATCAAAAAGCAGATATTTCTCTACATGGTTTTTATCCTCTAATGAATCTTTTTGAAGGCAATGTTGTCGAATACATTCACTCTTCTGATTGGTGGGGCCCAAGTGGACCTGGAAATACATTTTTCAGAAACAGAGCTAGTAAAGAGGAATTAATAATAAGTGACAATTCTGATTATCAAAATGTAATTGCAAATGAATTAACATTTAATCCAATAGGCTGGGCAGATAACTTCAATATTCATTCAAGCGTAGATCACACAACAAAACATAGTAACAATGATTTAGGAGATATAGATGTTAATAAAATTAATACTTTACCAATAAGCTTATATAAAAACAATATCCCTAATTTTTGCAATGGATTCCCTTATCCTCAAATTGGACCTGTTTCTTATATCTCAAATAACAATAACTATCCATATAACAGATCTTTGAACCCTGCTCAATTTAGGTACGAAAGTAGTAATCAAAATGCATCATGTTTTGAAAATTGCAGTTTAAATACTGGACTTTTAGATGATTATTCTATTTGTGATAGCACAATATCAATATCATTGAATGAAGAAAATGAATACAAAAGATTATATGGTTTTTCAATTTATAACCTTCCAAATAATTATGGAAATGAAGTTCCAGATATTTATATTAAATTATATGAGAATGGTACATTAATTCAAAATACTTCTTCTAGTGTGATTGAATCAGATCCTGATATATACGTTAAAATATCATCTATTATTTTAAACGGCTCTTCTACCTACGAAGTAAAAGTATATGACAAGGATTTGACATTTGACGATTATATAGGTAACATCACTTTTTCAGGAAGCACCAACTCTTACAATGCCGTTAATGGAAGTTTAGAAATTTACCTTGATAAATTCACATATAACACAAGCTTTTTGTGGAGTGATGGCACAACATCAAACCCAAAAATATTTGATCAAAGCGGAACATATTTTTTGGAAGTTACTCAATCAAATGGATGTACATTTATAGATACAGTTAGCATAAACCTTTCAAATCCAAATAACATAAATGGACTTCATACGTGGAATGGATCTATAGATTCTGATTGGTTCAGCAAATGCAATTGGAACAACAATCATGTGCCAAACATTAATAACGATGTTTTAATACCAACCGGCTCAATAAATAATCCTATAATTAACAACATAGGTTTTGTTGATGGAGAAGATATGAACGGAGATGGAAATATTGACATAAATGACAGAATCCCAGGTAAAGCATTTTGTAGAACAATGGAACTAGAAGATGGTACAGAAATAGAAATTAAAGTTACTGATGGTGCAGTTTTAGAAATTCAACAATAATTATAAAAGAGAAATGATTTTGTCTGAGTTAGGTTTGGTCGAACTTCTAAATCTTGTAACCAAATTACCGTTTTCATCAAACAAATATTTCTCGAAATTCCATCTAATATCTCCTTTGAATCCGTCATTTTCTAAATTATTCATCCATTCAAATAAAGGATCTATATTTTTTCCTTTAACAGAAACTTTTTCAGAGAGTAAAAATGTAACTCCATAGTTTTTTTGACAAAAAGATTTAATCTCATTATTTGTACCAGGCTCTTGACCACCAAAATTGTTAGCAGGAAAACCTATAATTACAATTTTATCTCCATATTTTTCATGAACTTCTTGCAATTCCATGTATTGAGGAGTATATCCACATTTACTTGCTGTATTAGCTATTAATATTTTTTTTCCTTTAAATTTAGAGAGAGAAATCTCTTTACCATCTATCGATTGAATTGTAAATTCGTGAAGAGATTTTTGAGACATAATAGAAAAATTTATTAGTAAAATTAATAGACAAGATGTAATTTTTTTCATTAGAATTTAATTTTTGTTTAGTTTTTCAATAAATATATTAAACAAAATATCATTAGCCAATATTTGTTTAAATTTATTTTCTTTTAGAAAGATATAATAATGAATCAATATGGAACCTCAGCCTTTTACACATTAGGTTGTAAGTTGAATTTCTCAGAAACTAGTACAATTTCAAGAAACTTGGAAGAGAATGGTTATGCTAAAATTGAATTTGATAAAGGTGCAGATATATATGTCATAAACACCTGTTCTGTTACTGATCAAGCAGATAAAAAGTGTAGAAATATTGTTCGTAAAGCACTTTCTTACAACCCAGAAGCATTTGTCATTGTTATAGGTTGTTATGCACAGCTAAAACCTAATGAAATTGCATCCATAGAAGGTGTTGACTTAGTTTTAGGAGCTCAAGAAAAATTTAACATACTTGACTATTTAAACAACAAGGTAAAATCTAAAGAAACAATAATCAAAAACAATCATATTAAGCATACTACAACATTTTTTCCTGGATACAGCGTTGGAGATAGAACTAGGTCATTTTTTAAAGTTCAAGATGGTTGTAATTACTTTTGCTCCTTCTGTACCATACCTTTAGCTCGAGGAAGAAGCAGAAGTGCAAATATTGATAAAACCATTTTGAAAGCAAAAGAACTTGCTAAAAGCTCAGTTAATGAAGTTGTTTTAACTGGAGTTAATATCGGAGATTTTGGCCACGGAACTAATGAAAACTTTTATGGTTTAATAAAAGAATTAGACAAAATAGAAGAAATTAACCGTTACAGAATTTCATCCATTGAACCTGACTTACTTTCTGAAGAGATTATACAATTTGTGAAAAATTCTAAACGATTTCTTCCACATTTTCATATTCCTCTGCAAAGCGGATCAGACAATCTCCTTACTAAAATGAGAAGGAAATACGATACTTCATTATACAAAAAACGAATTAATTTAATTAAAAAACTTATGCCTGAAGCGTGCATAGGTGTTGATGTAATTGTGGGATTCCCAGGTGAAAGCGAAGAAGAATTCAATAAAACTATAGAATTCATAAACTCTTTACCTGTTTCCTATTTACACGTTTTCACTTACTCTGAAAGAGCTAACACAACTGCTCCTAAAATGGAAAATGAAGTGCCAATAGAATTAAGAAGAGAAAGAAGCAAACAACTTAGAATTCTTAGTCTTAAAATGAAACGTGCCTTTTATGAATCTCAAATTGGAAATACTTCAAAAGTACTCTTTGAGCAACAAGAAGAAAATGGATACATTTATGGTTTTACAGAAAATTATGTTAAAGTTAAATTCCCTTTTGACAGGGAACTAGTCAATACAATAAAAGAAGTTAAACTTAGAGAAATTGATAGAGATGGAGTAATAAAAATTGATTTTAAATCTCCATTAATTTCAAAAATTAAATTTAAAGCAAAAGAAAAAAATTATTATAATTAACTTTAAATAAAAATATTTAAAACACTGATTTGAAGCATTTTAAAAAAATAATATTTTGTATAATACTTATTGCGCCATATTTATTTTTTAGTCAAAACATGACTATAAAAGGAAATATTATCGAGTCATCAAACAACATACCTAAGGAAAATGCTGTAATAATGTTAGTAAGATTATCTGACTCAGTTTTAATTGATTTTACAAGAACCAACAAAACAGGAGAATTTAGCATAACTCAACCACTAGATACTGTTGAAATCATTATTTCTCATCACAAAAATGATGATAAAATTATTTTCTTTTTTCCTAGCCAAAACAATAAAGAACTTATTCTCAACAATACAATACTTCCTGATAAAAGCGAGAAACTTGAGGAAGTAACTATATATGCTTATAAAGATCCTATTTTTTTTAGAGGAGACACCCTAGTGTTTACCGCTGATTCATTTCAAACTAAACAAAACGCAGTTGTAGAAGATCTACTTAAAAAACTACCTGGAATTGAAGTGGATAAAAACGGTAACATTTCGTCCCAAGGAAGAGAAGTAAACAAAGTACTAGTTGATGGAGACGAATTTTTTGGAAGCGACCCAACAATTGCTACTAAAAACTTAGGCGCAAAAAGCATTGAAAGCGTAGAAATTTACGAAGAAGAAAACACTGATTCAGATGAGACAGCTGATGAAACCATACAGGTGATGGATTTAAAATTAAAAGAAAATGCTAAAAACGGATATTTTGGTCGAGTTTCTGGAGCATCTGATTTTATTGACTTTTACGAAGGAGAACTTCTCTTTAATCGATTTAAAAATGATTTTAAATTATCAGTTTTCAGCTTAGGATCTAACACACCTAGAGCTAATTTTGGTTATGGAGATATTAAAAAATACGGCTTAAGTACTGACAATGGTAATTTTTTTGGAGATAATGATAGAAATTGGTGGGGAGGCAGTGACGGATATAACAACAACGGAATTCCAAAAACCATAAAAACAGGAATCTTTTACTCAGATAAAATCAATGATAAAATTGATGTTGGCCTAAACTACACTTATAATGAATCAGAACTAATAGCAGAATCAAATAAAAACTATTTATACTTATTAAGTGACAGTTCCTACTCTGTAAAAGACTCTTCAAAATTAAAAAGAAGAACAGAGGATCATTTAATAAATGGTAAAATTAAAATTAGAGCCGACAGTTTAACTGAAATTGAAATATTGCCTAGATTTTCAACTTCAAGAAGAATCGATACTAATGTATTAAACAATACATTCCTAAATTCTAACCTAGACTTTAATTCAGCATCTATTGTAAATCAAAATCATATTAATGAAAACTCTAATTTTTCTACTGAAATTAGAATAAGAAGAGATTTTTCTAAAAAAAATCGTCTTTTAAAATATTCATTTAAATACGATCAATCTGATAATGAAGAAATACAATTTAACATTACCGAAAATAATTACGTCAATTTTAATAACGACACCATCGATCAAAATCTAATTTTTAATTCCAATTCTAATAAGTATCAATCGCAATTGCTTTTTAGAGAACCAATCACGAAAAAATGGGGCATAGATATTGAGCATTTATACAAACTTAATCTGGGAAATCAAGATATGTCAACCTTTAACAAAAACACATTAGACGGCACCTACAATGAACTTGACTCCATATTTTCTAATGAATTTAACAACAGCAAACTAACAAATAGATCTGGTTTTTTTTACAGTTATAAATACAAAAAAGATAAATTAAAAATTGGAGGATTTATCAGAAATGTTCAAATTCAAAACAAAGATTACAATGACAACTTTATAACACCTAACCTTAATTTCTGGGACATTCTTCCTCAGCTTTCCTACCGTCACAAATTTAACAACTCACAAAGGTTTAGATTTAATTATAAAACCAATTCACGACAACCATCTGTTAATCAATTACAGCCCGTTTTAAACAATTCAAATCCAAATCAAATAATTGAAGGAAACCCTGAACTAATTCCTGATTATTCTCATCAATTTAACGCAAGCTATAACCATTGGAAAGGACTTAGTGGAAGTTTTATTTGGAGCAGCTTAAGTCATAGAATAGTTCAAAACCCTTTTTCTGTTGCTATTTCCTACGATAGCATTGGCAGAACCATTACAAAAACCGTTAATATTTCTGAAAACAATAACATTTATAGCAGTCTAAATTTTGGAGGAAAAGTGCCAATTGGAAATTCCCCTTTAGGATTAAATTATAGGAACTTTTCCAACTATAATGTAACAAACAATATCATTAGTGATTTTAGAAATATCACTACTACCCTATCTCAATCTAACAGCATTGGATTTGAATGGGATTCGGACAGTATATTTTTCGAAATAGGAGCTGAAATAAGTTATTCAAATCCAACTAATAGTTTAAGCTCAATTAGGTCACAACCTTTTTTCACACAAGAATACAGTTTAGATGCTGAAATAGAACTTCCATTTAACATGATGATATGGACCGAATCTAATTACACTATAAATACACAAAGATCAGATGGATATAATATTAATTTTTTAATTGTAAATGTTGGAATAGAAAAACGCTTTACCAAAAAAGAGAATTTAATTTTATCGCTTGAAGGTTTTGATATTTTAAATCAAAATATAATTGCACAAAGGCAAATTCAAAACAATGTTATAATTGACAATTTTACTACAATAATTTCAAGATATTTTCTTGCAAGACTTACTTATAGATTTAACAATAATGCAAAACCAAAAGATGAAAGCTTCAAATAAATGTGGTTTCATTTTAATCTTAATTTTTATTAGCAGCATTTATTCTGCACAAATAAAAAATGGGGTTATAATGTTTGAAAGAAAAACAAACCTGTTAAAAAAATACGAATCTCCAGAATCACAAAGGTGGCTAAGAGGAGAAAAAGTAAAAATTGACCGATTTAACCTTTACTTTTCCCCTACAAAATCTTTATTTTTACCAATAGAATCTTTAACTCCATCAAAAGCAGATTGGGCTACTTCAAAAAATACAGTTATTCAAGATTTTAATAAAAAAGAAAGAATATCTATTTATAATTTTCTTGGTGAAAATAAAACTGTATTAGATAGTTTAACAAAACGAACTTGGAAAATTACTGAAAGAAAAAGAGATATTGCTGGTTATTCATGTAGAAGAGCAATTTGGGAAAAAGACGACAGCACTAATATATATGCATGGTATACTACTCAAATTGTACCATCAACTGGACCTGAGAGTTTTAACGGCCTTCCAGGAACTATTCTTGGTCTTGCAACTGAAGATGGTGGGGTTGTTTATTTCGCCAAAACTGTTCAAGAAAGTTATAACGATTTAGATGAGTTATCTCCTAAAATTAACAAGAAAAAGGTGTATACCGAAAATGAATTGAAGCAAGAATTAGAACTTAAAGGAAGGTCAAACCCTTGGATGAGTAAAATTGTAAAATATGTATTTGAATGGTAATTACTTTAATTCATTAACTATATCATCAATTGAATAACCGTCAGCTTCTGCTACATAATTTCTAACAAGTCTATGTCTTAAAATTGGGTTAGATACCGCTTTAACATCTTCAATATCTGGCGAATATTTACCATTTAATAATGCATGACATTTTGCTCCGATAATTAAAAATTGTGAGGCTCTGGGCCCAGCACCCCAAGAAATGTATTTCTTCACTAAATCATTTGATAAAGGACCATTTGGTCTAGTTTTATTGCATAATTTAACAGCATATTGAATAACATTTTCAGCAACTGGTATCTTTCTTACTAATTTTTGAAATTCTAATATTTCTTCTAAGGATAATACTTGATTTATTTTAACATCTTTATCACCTGTGGTAGCATCAACAATAGATAATTCTTCTTCATAGGAAGGATAATCAACCCAAATATTAAACATAAACCTATCTAACTGAGCTTCAGGCAAAGGATAAGTACCTTCTTGTTCAATTGGGTTTTGAGTAGCTAACACAAAAAAGGGTTCATCTAATTTATAACTAGATCCAGCAACTGTTATAGACCTTTCTTGCATAGCTTCTAATAATGCAGCTTGAGTTTTTGGGGGTGTTCTATTTATCTCATCTGCCAAAATAATGTTAGAAAACACAGGCCCCCTCATAAACTTAAACTCTTTATTTTCATTTAAAATTTCAGAACCAATGATATCTGAAGGCATTAAATCCGGAGTAAATTGAATTCTGTTAAACTTTAACCCTAGCGCTTCTGAAACTGAGCTAACCATTAAAGTTTTTGCTAAGCCTGGAACGCCCACTAAAAGACAATGGCCCTTACTAAAAACACTAATAAGAATTTGATCAAGCACCTGATCTTGTCCAATAATTACTTTTGATATTTCAGTTTTAAGCAACTGATATTTATTTATAAAAGCATCTGCAGCCTCTACATCTGTTTTGAACATTTTAAAAAATTTTATCTAAATATATATTAAATAAAGTTTTTGAAATACGTTTATTGCTCTTTATCTTACAGCTGTTTATAATTTATATTTTATTAACATATGACAGACCACGACTGTTTTACGATCACTCCTCCTATTGTTGAGCCAATACCCTTTATTTTAAGCATTCCTCATTGTGGAACTGCATTTCCTGAAAAAATCAAATCAAAATATAAAAAAGAACTTATAAAATACCCAGATGATACCGACTGGCATTTAGATATACTATATGACTTTGCCCCTGAATTAGGAATTACTACTATTTCTGCTAATTACTCTAGATGGGTAATTGATTTAAATAGAAATCCTGAAAATAAATCATTATATAACGATGGAAGAATAATTACATCACTATGTCCAACTACTAATTTCTTAGGAGAAAATATATATATTAAAAACCAGGAACCTAGTTTAGATCAAATTGAAGGAAGATTAAAAAACTATTTTTGGCCATATCACAATAAGATTAATCAACTCATTAATCAATTTAAAACTAAATTCTCTTCAGTTTTTTTTTGGGATGCACATTCAATAAGAAGACATGTCCCTACTATTAATCCTATTCCATTTCCTGATTTAATTGTTGGCGATAATGACCAAAAAACTGCTGACACTATTTTCATAAAAACTTGTATAGAGCAATTAGAGAAAAGCGGATTAAATTTAACTCATAATACCCCATTTAAAGGTGGAAACCTTACAAGATCGAAAGGTAATCCCTTAGAGAATGTTCATGCTATACAGCTCGAAATGTCGAAAGATTTGTACATGAAAAACAAAGAAACAGAGTATGATTACGAAAAAGCATCAGAAATAAAGTCAATTCTTAAAAGTACATTTGAAAACATAATACCATTATTAAAATGAGTGTCTATAAATTTAATTCCATATTGTTTGACAGCGGATGGAAAGATAACATCTATATAACTACAAATTCCAATGGGAATATTGAAGCCATTGATGATATTCAAAAAAACACAGACTTTACAATTGATTTAGCAATTCCTGGCTTTCAAAATGCTCATTCTCATGCATTCCAATATGCAATGGCTGGAATTGCAGAATATCACCCTATTAATAAACAAGCAGATAATTTTTGGTCATGGAGAAATGCAATGTACAATTTAGCATTGAATTTAAATCCTGATGAAATGGAAGCTATTGCCACCATGCTTTATTCTGAAATGTTAAAAAATGGATATACTAATGTTGCAGAGTTTCATTATTTACATCATGATAAAAATGGCAATAAATACAACAATATTGCTGAAATGGGGGAAAGATTGATTTCTGCAGCAAAAAATGCTGGAATCAACATTACTTTAATCCCTATATTTTATCAAATGGGCGGCTTCAACACTCCTCCTTTTGAACAGCAAAAAAGATTTATTAATAAATCTTCAGATGAATATTTTAATTTAATTGAAAAGTCAAAACAGATAGCAAATGCAAATGATAATGCAGAAATTGGAATTGGCATTCATTCTCTAAGAGCCGTTAATAAAAATGAAATAATTGAAACAGACGAATATAATATAAAGAAAATGCCTTTTCATATTCATGTTTCAGAACAATTAATTGAAGTTGAAGACTGCATTAAAAAGTGGGGTGCAAGACCAGTTGAATGGTTATTAGAAAATTTAAACTTAAGAGATCATCATCATCTAGTACACGCTACTCACCTAAATAGCAATGAAATTAAAAACCTAGCAAAATCAAATGCTAATGTTGTTATTTGCCCGATTACAGAGGGAAATCTTGGTGACGGTATATTTCCTCTTACAGAATATCAAAAACATAATGGGAATTGGTCAATTGGCAGCGACAGTCATGTAAATTTATCTCCATTAGAAGAAATCAGACTTTTAGATTACGGTCAGAGATTAACAACCCATAACAGAAATACATTTACAAATAAAAGCTCGGGTAATTCAAGTCTAAATTCATTTAAACAAATGTGGTTTAATGGAAAAAAAGCAATGGGAAGCAATAGAAAAAATTATTTTGAAATGGGTCAATCATTAGATTTTATAGAAATAAACAGCAATCATCACTTGATTTATAAAACAGGGAAAAATCACATCTTAAACACCATAATTTATTCGTTAGATTCTAAGGTTATAAAAGAAACATATATAGGTGGAAAACGACAAAAAAATTCAAAATCAATTAAACAAAACTTTAAAGACGTTATTGATAAAATTAGAGTTAGACTTTAATCAAGATTTGGCAAACTTACCCATTAATTTAAGGTGTTGATAATGATGCCCTAAAGCTGAATAAAAAGTATTACTAGAATGATAAGGCAAATTGTATTCTTCTGCTGTAGCTTTCACAATCTTAGATAGATCATAATAATGAACATGACAAATAGTAGGAAATAGATGATGTTCAATTTGGTAATTTAAACCGCCAATAAACCAAGAGAAAAAACTTTTTGTATTAGAAAAATTAGCAGTTGTTTCCATTTGATGCTCATACCAATTCTTATGAACAACACCTTGATTATCAGGCAAAGGAAAATCAGTTTTATCTACAATATGTGCACATAAAAAAACTGTAGTTAAAAAGAAACCTGCAATAAAATGCATTAAAAAGAATCCACCAATATTAATCCCAAGGTTAGGTGATAAGAAAATTGGAAGTACTATTATGTAAGAAAAATAAAATGCTTTCCATAAAATAAGATTAATAATCGCGCGTTTAAGGGTAATATTTTGAGTACTAAGCAGATTTTTTTTATTGTACTTTATGACCTGAATAAAATCTTTACTCATTATCCAAGAAATACTCATAAGGCCGTATAAAAACCATGCATATATATGTTGGTAATGATGATGCTTTTTAAGAGGTTGAGAATCCGAAAAACGCAATATTATACCAGCATCAACATCTTCATCCATTCCAATAATATTTGTATAGGTATGATGCAATACATTATGTTGAATTCGCCAACATAAATCATATCCTCCAACAAAATTTAAACCATAACCAGTTAATTTATTTAAAATGGAATTTTTAGAATATGCCCCGTGATTTCCGTCATGCATTACAGATAAACCAATACCTGCCATTCCAAACCCCATTAAAGACCACATTATTAGATTATACCAACTAGGTAGGATATTTAATATTATTACTGTAAAGGGAACAGTAAACAATAAAAACATAAAAATTGATTTAAAAACCATTCCAGAATTATGATTTTTAGAAATATTATTTTCTTTAAAATAAGAATTTACTCTTTTTCTTAAAGTTTTTACAAAATCAGTCTTTTTTGTATCGAATTGAATATGACTTGAATGTCCGATTTTAAGTGGTTTAATTTATAAAATTAACAACTTAATAGAATTAATACTTTTTGTTTATGTTTATTTATAAACATAAAGGAGTTAAGCTCTACCTAGTTGTTTAAGGTGCCTTGTATGACAACTTAAAGCTTCAAAAAATGTAGCAAAAGAATGGTAAGGATAACCATATTCTAATGCTGTTTTTTTAACTATAGGACTAATTTTTTTGTAGTGAATATGACATATGTTTGGAAACAAATGATGTTCAACTTGAAAGTTCAAACCACCAACAAACCAAGAAAAGAATCTAGATCTTGATCCAAAATTTGCAGTAGTATTTAATTGATGAACAAAAAAATCTGTTTCCATATTACCTGTTTCTAAAGGTTTAGGATAATCTGTTTTTTCGATAACATGAGCACATTGAAAAACAATTGCTAAAACAAATCCTGCAACAAAGTGCATAATTAAATAACCAATCAACGCAATCCACCAATTAGGTGCAAAAATCATTGGCAAAACAAAAGCATAGCAATAGTATAAAATTTTAGTTGAAATAAGTACAGTTAAAGCTCTGTTAAATTTTATATTTTGAAGTTTTAAAAGTCCTTTTTTTCTATATCTAAAAAGTTGAGAAAAATCTTTATCAACAGACCAGGATATAGTCATTAAACCATATAAAAACCAAGCATAAAAGTGCTGAAATTTATGAAACTTTTTCACTTCTTGATCAGGTGAAAATCGCATTAATGGATCAGATTCTAAATCTTCATCCATTCCAGATATATTGGTGTAAGTATGGTGTAAAACATTATGTTGCAGTTTCCAGTTAACTGCATTACCCCCTATTAGAGTGATAACTTGACCAATTATATCATTCACTCTTTTATTTTTTGAATAAGAACCATGATTAGCATCATGCATAACACTCATTCCTATTCCAGCCATACCAAGGCCCATTACAGACCATAAAACTAAATTCAAAAGGTAAGAATCAATAAAACCTGAAACCAAAAATGAATAAGGGATAAAGTATAAAGACATCATAAAAAATGTCTTAAAAACCATATTAAAATTACTGTGTTTTGAAATGCTTTTTTCCTTAAAGTATTGATTAACTCTTTTTCTTAGAACTTTAGCAAATTCACTTTTTTTAGTGTCAAACTTTATTGCTTTAAAACTGTTCATTTATTAGACAATTATATTCAATTATTAAGCAAAGCTAGTCTAAAATTAATATCAATTTATATTTGAACCAACTATTTAATAACAAAGAAAATTTAATTAAACAATATTATAATTCATATTGATTTCATCAAAAAATATAAATTTATTTGAGCTTGTTTTTAATTGCTTTATACAAATAAAAACTATGTTTTATGAACTGTTACAACAATATATTTCGATGTAGGTGTATTGCTTTTTTCCGCAACACTATCAATAGGAACTAAAACATTTGCTTCAGGAAAATAAGTTGCAGTACAATTTATAGGAATTGGGTACTTGACTACAAGAAAACCATTAGCATGTCTTTTTTCACCATTATAATGACCAACTATATCTACTTTATCTAAATTTTGTAATCCTCTTTCTGTCATATCAAATTCATTCATAAAGATTACTCTTCTTTCATTATAAACACCTCTGTATCTATCATGTAGACCATAAATAGTTGTATTATATTGATCATGAGTCCTAATGGTCATCATTATGAGCTCTTCTTTTTTTAAAGAAAATTCTGGTATTTGATGAACAGTAAAATTTGCCTTTTTGGTTGAAGTTTTGGTAAAGTCTCCTTCTCTAGAATTATTAGGAAGATAAAAACCTGAAGGATTTTTAACTCTTTCATTAAATGACTCAAAACCAGGAATAACTGCCTCAATTTTATCTCTAATATTATTGTAATCATTCATAAAAAGATTCCACATATCTTTTTCTTTTTCAAAAAGAAAACATGATAATTTACAAACAAGTTCAGGTTCACTTATTAAATTTTCTGAAATAGGGTTCATTGACCCTGAAGAAGAATGAACAACACCCATACTGTTTTCTACTGTAACGAACTGTTTTCCACTTTTTTGATTATCAATTTCTGATCTACCTAAAACAGGTAGTATTAAAGCATCTTTACCATGAATCAAATGACTTCTATTTAATTTTGTTGAAACATGTACAGTTAGATTACATTTCTTTAAAGCTTTTCCAGTTAATTCAGTATCAGGTGTAGCTGACAAAAAATTTCCTCCCATCGCAAAAAACACTTTTACTTTGTTTTCATACATAGCTTTAATTGACTCAACAACATCATAACCATGATTTGTTGGTGGAGTAAAATCAAAAACACTCCCAAGTTTATTTAAAAAAGATAAAGGTGGCTTCTCCCAAATCCCCATAGTTCTGTCTCCTTGTACATTTGAATGCCCCCTTACTGGACATGTACCAGCTCCTTTTTTACCGATACTTCCTTTTAATAATAATAAATTAACTATTTCTTGAATATTGGCAACTCCGTTTTTATGCTGAGTGAGTCCCATAGCCCAACAAACAATAATTTTCTTTTTTTCTCCTATTAAATCAGCAGCATTTTTTATAACATCAACCTCCACTCCACTATTCTTAACCAACTTATTAAAATCCTGATTATTAACATCTTTAATAAAAGCCTCAAATCCATCTGTTTTAGAATTAATAAAATCCCAATCAAATTGAGAATTAGGCTCAGATTTCTCCTTTTGGTTTAACAAATAATTAACAGCCTTTAAAAAAGATAAATCTCCATTAATCCTAACTGGAACATATAAATCAGTCAAATTTGTTCCAGAACTAACCCATTCTAAAGGTTTTTGTGGATCTTTAAAACTAACCAATCCTGCTTCAGGCAAGGGATTAACCGATATAATTTTACCACCCGCATCCTTTGTATTTCTTAAAGCAGATAACATTCTTGGATGATTAGTCCCAGGGTTTTGACCAATTACAATAACCAATTCAGCATGATTAAAATCATCAAGTGTTACAGAACCTTTGCCAATACCTAAAGTTTCAGATAAAGCAGTCCCACTACTTTCATGACACATATTTGAACAATCTGGTAAATTATTTGTTCCAAATTTTCTAATCATAAGTTGATATAAAAATGCAGCTTCATTGCTAGTTCTACCAGATGTATAAAAAACAGCTTCGTTAGGATCATCTAAAGATTTCAGTTCTTTAACAATTAATTTAAAAGCTCCATTCCATGAAATTTCTTCATATTTATCAGACTGAGAATTGTAAAACATGGGCGAAGTAATTCTACCTGATTTACCAATTTCATAATCAGACCATCCCAACATACTTTTTACTGTGTTTTCAGAAAAAAACTTAGGATCAGCTTTAAATTTAGTATACTCCTCAGCTATAGCTTTAGCTCCATTTTCACAATATTCTGAAAGTAAAGCTCTTTTATCATCAGGATCTGGCCATGCACAACCTGGACAATCAAAACCCTTAAACTGATTCATTTTATTCAACAACTTAACTCCATTAACAACGCCAACTTCCTTCTTAATATGATTCAAAGAAGATAAAATAGCAGGAATACCAGCAGCATAAGATTTAGGATGACCAAGTTTTATCCCTGTAAATTTCTGCGGTGGTTGAGCTGAATTTTCATTAAGTTTCCCCATATATATTAAATTTAAGAATATCTGGTTGATTTGCCTTTTCTACAAAATCCAAAAACTGTAATTCCCAATTCTTTCGCAAAATCTATAGCTAAAGAAGAAGGAGCAGAAACTGCTAAAAGAATTGGAATTTTAGCCCTAAATGTTTTCGTTATAATTTCATAAGAAACCCTTCCTGATACAGCTATAAAAACTGCACTTGAAATCAAAGATTTATTTATTAAATTACCAACTACTTTATCTACTGCATTATGCCTACCTATATCTTCTTTAATAGTCAGCATTTTACCTAAAATATCAAAAGCTGCTGCTGCATGAGATCCTCCAGATTTTGAAAAATTTAATTGATTAGATTCCATAACTTGAAACATTTCATCAATTAATTCTAAAGGAAATTGAAAACCTTTAAGTTTTTTTCCTTTAACAGATAGATCTCCTAATTCTCTTTTTCCACAAATTCCACAAGAAGAAACACTTAATAAACTTCTGCTATTTAAATAACCGTTTCCAAGAGAATTTGAATCAATATCAACATTAACTTCAGTAATATATCCTAATTTGTTTTTTTTAACATATGAAAAAGTTAAACTTTCAGAGTTTGTATAAATGTCTTCATTATACAGTAACCCTCTAATCATATCAATTTCATTTCCTGGCGATCTCATTATTACAGTAAAGGGTGTACTATTTATGTTTATTTGCAAAGCTTCTTCAACAGATAAATAATCTTCTACTTGATTTAGTTTACCATCCTGAAATTTTTCAGCTTGATATTTAGGCAATACTTCATTCATCAAGAAAGTCCAGAAATTTTACCATTATTATCAATATTCATTCCTTCTGAAGCTGGAATCGCAGGCAAACCAGGCATTCTCATCATTTTACCTAATATAGGTATAATAAATCCAGCGCCAGCAGCAAATTCAAACTCTCTTACAGTAACAATGAAACCTTCGGGTCTACCTAGAAGAGAATCATTATCACTAAATGACTTTTGAGTTTTAGCCATACATATTGGCAAGTGATTTAAACCTAAATCATTTATTTTAATAAGCTCAGTCATTGCTTTTTTTGAATATTCAACTCCATTTGCGCCATAAATTTGTTTAGCAATCATTTCAATTTTATCCTTAACAGATTTATTCCAATCGTACAAAGGTTTAAAACTATTATTTCCATTTTCAATTTCATCAACTACTGATTCAGCAAGGTCTATCATACCGTCACCACCTTTTTCCCAACCACTTGCTACAACTGCCTTTACTCCTATGTTTTTACAATTTTCAATAATAAAATTAACTTCTTCATTTGAATCAGATGGAAATGCATTAATAGCAACTACAGGGTTTAAACCAAATTTTTTACAATTTTCAATATGCTTATTTAGGTTATTAATGCCTTTTTTAACTTTTTCTAAACTTGGTGTATTGTAATCATCCTTTTTTGCACCCCCATGGTGTCTTAATGCACGTATGGTAGCAACTAAAACCAATGCTTTTGGAGATAAACTAGCAGAAACACATTTAATATTTAAAAATTTTTCGGCACCTAAATCGGCACCAAAACCTGCTTCAGTAACTACATAATCACCCAACGATAAACCCATTTTAGTAGCAATTATGGTATTAGTTCCCTGAGCAATATTTGCAAATGGACCACCATGAATGATAGCGGGATTACCTTCAAGTGTTTGAACTAAATTAGGTTTTATAGCGTCTTTCAATAAAATAGCCATAGCATTTTCTGCTTTTAAATCTTTTGCATAAATCGGCTTTTTATCAAATGTGAATCCAATAAAAATATTCCCTAATCGATTTTTCAAATCTTCAAAATCTTCTGCCATACATAATATAGCCATTACTTCAGATGCTGGTGTTATATTAAACCCATCTTGTCTAGGAACACCATTGGCCGTCCCCCCCAATCCAATAGTAATGTCTCTGAGAGCTCTATCGTTCATATCCATAACTCGTTTCCAAACAATTGTTCTTGGATCGATATTTAAATTTCTTGTTTTGCTCTGAATGTTATTATCTACAAGAGCAGATAATAAATTATTAGCCTTTTCTATAGCAGAAAAATCTCCAGTAAAATGCAAATTGATATCTTCCATTGGAACTACTTGAGAATAACCACCACCTGCCGCGCCACCTTTTATTCCAAAAACTGGACCAAGTGAAGGTTCCCTTAATACAACAAGGGCATTTTTTCCAATTTTATTTAATCCCTCCGTTAATCCAATTGAAGTAGTTGTTTTTCCTTCACCAGCTGGTGTTGGAGTCATAGCAGTTACCAAAATTAAATTGTTTTGACTCAACCTATCAGGGCTAATCAAATCTATAGGAAGCTTAGCTTTGTACTTTCCATATAATTCTAATTCATCAATATTTATATTGACTTTAGATGCTACATCATTAATGTGTAACATTTGTGCTTCTTGAGCAATTTCAATATCGCTTTTAACTTTACTCATTTTTATTAAAATTAGAGTGTAATATACACAATGTTATTTTTATTAGAAACATAAATTTCTATTGTTATAATTGACTTGATAATAATTTAGAATATTAAATTTGATGCATATAAATATTAAAATGAAGAAAACTGGCATAGCAATTCATGGTGGAGCAGGAACTATTTTAAAAAGTCAAATGAACCCAGAGCTTGAAAAAAATTATCTAAATGGATTAAAGCAAGCATTAGAATCTGGATATGAAATTTTAAAAAAAGATGGAAACGCAATAGATGCTGTTGAAAAAGCCGTTATAGAATTGGAAAACAACCCTCTTTTTAATGCTGGCAAAGGATCTGTTTTTACAAATACGGGAAAACATGAAATGGATGCTTCAATTATGAATGGAGAAAATTTAGAGGCAGGGTCTGTTTGTTGTGTAAAACAAATTAAAAATCCAATTGAACTAGCCAGAAAGGTAATGGAAAAAAGCGATCACGTAATGCTAACAGGTGAAGGCGCATTAGATTTTGCTAAACTGGTTAATTGTAAAATAGAAAATGATAATTATTTCTTTGATGAATTTAGACACAAACAATGGTTAGAAATTAAAGACACTGATAAATTTCAACTGGATCATTCTAAAAAAACACCACCAGAAAAATTTGGAACTGTTGGGGCTGTTGCTAGAGATAATAATGGAAATTTAGCTGCAGCAACTTCTACAGGAGGAATGACAAATAAAAAGTTTGGAAGAATTGGCGACAGTCCTGTTATTGGCGTTGGAAATTATGCTAATAATTCTACTTGTGCAATTTCATGTACTGGCAGTGGAGAATATTTTTTAAGAGCAGTTGTTGCTTATGATGTTTCCTCAATGATGGAATTTGGAGGTATGAATTTAGAAGATGCTTGCAATAAAGTTATTCATGAAAGACTTCTAAAAATTGGAGGTGATGGAGGTTTAATTGCAATAGATCATTCAGGTAATATTCAACTCCCTTTTAATACAGAAGGAATGTATAGAGCTGCAATGGATAATAATGGTCTTTATAAAATTGAAATTTATTGATTAAAATAAACTTCTAATGACATGACTTCAACAGATCTGTCAGATATTGAAAAACTATCACCACAAGCTAAAATATGTGTAGTTAAATTAGCCATTGTCATAGGTAATCCTTCTTCTAATATTTTATGATTATTGTGACTTAAATTTGATGCATCGAAGATGATAACCATTCCAGAGCCAATGACTTCAAATTTATTTTCCTTAATAATTAAACCTGTATCTTCAGCTAAGCCCACACCAAAGAGTGTTGGAAATTGCGCAATAGCTTCTGCAAGTCTTCCAAACCTTCCCCTATTTACAAAATGAGAATCAATGATCATGTCATCAATATAACCCATTCCTTCTCTCATTTTTACTGCACCTTTAACCAAACACTCGCTACTGCTTCCTCCCATTATCATTTCTTTAGACATGGACATGGCTCCAGCACTAGTTCCAGCTAAAACAAAATTTTCGTTCTTGAGTCTATCAATAATTAGTTGATGAATTGTTGTATCTGCAATAAAGTCGACAATTCTTGACTGATCTCCTCCACTAAAAAAAACACAATCAGCTTTTGAAAAAAGCTCTATAATTTTCTTTTTTTCACATTGAGATCTTTTATTAATGTTTTGCACTGTAACATTAGTACACCCTAGCTTTTTAAAAGCTTTTTTGTAATTCTTTCCTACTGATTTTGGAAACATTGAAGCAGTTGGAACAATAACAATCATTGAATCCTCCCCCCCACTTTCTTTAACTACTTGAGATAAAATCCCATCAGTAACAAATTCATGTTCAGATTCTTCTTCATGACCTTTATCTTCATTTCCTCCAATAGGGATTAGCGTTCCTTTATACATCTAATTATATTAATGTTACTTTTACAAAAACTTTTGCAAAGAAAACAAATATCATAAATAATTATTGATAGTGATAATATATATTTGCAAATAATTAATCCAAGACTAAAAATAACTCATAAGTTGCCATGAAGATAATTGACATAAAAACCATGAGAGGTCCAAATTATTGGTCCGTTAGAAGACATAACCTAACAGTTATGGTTCTTGATCTAGAAGAAATGGAAGAATTACCAACTAATAAAATTGATGGTTTTCACCAAAGATTAATGGATATGTTTCCTACGATGTATGAACATCGTTGTTCGGTTGGTTGTGCTGGAGGGTTTTTCCAAAGAGTTGAAGAAGGAACTTGGATGGGACATGTTATTGAACATATTGCTTTAGAAATTCAAACGCTTGCAGGGATGGATGTTGGTTTTGGAAGAACTAGAACATATGGTGAACATGGTGTTTATTTTGTGGTATTTAACCATATGGTTGGTAAAGTTGGTAGATACGCTGCAAAATCTGCATTTAGAATTGCTGAAGCCCTTATTAGTGGTGAAAGTTATGATCTTGAAGAAGACATAATGGCTATGAAAGAAATCCGTCAAAATGAAGGTCTAGGACCAAGTACTGCTTCAATAATTAAAGAAGCTGAGGCGAGAAATATTCCTTGGCTTAGGTTAAATAGATATTCATTATGCCAACTTGGTTATGGAGCTAATCAACAAAGAATTCAAGCTACTGTAACAAGTCAAACAAGCAACATTGGAGTTGATTTAGCATGTGATAAAGAAGAAACTAAAGATTTACTTGAACAAGCTGAAGTTCCAATTCCAAAAGGAGATATTATTAGAACCGAAAGAGGGTTAAGGGAAGCCGTAGATTATGTTGGTTTTCCATTGGTTATAAAACCAGTTAATGGAAATCATGGAAGAGGAATCACTACCAATATTAACTCAATTGACGAAGCTTTAATAGCTTTTGGTGAAGCTAAAGAAATTTCAAGACTCGTAATTGTAGAGAAGTTCATTACTGGAGAAGATTATAGGTTGTTGGTTATTGATAACAAGCTTGTTGCTGCTGCCAAAAGAACCCCTGCTCATGTTGTTGGAGATGGAAAATCAACAATTCAAGAATTGGTCGATGAAGTAAATAAAGATGAAAGACGTGGTTATGGCCATGAAAAAGTATTAACTGAAATTGATATCAATTCACTTACTATTGAATTGCTTAAAGAAAAAAATATGACTCCAGAAACTGTTCTTGACAAAGACCAGATGGTTCATCTAAAAAGTACAGCAAACTTAAGTACGGGTGGTACTGCTGAAGACGTTACTGAATTAATACACCCATACAATGTATTCATGGCGGAAAGAATTTCAAAAATCATTGGATTAGACATTTGTGGAATCGACATAATGGCTCATGATTTGACTAAGCCTTTAAATGAATCTGGTGGAGCTGTTCTTGAAGTTAATGCTGGCCCTGGTTTTAGAATGCACATTCAACCCACAAGCGGTTTACCACGAAATGTTGGTGGCCATGTTGTTGATATGCTATTTCCTCCTGGGTCTAGTTCAAGAATCCCAATTATTGCAGTAACTGGGACAAATGGAAAAACGACTACCACAAGATTAATTGCGCACATTGCAAAAATGAAAGGTAAAAGAGTTGGTTATACCACAACTGATGGAGTCTACATTCAAAACAGATTGCTCATGACTGGAGACTGCACAGGTCCTGTTAGTGCTGAATTTGTTTTAAAAGATCCTACAGTAAATTTTGCTGTTTTAGAATGTGCAAGAGGTGGTATCTTAAGAGCTGGTCTTGGATTTAAAAAATGTGACATTGGGGTGGTAACCAATGTAGCTGGCGACCACCTTGGACTAAAAGGAATTCATACGATTGATCAATTGGCAAAAGTAAAAGGAGTTGTTCCTGAAACTGTAAAACCAGACGGTTATGCTATTTTAAATGCAGATGACGACAGGGTTTATGATATGAAGAATAATGTTCAATCAAAAGTTGCTTTTTTCTCGATGGAAGAGTCCAATCCTAGAATTAAAAAACATTCTAGAAATGGAGGTGTTTCAGCAATATATGAAAATGGATACATCACAATTTATAGAGGAGAATGGAAAATGAGAGTTTCTAAAGCGGTTAATGTTCCATTAACTAAAGGTGGAAAAGCTTCATTTATGATTCAAAATGTTCTTGCAAGTGTACTAGCAACCTATTTACAAGGATTTTCTATTGAGGACATTAAAGTAGCAATAGAATCTTTTATTCCATCACCATCACAAACTCCTGGAAGATTAAACATGTTTAACTTTGATAAATTCGATGTTCTTTTAGATTATGCTCACAATCCAGCTGGACTTCGAGCTTTACATCAATATGTAAAAAAACTTGATGGAAAACCTAAGGTTGGTATTGTAGCTGGAATTGGCGATAGAAGAAAACAAGATAATTTTGAACTTGGTCAAATATCTGCTGAAATGTTTGATGAAGTAATTATTAGACAAGATAGAAATCTTAGAGGCAAAGATGAAGAAACTCTAATTAAAGAAATTCATGACGGAATTCTTGATGTTGACCCTAAAAAACCAGTTAAAATCATCAATTTAGAAAGCGAAGCCATTAAATACGCCGTTGAACATGCCAAAGAAGGCTCTTTGATTGTAGTAAGTAGCGATGTAGTTCCTGATGCTTTAAATATTGTTATGAAACTTAAAGAAAAAGAAACAAAGGAATTATATCCTCATTCTAAAAAAGAAATACCAAACCTTAAAGACTAGGAGAAAATTATTTGTATAAAACGGGTTCCACTTCTTTTTCTTGAAAACGGACACCAAATGACTCCATTTCTTTAAGAATAGGTTTATAAATTTCTGCTTCTATAGGAAGAAGTACTCCAGTTTTATTTATCTCGTTCGAAAGAATCATTTTTGCAGCAATAGCAACTGGTAAACCAACTGTATCGCTCATAGCTGTATAGGTCATATCTTTACCAATATAAACCATATGTGATCTGATTTCTTTTTGAATTCCATTCAAATTAAAATTAAACTTATGCCACATTACAATCATATCTTTATCGTCATCACTTAAAGACCATTTATCTTCTAAAATCTTTTGAAGAATTTGTGCAGGTGTAGCGTTTTTTAATCCGATTTTAACATTATCAAAAATACCTAAAGAAATAAACTTTTCCCATATGTAATCGTCTTGTTCAATACCCAAATGGTATCTGAATTTAAGTTCAACCGAATCATGAGGATTGTAAGCTAAAAAAGAATTAATAAACTCTCTATTGGTCATAGATTCAGAATTCTCAATTACATAAGTATCATCAGTACAACCCAATTGAACAAACATATTCCATGCACGACAAAATCCAATTTTTCTTAATGTTCCTCTAAACATAGTTGGAATATTTTCCAACCCATAAACAGATCTGTATCTAAGTGAATCTCTGTTGGCATATCCTTCAAATTTTCCATACCCATCAATCTCAATAATTTCAGTTCTTCTAAATAACTTGTTATAAGGAATATATTTATAATTTCCTTCTTGAATAAACTTTGCAGCTCCACCTTGACCTGCTAAAACAACATTTCTTGGGTTCCATGTAAACTTATAATGCCAAGGGTTATCATCACTTTCAGGAGCAACTAGACCTCCAGTAAAAGATTCAAATCCTGTTAACTCCCCCCCCATTTCAGAAATATCATTTATTACTTTCATAGCAGACATATGATCAATCCCTGGATCAAGTCCCATTTCATTTAACACCATGATCCCAGCCTCTTTAGCTTGAGCATCCAAAGCTTTAACTTCTTCAGAAATATAACTTGGTGTAATAATATGTTTTTTATAAAATATACAATCTTTTACCACTTCAATATGAAGATGAGCTGGAAGCATTGAAATGACAATATCTGCTTCTTTTACCTTTTCAACTCTATCTTTTTTATTAGTTGCATCAAATTCAAAACATCTGCCCCTTTCATGGCCATTTACTTTTTCTTTTGCTGATGAAAGATTAGCATCTACGACATTTACCATCCAGTCTTGTTGTACTGCATTTTCAAGTAAATATTTTATCATTGTTGAGGATGATCTACCAGCTCCTATTACTAAAATTGTTGTCATTGAAAAATTTTATACTGCAAAGCAAATAAATTATTCTAAATTTCGAATAAATTTAGCTAAATAGTCATGAATAGTTTAGAAATCAAGAAAATAAGAACTGTTATTTTTATATTACTTCTTTGCTATTTCCCTTCTATGGGTCATTCACAAGGGACAAATCAGGTGGTTATTAATTTTGATGATTCCACTCATTTTTTTTTATACATCAATAACCAATTAATAAATCAAAAATTAAATTCGAATGAAATCACCATTGGCAACTTAGCTAATGAAAGTCATTTAATCACAGTTGCTTTAGACAGTACAAGTGAAAAAATAAATAAATCAATATTTTTTGAAAAAGAAAACACAAAAATATTTCTTAATCTAATTATTAAAGACAGTATCCCTCATCTGGTTTATAATGGGGAATCTACAACCTTAAATATTTCGGACACTAATCAAAATATTTTACTTTTTCAAGACAGCATTTTATTATTGGATTCTACAAAAAAAAATGAAAACTTAAAAAACAACAACGTAATAACTTATAGTGGGAATATTGGTTGCGAACCCAATGTTAAGATAAATGAATTATTGATTAAAATAGATAGCATATACAGTTCTGAAAAAAAATTAATTATTTTAAAAAAAGGTCTGGTAAACAACTGCATTAAAACAACTCAGCTAAGAACACTTTTATTATCTATCCCTTATGAAGATCATAGGATAGAACTATGTAATGAAGTGTATCCAAACATTTATGATTTAGATAATTTTCATTCACTAATTGAATTATTCAAATTTGAAAAATCAAAAAATCTATTTTTAAAAATAATTAAAGAAAATGACTAATAAATCATTTGTTAAAATTGCAGCTTTTAGCATAGCAATTTCTATTCTATTTGGTGCTTTTGGTGCACATGCCTTAAAAGAGCACTTTAGCTCTTATTATATGGACATTTGGAATAAAGGCATATTTTATCAAATCATAAATAGTTTAGGAATAATTGCTTTGGTTCTTTTAGAAAAATCTGATTTTGTGAAAAAAGTAAAAGTTTGTTGTATTTTACTACTAATCGGAATCGTATTTTTCTCTGGCTCTTTATACACCATAGCTATAGTGAAAACATTTTATGCTGATTTAAACATTATTGGTAAAATAATGATTCCGATAACCCCTTTGGGAGGTACTTTACTTATAATTGGATGGGTTTTGGTTCCTTTTAAAGTGAGGAAATAATTATGATTTTCTCCATAAATAAATACCGAATCCAAAAGAAAGAATCCACATTATAAATTCGACCCAGTTTGGATTAGAATTGTAACCTGTAAATCCCTTAAGAACACCACCTACAGATCCTTTATCATGTAAAACATGAACATACTTTCCTTTAACTTCATTGTAAAAACTTGGATTAGCGCCCTCAGGCAATTCTTTTGTAGGTTGTAGTATATCCCATACTCTGCCAATATCATTTTTATCTTCAATACCAATAGAACTTAAATGATCACCTTTAACAAAAAACTCTTCAATTTCATGAATACCATAGGCAACCATCCCAGAAGCAAAAATGACCAATAAAAATGAAGTTACTTTAAAGAACTTTCTAAGATTAAGTCTTTTCCCTTGTATAAAAATTAAATATCCAATTCCACAAGCCAGCAAAATGCCAGCAAAAAAGTTTAAATAAAAATTAGATTCATCCATCTTAGATCCAGAAAAAAGGAACATAACCGTTTCAAAACCCTCTCTTAATACAGTAAAATAAACCATCCAAAAAACTCCCATTGTTTTTGCTGTGGATTTTAATGTATCAGATTCAATAGCTTCCTTTGATGAAACGTGTTTAGATAACCAAAAAATAACATAATACACAAATCCAGCAGTAACAACCATTAACAATCCTTCAGTTAACTTTTCTATTGATTCATTTTCTATGGATTTATTTATCCATTCTAATAATAAAGCAAAAACTACAGATGATACAACTGCAGCTAACAAACCAAACCAAAGGAATTTTATATGAGAAGACAATTGCTTCCTATGAAGAATAGTATAAATAATCCCAATTATTAAAGATGCTTCAAGAGATTCTCGGAAAGTAATGATAAATGTATTCACTTTTATTATTTTAAATTTTGTGCAATTTTAAGATTTTATCTCACAATAAAAAATACCTTTTTCATGGTATATAAATAATTTTAAAAATTAAGTTATTTAAATAGTTGATTATGAATAAAATACCTTATTAAAGGTATTGATGAAAAAAGGATTTATTAATTATTTTGCCGGATATTATTCTATAAAAAAAATCAGTCATGAAAAATTACATTTCCTTAGCTTTTAGTTTATTAATTTTAAATATTTCAGCTCAAGAGGCTGATTCAGTTTTTCTTCAAACTGGATATTCAAATCAATCGTATTATAACTTAAACACTGGTGAAGTTGCCAATATAGATAATAATGATTGGGATCTTGCATTTAGTTCTGGTGGTTACGGGTCTGCTATTAGAATAAACAGTCAAGCTAACATCAAATTATATACCTATCCAAATGGCGCTATTAATGATTGGGCTTCAATTGACACTATTGGAATCAGCAACTGGAAAGAATTACATAACTCAGATACCTCTTGGAGCATTGGAGCATTTAACTCTAGTGCTGACCCAACTAATGGAATGGATCTTGGCTGGGGTATTTACAGCACAATAACTCATCATATTACAGGTGATTCTTTACATGTAATAAAGCTTGCAAATGGTGACTTTAAAAAATTACAAATAATCAAACTAGCAAGTGGAACATATAACTTTAAATATGCAAACCTAGACGGTTCCAATGAAGTAGTTACATCTGTTTCTAAAACAGCTTACTCTACAAAAAATTTCGGATACTACTCTATTCAAAATAAAGCTGAACTAGATCGAGAACCAATTTCATCCAATTGGCATATTGTTTTCACAAAATATGTTACCAAACTAGGTTCAGGAACAATGTATGGAGTAACTGGTGTTTTATCTAATAAAGACATTCAAATTGCCAAAGCTGAAAACGTTGATGTAAATAATGTTGATCATAACTCTCATTCCTTTGTAAGTCCTATAAATAGCATTGGTTATAACTGGAAGTCATTCAACATGTCATCTTTTAGTTATGACATTCAAGACTCGTTATGTTACTTTGTTAAGGATATTTCTGAAAACATATGGAAAATTCAATTAATCGGTTTTGAAGGCAGTTCAACCGGAAAAATAAATTTCATAAAAGAGTCTATAGTTTCAGCAAATACCATGGATATAGATGAGATTAATTCATTTGCTATTTATCCTAATCCTTCAACTAACAAAGAGGTTACTATTTTATATGATGTAAATAATCATTCTACTGATAACTATTTAAATATTTACAATGCTAATGGAAGTTTAGTGGACACTCATAAACTAAATTCAATTGGCTTTACCCAAAAGAAAATATCTTTATCACATCTTAATTCTGGTGTATATTTTGTTAATTTCATATGCGGAAATTCAAGAATTACCGAAAAATTACTAGTTCAATAAACTTTGATAATAAGAAGAAATATACTGGTTTTATTTTTTTTTGGTTTTACTATAAATAGTTTTTGTCAAGAACTAACAAAAAGCAAAACTGATTCAGTAATTCCCAACAAACTATTTGAATTAGAAACATTTGTCATTACTGCCCAATATGAAAAAATAGATAAAGAAAAATCTATAAATAAAATAAAGGTAATTGACAGAGAAAAAATAGAAGCTTTAGGAGCTGTTAATCTTAAAGATGTTCTATCTTTTGAGAATAACATAAGATTATCTCAAGACAATATACTTGGAAGCAGCATGTCTTTACAAGGTGTTTCTGGTCAAAACATAAAAATTTTAATTGATGGTATACCTGTTATTGGCAGGGTAAATGGCAATGTTGATATATCACAAATAAACCTAAACAACATTGAACAAATTGAAATTGTTGAAGGACCTCTTTCAGTAAATTATGGAACTGATGCACTCGCAGGAACCATTAATCTAATTTCTAAAAAATCAAGCGATAAAAAATTTTCCTTTGATCTAAATTCATATTATGAAACTGTAGGGCAATATAATTTAGATGCCAGTGTGTTTTATAAATTAAATAAAGGAAGCCTTAACATTTCTGGTGGAAGAAATTTCTTTGATGGATGGAATTCAGAAGATGTTTTTATAGAGTTTCCTGTTTCTAAACCTGCCGATTCTTCAAGATTCAAAGATTGGAAACCTAAAGAACAATTATTTTCTAAAATTGAATATTCTCTTTCAAATGAAAATTCATCAATAAGGACTTTTGTAAATCTATTTGACGAAAAAATAACAAATAGAGGAACACCTAGATCCCCCTATTTTGAAACAGCTTTTGATGATTATTATTATACATGGCGAAAAGATATTGGATTGGATTATAATAAAAAATTAGAATCTGGTAGTCAAATAAGAATTCTTGGAGGTTTTAACAATTATAAAAGAATAAAAAACACCTACTTTAAAGATTTAACTACACTTGAACAACAACAAACCAGCTCTTCTGAAGATCAAGACACCATAAAATTCAATACTATTTTAAGTAGAGGAACTTGGACTAATTTAATTGGGAAAAATAATTACCAATTAGGTTATGAATTTAACCATGAGACAGCTTATGGAAAAAGAATTGAAGGGAATCTTAAAACTCAATCAGATTATGCATTATTTGGAAGCTACGAGTTTAAAGAAATTGAAAAATTAATAATCAAACCCGCTGTAAGATTTACATATAACTCTATGTACAATGTACCTGTTATACCATCGCTAAATTTTAAATATCAAACCAAAAATTTAAATTTTAGATGCTCTTATGCTAGAGGTTTCAGAGCACCAAGCTTGAAAGAGCTTTATTTTAATTTTGTAGACATTAATCATAACATTGTTGGTAATAAAGACCTCATTCCCGAACAATCAACTAATTTTTCAAGTGATATTGTTTGGAGTAAAAAAACTAACGAACATGTAATTCAAATTGATTTTGGTGCATTTTACAATGATATTGACAATTTAATAACACTTGCACAATCTGGTTTAGGTAATCAGTATACATATTTTAATTTAAGAAAAAACAAAACCACAGGTATTCAACTAAATGGAAGTTTAAAACATGAAAAATTAAACATTAATATTGGATTAGCTAACATTGGAAGGTACAACTCACTATCAGATTCCTCTAAGATTCCCATACTTAATGTTTTTAAATCTTTTTTTTGGTTCTATTTTATCAGCTCATCAGAAATTCCTTCATTTAGTTTCACACCAGAAATTAGATTTACTATGACTTACAACATACCTAAATTTAACATTAAAATTTCTTCATTATATAAGTACACTGGCAGAACTTTAGGCTTTTTTATAAATGATGATGGTGAAGTCTCACAATCAGAGATAAGTAACTTCACTATGTTAGATTTAAATTTTAGTAAAACATTTAATAACGATAGAATAATTTTATCAATTGGAGGCAAAAACTTATTAGATGTTCAATCCATCACTTCAAACAATACGAATAACGGAGTCCACTCAAGCAATAGCGGATCAATACCAATGAGTTGGGGAAGATCATTTTTCACATCATTTAAATTAAATTTTTAACAATGAAAGTGAAAAACATAATCTATATATTATCACTTTCCACGATTTATATTTCATGTTTAAAAGAAGAAATACCTATTGAACCTCAAATAAGGACAGCAAATGTAAGTCAAGTAAATATGGGTTCTGATTACGGTTTGCAAATTTATTTTAATCTTGAAAACAATT
>PBNK01000040.1 GCA_002723085.1 Crocinitomicaceae bacterium | reverse complement strand
TTTAATGCTTTAATTATTTTATCATTATGGTATATATAGTCCATGGATGATGTTCTTGCAGTTTCTTTTGTTATAGATGGTTTTTTTGATGACAATAAAGATCTTAATGATTCAAGTCTCCAGACAAATTCTAATAATAATGGACTTGCTTTTTTTTCAGGAGGTGATTTGTCAAATGCATTGGCAATTTTTTTGAAAATTTCCTCATACGAACAATTTTTACTTACGACAATATATTTTTGAGCATTTATTTTACTTTTTGTCAATTCAATTATTGACTTTGAAACATCTCTAACATCAACAAATCCACTTTTTCCAATGGGATAAAAGTTTAATCCATTATTTATACTTTTAAAAAAAGTAGTACTTGACCTATTCCAGTCTCCTGGTCCAAGAATTATTCCAGGGTTTGTTATAACTGCATCTAACCCTTCTTGAATCCCTCTCCAAATTTCATTTTCAGACTTGAATTTGGTAATGGAATAATGACTATTGTTTTTATTGTTTTCCCATTTAGTTTTCTCAGAATATTCATTGTTTTTGTTTCTCCCTAAAGCAGCAACTGAACTTATAAAACCTATTTTTTTTACATTTTCTGAAAGACATGCGTTTACAATATTTGCTGTACCTTCAATATTTGTTTTATACATTTTTTGTCTTTCTTTTTTCAAAAAGCTCACTATAGCTGCAGAATGATAGACATGATCAATTCCTTTCACTACATCAATGCATTGAGAGATATCTAAAACATCAAAATCCACCCATTCAATATTTTTATAATGTTCACCTAAATTATAATGATTCAGAACTTTTTCAACAATCTCAAGTTTTGAATTTGATGTTTTTGTTGCTCTTACATGTTCGCCATTTTTTAGCAAATCAGCTAAAATATGAATGCCAACAAGTCCAGTTGCTCCAGTAACTAAATTCTTCATTGTTTTAAATTTACATTAATGGAATCAGAATATTTATTTATCGAATTATTTATAAGATTAAATAAAAGTTGTTTAGTGGTTTCATCGTTTTGAATCGATTGAGTAAAAGTCATTGATGAAGCATTAAAAATCCAGCCTCCATTAGTATCTTCATTTATTACCATTTGAGCTGGGCCAATTTTATTTAACCCAGTTGCTAAAACTTTATATTTAGAAGAACCATGACCCATTTTGTCAGTTTCCCAACCAGAACCATTAATACAAATAGTATCTCCATTGTTTAAATTACACCCTTTAAAAACCCAGTGTTTAGGTAAATTTACTTTATATGAACTATTTATTGGATAGGTGGTTTCAGTATAAGCAGTTCCAGTAAGAGATCGTGTTAAATATCCATCAAATTCATCATAAACTTTTAATCCTTTTTCATAAAATTCAACCTCTCTATAAATGTTGTTCCCTGAAGCAAAAACAACATGACCTCCATTTGCACAATATGATTCAAGTTTTCCAATCATTTCTTGAGACCAGTATTCAGAATGCATGTGGAAAATTATTAGGTCAGATTTGTAGATTTCAGCATCAAAAGCAAAATCAAAATCTGAATAAACCCCATATTCAAAGTTGTTTTTTTCTAAAAAATTAATTAATAATTGTTCTCCAAAAATATGTTGATTTGGTAATGAAATAGAATCATATGAGATTATTGGTAAATCGTTAATTCCAAAAGTGTCCAATTCATTAATTAAACCTGTATTTTTTTCATCAATAAAAGAGCTATTGAATTTATTTTCTGCATTAACCATAAATGAATATGGCCTTTGATTTGGGCAATAAGTAATAGGTTTTAATGATGGGAAAAGAGAAATAATTCTTTGAAAATAGGTTGGGTTTATATTGTCTTCATAGTTGCTAATTCCGCCAAAATCATTATAACATTGCCATGTGTTTGTGCTTGCAACTATAGAAATAGAGGGGGGCGTATTAGGAGTAATTATAATAGGGTGGTGGTGTTGAATGAATGGCTTTTGTTTTTCATATATCCTAAATAAATAATATCCTGAAATTAATGAGTCGGTACAAATTTTTAAATTTGTTCTCCAAGCAAATCCAACAATGGGGTTGTAAATATTTGATTGAGAAAATTCATTTATTTCAATAGAGTCTATTATTACACGAATTGAATCTTCAATTTTTAGCAGTTGTCCAAAACATTCTTTTTTTGAATGAATTTTTAAACGAATTGAATCACCTACTTTAAATGAAATTTTTTCAGTAAATGCAAGGACATTATCTAATTTTACATTATAACTTTGATACACATTAGATCTTGTGTACAAAAAATGAGAGCCAAAAATGACGCATAGAATTGTTAATACTAAAAAAAATATAAGCGTTATTTTGAAGAATATTTTCAAAATGAAATGGATTCGAACTAAAAGTAATTATTTGATTTAAGTTTAGTTAAAATAATGGTTAAAAAAATCAAAATATTTATAGTAATAATTTGTCTTTCAATAATTTCATTCACATTATTAGATAGAAATTTTTTTATCGTAATAACCTCTCCATTTAGAAAAGAAATTCAAAGTAAGGTCTCAAAATTAAATATCCCCAAATTAAAATTGGTTTTGAATGATGAAGTTTGTGAGCATTTTAATCAATTATATAAAGATTATGTTTTGGAGGAAAATCATACTAAGGAGTATTTTGAATTTCTTAAATATTATAAAGAACATAATTTATGGAAAAGTGCTAGTTTAATTTTTGAAGATAAAAGTTATGCAATAAAAATTAAAAGCCATGGAAAAACTCCATCAAATCATAAAGAAAGAGATTTCATTTCATTTAGTATTAAGTTAGAAAACAATGAATTAATAAGAGGGGCAAACAGATTTAATTTAATTATTTATTGGCGTGTAAAAGAATTTGATTATCCAGTTTATTCGTCAATTGCTAAAGACATGGGAGTTTTATATCAAAAAACAGATTTGGTTTCAGTAACAATAAATAATAAACCTTCTAAGTTGTATTATTTTGAATACAGATTAAATAAGGATTATCTTAAAGAATACAAACCAACTGGATTAGTTGCTTTAAAAAGAAAGGATAATAAGTCTATGTTGTTTTTTGATGATGATTTGGATTCTTTATCAACAGAAATAGAGATGGAATTAATGGGGGAGGAGTATAATTTTCTTAAGCCTATAGAAAAGGAGTCAATTTATAATAATTTTTCATTAATAAACGAATGTTTAGCAAAAGATGATTACAATTTAATATATCATTTTTTTGATTTGGATTATATTGCTAAAGTATTGGCTTTAAAAACAATATCTGGGACAAATGATGGTTTTGAAAAATGTAATTTTATAGCTCCTTTTTCTCTAAAAGATAGTAATTTTTATCCTTTTGTTCATAGAGACTGTATGATAAAACCAATTAATGATGTTGATGAAATTGAATTTGCAAATGAGCACTACAAACTCATAAGAGCTTTGAATAGAAACGATTCAATTAGAATAAGAAAGTATCAAATTTTATATGATTATATTTCTAAAACAAATCTAGATTCATTACAATTAAAAATTGATATCATTCAAAAGTTTCATGAAACACTTTATTACTCTAGCTGGATTAAATATCATATTGGATTAAATGAAAAAATTCCTGTTGTTAACAATATTAAAAAAATTAAAGGTTTTATTGAATCAAGTAATCCTAAATTAAAATTCAAGAACACAAAACAGGGTTTTCAAATAGAACTTCGTCCCAACTCATATAGCCCGATAAGTTTCAGTTCATTTAAATTAGAAAATTTAAAGGCTATAGATCAAATACAATTGACTGTATTTGAAAAAAATACATCTTTAGAAATTTTTAAAAATAGTTTATTTAAAAGTGGAAATGATATAATAGAATTATTTGAACAACTTGACTTTTATTGTGGATTGACTGACGAAATGTCAAAAGAAAATAACATCTATATATTAGATTTTAAAATAAAATTAAATTCTGATATTTTGGATAATAAAATTAATGTTGATATTAGTATGAAGAATAAAATATCTAACAAAGAAATTTTAAGTGTTAATTATAATTAAACAAATATATTTGTCTTCAATCAATCAAATTAATAACAAGTGAATTTTGTAGAAGAGTTGAAATGGAGGGGTATGATTCATGATATTATGCCTGGAACTGAAGAGTTTTTGTTAAAAGAAAAAACATCTGGATATATTGGTTTTGATCCAACATCTGATTCATTACATATTGGAAGTTTGGTTCAAATTATGATTTTGGTTCATTTTCAAAAGGCAGGACACCATCCTTACGCTTTAATTGGAGGAGCTACAGGAATGGTTGGAGATCCATCTGGAAAATCTCAAGAAAGAAATTTATTAAATCAAGATGATTTACAGCGCAATATTAACGGAGTTCAAAAACAATTATCAAAATTTTTAGATTTTGATAGTAAGGATAATCCTGCGCAATTGGTAAATAATTTTGATTGGTTTAAAAATTATAATTTTCTTGATTTCATTAGGGATGTTGGGAAACATATAACCGTAAATTATATGATGGCAAAAGATTCTGTCAAAAAAAGAATGGAAACAGGAATTTCATTTACAGAATTTTCATATCAATTGGTTCAAGGCTATGATTTTTATTGGTTATACAAAAATAAAAACTGTAAAATTCAACTTGGTGGTTCTGATCAATGGGGCAATATTGTAACAGGAACTGAATTGATTAGAAGAATTGATGGAGGTTCAGCATTTGCTATTACCTCACCATTGGTTCAAAAAGCAGATGGTACTAAATTTGGAAAAACTGAATCTGGAAATATATGGTTAGACCCTGAAAAAACATCACCATATAAATTTTATCAATATTGGATAAACTCTTCAGATATAGATTCTGAAAATTACATTAAAATTTTTACTTTATTTTCTAAATCAGAAATTGAAGAATTGGTAAAAGAACACAGAGAAAACCCTGGTGCTAGATTGCTTCAAAATACCATTGCAAAAGATTTAACTTGTAGAATTCATGGCGAAGAACAATTTGAAGCTGCTCTTGAAGCTTCAAAATTATTATTTCAGAAGGGTGAAGCAGCTGTACAATCTTTAAACAATATTTCCTGTAAGATGTTTAATGAAATTTTTGAAGGGGTCCCCCAAAAAACAATTTCAAGTGATGATGTAAACAAAGGTTTAAGCATTATTGATGCTTTAGTAGAAAAAGGAGGTTTCTTGAAATCGAACGGAGAAGCAAGAAGAGCAATAAAAGAAAATTCAATATCTTTAAATAAACAAAAAGTGAGTGTGGATAAAATTATAAATGAAAATGATTTAATTGCTGGTCAGTATTTGCTTTTACAAAGAGGAAAGAAAAATTACTTTGTAATTAAAGTCAATTAAGTAATATTCATTAGGTTACATCCTCTAATTTCAGAATGATCAAAACGGCCTGATATTTCAAAGTTAATTTCATTAATTTTTCTTCCAAGGTCTTTTGATTCAATAAAAGAGCAACTGTTTTGATTGGCGAGATCAATAATATTTAATCCTCCAGTTTTCCCATTTTTAACGTAATTAAAGGGATCATTTACTTCTCTAATTAATATTTTCATCCAAGGAGGGGTTGAAAAAACACCATTCTTTTCTGAGTATGCTTGAGATAAAAGTTCAGTCATTCCATATTCACTATGAATTTGTTGAGTGTTAAATGAAGAATTAAGTTTACTGTGTAGTTCACTTCTTATAATTTCTTTTCTTCTGCCTTTCATACCGCCAGTTTCCATTATGGTCCATTTTGAAAGATCAATCTCTATTGTTTCTGCTAAATCTAACAATGCATAACTAACTCCAATTAATAATACTTTTTCTTTTTTGAGATTTTTAATGGTGTCTTTTATGTTTTTGCTTATAAACCGACTCTTTTTATTTTTAGTCATTTTCATTAAATGATTAACCATATAAATTAGTGAACTATCCCCTTGTTCAAGGTATGAAGGCAATAGGCTTAAAATGATCCAATCTTCAGGAATCCCATAGTTTCTTATGAACCCATTAATAAATGATTTTTCATATAATTTTATGTCAGTAACATGATGTTTACTTCTTAAAGTGTTTGTTGTTCCACTACTTAAAAAGGTTTTTTGAGTTTTAGTTTCTGATATTTTTATTGAGAAATTTTTAAAGAACTCAATAGGTAAAAATGGAATGTCTTTATAATGAGATATTTTATTTAAATCAACTCTCCTGTTGTCAACGTATTTTTTATAAACATTAACAGAATGATATTGTTTTTTGAAGGTGTGAATGGCAACTTTGTTGAATTATTCTTCATTTTGTATTTTAAAAATATCAGATATATTCATTAAAAGAAATCTAAATGTTATAATTTTAAAAAATGATTACAACTAGTGCAAAAATATACTTTGTTTTATTATTATTTATTTTTACATGTTTTTCTTGTCTTAAACCAGAAACATTTCCAAATGAACCAATTATTGAGTTTTTAGATTTTCAAGTTCAGGGAGATTCAGGTAAGATTTCATTTTCTTTTACAGATGGAGATGGGGATATAGGCTTGTCTCAAAATCAAATTTCTCCACCTTTTGACACAAGTAGCTTTTATTACTATAACTTATACATTAATTATTATGAAATGATGAATGGTTCTTGGGTTAGAGCTACTGCAGATCCTGGCGGTAACAATTTCCCTACAGCCGATTCAATTACTTTTAGTTACAGAATAGAAAATTTAACTCCAACAGGTCAAAATAAAGCCCTTAGAGGGGATATTGAAATTATTCTTGAGCCATATTATTTCAATCCTGTTTCAAATCACAGCGATAGCATAAAATTTTCAATCTTATTAATTGATAGATCGCTTAACTTTAGCAATGTCGTTGAATCTCCTCTAATATTAAGGTAATATTAAAAATGCGAATACTAAATTTATTTATGGTGGTTAGTTTGTTGCTTAACTCTTGTATTACAACAAATAATATTACTAATAATTTTATGGAGAATGATATAAACAGCATTCACCCCGCTTTTAAAATTTATCACAAAAATGAATCTAAATCATTAATTAACTATCAATTAAATACTAGTGAACTTTTATATACTAGAGTAAATAAAAATTCACCATTTCAATCAAAGGTAAAAATACAATTCAGCGTATTTGATAATAGCAATAAAACAGCAATTGATACAGGAACTATATATATAATAGATAAAGTTAATAATGAGAAACAAAATTATATTTCAGGAACATTTGATTTTGATTTCTCAATCAATAAAAAAGGATATATAAAGTTAGAATTAAGAGACGAAAACAGAGGAAGAACTGTTAAAGAGTTTATTTATATTGATAAAATAAACCATTATAATGATCAATTTTTTTTAGTAAAAGATTCTACAAATAACATTTTATACAATAGTTTTATTTCAGATGAAAATCAAGTTTTGATTTACAGTTATTTTAATCAAAATAAAACTTTATATGCCAATCATAATAACTTTAAATTTCCTCTTTCTCAACCGCCTTTTTCTAAGTCTAAAGAAAATACATTTCGGTACAAAACAAATAAAATAGAAAGTCTAACTAAAAATAATGATTTAAGTTTTAATTATGATTTTCCTGAAAGCGGCTTAGTACAATTTCAGTTAGATTCCAATGAAAAAAATGGCTTTACTCTATTTAGATTTCAAAAATATTTCCCCAAAATTAAAACTCCAATTGAGATGATTCATCCTATACGTTATATTTGTACTAAAGCAGAATTTGAAAAAGTATTAAATAGTTCAGATTCCAAAAAAGCAATTGATGAATTTTGGTTAACAAAAGGGAATACATCAGATATTTCAAGAGAATTAATTAAAAAATATTATGCAAGAGTTGAAAAGGCAAATATTTATTTTACATCTCACAAGGAAGGTTGGAAAACAGATAGAGGAATGATTAGTATAATTTTTGGAGCACCAAAATTAGTTAGAAAAACAAACAATTCAATAGTTTGGACTTATGGCGATGAAAACAATATGAATTCCATTACTTTTACTTTTGAAAAAGTAAAAAACCCTTTTTCTGATAATGATTACGAATTGATACGCAATTATAATTTAAAAAACCCTTGGTATAGAGCTGTAGATACATGGCGCAATGGCAAAGCTTATTGGATACACTAAATGAGATATCAGAAAAAGAAACAAATTGATGGAATAGTTTTTGGAATAAGAACTGTAATTGAAGCCATTCAAGGCGGGAAAACAATTAATAAAGTTTTAGTTCAAAGGGAACTAAAAGGAGATTTATTTCAAGAGCTATGGAAGTTATTACAAGAAAATAGCATTCCGATTCAGAAAGTCCCTTTTCAAAAACTAAACGGAATTACTGGAAAAAATCATCAAGGAGTAATTGCTTTTATTTCTCCTATTGCATACCAAAACATTGAATGGATTGTTCCTTCAATTTATGAAAAAGGAACGGATCCTTTAGTATTGGTTTTGGATAGGGTTAAAGATGTTCGTAATTTTGGAGCCATAGCTAGATCAGCTGAATGCTTAGGTGTTCATGCTATTGTTGTTCCAGATAAAGACGCTGCTTTAATCAATGCCGATGCAATAAAAACTTCTGCAGGTGCATTGCATAAAATCCCAGTATGTAAAGTAAGTCAATTGAAAAAAACCATTTCTTATTTAAGTGAAGCTGGATTAACCATAGTTGGATGCACCGAAAAAGCAGAAAAAACCATATCAAATCAATCTTTAGTTGGCCCCATGGCGATAATAATGGGAAGTGAACAAGACGGAATTGATAATAGGCTTTTAGTAAAGTGCGACCATTTGGTTAAAATCCCTTTAATTGGGGCTATACAATCTTTAAATGTTTCGGTAGCAAGTGCAATAATTATATATGAAATACAAAGGCAACAAAATATCGTTTAGTATACTGGTTTTTTTATTGTTTGTTTCTTGTTTATCATCTGAAAAAGTTGATTCAGAAATTCAAAATAAAGAAAATGTTGAATCAGCTAATTCAGATACATCAGTTTCTATAAATGATTTATATTTTATTGAAGGAAATTGGTTAGACACCACTCAAAATGTAATAAATAAATCGTACTATGATACTTGGCAAATCGTGAAGGACTCTATTTTTGGGAAAAGCACTCTGTTAAAAACAATATCTCCAGGTGTTTTTGACACCATTTACAACGAATCAATGTCAATGATAGAGGTGGATGATAGGGTGATGTATGTAATTAGAAGCTCAAATAAACCATTGTTGGCTTATCCTTCTTTTAAAAAACTAGGAGATTCATTAATTTTTAAAAACATGGCTGAATCCCCACAAGAAGTTATTTTTATTAATGAATCAAAAGACCATTTTAAATTATTATTAAGAGGTCTAAATGACGGTTTTAAAAGAGAAACAATTTACAATTACTACAGAGAGAATTAGCTTTTATAATTTCAATTTGAAATGAAGTTTTTTCATGTCTTCCCAAAACAAAGGATATGATTTTTCAACAACTGATTTATCATCGAATTTAATGTTTTTGGTTTTCATGATTAATGGGGCAATGCTCATGGCAATTCGATGATCTTTATAGGTTTTAATCATTTTTGAAGATGATTTAAGTAGTTGATTGCCCTTAATTTTCATTGAATTTGTTGAAACTTCAGAACTAATATTAAATTTTTCCAGTTCACTTTTTAAGCAGCTCAATCTATCTGATTCTTTATGCTTTAGGCTTTCTAAACCAGTTAATTCACATTCAACTCCAAGACCAACACAACTCACAGCAATAGGCAAAGCTAAGTCTGGGTAATCGCTTAAGTTATAGTTGAAACGGTCAATCGCTTTTGAATTTTTTTTGATAGATATGCCATTTTTAGAAAATGTGGTTTCCACTCCAAAAGAAAGGTATATGTCACTTAAAATAGAATCGCCTTGAATGGAATTTTTGTTTAGGTATGGAATTTCAATAGCTCCATTTGAAGATAATGCAACAAAACTGTACCAAAAGGAAGCTCCTGACCAATCGTTTTCAACAATAAATGAATTCGCTTTATAGGGTTGCTTTTTTAATATGATTTTATTGTCGATCCAAGAGCTTTTTATACCCATTTTATTCATGACGGACAAAGTCATGCTTACATAGGGTTTCGAAAGAAAAGGTTCAATAATTTCAACTTCTAATCCGTTTTCTAAACTTGGGGCAATTAGAAGAAGTGAAGAAATGAATTGGCTGCTTATTGCTCCACTAATTGAAATTTTATTTTTTTTTATTTTTTTATTGCCATTAATAATTAATGGAGGAAACCCAACATTTTCTTTGTATGAAATTTCTGCTCCAAGTTCATTTAAACAAGATACCAAATCATTAATTGGTCTTTTTTGCATGCGTTTACTCCCTGTTAATTCCCAATTTCCATCTTGGATAGACAAAAAAGAGGTTAAAAACCTTATTGTAGTTCCTGCATTTTCACAATGAAGTATTTTTTGAATTTTAAAATCACTTAATAATTTTTTTAATAATACAGTGTCTTCGGCCTGAGACAAATTCTTGATTTCAGTATTTAACCCCCCAACATGCTTAGCTATTAGAGCTCTGTTGCTAATGCTTTTAGAAGAAGTTAAATTTACTTTACCCTTAAGTTCATTTGGCGCATTAATTAATTCAACCATTTTCTATAAAATCAAGCATTAATTTTTTTGTTTCATCTTTTGAAAGGTATTGATCAAAAACAGCATCGCCAATGGCATTTAATAGAGTGAAGCTAATTTTAGGAAGTTCATTTTTTTTGTCATTAGTCATCAAATTAATCAATGAATTTAATTCGTATTCAGATAATTTTATTTGAGAATATATAGAGTTTATGAACCTTTTAATTTCATTATAGTTTTCTAAGTTTAGAAGGTTGTTTTTATAGGAAATATAAGATTCAATTATCATTCCTTGGGCAATTGCATATCCATGTAATAATTTCTTGTCTTTTGACATAAAATAAGATTCTAAAGCATGACCAACAGTATGCCCAAAGTTTAATTTTTTTCTTGGTCCTTTTTCAAGAGGGTCACATTCAACAATCGTTAATTTATGGTCAATAGATTTGCTTATTAGGTCCTGAAAATTATAATTCTCAAAAGATTTATTTTTTATTTGGTTCCAAAAATTTAAATCTAAAATTAAAGCGTGTTTTATTACTTCAGCAAATCCTGATTTTAGTTCATCATTTGGCAAGGTGTCTAAAAAATCAGCATCGCATATCACCATTTTTGCAGGAGAAAAGGTACCGATGTTATTTTTCAAGTGGTTCAAGTTGAAACCTGTTTTGCCACCAATTGATGCATCTACCATTCCTAACAGGCTGGTAGGAATGTTAATAAATGAAATTCCTCTTTTATAAGTTGAGGCAGCAAAACCGCCTAAATCACAAATGACACCCCCACCAATATTTATTAAAAAGTCATTTTTATTAGCATTATGTCCGTTCAAAAACTCCCAAATTTTAACTACTTGAGTTATATTTTTATTTTCTTCACCAGATTGAATAATAAGTTTTTCTGAATTTGAAAAAATTAGATTTTCATCAATTTTTTCTAAACAGATTTTGGTATTAGTATCGCATAAAACAAACGTTTTATTTTCTTTTACTAATTCATTTATTTTAATTGTGAAATTGACTAAAGAACCCGAATGAACATTTTGATAGCTCATTTATTTGTTTTTTATGGCATTAATAGCTTCTCTTGAATATTTAGATAAAATCAATTTTCCGGAAATCGCAGCTCTTTCGTCTAGAAGTTGCCCCCAGTTTTCAGTTCCTTCCCAAAAAATCTTTTTTAATGCTGTAGTTGCTTCTGGATTTGAATGGGCAAGCTGTAAACTTAATGTTTCAATATGTTCATCCATATCGTTTGAATTTTCAAATACTTCAGCATATAAACCTTTGTTTTTTGCCCAATCAGCAGTATACCATTTAGTAGCATTTATAGCCATAGTGCTCATGGCAGATGTTCCAATTTTTCTTTCAACAGCAGGTCCTACCACAAAGGGGCCTATTCCTAAAGCTAATTCACTTAATTTTACTGATGCATATTTAGTTGCTATACAGTAGTCTACAGCACTAGCCATACCAACTCCACCACCAACTGCTTTTCCTTGAATTCTTCCAATTATTAATTTTGGACATTCTCTAGCAGCATTTATAACGTTCGCAAACCCTAAAAAAAATTTTTTTCCTTCTTCAAAATTTGAAATGCTACTTAACTCTTCAAAACTTGCTCCTGCACAAAATGTTCTGTCTCCACTCGACTTAAGAATTATAACTTTTATCTTGTTATTTTTTCCAGCATCTGATATTGTATTGGCCAATTTACTTAGGATTTCACCTGGCAAAGAATTGCTCATCGAGTGAAAAAATTCAACAGTTGCTACACCTTGATCATTTGTTTCTATTGTTACGTTCCCTTTTGACATATTTATCTGAAATTTTTGATTACAAAGATAGAAACAGTAATGGTTTAAGTGATAACAACTTTTGTATAATTCTTTTTTATCTTGAATTATCTGTGTAATTCGCAACTTATTCACGATATTAGCGTATATGTTCCGCTTATTATAATTTGATAAATAGAGTTAACATATTACTAATTGCATTTTTTACATGGTTTTCATCTGTTGCATTTTGTCAAGTTGATCAATCATCTGATACTACCATAAATGATATTGGCAATGATGATTTTGTTGAAATGGATTCGTCTAAAACTGAAATTTCATTTTCAGATACTATTTCAAACGAAAATACCGATGATGTAATTAATCCTAAAGTTAACTCATCTGATGAAGAAAACGATGAGTTTATATTTAAACCGCAAGTAAGTATTGGTACAGGAATGCTTACTTTTTATGGGGATATTGGAACAAATCACAAGGGTTATCACCCAATGGTTAGTAGGTTAGCTACAACACTAAGGTTAATAAACCCTCTTACAGATTATTTAGATGTTGGATTTTATGTGATGTTTGGAGAAATTAGTGCTAATGAAAGAACTATTGGTAGAAATCTAAATTTTAATTCAAACATTACTACTGGAGGTATAACGCTTAATTACAATTTTGATCATTTTTTAAAAAAGGATAGAATAGCTGACCCTTATATTCATGTTGGTTTGGAATCAATAGAATTTTTATCTAAAACGGATTTAAGAGATAAAAACAATAATATTTATTATTACTGGGACGATGGAACAATCAGAGATATGTCTGAAGATGACCCTAATGCAGGCAATGCTGTAGAGTTAAATAGAGATTATACTTATGAATCAGATATAAGAACTATTAACGATAGTCTTTTCGGGAAATACCCAGAAAGATCTTGGGGAGTTCCATTAGAAATAGGAGCTAATTTGCGTGTTGGAAATCGATTAAATTTTAGAGTTGGTACAGCAGTTCACTTTACTTTTACAGATTTAATTGATGGAGTAACAGACCTTAATTTAGGAAATAGCAGAAACGATAAAATGTTATTTACTCATATAGCTGTTTCTTACGATTTTAATATTAAGAAAAAAGAAATACCTGAAAGCATTTATCCTGAAGAAGATCCGTTTGAATTCTATAGAAAGGATACCCTAGATTCTGATGGCGATATGGTTGTAGACCATGCTGATAAGTGTGCTAACACTCCACCTGGTGTTGAAGTTGATATTTTTGGCTGTCCTCTTGATGATGATTTGGATGGTGTTGCAAATACTAAAGACGATGAATTAGAAACACCTGAAGGTAACCCTGTTAATATTAGAGGTGTTGGCCTTGATTCAACAGATTATTTACTTGCATATAGAATTTATAAAGATTCAATTGGAGAGTTTGGTATTTGGGATACAGCAAGAAGAAGTTGGAGTTCAGACCCGAGATCATTAAAAACTATAATTGATACTAAAAAATTAACCAAACCAAATAAACAGTTATTTATTGTAATTGGGTCGGATGTAGAAGGAGTATCCGCTGATGATTTATGGGAAAAATTAGCAAATAAAGATTTCCAAGTTAAAGAATCAGGTGATTCAGTTTTATATGTTTTGGGTGGATATGATAAAGAAGAATTGGCTCAAAAAATAGAAGAAATTAAACAAGATTCTAGCATTAATTTGGTGGATGTTGTTGAAATTGTAGATGACGAAATTAAATCAGTTGATATACCTGATGAACCTGATGTTGATATAGAAGAACCAATTTCAATACCTGAAGAAACTGATACATCTTTGGTTCCAATGATGGTGCCGAGTTCAGAAGTTTCATTTAGAATTCAAATTGGTGCTTTTAAAAACAAATTAAGTAAAAGTGTATTTAGAGAATTGCCAACTGTTGTATCTGTTTTTGGAGAGGATAGTTTGTATAGGTTCTTTTCAGGCTCATTTACGGATAAAAATGAAGCAGCTTCACATAAAGTTAATTTATCAACCTCAGGATATAATGATGCATTTATTGTGGCTTTTAAAGATGGAAAAAGAATTACTCTTCAGGAAGCAGGGTTTGAAGTAAATCCAGATTATGCTGATAATATTGAAATAGATACTGTTCCTACAGTTAATCCAATAAATGCAAAATTTGTGAAATTTAGGGTTCAGGTTGGTGCTTTCAAAGAAAAAATACCAACTGATGCTTTAGATATGTATCTTGATATTGGCAATGTGCTTCCAAAAAGAGATATTATGACAGGTTTAACTAAATATTATTTAGGAGAGTTTAGTAGTTATGATGTAGCAGTTGATTATAGATTGAAGTTAATTGATAAAGGCTTAGTGGATTGTTTTGTGGTTGGAGAATTCAAAAACAATATTATTTCAACTAAAGAAGCTTTAAATTTATTAGGAAGATAAAAAATGAGTAAAAATTTAATATTTATTTTATTTATTATTCAGCTTTTAATATCATGCAATAATACTTCTGAAAAAACAGAAATAATCCAAAATGAATCCAATTCTAATGAATTAGATTCAATGATTGATATCAATAAAAAAGATTCGAATTATACATTAGCTGATTCTGTTTCTAAACCTTATAATAATGAACTTGAAACAGATGATAAACCTAAAATTGAAATTGTTTTATCTCAAGAATGTCAACAATTTATTGATGATTATAGCGAATTGTTAAGTGAATATGAATTATTACTACAGCAAATAAATGAAGACGAAGGAAATATTAATTTAATTATGGCTAAAACTTCATTAGAAGATGAGCTAGAGTTTTTTCTTTCTGACCCAGTTAGTTTCAGATGTTCAAATAACCAAAATAAAGGTTCCTCACTTTTTAATGAAGAATTAGAAAAAATAAATAGCCGAAAGGACGCTCTTTACTAAACTATTTATTATAAACTTTAAAACTAATTTTCATTAGTTCAGCTATTTTTTACTTTTGTCAAAAATTTCAAGATGAAATACTGTGAAAATATCATTGAAACTATTGGAAATACCCCTTTAGTTAAATTAAATAAAGTAACTAGTGAAGTTGATGCAACTGTACTAGCAAAAGTTGAATATTTTAATCCAGGCAGTTCTGTTAAGGATAGAATGGCTGTCAAAATGGTAGAGGATGCTGAGAAAGATGGAAGACTTCAACCTGGAGGAACAATTGTTGAAGGAACTTCTGGTAATACGGGAATGGGATTAGCACTAGCTGCTATTGTAAAAGGATATAAGCTTATTTGTGTCTCAACAGATAAACAGTCAAAGGAAAAATTTGATATTCTTAGAGCTGTCGGAGCAGAAGTTATTGTTTGTCCTACAAATGTTGCACCTGAAGACTCTCGATCTTATTATTCGACTTCAAAGAGAATAGCTGAGGAAACCCCAAACAGTTGGTATGTTAATCAGTATGACAATCCTTCAAATTCTATTGCTCACTATGAGCAAACTGGTCCTGAGATTTGGGAACAAACAGAGGGTAAAATAACACATTTTGTTGTGGGCGTTGGAACGGGAGGAACAATATCAGGTGTAGGAAAATTTTTGAAAGAAAAAAACCCCAATATAAAAATATGGGGAATAGATACATATGGTTCGGTATTTAAAAAATACCATGAAACAGGAATTTTTGATGAAAATGAAATTTATTCATATATAACTGAGGGTATAGGTGAAGATATTTTACCTGAAAATGTAAATTTTGATATTATTGATGGTTTCGAAAAAGTGACTGATAAAGATGCAGCCATTTACACCCGTAAAATGGCAAGAGAAGAAGGGATTTTTGCAGGAAACTCATGTGGAGCAGCTGTCAAAGGATTAATCCAGTTAAAAGAACATTTTAAAAAAGATGACGTTGTTGTTGTTCTTCTTCATGATTCAGGAAGTAGATATGTTGGGAAAATGTATAACGATGAGTGGATGAGCGAAAGAGGATTTTTAGAAGAGGAAAAGAAAAATGCATATGATATAATACAAAGACATATTGATAAAAGATTAGTAATGGCTGATGTAAATGATCCTGTTTCAATAGCTATTGTGAATATGAAGCAATTTAACATTTCTCAAATGCCAGTTCATGAGAATGGAAAGATTGTTGGGTCGTTATCTGATCATAATTTATTCAATAAAATAATAGAAAAGCCTGAACTTAAGGAATTGCCGGTGAAAAATGTAATGGAAGCTCCATTTAAAGAAGTTAATGCTAATGCCTCAATTGAAGATATTTCTAAACTTTTTTCTAAAGATAATAGGGCAGTCATTGTTAATTATGATGATAATAATCAACATATAATTACCTTTCAAGATATTATTGAGGCCATAGGGAAATCTTGATTATGAAATTAGTAGTCCAAATAGATGTTCAAAATGCAGAAGAGGTTGTAAAAGCTCATAAAGGGCAAATAATGGGGATGATTTCTGATTTTATGATATCAAAAGATAAAGTAAAGTATAAGGTTGAAAGAGCCATTTATGAAAAGGTAGTTGATAAAATATCTGAAGAATTGCCAAAAGCATTAAATGATGAATTTATTTCGGCTAAAATAAAGCTTGAAATTATTGATGATAAAAATTATACTTTAAAAGAAATTTAAGAGTTTCCCCAAGTTTTAAATTTTTTTTCTTGAGTTGGCCTGTCTTTTTCAACTTTTCTTAATGGTTCGCACTCAAATAAAGTTTTTTTACAATCTTCGGGTAATTGTTGGTATAGTTTGGTGCCTTTTGTTTTCCATTTAATCATATCGTCCGAAACGTCTTTTATTATTTTTGCTGGGTTTCCAAGTGCAATTTTTCTGCTAGGTATATTCATCTTTGAAGGAACCATAGCCAGTGCTCCAATAATTGATTCTTTTCCTATTACAGCGTTATCCATTATTACGGCATTCATACCAATCAAACTATTCTCTCCTATTTCTCCTCCATGAATAATACATGAATGCCCTAGGTGGGCATTTTTTTTAATTAAAACAGTCGTTCCTGGGAACATATGAATAACACAATTTTCTTGAACATTACATCCGTCTTCAATAATGATTTTACCCCAGTCTCCTCTGATAACAGCTCCTGGCCCAACATATACATTTTTTCCAATTATTACATTTCCCGTAACATTTGCTTGAGGATGAATAAATGAAGATTCGTGTATTACAGGCTTAAATCCGTCAAATTCAAAAATCATAATTTTTAAACTTTTTCAATTACAGTTGCATAACCCTGACCAACACCAATACACAAACTTACAAGAGCATATTTTTTATTGGTTTTTTGAAGTTCAATCGATGCTGTTTGTAGTATTCTAGCTCCTGTCATCCCTAAAGGGTGGCCAATCGCAATTGCGCCTCCATTAGGGTTTATTCTTGGGTCATTGTCTTGAAGGCCAAGTTCTCTTGTACAAGCTAGGCTTTGAACAGCAAATGCCTCATTTAACTCTATTATGTCCATTTGGTCTATAGAAAGTCCAGCTCTTTTTAGTGCTTTTTGAGAAGCTTTAACAGGTCCAATTCCCATTATCCTTGGTTCTACTCCAGCAATTGCTGTAGATACTATTCTTGCCATAGGTTTTAAATGATTCTTTACAGCTGCTTGATCAGTGCCAATTAATAATGCAGCAGCACCATCATTTAAGCCAGATGCGTTTCCAGCAGTTACTGAACCATTTTCTTTCTTAAATGCAGTTCTTAATGTAGATAGTTTTTCAAGATTTGAATTTGGTTTTATAAATTCATCTTGCCTAAAAACAATGGGGTCTTTTTTCCTTTGAGGAATACTTACTGGTATGATTTCTTCACTTAATCTACCATTATTATTGGCTTCAGTTGCTTTCATTTGTGACCAATAAGCAAATTCATCTTGATCCTCTCTACTTATTTTATATAAATCAGCAAGGTTTTCAGCAGTTTGCCCCATTCCTTCAGTTCCATATAGTTTATTCATTAATGGATTTATAAACCTCCACCCAAAGCTAGTGTCAAACATTTGGGCATCTCGGCCAAAAGGTTTAGATGCTTTTGAGATTACCCACGAGCATTTTA
>PBNK01000039.1 GCA_002723085.1 Crocinitomicaceae bacterium | reverse complement strand
CAAAAGGTTTAGATGCTTTTGAGATTACCCACGGGCCTCTTGTCATGTGCTCTACACCACCTGAAATGTATAAATCCCCATCACCCATAGAAATAGCTCTGTAAGCATTTATTGTTGCTGCCATACCTGACGCACAAAGTCTATTTACGGTTTCTCCACCAATTGAAAATGGAAGTCCAGCTAATAAAAGAGACATTCTTGCAACGTTTCTGTTATCTTCTCCAGCTTGGTTAGCACAACCAAGAATTACATCTTCAACTTGAGCCCAATCAACTTTAGGATTTCGATCCATTAAGGCTTTAAGTGGAATAGCTGCTAAATCGTCAGTTCTCACATTGCTTAGAGTTCCACCAAAGTTTCCTATAGGGGTTCTTATGGCATCAAGTATATAAACATCTTTCATAATTAATGGGTAGTCTTTTTAATAAAGTTAATGAATTATTATTAGTTGTTGTTTTTTAGTAAATCAGATGTCCATTTCTTTTTAGATAAATGTACTTTACCATAAAACTCAGCTACAACTTCTTCAAGTTGATTGGTAACTAGGATTTGATATTCTTGATTACTTTCTGTTTTATAAGTTAGTTTAGAACTTGCTTTTAAAACATGACCATCTTTGACTTTTTTTAAGTGTTTAATTTTTGTATCTATTGATAAAGCTAAATACCCATAAGAATTTGCAGCAAAGGCTAAACAACTATCGGCTAGAGAATATGTGATTCCACCATGTGCAATCCCAAAACCATTGAGCATTTCTTTGTTAACTGTTGTTTTAACAATGCATTTCCCAAGCTTAATTTCAATAATTTTTATACCCAACCACTGACTAAATAAGTCACTATTCATCATCAATTTTACGATTGATTTTGGGTTCATTTATTTGGTTAAGAATGTTGAGTTTCGGATATCAATTCAATTTTTTCTTTAGAAAAATCAATTGCAGCATTTACAAAATTCACAAATAATGGATGAGGGTTAATTACAGTGCTTTTGTATTCTGGGTGGAATTGAACTCCAACAAACCATCTGTGTGAAGGTATTTCAATGGTTTCAACTAGGTTATTTTTTGGATTTATTCCAGAAAAAACAATTCCTTTTTCATTGAATTGATTTATAAAATCATTGTTAAATTCAAAACGATGTCTGTGTCTTTCTTTGATTAAATCTTTTTGATAAATAGAAGAAAGTAAACTATCTGATTTTATTTCACATTCATAAGCGCCTAAACGCATAGTTCCTCCCATGTTTTCAATCTGTTTTTGTTCTTCTATTTTGCTGATTACTGGAAACGGATTGTTTTCATCAATTTCGGTGGTATGAGCTCCATTTAGCTGAATTACATTCCTTGCTATTTCAATAACAGCACATTGCATTCCTAAACAAATTCCTAAAAAAGGGATGTTTGATTCTCTAGCATAATTCACCGCATTTATTTTGCCTTCAATTCCTCTGCTTCCAAAACCAGGAGCAACTAAAATTCCATTTAATCCTTTTAAAACTTCATTACATTTTTCATCTTCTAATTTACTTGAATGAATCCATTCAATATTGACCTTACACTTGTTTTTTGCTCCAGCATGAATCAATGATTCAGCTATTGAAATATATGAGTCTTTCAATTCAACATATTTTCCAATTAAACCAATTTTGATTTCTTTTTCAGGGTGACTATGATTAAATAAAAATTCTTTCCATTTTTTTAAAGCTGGCTTTTCAGATTTTTTAAGGTTTAATTGTTCACAAACCACTTCATCTAAACCTTCTTCTTGCATTAATAATGGAACTTCATAAATTGTTGAAGCGTCTATAGATTCAATAACTGCTTTTTGCTCTACATTACAGAATAGAGCAATTTTTTTTCTTAAATCTTCAGTCAAATGATGTTCAGTTCTACAAACTAAAATATCGGGTTGAATACCATATTCTAAAAGAGTTTTTACTGAATGTTGAGTAGGCTTTGTTTTAAGCTCTCCAGATGTAGCTAAATAAGGGATTAATGTAAGATGAATAAAAAGAACATCTTTTGGTAATTCCCAATGCAATTGTCGTATGGCTTCAATAAATGGGAGCGATTCAATATCACCAACCGTACCACCTATTTCAGTAATTACTACATCATATATGTTTTTTTCGCCTAATTGTTTAATATGGTCTTTAATTTCATTGGTAATGTGAGGAATAACTTGAACAGTTTTCCCTAAATAATCTCCTTTTCTTTCCTTATTAATAACAGATTGATATATTCTTCCAGTTGTAACATTGTTGTCCTGAGAAGTTTGAACGTCTAGAAATCTTTCATAGTGACCCAAATCTAAATCAGTTTCAGCCCCATCTTCTGTAACATAACATTCTCCATGTTCATAAGGGTTTAGTGTTCCGGGATCAACATTAATATATGGGTCAAGTTTTTGAATAGTTACAGAAAATCCTCTTGATTGAAGAAGTTTTGCTAAAGATGCGGAAACTATACCTTTTCCAAGTGATGATGTAACTCCTCCTGTTACAAAAATATATTTTGTTGTTGATGACATTCCGTATAAAGATTTGAATATGGGGTGTAAATATAGCTATTATTAATTAATAGAGATTAAATAAATAATTTTAATCTATTTAAAATTTCCAACTAATTCCTAAACTAGGTAAAATAGGCAGTTGATATACTTTTTCATTTGAAACTCTATCAACATAAAAGATATTATTTCTACTATATACATTAGTAACACTAGCTGTAACATCTAAAATTGATTTATCTGAGATTTCATAATGTCTTTTGATAGCTAAATCTAGTCTATGATATGCAGAAAGTCTTCCTTGGTTTAAATCCCCATAAATTATACCTAATTGGTCGCTATTAGTTGTACTTAAATTTGTTCCTAACCCTTGTGAAAAATCAATTCCATGATAATATCCTTGGGTTTGGGTAAAGGGAAGGCCAGAACCTAAGTTCCATCTGGCATTTATTTCCCATTCTTTATCTTTTCCAAAGTATTTAGTAGCTACTAAATTAATGTTATGACGTCTGTCAAAAACAGGTGAATAAGTTTGAATCCCATCCCATCTAGTCACTTTTCCAAGAGAATATACAAACCATATGTAAGTTTTTTCAGTTGAATATTTTAAAACAGCGTCCACACCAAAGGCATCTCCTGTTTCTATGATATAATCTTTTTTAAGAACATCAGCAATTTGATAATTATCACTGTTGTCATCATATAATTTATTTCTATTTATGTTTGTTAATTGGTTAAACCATTTGTAATACCCTTCAACATTTAATGTAAGATGTCGGGTTAAGTCAAATTCAGTTCCTAAAATTGCGTGAGTTGCTTTTTGCAAAGAATGTGTACGATCTTTAACGTTTCCATTTTCATCTCTAATCTCACTTTGTAAATTATCAGGTCCAGAAAGAAAGCCATAAAACAAGTTAACTACATCTCTATCTGAATTAGCAGACATAAAATTTTGAGAATATATTCCCCCAGCAGCTTTTATTCTAAATTTTTCAGTTAAGTTATATTTTAAGCCAATTCTAGGTTCAGGTGAGAAATTTCTTAAGGAAGCATAATATTGAGCTCTAAAACTAGGGTTAATAACTAAAAGCCCTTTTATGATTTTACTGTCAATGTAAGCAGCTAGTTCAGTAGTGTTGTTGTTTTGTTCAATTTTTCTTCCAACAGAGTTGAAAAAATTGAATTTTGTAGTAAATCCATTTACTTCAATTCCATATTTGATTTCATTTTCTCTGAGAAAATATTTGAAATCAAAACCCATGTTAAACCCATTAATTCTGCTTGTTCTTGGCGCAAGAGCAAGACCAGTAACAGGATCATCTGCAGTTAACGAAATTTCATAATCACTTAAATTAAATTTACCCATTATTAGTACTGGTGAACCTGCAGGTACGACTACAAAATTAGTTCCAATACCAGATGCATTCCAGTTTAAATCAGAAACGGCTTTATATTTAACTTGATCTCTATAGTTAAAACCAAAAAAATTGACTTTACTTCCGTTGTCGCTATTTATAGATACTTTTCCATACAAATCAGTAAAATTAAAAGGTAGGCCTTCCCAGTTTTCAGAAGTGTCAATGTAAGAGTACAATAATTTAGAAGTTTGTTCTAAGTATGATGTTTTTCCTGAAAAAACATAAGAAATAGTAGGGCCGCCATCTTCTTTTAAAGGGAGGATAGGGCCTTCTAAAGTTAATTTTGCTCCAAATGGGTTAATTGACATTTTTCCTGCATGATGTTTTTTATTTCCATCTTTTGTAGTAATGTCCATTACAGATGAAATTCTTCCTCCGTATTCAGCAGAAAATCCACCAGTGTAAATGTCAGCACTTCTAATTATTTCAGTGTCAAAAACTGAGAAAAAGCCAATAGAATGAAATGGGTTGTAAATAGTCATTCCATCTAGAAGAACTTTATTTTGAATAGGAGACCCCCCTCTAATATACATTTGGCCACCTTGATCACCCGTAGTTACAACACCTGGAGCAGTTTGAAGGTATTGTGCAAAATCAGGTTCACCTCCAACTGAGACTACATGAGCAAAATCTTTAGGAGTAGCTTTAATTACAGACATTTTAACTTCGGTTTTTCTATCTTCTGCTTCAGCACTTAACACAAATTCATCTAGAACTTCGTCATTAGATTCCATGTAAATGTTTTTGGTTAAAATTTTTCCAGGTTTTAGTTCTAGCTCAACTTCAACAGTTTTAAACTCTATATTCGTAACTTCAATAATTACTATTCCAGGATTAATTTTAGTGATTTGGTAAAAACCATTTAAATCAGTAGATGCTCCAATTCCAGTTCCTTTAATTTTCACATTAGTTCCAAAAGAAGGTTCTCCAGTTTCCTTTTCGTATACTATACCTCTTAATGTACTTGATTGAGATAATAAATTTGAGCATAAAAGCAACATTGTAAATACAAATAAACTGCTATTAGATATAAGTTTTAAATTCATTTACCCCGAATTTAATATTTATTTTTATTCAACAGGATAGTTATTGTCAATAATGTAGTTTAACACCTTTGTCATCAAATGAACTCTATCTTTTCCTCTAACATTGTGAGGGTGCATTGGATATGGGAAAAAATCCATTTGAATTCCTTTTTTTACACATTCTTGAACGTAGGCTAAATTATGTTGCATAACCACAACATCATCGTTAGTTCCGTGAATCAAAAGAAGTTTTCCTTTTAAATTTTTCACATAATTTAGTAAGCTTGCTTTGTTATAACCTTCTAGATTTTGATCTGGTGTATCCATATATCTTTCTCCATACATTATTTCATACCATTTCCAGTCAATTACTGGTCCTCCACCAACACCAGTTGTAAATACACCAGGTGTTCTTGTCATTAAAGATGTAGTCATAAATCCGCCATAACTCCATCCATGAACTGCTAAACGAGAAGAATCTACATAATTTAAAGATTTAAGATAATTGACGCCAATAAGTTGATCTTCTATTTCAAGTGTCCCTAATTGTCTATGAATAGAACTTTCAAAATCAAATCCTCTGTTGGCAGACCCTCTTCCATCTAAAGTGAAAACTAAATACCCTTGTTCAGCCATCCAATGCATCCATAAGCTTGCACCACCTAACCAATTGTTAGTAACAAGTTGAGCATGAGGACCTCCATATACATAAACTAAAACTGGATATTTCTTATTAGAATTGAAATTTGATGGTTTAATTAACCTTCCATAGAGTTTCCAATTTTTTTCTGTTTCAAGTTCTATCATACTGCAACTTCCTATGCTATAGTTTTCAAGAGGATTGATAGATTTATCAATAACAATTGTTCTATCATTTGATAAACTTATTATTTGTGTAATAGCAGGTTCGTTTATTGAAGAATACTGATCAATTAAGTATTTGTAATTTGGACTAATTTTAACACGATGAACCCCGTTTTCTTTTGTTATTTTTTTAGTGATTAAAGTTTTAATGTTTACAGAGAAAGCATGCATTTCTCTCGGGTCTTTTCCAGTCCCAGTATAATAAATGGTATTGGTTTCTTCGTCAATGCCTAATATTGAAGTAACAACCCATTTATTATTAGTGATTTGCTTGATTAATTCTCCTTTAACATTGTAATGGTAAATGTTCATGAATCCATCTCTTTCGCTTAGAGTTACAAATTCACTTTTTTGTTTATTTAGAAAATATGAAGGAAATTCATGTTCAACCCATTTGTCATTTTTTTCTTCATATAAGTTATTAATAAATTCACCATTTTCAGATGAAAATTTATTCCACTTTAAGTGGTTTTGATCTCTATTTAATTCGGCAATATAGATGTATTTTGAATCAGGACCCCAAGTTAAGTTTGTAACGTAATCATCTTTATTATTTTTAACATTCAAGTAAATGGTTTTCTTACTATTTAGATCATAAATGCCCACTTTTCCATATTCACTATTTTGTCCAGCCATTGGATATTTGATAGATTTCAGTTTTCCAGGAGTTTTACTTATGTCAAGCAATGGGTAATCTGCTACGTCCGATTCATCTTTTTCATAAAATGCTATTTTACTACTGTTAGGACTCCAAAAAATCCCTTTGGAAATTCCAAATTCAAACCTATGAATAGCTTGACCAGAAATTATTTCTTTACTTTCATTTTTTGTAATTGCAATAATGCTGTCAGTGCTATTTGCAAAAAATAGGTTGTTGTCCAAAGTATAAGCTATTTGATTTTTATTTGGGCTTATGCTAATATTTTGAGCTTTTTCTGAAAATTTAATTTTAGTAACATTTCCATTGTTAGTTTCAATAAAACTGGAATTGCTAAAAAATGTCCAATGGTTTTTATTCTCAATATTCCAATTACTTATGTATTTATAACTTGAATCAATTGATGTTGGAGATAAAAAGTTTTTTCTTTTTGAACCAGTTGGTTTAAATATTTCAATTTTATTTTTATTGTTTTTTATTGCTAATAAATTATTATCAGTCCATTTTATTCCATTCATTGATCTAGGATATAATCCTTTGTAATAACCTAAGACAGCATCCTCAATTGTTAGTTCTTTTAAATTGGATTCTTGAGCTTTAAAAGATATTGATGAAATTATTATGACTAGAATTAAATATATTTTATACATCTTGATTTTTTTTCAAATATATTCAATATGAATTAAGTTTTTTTTAAATATTGTATATTGAAATAAAAAAAATTAATAATCATTACGACATAATATTTTCAGGTTGGGGTGCAAGTACTTGCATTCTATTAAAACAGATGAATAAAAACAATTTGTTGGAGAATAAATCCGTTCTTATTGTCGAACCTGAATATAAATTTGAAAATGATAAAACATTTTGTTTTTGGGCTGAAGAATCCGACCAAATTTACATTGATTACAATTCAATAATTTCAAATAAATGGGAAGAAATACAAATAAATGATTTCAAAAAACAATCTATTTCACCTCTTAAATACTTTCATATATCTAGTTCAGACCTTTACAAGTCAACTAGAGATATAATTAAAAAAAACAATATTATTGTATTAAATGAAAAAGTTAAAAAAGTAAATGTTGAAAATAATATTTTAAAGGTTAATGTAAACAATCAAAATATTTCTTGTGATTGGTTGTTTAATTGTATTCCCTTTTTTAAAAATAAAAATGATGAATTTAATATTTCACAATCTTTCATTGGTTTTAAAGTTAGGTTAAAAGAAAATTCATTTAGTTCTAAAGTTTACAGAATGATGGATTTTAGAGTGAGTCAAAATAATGCTACACAATTTATATATATTCTACCCTACAATGATAATGAAGCTTTAGTTGAGTTAACTCGTTTTGGTAAATTGAAAATTGATGAAAATGAATCTGAAATTGAATTAAATCAATTTATTAACACCCATTTTGGCGATTTTGAATTAATTGAAAAAGAAAGAGGAGTTATTCCTATGGATTCTTCAATAGTGCAACAAAATAAAATTAAAAATTGGGTTAACATTGGAACAAGTGGAGGTAGTGTTAAGCCAAGTACTGGATATGCTTTTAAAAATATGTATGATCATGCTGTTAAGATTTGTAAAAATGGTAGACTAAATAATTTTAGATTTAAAAGAAAGTCTAGGTTTTTATTTTATGATCAATTGCTTCTAATTATCTTGACTTTATGGCCCAATAGGGGTAAGCCAATTTTCGAAAAATTATTTCAAACTAGATCATCTTATTTTGTGTTAAATTTTCTCGATGAAAAAACAACATTTAAAGATGAAATTCGAATGTTTTTGAATTTACCAATTGGAATTTTTTTAAAAGCTGTTTTTGTTTGGATTTATTCAAGATTTAAACATTTTTTGTTTCCATTTTTTATGATTTTATATGTTTTAATCTTTCAAGATAACCAATCGATTTATAATTCTGTTTTATTAAATGATTTTGAGGTTTTTATTTTGGGATTCGGACTTTTAACAATAGGTATCCCTCACGGTGCTTTAGATCATTTAACGGAAACTATACTTCCATCTAATACAATTTCTATTAAATTTATTTTTATTTATTTAATCTTGATGGTGCCAATATTTTTACTTTGGCTTTGGTATCCTTTGTTGGGGCTAATATTTTTTTTGATTTATTCATGTTGGCATTTTGGTCAAACTGATTTCAAAAATTGGAAAATTGAAAATAATTTATTGTCTTTTCTTTGGGCTTTATCATTATTGTTTTATATGTTTTTGACCCATTATAATGAGTTTAATGATATTCTTAAATTACTTAATATTAGTTCAATACCAATAATCAAATATCCAAACATTATAGCTTTGATTCTTGTCCTTCCATTTTTGTTTTATTCAGTTTATTTAAGGAAATGGAATTGGCTGTTTTGTATAATTTTTGTTTTACTTTCTGCATTAGTTAATTTAACTATGGCTTTTGGTTTATATTTTATATTTCATCATAGCCGTATGGGCTGGTTAAATTTAAAGCAAAAACTAAAAATCAGTCATTTTAAAATGTTTTGGAAGGCTCTGCCATTTAATGTTGGGGCTTTGTTATTGTTTTGGATATTTTTTGTTGAAATGAACAATTCAATTTCAGAAAATATTGCCTATTTTTTTATGTTTTTATCATGCATTAGTTTTCCTCACATTATTTGCATGACCATGTTTTACAATAAAAAATTTAAATAAACCTAGTGTCCAGACTAAATTTTTCAGGAAATTTTGCGCCTTTTGATAAGTAAAAGGCCATAATTTCTTTCATGTCTTCAACTATATTACCACTTGGATAAATTGTCTTTCCGATGCCAGCAATTTTATTTTTGTAATCTAAATATCCAAGACATATTGGAACGTTTGCAGATTTAGCAATATGATAAAAACCTGTTTTCCATTTTTTATTATGGCTTCTTGTCCCTTCAGGTGTGACCATTAAAACTAGATTTGGGCAACTAGTAAATAATTTTGACATCAAATCTACTTTACCACCTTTAATATTTTGTTTTGTTTGAGTTGTGTTAATAGGTACCCCTCCAAGTGGTTTCATTATAAGGTTGAAAGGGAATCTGAACCATTGTTTTTTAATGGTAAATTTCATAGGGATTCTAAGTGTTTTCATAGATAAAATGCAATAATAAAAGTCCCAATTGCTTGTGTGAGGTGCTGCGATCATGACGCAATTATTCATGTTTTCAGGAATATTTTTGTCTACCTTCCAACCAGAAAATTTTAAAAGCAACTTATAAAAAAACATTTTTGTTTAATCTTTTTAAGTAAAAACTAAACAAACTTAGTTTATTATTTGATTTATACTGTTTTTGATTAAACAATATTTTGCATTAGCACTGCACATAACCATGCTGCCCCAGTACCTACAGCATAACCCATTACTGCTAATAGTACCCCTACTGGAGCTAAAGATGGGTGAAAAGCACTTGCTACAACAGGAGCAGAAGCAGCTCCGCCAACGTTAGCTTGAGAACCAACAGCAACAAAAAAGAATGGAGCTTTAATGATAAATGCAATTAAAATTAAAAACAAAGCATGAATTAGCATCCATATGCCGCCAATGGCAAATAAAATTGGACTTTCTGCTATCGCAGATAAATCCATGTGGGTTCCAATAGCAGCTACAAGTACATAAAGAAATAAACTTCCCATCTTTGAGGCTCCAGCACCTTCGTAAGATTTAAGCCTAGTAAAAGATAATACAACACCAATCAAAGTAGCAAATACAATTAACCAGAAAAATCCACTTGCTAAAGACGTTAAGCCATAATTAGCTAAAGAGTTTTTAATGCTTGAAAAAAAAGGAGTTACAGATTCTGAAAGCAAATGAGAAAGCCCTGTTCCCGTTATTCCAATTCCTGCAATAATGATTAAATCTGAAGTTGTGGGAATCCTTGAAATTGAACTTACAAACTTTTGCATTTTATTTTTTAGCCCTTCAATTGCAGAATCATCAGCTTTAAGTCTTTTATTGATTCTTTTATTTATTCCAGTACCATACAGCAGACAAGCCATCCATACATTGGCAACAATTACATCTACTACAATCATTTTAGAGAATAAAGAGTTAGGTGTTTCAAAAATCTCTTTCATAGCGGTTTGATTGGCACCTCCTCCAATCCAACTTCCTGCAACAGTAGCTAATCCTCTCCAGACCTCGCCAGCATCAGCACCTAGCCAGTCAGGGAATAAGTAGGCAATAATCATTAAAGAAAGAGGGCCACCAATTACTATTCCAACAGTACCTGCAAAAAACATGATTAATGCTTTAGGTCCTAGTTTTAAAATTTCTTTCAAATCAATACTTAAACACAGTAATACCAAACTTGCTGGCAATAAGTATCGGGAAGAAATAAAGTACAATTCACTATATTCACCACTAATAATGTGAAGGGAATTAAGAATAGCAGGTAAAAAATAGCACAATAAGAGTCCAGGAACAAATTTGTAAAATTTTGCAAAAGCCTTAAGATTTGAGGTGTAAAAAATTAAAGACAATAAAAGTAGCAAACACCCAATCACAATGGCATCGTTCTTAAACATTGGGGTGACTCCAATTGTTGTAAATTTCAGTTTACTTTTATTTAGTATTTTATCATTATCGTCTTTTCCTTTAATTATAAATTCATGATCTCCTGAATGTAGTCCTTTGATAAAAATTTGTGGAATTCCTTCAAAGTTTATGCTATCCCCATTATATATTAAAAGAGTTTTTGAAATGTTTTTTCCAAAGTAAAATTTTTGATTTAATGAAATTAAAAAATTTGGTATTTCATCTAAAAAATATTTAGATCCATTATTTTCTTCGTTAACAATTTGAGCTTTGTTAATTAATTCTTGGGTTAAGCTTTCAGTTTCGTGGTCACTATATATGGCAATACATTCAATTGAACGTGACTCATCAACTTTAATAGTTTTAGAGTTCTGAGAGAAACCAATTAAAACTATAGAATTAAAAATTAAAAAGGCTACTATTTTTTTCACAGTATAAATTGTTTTAACTTATCATGATATTAAGAATCATTTCTTAGAATAAGCTTGTTTAAGTTTTCTAAGATCTTGTCTCCAATTTTCAATTTGCTTTTTTTGTCTTTCAATTTTATTGTTAAAATCATCAAGCATTTTATTATTTCCTTTGCTAATAGAAAAAAATCCAAGGTTATTTTCAAGATTTGATGTTTCTTTTAAAGCCTCATTAATTTTCTTGGTTATTTTATGCTTAGCATCATTAAATGCTCTTTCAGGGTCCGAAGCACTTGAAAATAAGGATTTTTTAACAGCTAATTGTAATTTGTGTTTTTCTTCATCAGAAATTTTAGAAGAAGAAATTTTTTCATCAATTATTTTTTCAAATCTTTGAAAAAGAGATGATATTTCTTTTGGAGCAACTTTTCCAATTGACGAAAATTTTGAAATAAGTTCATTTAATTTATCAAAAGCAATTTCTTTAATTTTTGAAATTTCTTCGATAATAGCTTTTTTAGCAATTAAGTTTTCTTTCTCTTCTTTATTTCTAGCTCCTTTACTGCTTTCTCTTTTATCAAAAAAAGCATCACATTCCTTTCTGAATTTTTTCCAAAGTTTTTGCTCAGCAAATTTACCAGCATGACCAATTTTTTTCCAATCGTTTTGTAAATCTTTAATAAGTTGTGTACTTGAATTGGCAGTAGCCTCAGAAACGATTTTTTTGGCTTTTTCAATAAGAGCATTTTTAGCTTCAGCCATTTTTTTTGAAGCTTCTTTTTGTTTATTGTAAAATTCTTTTTTTGCTTCGAAAAATGGTTCAAAATGAGATCTAAATTCATTCCAAATTTTATCGCTTTGAGCTTTAGAAACAGGGCCAATTTTTTTCCATTCGTCTTGTAAATTCTTATAAAGTTGTGATTTAGAATCAAAATCTTTATGGTTGTTAGGAATTGATTTAGCTAGCTCAGCAGCTATTTCTATTAATTGATTTTTAGCTACAAGATTTTCTTTAGAAGATTCTTTTAGCTTAATGTAGTGGTCTTGTATTCTTTTTTGAATAGAATGAACTTCTTCCCAATAATCTTTTTTTATTTGTTCCCAGTGGTCTTTAAAAGTAGGTCCAATCTCTTCCCATTCATTTTGAAATTGCTTCAATTGTGAGTCTACTTTATTTATTAATTTTTCATCTTTTAAACCCTTAAGGTTATGAATCACCTGGTTTTTTAAGGAAAAATTTCGTTTAAGGTCATTTTCCTTAAGTTCTTTATAAATATTTAAATTATAATTAAACGATTCGTTTAATTGACTGTAAGTTTTTTGTAATTCATAATAAGCTTTTCTTGGAACATCTCCAGAATTATTCCAATCTTCTCTAATTTTTTTAATTCCATTGATTAATTCAGCAATTTTTTCTTTATTGTCTATAAGATTTTTAAAACGATTAAGAATTTCTTTTTTTATTTTAATGTTGCTCTGCTCCTTTTTCTCTTTTTTTTCTTTCTTTTCTTTCTGGGCTTCTTTAAATTCTTTTATAATAGAAAGGATCTTGATGTTTAGATCATCTTTTTCAGGGTTTACTGTTTCAAATTCATCATTTTCTGTTGAATTTTTGTATGATTCAACTTCTTTGCTGTAAATGGCGTTAAAAACGTCTATGATGTGATTAGCTTCCTTAATGGCTAATTCATTCTCTGCTGTAGAAAATGCTAATAAGTTTTTTAAAATCTCTTCTTTTTCCATTTTAAAACATTAAGCTTTAATAAAGCGCAAAACTATAAATTTATAAGTAGAATGTTTTTAATAACAGTTTATTTTATTTTATGGTAAGGATATTTTTCATGGTAGTTATTTTCTTTAAGTTTTTTTCTAACTCTATAGTAATTTGTTTCTACAGTTCTAGTTGAAACACTTAAGGTTTCTGAAATTAAAATTAAATCAAGCTTGAAGTAATCTATTAAGGCATATTTTTTTTCGTGTGGAGTTAAAAAATCCAATTGCTCAATTGCTTCAATTTGTTGGTTAAATTTTTTAGAGAATTGATATTTCAAAAAATTCCAATCCATAATTAATAATTCAATATCTGTGTAGCTAATGTATGAATAGCTTCTTTTTTGTTGTGCTATTTCAATAGGCTCTGATTTAAAAAGTATTCTCCATGTTATCAAACCAATAGCAATTGCTGATATATATATTAAACCTTGAATTATTATTTCGAATAAAAATTTATTATGTTCTAGAGCTAATAAATTCATATTATAATTAAATAGTGATAATAAAGTAATTGTGGTAAAGAAAACCATACACAAAACTGTCCATACCAATCCAGTTATGTTTTTAGATATTGTTATTGCAAATGCTGGAATCGCTATAAGCCATGGTGCAAATGGTGAAGATGTGTTTCCAGTAAGTAGTATGCAAATTGTAAAGTAAACAAAGCACACACTCAGAAAAGCATTTGTAATAGTGTTTAAACTAGTTTTTGTTTTAAATAAAAAACATATTCCAATTGCTATAATAAAACTTAAAATTGAGCTTATTCCTAAGCCATTTAAGTTAAATGAAATTAATACGACTCCATATATTAAGAAGATGCAGCATAAATACATCATGGTGAAGATCATGAATTCAATTAAAGGGAATTTAGTTGTTGAATTAATGCTGTAATCACCTATAAAATATTTTATAATTACTTTCACGTCTCTGTTAATCAATGTTTTTTTTGATAAAATGGTTTTTTTTAATGATTAATGTTAAAATTATATAAACTAAAGTACTTACACAAATCTACGTAGTAAAATTGTAGTAAATTTATTTAAAGTAACCTTTTATATATTATAACGTTGTGTTATTTTTGAAAGTAATTAGATTTTTAGCAACCATGTGTTGTTGAAAACGTTATAATTAAGATACAAAAAGTTATTTAGACAATTAATACGTCAGCCATGAAAAAAAACATACACCTCCAAAATTTGAAACTTATATTGAGAAATCCCCTATTGTTATTTCTATTGATATTTAGTTCTTCTAGTGCACATTCTCAATGTAGTTACCAACTCGCCTGTATGGATTCCTGGGGTGATGGATGGAATGGTAATTCATCTTTAAATGTCTCAGTTAATGGCGTAATTGTAGGGACAGTAAATAGTTCGAATTTCTCAGGTGGAAATAATTTTGATTTAAGGATTTCTGATGTACCCACAAATGCTATAATTGAATTAGATTTTTGTCGTTCATGTTCCTCTGGTGGTTCTGATTGGGCTAGCGAATGTTCATGGCAATTGTTAGATCCTGCTGGTCAACCTGTGCCTGGAGGTGCTGGTGATGATGGTAATAGGTATCAGTCGATTGATCTTACTGGCACCCAAGATCCTGGATGGGGTTGTACAGGTGGTAATACTACTACACCGTCAATAGCGATTATTGGAAATATTTCTGGTTTATCCGGTTGTGTAGGTGCTCCAACTAACTCTGATACCTATCAGGTTGTAGTTAGTAATGGTAGCCAAGTCGATCCCGAAGCATTAGAAATTATTCCTCCATCTGGCATCGAAATTAGACAAAGTGGTGGTTCTTGGGGTGGTGATGGAAATCCTATGATAATTCCATTAGCTGGAGGTGCTCTTAATGTAACTATTGAAGCTCAATTTACTTCATCCACTATTGTTGGCTCTTTTTCTAATAATATTGTACATAATCACATAAGTTTTAACCCAGCTAGCTCTGCAAATGCTAGTGTTTCTGGAACTATGGATAATGTTTGTACCGTGTTGATGTCTGATGCTGATTACACGGGTTGTAGTGCTACAATCAAAGATCACGCCGGTGACTCTGATTATGACAATAATAGAAGTGATGAACTTATTTTAACCCCTACATCAGGTGATATTCAATTGGTTTTTACATCTTTTACTGTTGAGGGTGGTAATTATGATTATTTATATATTTATCAGGATAATGCACAAGGTGGCTGGGACCCTGTTGGTGGTACAGCTGGTAAGCACACTACAAATCCTGGTACTATCCTATCCTCTGGGCCACTTGGTAAAATAAAGCTTAATTTTACATCTGATGGAAGCGTTACATATGCTGGTTTTGAAGCCGATTTAACATGTGTTATTCCACCTGCTGTAGCTTCTGGTAGCTGGACGTCAGGTGATGGGGATTTTACTTCTTGTCCAAATAATGCCACTAATCCGGAAGAATATACCATAAATTGTGCTGATTTAACTGGTAATTTAACTGCAACACCTCCTACTGGTTTTGAAATTTCTCTAAGTTCTGGTTCTGGTTATACATCTGGTAATTTAACCATTCAGCAAGCTAATGCAGAAGCTGGTGAAATTATATATGTTAGAATGGCATCTGGTACATCAAGCCCTAGTACTGGTAATTTATCTATTTCAGGTGGTGGTCTATCATCAGCTTTAACGACTTCACTTTCTGGAACTATTTCAGGAGCACTAAATGCAGGAACTTTAAGTGGAACACAGTCTGCATGTATGGGAACTACTGTAACTTTTTCTTCAAATGGTGATGTTGGTACTTGGACTAGTGGAACTACTGGTGTAGCAACAATTGATGCTAGTACTGGTGTAATTACTCCTGTATCTACTGGTACATCAACAATTACATACACAGTAAGTGGTGGTGGTGGTGGATGTTCAGATGCTACAGCTACTAGGGATGTAACTGTAAATTCTTTACCTACTGCTAGTGCTGGAAGTGATGTGTCTTATTGTACAGGTTCTTCATCCTCAATAGGCGCTTCAGCAAGTTCAGGTCATACGTATTCTTGGAGTCCAACTACGGGTCTAAGTTCAAGCACTAATGCACAACCTACAGTTAGTAGTACTAGTACTCAAACCTATACGTTAACTGTAACTAAAACATCAACAGGTTGTACCAATACTGATGATGTTGTGGTAACTGTTGGCGCTATCCCAACTACACCTGATGCTGGTTCTGACATTACAGTAAATATGGGTCAGTCAATTGATATGGCGGCAACAACTAATTTACCAACAACTGATTTATCTACTTCTACTTTTTCAGGTCTTACTTCAGATTGGTATCAATTAGCTTCACCTTATGATGATTTTGATTTTTCTATAACAAATTCAGGTACTCCCTCTAGTGGTACTGGTCCACAAGGCTCTGTTGGCGCAAATGGGTCTACCGGATATGTATTCACAGAATCTTCATACCCTCGTGTTTCTGGTGATATTGCTATGATTTATAAGACTTTTGATTTAACAAACAATTCAACCGCTACTATGAACTTTTATTATTATATGTATGCTACGACTACAAATATTGGTCCAGGTACATTAGATATAGAAGTTTACACATCATCTGATCTTGGTGCTTCATGGTCTGGCCCAACTACATTATTTACCAATAGTAGTTCAGATAATTCATGGGTTAATCAATCAATTGATTTAACTCCATATTGTGGTAATGGAAGTGATATGTGGGCTCAGATTTACCTTAAGTCAACAATCTTAGGTTGGCGAAGTGATATCTCAATAGATGAAATTGTCATTTCTGGTACTGAAACTGCAACTATTGCATGGACTGGACCTAACGGATATTCATCTTCTACAGAAGATCCACAAGTAACTTCTTCTGCTGATGCTACACATGATGGTGACTATACAATTACAGTTACTAACCAATATGGTTGTACTTCACTATCTGATGTAGTTAATGTGACTGTAAATACACCTGTAATTACCACTTCTGGTACTTTAAGTGCCTTTAGTGCTTGTGATGGTGTAAATAGTTCTGAACAAAGCTTTACGGTGTCTGGTCAATACTTAACAAATGACATTACTGTTGAAGCTCCTTCTGGGTACGAAATTTCTACTACGTCAGGTGCTAGTTTTGCTAGCAGTCTCACTTTGACACCGTCTAGTTATACAGTTAACTCAACACCTATTTATGTAAGAACAACTACTGCAGCATCTGATGGAGATGGTGGAAATATTACTTGTGAATCTACAAATGCTTCAACTCAAACAGTGGCTACTGGATCAGCAACTATTACAAATAATGTAACGCCAAGTGTTTCTATAGCTTCAGATGATGGAGACAATACCATATGTGATGGAACAAGCGTAACTTTTACAGCTACTCCAACCAATGGAGGTTCACCAACCTATCAATGGTTTAGTGGAGGTAGTGCAATAAGTGGAGAAACATCTTCTACTTATTCAACATCGGGATTAACAGATGGTGAATCCATAACGGTAAAAATGACAGCTGACAATACTTGTCAAACTGCAAGCACAGCTACAAGTAATGCAATTGCAACAACGGTTACAGCAATTGTAACACCAAGTGTATCTATAGCGTCTGACGATGCAGACAATACTATATGTGATGGAACAAGCGTAACATTTACAGCCACACCAACAAATGGAGGTTCTTCACCAACCTATCAGTGGTACAATACGGGTAGTGCAATTGGTGGAGCTACATCATCCACTTACTCTACTTCTAGTTTAACTGATAATGCAGCAATAGCTTGTATAATGACAGCTAACAATACTTGTCAATCAAGTGCTACTGCAAATAGTAATGCAATAGCTACACAAGTTGATGCAGCTTCAGTTGGAGGGTCAGTTTCTGGTGGTACAACAATTTGCGCTGGCACATCATTAACTCACACACTGAGCGGCCATACTGGAAACATCTCAAATTGGGAATATAATATTGCTGTTAGTGGTGGCTCATACACTGGATGGACAACTCTTAGTGCAGCTGGAACCAATTCAAGTTACAGTCCTAATTATGCTGCAGCTTATGACATGAAGCTTCGTGTTGTCGTGCAAAATGGAGTATGTCCTTCTACTTATTCAAGTGAGGCTCTTGTGTCATCTGTTTCTCAACCTGATGCTGGAGCATTAAGTGGAACGACTTCTATTTGTGATGATGGTACAACAACTTTATCATCTGACGGTGACTCTGGAGGTGCATGGTCGTCTGCAACAACAGGTGTAGCTACAATAGATGCCAGTTCTGGTGTGGTAACAGCTGTTTCAGCTGGAACATCTGTAATTACTTATACGGCATCAAAACCTCATACAAACTGTAATGATGCTACAGCAACAGAGACAGTTACAGTAACAGCTACTGTTACACCATCAGTAACTATAGCTTCAAGTGATGCAGATAATTCTTTCTGTTCTGGAACAAGTGTAACCTTTACAGCGACTCCAACAAATGGAGGATCACCAAATTATCAGTGGTACAACACAGGTAGTGCAATTGGTGGAGCTACATCATCAACCTATACAACTTCTGGTTTGTCAAATAATGATGTAATAGCTTGTACAATTACTGCTGGCAACTCTTGTCAGTCTACTAACACAGCTAATAGTAATGCTATTGCAAACACTGTTACTACGGTAACAGCAGGAACTATAGCGTCATCAGTAGATGGAGGAACAACTTATGGTACTTCTTTAAATACTAGACAAGTAGGAAATGATATTTATTGGGATTATACTGGTTCTGATTTTAATAGTTTTGAATACAGTTGGGATAACGGTTCAACATGGAATACAAACTTTATAACTACAGATCCAGGTTCATGGGGAAGTGGCCAAACTGCAGGAGCTGATGGAACATTATCTATTAGAGCTAAGGCAATGTGTGGTACATCTGTAGATTATTCCAATACAGTACAAACAGATTGGTTGTACAATTATGGAGGTAACGGAAATGGACAAACTTCTGCTATTACAGCAGCTTTAAGTGGAACGCCAAGTACGGTTTCAAGTGGTGGAGATATGAGAATAGATCAAACGATAAGTTGGTCAAAACCAACTACGAGTTTTGAATCGAGTAATTATACTTGGGAATACGAATGGAACAATGATGGTAACTGGAATTCAAATTGGCAAACAGGAACAAACCCTGCAACTTGGAGTGATAATGCAGGATCATTTGTTAGTTCTGGAGATGCAGTATTAGCGGTAAGAACAAAACACTATGGAAGTGGTAACGATTCTTATTCAGCAGAGTATTCAGTAACCCTTAAAAAACCAGTTGTTGCGACTTCTGGAACATTGAGTGCATTTACAAATTGTGCAGGTACAGCATCATCAAGTCAAAGTTTTGATGTAAGTGGAACTTATTTAGGTTCAGATTTAACAGTAACTGCACCTACAGGTTTTGAGGTTTGTGCAACAGCTGGAGGATCGTATTCAAGTTCAATTACTTTTGCACCAACTAATGGTACGTTGTCTTCAACGCCAGTTTATGTACGAATAGCAGCAGGAACATCAGCAGGTTCACCCAGTGGAAATGTAGAATGTTCAGCAACAGCAGCAACAACAGTTAATGTTTCTGCTTCAGGCACAGCTACAGCCGAACCAAATGCAGGAACATTAAGTGGAACACAATCGGTATGTTCAAATGGTTCAACTACGTTTAGTAGTAATGGAGATGCAGGTGGAGCATTTACAAGTGGAACAACAGGAGTTGCTACAGTTAATAGTAGTACTGGAGTTATAAGCCCACAGTCAGCTGGTACATCAACAATAACTTATACAGTAAGCGGTAGTGGAGGATGTTCAGATGCAACGTCTACATTAGATGTAACAGTAACCACAGCACCAAATGCAGGAACGTTAAGTGGAACACAGGCGGTATGTTTAGGTGGATCAACTACCTTTAGTAGTAATGGAGATGCAGGCGGAGCATTCACAAGTGGAACAACAGGAGTTGCTACCGTTAATAGTAGTACTGGAGTTATAAGCCCAGTAGCTGCAGGTAGTTCAACAATAACTTATACAGTAAGTGGAAGTGGTGGTTGTTCTGATGCAACTTCTACATTAGATGTAACAGTAAATAGCTTGCCAACCGCAGATGCTGGAAGTGATGCAACGATATGTAATGGATCAAGTACCACATTAGGTGCAAGTGGTGGAACATTTTATTCTTGGAGTCCATCAACAGGATTGAGTGCATCCAATGTAGCAGCACCAACTGCTAGTAGTACAAGTACAACTACTTATACAGTAACTGCTACAGACGACAACGGATGTACTAATACTGATGATGTAGTTATAACTGTAGATGATGCACCAGGTTGGGCTAATTTCCAACATGCAAGTTCAGATGCTATATGTTTAGGTGGAGATGTTACAACTTACGGACAAGTATGGAAAGATGGAACTACTCCAACAGGAAATGGATCTGGGTTTACAGTTGATGTTGGGTATAGCACAAGCAACAGTAATCCATCTGGATGGAGCGATTGGGTATCAGCTACTCATAATACATCAGTTGGTAACAACGATGAATTTTCAGCTACACTAACAAATGCATCTCATTTATCTTCAGCTGGAACATATTACTTAGCATTTAGATATACAATTGGAGCATGTACGGTATATGGAGGAACAGGAGGATTATGGAATAACGATAATCAATCAGTTACTGTTACAACTGCACCTGTAGCTGGAACAATAAGCGGCACAAACTCTGTCAACCCTACTGGAACATCACAATTATCAATTTCAGGGAATAGTTCTTCTGGTTCTTGGTCTAGTGGTGATGCAAATGTGGCAACAGTTAGCTCAGGTGGTTTAGTTACCGGAGTTGCTGCAGGATCAGTTACAATAACTTATACGGTTAGCGGAACTGGTGGTTGTTCAGACGCATCAACTACTTACACTATTACAGTTACTGACGGTTATGTTACATCTGGAAGCGGAGGTGATTGGAGTTCTACAGATACCTGGTCAGGTAACGTGGTTCCACCAGCAGATGCTGATGTAACAATTAGCCATGATGTTAATGTTGATATAAATACTAATGATGTTAATGACATAACTATAGATAATGGAGCAACGCTTACAATAGGCGCTTATATATTAGAAGCTAGTGGTACTGTCGATGTAAACGGAACCCTGACTATTGGCGCAAGTTCTATAGCTAATATAGATGGTACCTACGATGCATCAGGTGGTAATACTACATTTACTGGTTCTGGCACATTGAAATTAGGTGGTACGGTTACTAGCTTAGGAACTTTTTCTAAAGCTACAGACTGTACAGTTGAATATGATGGGGTTAATCAAACAGTTTTCGAGCTTGATGGTAGTCCAGTATCAAGTAGTTATTATAACTTAACCATTAATGGTTCAGGAACTAAAACTTTAGATGGTTCATCAAAAATTTATGGTGATTTAGCTTTAACAGCAAGTGATTTTGATTTAGCTGGAAATACCATTTATCCTAAAAATAACATTACTAGATCATCTGGAAATCTTATTGCTTCAAGTGCTAGTTCAGTAACATTTGACAATTCAGGTGGGCATAATGTTTGCGCCTTCAATGACGATGATATTACTTTACGAACTACTTCAACTGGTGGTTCTGTTACTACTACTGGAGATATAACATGTAAGAAAATTGATTTAGGTTCTGGTTCAAAAACATTTATTATTGATGGTCAAACAGTAAATGTTGAAACTGAAATTGAGTTAACAGCTGGAACACTTCAATTGACTTCAGGTGCTTTAAATATCAATAGCAATTCTGGAACATCTGCAGAAATAAATGGAGGAACTCTAGATTTAGATGGAGGAACTTTAACTGTTGGTAATAGTTCATCAGGTGATATCACAATGTCAAGTGGAACAATTGATGTTGCTGGAGGAACCTTAAATATTGCGGATGAATTGGATGTTTCAAATGGAACTATAACTCAAACAGGAGGTACAATTAACATCAAATCTTATGTTGGTGGAGGAGATGGATCATCAAGCTCAAAATTTGATATGGATGCAGGGACATTAAATTTAACTGCAGGAACATTAAGAATTAATGGTCAAATTGATGATGGAACAGCAGCACCATTAAATCCAGCTATGGATATTGCAAGTGGAGTTACAGTAAATGCAAATTTAAATCACACTACATTAATTCAATCTAATAATACATCTTCAAACGATGAGGACATTTATATTGATATGAATGGGAATGATTTAGGTGCACTTACAATAAATCTGTCAGGACATGAGGTTTATTTGCAATCTAACACTAGTGCTGTTGGAGCACTTACTGTGACAGCTGGAACTTTAGATTTATCGACTCATACAGCATCAGTAACAGGAACAACTGATATTGATGGAGTACTAACAATGAGTACGGGTACTTACGATGCTAATGGCGCATTTGATGCAACTGGTGGAACAGTAACGTTTACAGGATCTGGGCAATTGAATATAGCAGGTTCGATAACTGATTTAGGAACCTTTACTGAAAGTACTGGGAAAGTAGTATTAGATGGTAGTAGTGCACAAACACTTCCAGAGAGTGAAACCTTCTATAACTTACAAGTAAGCAACAGTGCTGGTGTAGGTTTAGATAATAATGTTGATGTAGTAGTTAACGGAACGTTAACCTTAGGAAATGGAGATTTAACTGTGGAATCTGGAGAAACCCTTACGGTTGTGTCGTCAACATCAGGTGGATCGAATAGTGGTCACATAGTTGGATCAGTGAAATACAGTTCTAGTTCAACTGCAGAATGTCAATTGGATGTTGGAGATGGTTCAGAATGGCATCCTGTAAAAATTGAAGCAGTATCTAACACAGCAACAGTTTATACTACAACATGGACAGTAGGTGGACCTGGACCAGATGGTACAACAGGAACTAATGGTATAGATTATTCAACCTATACTGAAGGACAAAATATTCATACTGCTTCAGGATTAACGAATGTTAATAATGAGTATTACTTTGATATAGACCGAGATGTGGCTACCAATGCATACATATCTATTCCATTATATGGAGTTAATGCAGCGTGTAAGCCAAATGAACTTTGTTTAGCTCACTACGATGAAGCCAACAACAGGTGGGAGAAGGTGGCTCGAACCAATACACCAAGTAATGGTAATGGAACACCATTTACAACAAGTGATTTTGTAACCGGTTTAGCAACATCATTCAGTCCATTTGGAGGTGGAGGAGAAGGTGGCGATGCACTATCAATAGACTTGGTATCTTTCAGTGGAGTATGTGCTGATGGTGAAGTAGAATTAGAGTTTGTGGTAGCTTCACAAACCAACAACGATTATTTCACTATAGAAAGAAGTTCAGATGCTCAAGAATGGGTAACTTTAGGTCAAATTCAAGGCGTAGGAAATACAACTGCACAAATGAACTACATCTGGTATGATGATAGTCCATTAGCTGGAGCAAGCTACTACCAACTATCACAAACCGATTACGATGGTACAAGCGAAGTGTTCCATCCAATAGCAGTAGAGTGTTCAGTAGACCCAGAAAGCGATTATGTGGTGTATCCAAACCCTGTAAATGAAAGTTTGATGATTGACTTAGAGTTAGACTATTACCAAGGAGAAGACATTAATGTAACGTTAATAGATTTAAAAGGATCAATAGTAAAAACTCAGCCAATTGTTTTAGAAAGAGGCTTCAATCACATTGAAATAAATGTTGATGATCTTCCAATGGGAGTTTATACATTAAGATTCAATAACACTATCCATTATTTAAAAGAAAAGAGAATAGTTAAGCAATAGTATTTTCTTAATCTATTTCAAATTTAAAAGAGGGTGAATTCACCCTCTTTTTTTGTTTTTAAAACTTGTTATTCCTCTGTTGGTAAATTGCATGTTTGATTTTAACTTAATTGGTGTATATTCGCGCAAATTTTTAAGAATAGCATATTAATTTTTAAAGTAAATTAAGAATAACCAATTCCATTTTTTAAATAAACTTTTATTCAATGAAAAACTTTAAGCTATTTAATAGAGTCTCTTTATTTTATTTTTTATCATTTTTTTTATTGTTTGTTCAATTCAAAAACAATGTCTTTTCTCAAGCCTATAAGCCGGTAGATGGTTCTGTTGATTTAGACTTAATAAATAATTTCAATTATAATTATTCTTACTCACAGACTATTTATTTACAATCTGAAATCAACACTGCAGGTACTATAACATCGGTTTGGTTTAAGTACGATGGTTACACAAACGTTTATGCTACACTTGATATATACATAGGCCATACTTCAAAGAATAATTTTTCAAGTACTAACGACTGGAATGAAACTGATGACTTAACTCAAGTTTATGCAGCAAGAGGATCTGCAAGAACTTTTAGTTCTGCAGGTTGGTATGAATATGTTCTTTCCACTCCATTTACCTATAATAACAGTCAAAATTTAATTATAGCTGTTGATAATAATGAGGGCAATTATTATTCTAGTTCAGCTGAATTTGAATGTGCTGAGATACAAAATGCTTATAGAAATCTTATTTATAGGAGCGATTACACAAACCCTGACCCAAATAGTCTTCCTACTGCAACTTCTCTTACACAAAACTATGTTCCTAGTTTAGGTCTTAGTATTAACACTGGCCCATCAATTACAGCAAATGGAAGCATTTCTGGTCTTAACAGTTGTAGCGGAACAGCTGGAATAAACAATGGCTCATTTACTGTTTCTTTGGACGGTGCATTAGCTAATGAAAGTCTAATTATTACACCTCCCTCAGGGATTGAAATTAAGGAAGCAAGTTATAATAGTGGAAATTGGAACGGAGATGGAGGGGCTATAAATTTTGAAATTCCTGTAGGTCAAACTTCAATATCAACTAAGACAATATACGCTCGCCTTTCTTCTTCAGCTTCTGTAGGTTCTTTAAATGCTAACATTTCATGTATTCATGTTAGTCTAAGTCCTGGGGCAACTACAGCTAATCCATCAAATATCTCTGTTGCTGGAACTACTTCTGCATCTAGTACTCTATATGTTGCTTCAAATGGTAGTAATACCAATAGTGGAACTACTTCTGGATCGCCATTTTTAACATTGTCTCATGCTTTATCTCAAGCTACAACATGTACACAAATTATAAATGTAGCAGCAGGAACGTATTCAGATGACAAGTTAGATTTAACCAGCAGTAACAGTGGATTATCCATAATAGGAGCTGGTATAGGTAGTACAATATTTCAGCAGAGTGGAAGTGGAGATCATTTTATGGAAATTAAAAGTTCTGCAACAAATATCATAATTAAAGATTTAACCATTCAAAACTATGATGAATCTAATCATGGAGGTGGTTTTGATGTTAAAGGAAATAGCTCTGTCACTTTTGAAGCGGTTCAAATTCAAAATTGTTCTATAGCAGCAGCTGGAGATTATGGTGGTGGTATGTATGTTAGTTCTAATAGTACAGCAACTCTCAAAAGATGTATTTTTAATGGGAATTACTCTCCAAATTCTAACCAAGCAAAAGGTGCTGCTTTGTATTCTGAAGGAGCATTGACAATGATAAATTGTTTGTTTTATGATAATCAAGCAGATGCAGGTGAAACCGATTATTCAGGAATTGTTGTTGTTGATGATGGTTCAGCGATAATAACCAACTGTACTTTTACAGAGAATGTTGAAGGATATTCTCTTTATTTATGGGATTCGGACGATAACATTCAAATAACCAACTGTTTGTTTTCAAATAATACAGGTTCATATGACATTAGAGAGCACAATACGTATTGCGCAAGCGGTTGTTACCCAATTATGGACAACTGTTATTATGATGCAAGAACAGGAAATTATGAAACAGCTTCAGAATCAGGAAATTTATCATCTGGATTGGTAGCTTTTGTAGATGCGCCAAACGATGATTTTAGAATTGGGTACTCTTCGGTTTGTAATAACTCAGGTACAACAACTGGTGCTCCAAGTGTAGATTTTTCAGGAAATACTAGAAATGGGGATGGATCTGGCTTTGATATGGGTTGTTATGAATATGTTTGTACTAGTCCTATTGCTGGTATAGCAGCTACAAGTACAGATACAGTTTGTAATGGCAATACAGGAAGTTTAACTGTTAGTGATCAAACTGCAAGATCTATTAAATGGCAACAAAGTCCAAACGGAACTAGCAGTTGGACAGATGTAATTACAGGGTCTAACTATACATCCAATAGTTTTACTACAGCAGCACTAAGTTCAACAACTTATTATCGTGTGGCAGCGTCATGTTCAGGAAATTTTAGTGATCAAGTTAATTCTAATGTAATAACCATAACAGTTCCTACAGGGATAAAGTATGTTTCAACAAGCGGAAGTAATAGTAACGATGGTAATTCTTCTGGTTCAGCATACCAAACGTTGGCATATGCCATTTCTCAGGCTACATGTGGATATACAATTAATCTGTCAGCAGGAACATATTCAGATGATTTGTTAGATTTAACAAGTTCCAATGATGGAATCTCTATTGTTGGAGCTGGAATGGGCACTACCGTATTTCAACAAAGTGGTAGTGGAGATCATTTTATGGAAATAAAGAACTCGGCTAATACCATTAAAATATCTGATATGACTATTCAGAATTATGATGAAGATAATAATGGAGGTGCAATTGATGTAACAACAAATGGATCGGTAATCATTGAAGACGTACACTTTCATAACAATAGTACTACAAGTACTCTTGACGAAGGTGCTGTTGCATATGTAGGTAATTCAAGTTCAGTAACATTTAACAGATGTAAATTTACAAGCAATAGTACATATAATGATGCAAGCTCGGCAGGTATCGTGTATAGTGAAGGTGCTTTAACAATGACAAATTGTTTATTTTATGATAATTCTGCACTTCCAGGTGAAGTAAATTATCAAGGTATTGTAAATGTTGATGACGGAACAGCTACAATTACAAACTGTACGTTTACAGAAAATAATGCAGGATATCCACTATATATCTGGTCAGCTAACAGTCGACCAATTATAAAAAACTGTTTATTTTACAACAATACTGGGTCTTATGATGTTAGGGAACACAATGTTGGAGGTTCGTATTTTCCTGAAATGGATAATTGTTATTACGAATCAAGAAATGGAGACTTTAATACTGGATCTGAATCTGGAAACTTAAGCTCAGGTAATGTTGCTTTTGTGGATGCATCAAATGATGATTTTAGAATAGGCTTATCTTCGGTTTGTAATAATGCTGGTACAGCAAGTGGTGCACCAATTGTAGATTTTGCTGGAATTGCTAGGAATGGAGATTCACAAGGTTTTGATATTGGTTGTTACGAATACGCTATTTTTTCTTGGACTGGAAACACTTCAAGTGCTTGGAATGAAGGAGCAAATTGGACAACTGGTTCTGTACCAACATCGTCTGATGATGCAACTATAAATAATGTAACTAACGATCCTGTTGTTAGTTCATTGGATGACGTTTGTGCTAAATTGACAATAGCTTCAGGAGCATTGTTAACGGTTAATAGTGGGTCTACCAAATTAGTTGCTAATTCAATAGAATTACAGTCAGGTGGTGCAATTGATTTATCAAATGGAGAATTAGAATGTACTGATAAATTTGATCATGATGGATTAATAACCATGACAGGAGGATTGTTAGACATTAATGGTGAATATGAGTCTTCTGCAAGTTCAACAGAGTTAATTTCTGGAGGGACAATTACTTTGGCTGGGGATTGGGACGGACTAAACGATGATAACTTTTCTCCTAATCAAGGTAATGTTGAATTAAATGGAACATCTAATCAGAACATATCATTACATGCTAACTCTAGTTTTTATAATTTATCGATTAATAATTTAGATTACGATGTTAACACTATTACTAACATAAATGTCACTAAAAATTTAACAGTTTTGTCTGGTGAGTTTAATGTTAATACTAAAACCATTTTGGTAGCAGGGTCAACTGATATTGACGGTGTTTTATCAATTAGTACAGGAACTTACGATGCTAATGGAGTTTTTGATGCAACAGGAGGTTCTGTTACATTTACAGGAGATGGTCAATTGAACTTAGCAAGCACAATAATAGACCTAGGTATGTTTACAGAAAGCACAGGAACTGTAGTGTTAGATGGAAGCAGTGCACAAACATTACCAGACGATGAAACGTTTTACAATTTACAAGTTAGTAACAGCGCTGGTGTAGGTTTAGGTAGTAATGTAGATGTTTCAATAACAGGAACGTTAACCTTAGGAAATGGAGATTTAATAGTAGGTTCTGAACAAACACTAACGGTCAATTCATCAACAGCTGGAGGATCTAACAGCGGTCACATAGTAGGACCTGTTAAATACAGCTCAAGTTCAACTTCAGAGTGTCAATTAGATTTGGGAGATGGAACTGATTGGTATCCTGTAAAAATTCAAGCCGTATCAAATACTTCAACTGTATATACAACCACATGGACAGTAGGTGGGCCTGCAGCTGGAGGAAATAATGGTATAGATTATTCAACCTACACTGAAGGACAAAACATTCATACTGCTTCAGGATTAACGAATGTTAATAATGAGTATTACTTTGATATAGACCGAGATGTGGCTACCAATGCATACATATCTATTCCATTATAT
>PBNK01000038.1 GCA_002723085.1 Crocinitomicaceae bacterium | reverse complement strand
TTATTTACTAAAACAAAAAACCTACGACATTGATACATCGTAGGTTCTTCTAAGTCTACAGCCATATAGACTATTTTTTATGTGCGGTCCGGACGGGACTCGAACCCGCGACCCCCTGCGTGACAGGCAGGTATTCTAACCAACTGAACTACCGGTCCTAAATGGAATGGCAAATTTACTTTTTTTTAAAATAGGTGCAACTATAATTGTATAATTTTAAATAATTTTTTTTCTCTTAATAAGGTATTCCAATAAAACTTGATCAAATCCTCTTTCAATATCAGCAAATACATACTCAATTTTTTGTTGTAATAAACTTGTTTTAAGCAACTTCCTAAAGCTTGACTTACTTTTTAAATATTTTTCTTTAAAATCAGAAGGATGAAGTTTTATTTTTTCTCCGGTTTCCATATCTACAAAAGTGTAATGCCTGTTTTGTAAATTTAATTCTTCTTCAAGTGAAAAGTGAGATACATCAAAAACAATAATTTCGTGCTGATAATGTTTTAAATGCTTAAAAGAATTCATCAATTCATCAACATTATCAATTCCTAAAAAATCTGAGAAAACAACAATTAAAGAACGCTTATGTGAAGTTTCTGCTAAACGTTTAATAACTGATGATATGTCAGTTCCTTTTTTTTGTTTTTCAGAATAAACTTTTTTTAAATGATTTTCTAACTGTGATAAAATAAACCGTTGATTGGTTAATGATGATTTAGGCTTAGTATGAATTTCTATTTCATCATTAAATACTGTTATTCCTACCGCATCTCTTTGCTTTCTCATTAAATACACAAGTGAAGCGGCAGCATCTATAGAAAAACTTAGCTTATTATAAGGTTGGTCAGCGGGAAATTTCATAGAAGATGAACTGTCTATAACAATTTGACACCTTAAATTTGTTTCTTCTTCATACCTTTTTACAAATAATCTTTCTGAACGCGCATATAATTTCCAATCAATGTGTTTTGTAGACTCCCCAGTATTGTATAATCTATGTTCAGCAAATTCAACTGAAAACCCATGAAATGGACTCTTATGAAGACCCGTTATAAAACCTTCTACAACTTGCTTAGCTAATAGCTCAAGTGTTCCAAATTCACGTGCTTTTTTATAATCAATCAATTACAATAAATCATTTGCAAGATTAGCTAATTCAGAACGCTCCCCTTTTTCAAGTGTAATGTGAGCAAATAATTCATTTCCTTTTAGCCTATCAATTAAATAAGATAATCCGTTACTATCTTCATCCAAATAAGGAGTATCAATTTGGAAAACATCTCCAGTGAAAACAATTTTGGTATTTTCACCAGCTCTTGTGATGATGGTTTTTATTTCGTGAGGGGTTAAATTTTGGGCTTCATCTACAATAAACATCACATTAGATAAACTTCTTCCTCTAATAAAAGCCAAAGCTGATATCTTAAGCTTACCATCTTCTTCCATCTCTTCAATTTTTCTATACTTTTTCTCATTAGCTCCAAATTGATTTTTAATAAACTTAAGGTTATCAAATAAAGGCTGCATGTACGGGTTAATCTTATCTTCAGCATTTCCAGGTAAATAACCAATATCTTTATTACTCAAAGGCACTATTGGTCTTGCTAAAACAATTTGCTGATACATATTGTGTTGCTCCAGTGCACTTGCCAAGGCAAGTAATGTTTTCCCAGTTCCAGCAACCCCTTGTAAAGTTACCAATTTAACATCTGGATTTAAAAGTGCATGCAAGGCAAAAGTTTGTTCAGCATTTCTAGGCTTTACACCATATACATATTGTTTTTCAACCCTTTCTAAATTATTATCAAATGGATTGAAATAACTTAAAATTGAACTTTTTCCATTTTTTAAAATATAAAACCCATTGGCAACTTTAGCACTTTCAAGAACTGATAAATCATCTACATGACCTTGCTTATATAGCTTATTTATATAATCTGACTCAACATCTTCTAGAATTTGGCGACCAGAATATGAAGAACTTTCTCTATCTATTTTGCCAGTTTCAAAATCTTGTGCAACAATATTTAATGCTTTAGCCTTTAATCTTAAATTGATATCCTTAGAAACCAATATCACTTTAGATTCACTTTCTGTTTTTTGCAAACTCAATGCTGAATTTAAAATTTTGTGATCGTTTTTGTTACCAAAAATTGAAACGGCATCGTCATTCAAATCTTCATTTTCCATCACAATTTTAAACTTCCCTTTTCCTTCTCCATTAATTGGGATCCAATCTTGTAACGTATAGGCTTTACTTAATCTATCAAGAATTCTAATAAACTCTCTTGCTTCATAATTTTTAGTATCGTTTCCTTTTTTAAAATTATCTAATTCTTCAAGAATGGTAATAGGAATAGCTACATCGTTTTCTTCAAAGCAATTTAAAGCATTATGATCGTGTAAAATAACAGAAGTATCTAGTACAAATATTTTTTTTGACTTTTTGGTTTTTGCCATAGATTTTTTTTAGTTAAGTAATTTATATCTAAAGAAATAAAATTAAATGAAACTAACTACATTGAATTACTAATTGTTGAAAAGTAATCAATTTTATTAAAGTTATTTTTTAGTGAATTCAAATTTTAACTCTGAAATATTATTTCTTTCATCAATTGCTTCAACTCTGCACGAATGAGTTCCATTATTTATTGGACAATATTTATCAAATGGCACAATTAATCGATTGTTTCTAAAACTATAATTAGACAGCACCCAAACATCATCAATCCATACATTATAATGTTGCAAGCCACTTAAATTATCTGTGATTTTAAATGTTAACTTTTTACTAACGGCTTCTTCTTTTGAAAAATACAATTGTTGAATTATTGGAGGTTTAGTATCTACCATTAACTGATAGTTTCCAAATGATTTTATTTGAGATGATACCCAACCTTCTTTATATTCACCTTTTCTGTTAATTACTCTATTTTTTGAATTTATTTCAGCAATAAATGCTTTATCAAATAAGGAGTCCATTTGAGTTCCCAATTTCATAGAAAGTATAAATTTTTCCCTAAGCGGAATATTTTTATTCATGATTTTTAGGGTTTTTTCATTTTTCCATTGAAAATTAAAGGCAACTGAATCATACAATGCATTTGAAGGCAATGAAATTTTAAAGCCCTCTTTTTGAATAGTATTTTCTGCGTCTTCTTTTAACCACTCTTTTGATGTTACTGCTGAGCAGATTTGATTATTTTGATTTAAAATCACTTTTACTTTCGCAACACTTTTATTTCCAGCAAAATCCTTAATTACATATTTAATTTCATGCTCATTTGAATCATTTATATGAACAACACCATTTCCTAAAGTAGTATCATATATTTCTAATTTATTATTGTAATGAATAAATGATTTATGAAAATGTCGCCTTTTATTATGATATTCTATATAGTCTTTATGAATATTAATATCCCTATTAGTTGAAAAATCAAGTTTGTCCATTTTTTGACTGAATTTAAGTTGATTATCCAAATACATTTTTATTGAATATACACCACATTTATTACTAGAATTATCAAAATAATCTACCACATCAACTCCAACTCCAAAAGGACCAGAAAATGTGATTTTTGAGACCTGATCTAAAATAAAAACCCCATTATTTTTAATTGCTTTAAATGATGATGGTTGACATTTATTGTTAATGGTAGTTCCATCTAATGGATAAAATTTAATGTTTCTAATTAATGGCGACCTATGGTCAGGAACTTCAAAATTAAAAAGCAAAGGGTTTACAGGTTTTTCAGATTTAGTTTCTCTTATCTCGAAATGCAAATGGGGTCCAGAAGAACTGCCTGTATTGCCTGAATAAGCTATAACTTCAGATTTAGCAACTGGTATTTTTGAACTATCTAATAATAAAGTTACAGATTCATTTTGTTTTTGATATTGATATTCTCTAATTACTTTTTCTATTTTTTCAGGAAATCTACTTAAATGTGCATACACACTAGTATAACCATTAGGATGATCTACATAAATTGCTTTTCCATAACCCCAATGAGAAATGTTTATTCTAGAAACAAAACCATCTTGTATGGCATACATTTTATAATTTGTTTTCCCATTTGTTTTAATATCCAACCCTGTATGGAAGTGATTAGATCGTAATTCACCAAAGTCCCCAGATAAATTAAGGGGGATTCCAATAGGAGATCTAAATGAAGTATCAATTAAATTACTTTGAGCATTAACTAAAAAAATTGGAATAAGAAAAAAGTTGAAAAATTTAAATTTTAAAATCATAATTAATAAATCTTAACAAATCTCATAGAAAAAATGATGCCAACAAAAAAAAACTATAGTGAACTGTATTTAAATTTGAATAATTCAGTTTAGCGATTAACTTTGTGTTAATAGTTTAAAGTTCAATGAATAAAGGAATAAATGCTGTTCAGGAAATAAAATCTTTTGTTGAAAATCTTCAAAAGAAAAAGGAGAGTGTTGATTTAAAAAACACACAGCTTGAGAAAGAATTAGCTCAAATAAAAGATGATAAAAAAAATCTATTAAACGAGATTGACTCTTTAAACGAAAAAATAAAAATGTTAAAATTGGCTAAAAAAATTGAAGGTTCAGGCGATGAAAAAAACAAAGACCTGAAGTTAATGATTAATGAAATGGTAAGAGAAATTGATAAGTGTATTGCACTTATTAACAAATAAAAAAATTGATGAGCGATTTATCAATAAATGTAAATATTGGTGGGAGGTCATATCCTTTAACAATTTCAAGAAACGAGGAGGAACAAATAAGAAAAGCTGTTTCTGAGATTAATAACAATATTAAAGAACTTAAAGAAAACTACGCTGTTAAAGACATGCAAGATCTTTTAGCAATGACGGTATTGCAATATGCTTCTCAAACAGTTAAAACAAATAATTCTGTTGAATTTGAAAAGCTTCAAAATGCTATTGTTGCTTTAAATGAAGAATTAAAAAGTTCTGAATAACACCCATTTCAAGCCATTTTTATCTTTTAAAACTAGATAAAATGGAAACAACACAAAGTATAATAAGCATTTCTGGAGGTCTATTTGCTGGACTAGTTTTAGGATTCATAATTGTATCTTATTCATTCAAAAACAAACATAAAAACCTTATTAAAAAAGCTGCATTAGAAGGTGAAAATATTAAAAAAGATAAAATCATTCAAGCCAAAGAAAAATTTCTTGAATTAAAAGAAAAACACGAAACTATAATTAGTACACGTGAAAGGAAAATGCAAGAAAAAGAGATAAAGTATAAACAAAAAGAAAATGCTTTATCAAAAAGGTTTGAAGAGGTTAAAAAATCTGAAAGAATATCAGCAAACCTCCAAACCAACTTAGATAGGCAAACTGAAATTATTGAATCAAAAAAACAAGAATTAGAAAGCTTAACAATAAAACAAATTGAAATTCTTGAAAAAGCTAGTGGGTATAATGCTGAAGATGCCAGAAATCAACTTGTGGAAACACTTAAAGATGAGGCTAAAACAAAAGCTATGTCTCATATAAAAGACATTCAAGATGAAGCCAAATTAAACGCTAATAAAGAGGCTAAGAAAATTTTAATTCAAAGCATTCAGCGTATTGCTGCAGAACAAACTATTGAAAATGCTGTATCTGTATTCAATATTGAAAGCGATGATATGAAAGGGAGAATAATTGGAAGAGAGGGAAGAAACATTAGGGCACTTGAAGCTGCTACAGGAGTTGAAATTATTGTTGATGATACACCCGAAGCTATAATATTGTCATGTTTTGACCCTGTAAGAAGAGAAATTGCTAGGTTAGCTTTACATCAATTGGTAAGTGATGGAAGAATACACCCTGCTCGCATTGAGGAAGTCGTAGCTAAAACCAATAAATCTATTGATGATGAAATCATTGAAGTTGGGAAACGTACTTGTATTGATTTAGGAATACATGGATTACACCCTGAATTAATAAAAATGGTTGGACGAATGAAGTTCAGATCTTCATATGGACAAAACTTACTACAACATTCAAGAGAAGTAGCCAATTTGTGTTCTACCCTTGCGGCAGAACTTGGTTTAAACCCTAAAGTTGCAAAACGAGCTGGACTCCTGCATGACATTGGGAAAGTTCCTGAAGATGAACCAGAACTTCCTCATGCAATTTTAGGCATGAAAATGGCTGAAAAATTTGGTGAAAAACCTGATGTTTGTAATGCAATTGGTGCACATCATGATGAAATTGAAATGAACAATCTAATTTCTCCAATAGTTCAAATTTGTGATTCTGTTTCAGGTGCCAGACCTGGTGCAAGGAGAGAAAGAGTAGAATCTTACATTCAAAGAATTAAAGATTTAGAAAATACAGCACTAAGCTATGATGGTGTTTTAAAAGCTTATGCAATTCAAGCAGGAAGAGAATTAAGAGTATTTGTTGAAAGTGAAAAAGTGGCAGATAAAAGAGCTGATGAATTAGCTTTTGAGATATCTGAAAAAATACAAAACGAAATGACATATCCTGGACAGGTGAAAATCACTGTTATCAGAGAAAAAAGAGCAATATCATACGCTAAATAATTTACAATATGATTTTAAAAAACAAATCAGTTTTAGTAACGGGAGGAGCAGGCTTTATTGGTAGCAATATTTGTGAAGTTTTAATCGAACAAAACAACAAGGTTAGGTGTTTAGATAATTTCATCACTGGAAAAAAAGAAAACATTTCACATATACAAGGTCATCCAAATTTTGAACTTATTGAAGGAGACATTAGAGATGAAGAATGTTGCAATGCGTCAACTAAAAACATAGATGTTATTCTACATCAAGCTGCTTTAGGTTCGGTTCCAAGATCAATTGAAGACCCTATTAAAACCAATGAAATAAACATTAATGGTTTTTTAAACATTCTAAATGCTGCAAAAAAAAATAGAGTAAAAAGAATTGTTTACGCTGCAAGTTCATCAACATATGGAGATTCTAAAACACTTCCAAAAGTTGAAGATAAAATAGGACTTCCATTATCACCCTATGCAGTAACAAAATACGTTAATGAATTGTATGCGCATGTTTTTTCAAACATATATGATATGGAAATAATTGGCCTTCGATATTTTAATGTGTTTGGAAGAAAACAAGACCCCAATGGTGCTTATGCGGCTGCAATTCCTAAATTCATTAAAGCATTTAAAGAATACCAATCTCCTGTAGTTCATGGAGATGGCTCACAGACAAGAGATTTTACCTATATTGACAATGTTATCCAAGCTAATCAATTAGCTGCGACAACAACCAATCCTAAAGCAATAAATCAGGTTTACAATGTAGCATGTGGGGAGCAATCTGTTCTTATTGAATTGATTAATAAATTGAAAGATTTACTTTCTAATTTTGATTCAAAAATAAAAGATGTAGAAATTATTTTTGGACCTTCAAGAGTTGGTGATGTAAAACATTCATTAGCTTCTATTGAAAAAGCAAAAAAATTATTAAACTATAACCCTAGCCATTCTGTAAAATCTGGGTTAGATGCAGCAATAGACTGGTATTGGGAGTATTTTAAATCAAATTAATAGAATACTTATATATTAGATTAATTTCAATAAATTAACGATTTAGCTAATTTAAGTAGTTAAATAACAGTTAAATGAAACTTTTTAAGTCACATAGCCTAGTCATTCTTTATCATGTTATTTTTGCTGTTCTTATTTATGGTGTAATAAAGACAAGTGGAACTGTTTACATCAAAAAACTATCAATATTTTACATTTGTTTTTTACTAACTTATTGCATTAGTTATTATTTTTTAATTAAAAAAAAACTTAAAATTCCCTTTAAGTTCAAATCAATTAATTTAAACAATCGGATTAGTATTTTACCTATCACTTCAGTTGTTTTCATCTTACTTCACCTTTTATATCTTGGAGAATTTCATGCGATAAGTGCTTTAAAATTAAACACCATTACTGAAGTGATGCAATTAAGAAGAAGCATTACTGCTGAATCAAATTTATTAGTAAACTACATAGCAAGTTTCAACATTAAGGGAATGATACCTTTTACATTATTAGCTCTATTAATCTTAAAAAAGAAAAAACTTTATTGGATACTATTTGTATTAGGATCATTTTATGTTTTTTGTTTAATGCAGAAAAGTTACATTATTGTGATATTAGCTCCAGTGCTTATATATTCATTATTAAAACTAAAATGGTTTTCTCTTGTTAAATATTGCTCAGTAATTACAACAGTAATATTATCTTTAATATTAATACAAAATCCTGAAATTAGTAAATCAGAAACTGAAAATGAAAAAATAAGCAAAATCAATTCAAAAACTAAACCTACAACATCAAATAGCACTATAAAAACTATATTGATTGGATTAGAAAAAAGAATTTTAATTGTTCCTGGGAAAACGATAACAGGATGGTTTAAACATATACCAAAAGACCTACCCTATCTAAATGGATCAGGGTACAGATTTGCAAAGTTTATTACCAAAAAAGAATACTCTAACTATGCAAAGGAATTGTACCCTTTAATGTATCCTAATTATGCAGCAAGAGGCATTAAAGGAAATGTAAATGTTGCTAGTTTTATGTATGATTATGCAAATTTTGGATGGAAAGGGTTCATTATTTCCGGAATATCAATAGGACTCTTATTTATCTTTATTGAACGGCTTTTTATGGGTCGATTTGTTCTTAAACTTTCTATAAATACCATCCCCGTATTTTTACTAAGTTCACAAGCAATTACCACAGCATTATTTAGTGGAGGTTGGGCATTGATGCTAATCTTATATTTTCTATTTATAAAAAAAGAAGATTTTAATATCTGATAATGAAAGTTTGTCATATTACAACAGTTCATAAAGCAAATGATGTAAGGATATTTCATAAGCAATGCCGTAGTTTACAAAAGCATGGGTTCTTTGTAAATTTAATAGCTCCTAATGTCAAAAATCAAGAAATAGAAGGTGTGAAAATAATTGGTTTAAAACCAATAAAAGAAAATAGATTTTACAGAATTTTTAAACTTAGTAAAACTGCCTATAAATTAGCTATTGAAACCAATGCCGACATCTATCATTTTCATGACCCTGAACTTTTAAGAATTGGTTTGAAGCTTAGAAAAAAAGGTAAAAAAGTAATTTATGATGCGCATGAAGATTTACCAAGACAAATACTTACTAAACATTGGATCAACCCTATTCTTAGAAAAGCTACAGCCTTCTTAATTGAAAAATATGAAAATTATGCTGCTACTAAAATGAGTGCTATAATTGGAGCTACTTCACATATATCCAATAGGTTTAGTAGTGTAAATGCCTTAAGCATTAACATAAACAACTATCCAATAATTAGTGAATTTGAAAATTCATTGATATTTAACGAAAATAATTACATTGTTTATTCTGGTGGAATTTCAAAAGAAAGAGGAATTGTTGAAATTATAAATGCCATTGAAGATACGCAAATACAACTTTTATTAGCTGGAAAGTTTTTAGATCCAAAACTTGAAAATGAACTACATTTACTAAAGGGATGGAAAAATGTATCTTATTTAGGGTTTTTATCTCGATCAGAAATATCCAATGTTTATAAAAAATCTAGCATTGGAATGGTAACACTACACCCAACTTTAAACTATAAAGATTCATTACCCGTGAAAATGTTTGAATATATGGCATCTGGTATACCAATAATTGCCTCTAATTTCTCAAAATGGAAAGAAATAATTGACGAGCACAAGTGTGGAATTACTGTAAACCCTAAAGATTCGAATGATATAAAAACGTCTATTGAAAATATGATTAACAACCCAAAGGAAGCAAAAGAAATGGGTGAAAATGGCAAAAGAGCAATAGCAAATGTTTTTAATTGGAAAATTGAAGAACAAAAATTAATAGAGTTGTATACCAATCTATGAAACTAAAGCTTCTCATATTAAGTCAATATTTTCCACCTGAAATAGGGGCACCACAAAATCGTTTATTTGAACTGGCGGTTCGTCTTCAAAAAAAAGGTATTGACGTTTCAATATTAACTGCGATGCCTAATTATCCAAACATGGAGGTTCAAGATGATTACAAAGGTTTAAAACACCATTATGAAGAAATGGATAACCTTAAAGTTTATCGTTCAAGTATTTATGTTTCAAAAAACACAAGTATTGTATCCAGATTAAAAAATTACTTTTCTTTTGTATGGTCTTCTTACAAAAACAGAAAAAAACTTGAAGGTAATTTTGATTTTATTTTATGTGAATCACCTCCCCTATTTTTAGGCATTTCTGCTTATTTAATAAGTAAATCAAAAAAGGCTAAATTAATTTTCAATGTTTCGGACTTATGGCCAGAAAGTGCTGAAAAACTGGGCATTGTCAACAACAAATTTCTTTTGAAAATGGCCACATATCTTGAAGAGTTTTTTTATAAAAAATCAGCACTTATAACTGGACAAACTCAAGGAATTGTTAAAAATATAAAAGATAGATTTCCCAATAAAAATGTATACTGGCTACCTAATGGTGTTGACTCAGAATTATTTAAACCCGACAATAAAAATCAAAAATGGAGAGTAGAAAATGGGTTTACTCAACAAGACATATTATTTTTTTATGGTGGAATTTTGGGTCATGCACAAGGTTTAGAAATTATTATTGAGGCTTCTAAATCTTTTAAAGGTCAAAAAAACATTCATTTTATCTTAATGGGAGCTGGACCAGAAAAGGAAAAGTTAATGGCTTTAAAAGAAACTTATAAAATAGAGAATTTCCATTTTCTTGATCCGGTAAAAAAGACAAAAATTGGAGAAGTCATCTCCTCAATTGATGCTTCTATAATTCCCTTGAAAAAATTACCGCTTTTTGAAGGTGCAATTCCATCAAAAATTTTTGAAAACTTAGCCATGGAAAAGCCAATAATTTTAGGGGTAAATGGAGAAGCAAAAGAGTTATTTATTGAGAAAGGCAAATGTGGATTGCATTTTGAACCAGAGAATGTAGATGATCTGGTTTCGTGCATAAATAAATTAATTGCTAAACCTGAACTAAAAAAGCAATTTGGAGAAAGCGGTAGAAAGTTTGCAAAATCTCACTTTGATAGAGATATTTTAGCTAACAATTTTTATGATGAACTAATTAGCCTTAAAAATTAATAAGATTATCTATAAATGATAATATGTTTTTAAAGAATATAATTTCTAAATATAATCTAACTCAAATACTTTTATTAGTAACAGCTTTACTAATTCCACTTGAGAAAACAAGCATGAGGATTATACTAGGCATTATAACGTTAGTAGTTCTTATAACAGGAAAGTATACTGCATTTTCAAACAAGAAAAGTTGGATTAAACTCTCCTTAACTCTATTATGGATAATTCCATTTATTCAACTAATTATATTAATTATTTTAAATGGATCATGGGAAAATTGGGAGGAACCTCTAATAATTAAACTGTCTCTATTGTTGTTTCCAATTTTCATATTTCTTGGATTTGAACTAAAAAAAGATTTCATTTATGAACTTATAAGAGTATTTTTAATAGGATGCTGCATTTCAGTTTCAATTTGTTTGCTATATGCGTTATATAACTTTTTAGATACTAATAATACTACCCATTTTTTCTATAGAGAACTTTCTTATTTTCATCATCCAAGCTATTTCTCAATGTATTTGAATTTTGCTATTGGAATACTTTATCTAAATATAATATCTCCCTACTATCAATTCGAAAAAAAATGGTCATGGACATTAATTATTGCATTTACCCTATTTATTGTACTGGCATCATCAAGAACAGGTTGGATAAGTAATTTTTTAATAAATAGTACCTTCATTATCATTTTAATAAAAAAGCAATTTTTTACTAAAAAACATTTACTAATAGGATTTGCTATCATTGCCCTACTGGTTACCATAGTAAATGTTAGTCCCTCCTTAAAAATCAGATTCGATGAAATGATAAATAATACTGTTTATGCAAACCAACAGTCCAACTCTACATCATCTACAAGCACAAGAAAAAAAGCATGGGAATCTTCAACTGTATTAATTAAGCAAAATTGGTTATTTGGTTTAGGTACAGGATTAGGAAAAAATGAATTAAATAAAATTTATGACTTAAAAGGATATGATTCTTTAAAAGAGGATAATACAAATACTCATAACCAATACCTTCAATACCTATTAGACCATGGAATTATTGGGCTAAGCTTTTTAGTGTTTTTCACAATAATCATGTTATTCATCAGTTTTAATGACAAATACTACCTGTATACATTATTTCTTATTATTATGATCATAAATTTTATGACAGAATCTATTTTAGAAACGCAAAGTGGAATAGTTTTCTTTGCTTTTTTTAATACCTTATTTTTTTATAATTGGATAGATAAAAAACACAAAGTAATTTGATAAAAAAAGACACATATCATTTTTTAAAGAATGTAATGACTTTGTTTTCAGGCTCATCTCTTGCTCAGTTAATTTCAATTGGCGCTCTAATAATACTTCAACGTTTTTTTTATAGCCCTGAAGAATATGCTCCATTTAGGTTATTTTTTGAATACGTAGCTATTTTTAGCAGCATAAGCGCATTAAGGCTTGAGAGCGGTTTAATATTAGAAAGAGAAGAAGACAAAGCAATCTCTTTATTAAGGATATGTACAAGACTATGTTTTATAATTTCATTAATTGGTGGTGCAATATTTAGCATATACTATTTTAAAGAAATTGAAGTTTTTCAGCATGAATGGATTTTACTTTTGCTAATGCCTTTAGCCATTTTTGGAAATGGATTAATTCAAATTTTACAACCTTTTTTCACAAGAGCAAAATCATTTATCACAATAAGTTCATCCAAAGTAATTCATAGTGTTTTTGGAAGCATTACACAAATCATAACTGGAATTCTAGAATTTAACTTTGTGGGTCTAATTATTGGAAGAATTATGGGTTTAATTTCAGGCGATATAAATTATTTTAAAAATTTCTACAAAAAATTTAAATGGAACCAAAGAGATAAAAAGGTTGAAAAAGATTTAATTAAAAAACATAAAAAATTCATCTATTTTACTTCTCCAGGAATTTTTGTTGGAAATTCAATAAACTTTATAATATTAATGGCTTTTACTAGCTTTTATGGTGAAGAGTTTACTGGTCTAACAGCAGCAGCTATTCAATACCTTGGGTTAGTAGTTATGCTTTTTGCTTCCTCATTTTCACAAGTTTATTATAATGAAATTGCACAAATTAATGAATCAAAAAAACTTTTGAAGTCATACGTTTTTTGGTTAAAAAGATTATTCATATTAACCCTAATAGGATGGATAATTCTTATGCTTACTCCTTCTTCATTAGTTACCTCTGTTCTCGGAATAAAATGGATTGGATTAATGAAAATTATTAAAATTATTAGCCCTTGGATGGCGATTATGTTTTTGGCTTCTTCCCTATCTTATGTATTTATAAGATTAGGAAAACAAAAGGAAATTTTCTTTTTTGATTTGTTTCACTTAACCCTAGTTTTATTTGCTTTATATGGGGGGCATTATATATTCAATTGTAAAATTCAAACCTTATATTTTGTAACTATTGTTCAAAGCATTTTCTATGTACTATCAATAATTTTAGCCTATTTCTTCTTGAACAAAGCTGTTAAAAAAGAAGAATTGTAAGGTTTTGTTCTAAATTTGCAGTTAACTTATGATACCATTTTCACCACCAAGAATTGACGAAAAAACTGTAAAAGAGGTAACAGAAGCCCTGCTATCTGGGTGGATTACTACTGGTCCAAAAACACAGCTGTTTGAAACAAAACTTGCCAAATACATTGGTGTTAATCATGTGGTATGCCTTAATTCTGCTACTGCTGGTTTAAAATTGATATTAAACTGGTTAGGAATAAATGAAGGTGATGAAGTTATTGTTCCTGCTTACACCTATTGTGCTACAGCTAATGTTGTTATACAAACTGGTGCCAAACCCATTATGGTGGACGTAAATGATTCTGACTTTAACATAAATGTTAATGCCATAAAAAACGCAATAACATCTAAAACTAAAGCAATAATTGCTGTAGACATTGCTGGTTATCCTGCAGATTATGATGAAATTTTTAATCTTATAAACAAAGAAGACATAAAGAGTAAATTTCAACCAAATAATAAAATTCAAAAAAATATTGGAAGAATTGCTTTAATTAGTGATGCTGCTCATTCTATTGGTGCTTCTTATAAAAATCAAAAAACAGGCAATCAAGCTGATATGAGTTCATTTAGTTTTCATGCAGTGAAAAACCTAACTACTGCTGAAGGTGGTGCTGTTGCGTTTAATTTAAACTCTTCTTTCAATGAAGAAGAAATCAAGCAACACTTTAAAACCAATTCTTTACACGGACAATCCAAAGACGCTTTAACAAAAAACAAAGCTGGGGGGTGGAAATATGATGTTGTTCAAGCGGGATTCAAATGTAATATGACTGATATTCACGCTGCAATTGGCTTAGTTGAATTAAATAGATATGACGAAACATTAAAAAGAAGAAGAGAAATTTTCAATCTTTACTCCAACTTTTTTTCTAAAAAAGAATGGGCAAAAGTTCCAGTTTACGAATCAGAATTTAAAAAGTCCTCTTACCACTTATACATGTTAAGAATTAATAATTGTTCAGAAACACAAAGAAACCAAATAATTGACCAAATAAGTAAAAAACAAATTGCAGTAAACGTTCATTATTTGCCGCTTCCAATGTTAACTTTTTACAAAAACTTAGGATATAAAATGGAAGATTATCCTAATTCATATAGTAATTACGCTTGTGAAATATCACTTCCTGTATACTTTAATTTATCTAATGATCAGATAAAAGAGGTAAGTAAAGCTGTAGAAGATGCTGTTGAAAGTATTATACAATGAAAAGAGCATTTGACTTATTAATATCTGTTGTTGTTTTAATTATTTTTTCACCCCTTTTTATAATTGTAGGAATATTCATTTCATTAGAATCAAAAGGTGGAGTTTTTTTTAGTCAAGAAAGAATTGGTAAAAATTTAGTCCCTTTCAAAATTTTAAAATTTAGAACCATGAAATTGAATTCCGAATCGGAAGGAAAACTCACTGTTGGTTCAAAAGATAATCGAATAACTAAAGTAGGTTATCGGCTAAGAAAATATAAAATAGATGAGCTTCCTCAATTCATAAATGTGTTAAAAGGAGAAATGAGTATTGTTGGTCCAAGACCTGAAGTGAATAAATATGTTGAATTATACAACCAAGAACAAAAAGAAGTTCTTTCAATAAAACCTGGTATTACAGATTATGCATCTTTAGAATATTTTGAAGAAAATAAATTACTCGGTGAAAGTTCAAATCCGGAAGAAACTTACATAAATGAAATAATGCCCAAAAAGCTTGAAATAAACCTTAAATACGTCAAAAAACACAGCTTTTTTACTGATTTAAACATTATTTGGAAGACTTTTCTTAGAATTTTATCTTAACAAAAATTCTAAAATACAGGGTATTCCTTTATTTTTAGAAGATGTTTGAAAATCAGGAAATAGATTTAACAGTATATTTTATTCCCATTTTTATATTATTAATTGCTATTGAAGTTGGCATTAATCTAAAAAGAAAATTAAAATTATATGAACTTAAAGATTCAATTGCATGCATTAGCATGGGGCTGGGAGTTGTATTAATTGGAATTTTTACTAAAGTACTTTACTTCTACATATTTTCTTTTCTTTTTCAATACAAGCTTTTTAGTTTGGAAAACAATTGGTGGATGTGGGTACTACTTATTTTTGCAGATGATTTTTCTTTTTATTGGCATCATCGAATGAGTCATCATATAAGAATTTTATGGGCAGCACATGTGCAACATCACAGTTCTCAAAAATTAAATTTTTCTGTTGCCCTTCGACAAAGTTGGGGAGAACCCTTTTATAAATTTTTGTTTTATATGTGGATGCCTATTGTAGGGTTTGAACCTTTACACATCATAATGATGCAAGCCATCAGCTTAATTTATCAATTTTTTCAACACACTGATTTAGTTTACAAATTAGGTTTTTTAGAGCTTTTTATGAATACACCATCTCATCACAGGGTTCATCATGCAGTTCAAGCAAAATATTTGGATAGAAACCATGCAGGAATTTTTATAATATGGGACAAAATGTTTGGAACATTTGTTGCTGAAGACGATGACATAAAACCCGTTTATGGCATTACAAATAATATAAATTCACACAATCCTTTATACATAGCTAGTCATGAGTACACCAATATATTTTCAGACATAAAAAAAACTAAAGGGTTGATAAATAAATTTAAACTTATATTTTACCCTCCTGGATGGAGTCCAGATGGAAATCACCAAACCTCAGAAAGCATTAGGGAAAAATTTTATAAAGATCATTTATAACCAAATACTTTTTCATAGGATAACCCAACACAAAAAACTCTATTTAAAGCATTAAAATTGCTTGAGTTTAATCCTGATATTTGCGTCATTCCAATCATTTCAGGTCTAAATGATGAATTCCATAAACTATAAGAAAAAAGCAAACCAACTGATCCAAAAGATGAATTATTTAAATAAACGCCAAACGTAGGTTCTATCAAATAACTATATTCCTTGAAAAGAGGAGGATCAGTTCCTAATGAACCCAATAATTGATAAGCTCCAATTTTTGAACCTAATTTAACATAGGTAATGTCAGAAGTATTATTAATGTAAAAAAGGGAAAGCCCAAGTCCATTTAATTCTATTTGACCATTAATTTGGTTTTGAAAAAACTTATTATTTATTTGAAAATAAGCATATTTAATATCTAAACCAGCAGAAAATGATTTGGTAATTAAATAATTAAAGTTTGCATCTAAATCTGCAATTGAATACATGACTGTTTTAAATGCAGAATTAGAAATAATTCTAGGTATTTTAACATCTAAACCTAAAGAATAATGAGCTCTTTTCTGAGTAAATGAAGTTATTGAACTAATTAAAAAAAACAGCAATATTGAAATTTTACATTTCATTTTTAACCGTTATTTTTCTTAAAATGTTTTGTTTTTCTGTAGAAATAGATAAATAATAATGTCCATTTTTCATTTGATTAAAATCAACTTTAAATATATGTTCACCAACATCTAAGTTTCCATTATGAATTGGAAATACACTTTTTTCAAATTCATCCAAAACTGATACTTCAACTTTTTGCGGAGTACTTAGAATACATCCTATTTGTCTTGTCCCATTCATTATGGGAGGAAGATTCATTAACTTAACAAAATCTTGTGATTCTAATTTTATCTTTTGTTTTCTTAAAAAAAATTGTTTAAAAAGTCTAAAAATGACCCATACACCAACTATAATAGAAATAGTCCCAATTAAGTTAATTATTAACCTCCAAGTGTCACTTGAATTCCATAAGTCAATCATATTGCAATTTCTTTTATTTCAAAATTAGAAAACAATTTGTGAAAGAATGGCGGATTTAGTGATATTTACATTTTGTTGAATATTATATAGCCTCAATTTGAACTTTAGCAACCTTATCAATAAAATATATGACGCATTTAACCAGCCTCTTCCAGGTTATGAAGCTCATTTAGAATTAGCGCCATACAGACAAAAAGTTGAACAAAACTTAAAGAAAAACAATCCTAAAATAGCCAGTACTTTGCTTCTATTATATCCAAGTGAAAGTGACATATATTTTTGTTTGATAGAAAGAACAGAATATGAAGGAACACACAGCAAACAAATCTCTTTTCCTGGTGGAAGAAATGAAAATGGCGAAACCATTAAAGAAACTGCTTTAAGAGAATGTAATGAAGAAATTGGAGTACCAATTGATGAAATTAATATCATTGGAGAATTGACTCAAGTTTACGTTCCTCCAAGCAATTATTTAATTCACCCTTTTGTTGGGTATTGTGATTTCAAACCCTCTTTTAAACCTGACGAAAGAGAAGTAAAAAGCATCATTGAAATTAAATTACACGAATTATTTAAACCTGATTTGATTAAAAAACAAAAAATGAATTTTGGCCCAAAAGGCCAACGTTTTCAAGTTGATGTCCCATATTTAGATTTAAACAATAAAATTGTTTGGGGTGCTACAAGTGTTGTACTTAATGAATTCAGAAAAATGTTAAATCTTTAACTTATAGCCTACGCCTTTAACGGTTTTGATGTAAGAATCTCCTATTTTTTCTCTTAATTTTCTAATGTGTACGTCAATAGTACGATCTCCAACTACAATATCGTCTCCCCAAACTTTATTTAATATAACCTCTCTGGTGAAAACTTTACCAGGTTTTGAGAATAGCAGCGCTAACAATTCAAATTCTTTTTTTGGGAGCAGTTTTTCCTCTCCATTAATAATGGCCACATATTTTTCTTCATCTATAGATAGTTCATCGGACACCTTTTCAGTCGTATTCTTAACTTCTTTTCTTCTAAGAAGGGCTTTGATTCTGCTTACTAAAACTCTCGGCTTAATTGGCTTAGTTATGTAGTCATCAGCTCCAGACTCAAATCCAGCAATTTGTGAATAATCTTCTGACCTTGCAGTAAGCAATGCAACTAGGGTGTTTTTTAACTCTTTATCTTCTCTAATTTGCATACAAGTTTCAATTCCATCCATTTCTGGCATCATAACATCAAGCAGTATTAAATCTGGAGAAAATGATTTAGCAACAGAAAGACATTCAACCCCATTGCTAGCTGTTGAAACAACATAACCTTCCTTTTCTAAATTATATTTAATTAAATCAACAATGTCAGGTTCATCATCTACAAGTAGAATTTTATGATTAGATTTTTCTTCTTGAGTATTGTCCATCTGAATTTTTTTAATCAACAACTAAGTTAATATTTTAGCAAAAAAAAGGCCTTTCAAAAGGCCTTTTAAATTAAATATTAATGTATTATTAAAAATTAAATTCTGTTTGTAATCTAAACATTAACTTATTTTCCTTAGTATCTTCTTGTGTTAAGCTAATATCTCCCTGTACTTTTAAATTGTGACCAACAACATATCTGGAAAAACCTAATGTATATTGGTTTATATTATTATTAAGGGTAATCGCTTCTGGTGTTACTTGAGTAAATCTACCAGCTACTTCCCAATTGCTTTTCATCAAATAACCCATTTGAAGATTAATAGCTTTCCCTGTATAATATGACTGAGTTACAGCAGTATATTCACCTAGTATATTATCATAAACTCCTTCAAGAACAGCTGAACCATTTCTTGTCACTTTGTTTACATATTCACCAAAAAATGAAAACCCTTTTAGTTTAAAATGAGCATCAATGAAAATACTCTCTAAATCTCTTAATTCTCCAATAAAATTATCTGAAATATAATCACCCATTTGACCTCTTTCTCTCATCGCTTTTTGATTATAATCATAAGTAGCACTAAGCATTAGCTTTGGCGACTCTTCTCTTTTAAGATCCGAGGCAAAATAATCTCCTTTTTTTGTGAATTTCCCAAAAGGCAACAACTCAATTCTTCCTGTGTAACCATGACCTGATGATTGAGGTTTTTGGTTTAAACCTTCACCTTGAGAAAAAGCAAAAATTGATCTTACTAAAAATCTATTACCTAATGTAAAATGATGTCTTAATTGTCCACCAGCATCTCTATCTAAAGTGAATTTAGAATTTAATAGTGATCTATCAACCAATTGTAATTTCTGAGATGAAAAAACCCTTTCAATGTTTCCAGGTAATTTTGTTTGTCCAAACCAAACAGTCCAATTTCCAGCAAAGTTCCATTTAACAACAGCATCCAATACAAAACCATTATGAACATCATATTCAAATTTATATTTCAATCTTGGACTAAAAGCATAACCACTTCCCTTAATTCTTGCTCTTCTTACAAATGCTCTATCAGTATAAGCAGAATCAGAATAATCATAAAGCCCTTCATATCTTGTTTGATACCTAAATGCAACTTTACTTGACCAAGATGAATCTTTAGCAATTACATTAATTAAGCCTTTTCCAAAACGAGTATTAGTTATATCCTGTGCATAATTAGCTACTGAAAAACCAACAAATAATAGAGTAAATAATTTTTTCATCGTATTAAAATTTTCGGCAAATAGATGGAAAAATATTTATTTTAACATACTAAATATGTAATCTTAACAATTAATTAATATTGATAAAATTCACACTTAAATTAGACTGTTGATAACTAAAAAAAGTATTTTATATGTTGATTTTCAAGTAGTTAAACAAAAAACAATGTTAACTTAATATTAATATTTAATAAAAGGTTTTAAAGCTTTTAATTAGATAGTTAGATTTGCACAAAAATTTAAAATAAATGTCATGCGTAAAATAGCTTTAATCCTATCCTTGCTTTACTCAAGTACCTTGGTCTTGGCACAAGACTCAGTTAAATTAATTGACTCTACAAATCAAAATGAAAATTCTATTACTAATAATCAAATAATTGAAGATGAAAGTGAAGAATTAAAAATTGATAAAAGTTCATTTAAAAATCTAAGTGCTTCATCAAAAGAAGAAGGTTTTAAATTATCATGGAGTATTGATTATAAATTATTTAATGCTCTTTCTGATAAAAAGCTAATTATAAAATACAACACAAAAATTGGTTCAAAAAGGAATAAAAAAGGATATGAGGGAAGTGAATGGAAATTTTCTAAACCTTTTGATGCTACAGAAACTAATTTTGAATTTAAAGGTTTACAAGGAAATGAAAAGTATGAGGCTTATTTAGGAATTATTAATAAAGGAGAAGATCCTAAGGCTGATTCAACCGAAATCATTTGGTCAGATAAACTTAAGGTCAAAACCAAAAGAGGATGGGGTATTATGAAACTACTCATACTAATTGGTTCTTTAGGTCTTTTCATTTTTGGTATGAAAATCATGAGTGATGGAATGCAAAGAACTGCTGGGGAAAAACTAAGAAAAATGCTAGGTTCAATTACATCAAACCGTTTTAAAGGCGTTCTTACTGGGTTTAGCTCTACTGCCATAGTTCAATCATCATCTGTTACAACGGTTATGACTGTAAGTTTAGTAAATGCTGGATTAATTAATTTAAGACAATCTGCAGGAGTCATGATGGGTGCTAATATTGGCACAACAATTACAGCATGGTTGGTTTTATTGTTGGGTTTTAAAGTAAGTATTTCAAGTTATGCATTAGTTTTAATAGCATTAGGAGCTCCTCTTCTTTTCATGTCATTTAGAAGATCAAAAGATTTAGCAAATGCAATTATTGGTTTTGCTATATTATTTATTGGATTACAATTCTTAAAAGATGCTGTTCCTTCTTTAGATAAAGATTCTGCATTAGTACAATTTTTTGTTAATTACAAAGACATACCATTTTTTAGTAATTTAATGTTTGTAGGTTTAGGGGCATTAGTTACTATAGTTATACAATCATCTAGTGCAGCTATGGCATTAACTTTAACAATGGTTTCAAAAGGAATCATTCCTTTTGAGGTTGCTTGTGCAATGGTTCTTGGAGAAAATATTGGAACAACAATTACTGCTGAATTGGCTTCTTTGATTGGTAATGTACATGCTAAAAGATCTGCAAGAATACATTCACTCTTTAATATTGTAGGTGTTACATGGATGTTAATGGTAATACCATTATTTTTAGATTTAATTGGTTGGATAGTTGGACAAAGTCACGGAGTTGTCTTTAATCCTGAAGATACTAGTCTTGCTAATGAAGGAATTGCATTATTCCACACACTATTTAATGCTGCTAATGTATTATTACTAATTGGATTTGTACCCTATTTAGTATCAGTAGCTGAAAGAACGGTCAATTCAAAAGGAGATGCTGACGAAGAGTTCAAACTAGACTACATAACTGCTGGTGGGGTTGCTTTACCTGAAGTTGCTATTTTAGAAGCTAAAAAAGAGGTAGCAAAATTTGGGCAAGTAACCACAAGAATGAATGATTTTATTAAAACATTAATTAATGACCAGGACAAGAAGACAAGAAATAAAATGTTTAATAAAATTAAGAAATATGAGGAAATTACTGACCGTGTTGAAATTGAAGTAGCAAGTTTTCTAGATAAGTTATCATCGCAAGAAATTAGTCCAGAAACTTCTTCTCAAATTAGAAGTATGCTAAGCATTACCAATGATCTTGAAAGAATTGGTGATATTTATTATCAAATGTCGAAAACAATTGAAAGAAAAGATGATAATAAAGTTTACTTCTTGCCTGAACAAAGAGAAAATATAAACAACATGCTGGATAAGATTGAAAAAGCATTTTCAATAATGAATGAAAATCTTAATTCAGAATACGGACATATTGTAATTGATGATGCTCAAAAAGCAGAACTAGAAATAAACCAACTTCGAAATAATTTAAGAAAATCATACCTAGAACAAGCTGAAAAAGGAGAATTTAAATTCCAAACTGGAATCATGTATAATGATCTTTTCTCTTCATGCGAAAAAGTAGGAGATCATATTATAAATGTTAGTGAAGCAGTAGTAGGAGATATATAAATTTTATTATGAAAATACATCAATTTAAGAATATAGTTAGTTCACTTAATTCAATAAATTTTCAATTAGAAAATGGAAAAATTATTCCTAAGCATTTCCATATTACAGAAATTGGATGCATTTCTAAAAAATTCATTGACTGTGGAGGAACTGTTCGTGAAGAAAAAATTATAAATCTTCAATTATGGAATGCCAATGATTTTAGTCATAGATTAAAACCAAATAAACTAATTGAAATAATTGAATTAGCAGAAAAAACACTTTCTATTGAAGACTTACCTATTGAAATAGAATATCAAAATGAAACTATTGGAAAATACGATGTTTTATTGAATGGTGAAAGTTTTGTGTTGGCAGCTAAAACAACTAACTGCCTTGCAGAAGATAAATGTGGAATTGTTGAAGTAAAACCAAAAATTTCTTTATCAGAGTTAGAAAATAATTCATCTTGTTGTTCTCCTGAAAGCGGTTGTTGTTAAAAAATTCTCATGTTTGAAATAATTTCAGTATTCTTCAAATTAGGGTGCATTGCATTTGGTGGTCCTGCTGCTCATATAGCAATGATGGAAAAAGAAATCATTGAAAAAAGAAAGTGGATGACTCATGAAGACTTTCTTGATTTAATAGGAATTACAAACATTATTCCGGGGCCAAATTCAACTCAAATGACCATGCAATGCGGTTATGTAAGAGGTGGGTATATAGGTTTAGTTTTAGCTGGAGTTTCGTTTATTCTACCTGCAGTGTTGATCACATTATTGTTCGCCATTGCTTTCGTTAAATATGGAAGTTTACCAAATATCGAACCAATTTTTCTAGGCATTAAACCTGCAGTAATTGGCATTATTCTAATGGCCACAATAAAATTATCAAAGAAAGGATTCAAAAACACTACTCTGATTATTGCTGGATTAATAGTTGCGACATTATCCATTTATGGAATAAATGAATTTGTTTTAATCATTGGGACAGCTTTACTAGGTTTAATTTTTCATGTTTTTAAAAACAACACTAAAAAAATTAATTCTATTTTTCCTTTATTGCTTTTATTTACCAAACCAGCTACACTAAGTATATCAAGTACTTCCATATTTTGGGCTTTTGTTAAAATAGCTATAATACTCTATGGAAGTGGTTATGTTTTAATCGCTTACGTAGATTCTGAATTGGTCGAAAGATTAGTGTGGCTTACTAAAGAAGAGCTTCTAGATGCAATAGCTGTAGGTCAATTCACACCGGGGCCTGTATTAACCACAGCTACATTTATTGGATATCAACTAAAGGGAATAATTGGAGCCATTTATGCTAGTTTAGGTATGTTTTTACCATCTTTTCTATTTGTAGGAATATTGGTTAGAATTATACCATTCATCAAAAAGTCTAAATTATTGTCATTCGTCTTAGGGTTCATTAATGCGGGTGCAGTAGGAATTATGATCGCTGTAACATTAAAACTTTCCTACACATACCTCTTTGAATGGAAGTATTGTACAATAATGGTTTTAAGCATCATAGTTGCTTATTTCTTTAAAAAAGTAAGCAGCATATGGATAGTATTTGGAGGAGCTGGACTTGGCTACATTTTACACTTAATAGGTTAGTAGCTATACACAAGAAAACTATATATTTCTCAAATTACATTTAATTTGATTTTTTAAAATGTATAATTTGAAAGATAAAAACAAATAACATTTTTTAAATTCAATAAAAAATCAGATATTCGCAGCCGAATTAACTAAAACCGGGTTTAGGACCCTTTTAAAACTATTAATATGGCAACAAAAATTAGATTAGCAAGACACGGTAAAAAAGGAAAACCATTTTACCATATTGTAACTGCAGATGCAAGAGCTCCTAGAGATGGAAAGTACATCGAAAGAATAGGAAGTTACAATCCAAATACAAATCCAGCAACTATTGAATTCAATTTTGAAAGAGCCCTTCACTGGGTTAGTGTTGGTGCACAACCTACTGATACTGTAAGAGCAATGCTTTCTTACAGAGGTGTTCTTTATAAAAACCACTTATTAAAAGGGGTTAAAAAAGGTGCTTTAACTGAAGCTCAAGTTGAAGAAAAATTTAATAAATGGTTGGAAGAAAAAGCTGAAAAAATTGAATCTAAAGTTCAATCTTTAGAAAAAGATGCTAAAGCAGCCTATGATAAAGCTATTGCTCTTGAAAAAGAGAAAAGCGATGCAAGAGCAGCTATAATTACTGAAGCAACACAAGCAGCTGAAGCTGCCGCTGCTGCAGAAACTCAAGAAGCTGAAGCTGCCGCTGCTGTAGAAACTCAAGAAGCTGAAGTTGCAACTGAAGAAACTGTAACTGAAGAAGCTCCTAAAGCAGAAGCTGCAACTGAAGAAGCTCCTAAAGCAGAAGTTGCAACTGAAGAAACTGTAACTGAAGAAGCTGCAAATGAAGAAGCTGCAAATGAAGAAGCTGCAACTGAAGAAACTGCAACTGAAGAAGCTGCAACTGAAGAAACTGCAACTGAAGAAGCTCCTAAAGCAGAAGAAAAATCAGAAGAAGATTCTAAAGAAAAATAATATCCTTTTAATTAAAACTTATATTAGCTATGCATGATAAACATGCATAGCTTTTTTTTATATGAATCCCAATCAATTCTTCTTAATAGGTTATATATCAAAAAAACACGGATACAAAGGCAACGTTGTGTTATATATAGATACTGACCATCCATCATACTATCACTCAATAAAAAACATATGGATTAAGCAGAATGGCGTAAACACTCCATTTATTATTGAAAACATTAAAAAATTAAAAGAAGACCAATTGGTTTTATCATTAAAAAATATTGATTTAGAAAAATGTGATAGACTCATCAAAAAAGAGGTGTATATTCCCACATCTAAGGTTCCTGAACTTGACGAAAATCAATTTTTCAACCGTGATGTTATTGATTTTAAAATTTACAATAGCAAAAAAGAATTTATTGGTTCAATTGAAGAAATTATAGAAATACCAAATAATACCATTATTCAAACAACAGTTGAAGGGAAAGAAGTATTAATTCCTTTCAATGAAAAAACATTAATTAAAATCAATAAAAAGAAAAAAGAAATAACTATTGACATCCCAGAAGGATTAATAGAACTTTATACAAATGGTTGAAAAATCATACAAACCGTTTCAATTCAAACAATTTTCAATTCATCAAAATAATGCCGCAATGAAAATTGGAACTGATGGAATTCTATTGGGAGCATGGGCAAACACCTACAAATCAAAAAATATAATTGATATTGGAACTGGAACTGGAGTAATAGCCATAATGCAATGTCAGAAAAATAAAAAGGCATTTGTAGATGCCATTGAAATATCTCATCAGGCTTGTATTGACGCCCAAAATAACATTAATAATTGTCCTTGGGAAAAAAGAATTCAACTATATGAATGCAACCTAAAAAAATTCATTCCAATAAAAAAATATGACCATATAATTTCAAATCCACCTTTTTTCATAAACAGTCTATCTCCAGAAAATAATGAAAGAAAAAAAGCAAGACATACTGAATTTTTAAGCTATTTAGACATAATGAATTTTTCTTTAAAATACTTATCTGAAAATGGGAAAACATCTATCATACTACCAGTTAAAGAAGGAGAAAAATGTATTTTATCATCATCAAAATGTAATCTTCATTTAACCAAAAAATGTTATGTAAAACCTAAAGCACATAAAAATAGCCATCGTTTACTTTTAGAATTTTCAAAGACAAAAACAGATTGTATAATAAGTCATTTAATTATTGAGAATAATGAAAGACACGATTACACAAAAGAATACAAAGAAATAACTAAAAATTTTTATACTATTTTTTAGTTGCATCATCATTTCTAATAAATTAACTTTACATCATGTCACAAAAATCATTTTTTAAATCTAGGTTTTTTAAACTTCCCACTCATAAAAGATTTGAATTTTCAGCTAGATACTATGACGAGGATAAAGAAAGAATTGAAAAAAGAAAAAAAGAGCTAGAAAATGAAATGGACAGTAATTACTCTGACAGAATTAAAAACTCATTTAACAGAAGACAAGAAAATAAACCAATAGGGTTTTTATCTTGGGAAAATACTAGATTGATTGTTATTTTTGTATTATTAATTGCAGGTTTTTTCTTTCTTTATGATGAACTTGATGAATTACTTGAATATCTTACCCAATCAAAAAAATAGTATTGCCTAAATGATTCAGTTATTACCTGACAATGTAGCCAACCAGATTGCTGCAGGCGAGGTTATCCAAAGACCGTCATCTGCGGTCAAAGAACTTTTAGAAAATGCTGTTGATGCAAAATCTAGTTTAATTCAGCTAATTATTAAAGATGCCGGAAGAACATTAATACAGGTTATTGATGATGGCACGGGCATGAATAAAGATGACGCTGAAATGTGTTTTTTAAGACATGCTACATCTAAAATTGCGAAAGCTGAAGATTTATTTAAAATTAGTTCTAAAGGGTTTCGCGGAGAAGCTTTATCAAGCATTGCCGCTGTATCTCATGTTGAACTTAAAACAAGAACAACAAAAGAAGATATAGGTCTTAAAATTATTATTGAAGGTTCAGAAATAAAAAGTACAGAACCCGTTGCTACAAAAAAAGGCACAAGTTTTTCAATGAAAAACCTTTTTTACAACATCCCTGCAAGAAGAAATTTTCTTAAATCAAATGCAGTAGAAACTAAACACATTATAGACGAATTTCAACGAATTGCACTAGCACATCCTGAAATTCATTTTTCTATGCATAATAATGGTCATGTTGTTTTTGACCTACCAATTTCAAATAGAAGACAACGAATAGTTAATTTAATGGGGAAAAAATTTAATGAACGTTTAGTCCCCATTGAAGAAAAAACTACAATCAGTAATATATCTGGATTTGTTGTTAAACCAGAATTTTCAAAAAGAACAAGAGGAGAGCAGTTTTTATTTGTAAACAATAGATTTATAAAAAACTCATCAATAAATTACGCAATTAATCAGGCTTTTAAAGATTTAATTAGCAAAGATCAATTCCCATCGTACTTTATTTATTTAGAAGTACCAACAGAGTCTATTGATATTAATATTCACCCAACTAAAACCGAAATAAAATTTGATGACGAAAGAGCAATTTATACCATAGTTCAATCATGCATTAAAAACTCTTTGGGCAAATACAACGTTTCACCAACATTGGATTTCGAACAAGAAACTTCGTTCAACGTCCCTCCTATTTCTGATGCTACAAAAGTATACGAACCAAAAATCAAAGTTGACCCGTATTACAATCCTTTTAAAACCAATGAGAATAAAAAAAACATTGAAGAAAATATTCATTTTTTAAGAGATAATTTTCAAAACGAATTTGATAAAATTGAAAATAATAATGAACTTGAACAAGGAGATTTAAATCTTGAAGAATCTGCTGAAAATAATCTATCAAATTCAATTTCATGTTTTCAATACAAATCAAGATATATTGTTACTTCAAAAAAAACAGGATTGTTATTAATTGATATTTTCAGGGCTCACCAACAAATACATTTTGAAACTTTAATTGATAATTATGAAAACAAAAAAACCTCTTCACAAAAATTAATATTTCCTGAACAAATCACCTTATCTGAAGGTGATCATGTAATTTGCATGGAAATAATTAATGAATTGACTGATTTAGGTGTTGATATAAGTGATTTTGGGAATAATACTATAGTTCTAAATGGTCTACCAACAGGTATGGAATTAAAAGACCCTAAAGGATTTATTGAATCTTGTATTGAAGATATTAAAAATGAAAATAATCAATTTGAAAAACCTTTTCAAAGCCTAGCATGGAACATTTCCAAAGGTTATGCTTTAAGCAGATTAAAAAAACTTAATAATCAAGAAATGACTCATTTAATGGATTGTTTATTTTCATGTAAATCGCCTTCTATTAATGCTCATGGACATTATATAATAAGTGAGATTTCTGAAGATGAAATTTTTCAAAAATTTAATTAATGTTTGGTCAATTGTTTAAAAATATGCCCGATGTGGTCAAAAATTTATTGATCATAAATCTTTTGTTTTTTGTGGCTCAAAACATGATTTCAACATTTGATTATTATTTTTCATTATATCCAATTTCATCAGACTTTTTTAAACCATGGCAATTGGCTACTCACTTTTTTATGCATGCTAACATTCCGCATATTTTTTTCAATATGTTTGCTTTGGTCATTTTTGGATCACAACTTGAAAAAATTTGGGGTCCTAAAAGGTTTTTAACTTACTATTTTATAACAGCAATCGGAGCTGCATTTTTACATCTTACAGTAAATTATATCAGGCTTATTTCTCTTGAATCATCATTGCCTGATGACATTGTTGTACAACTTATTCAGAATGGTCCTGTTCAATATTACAACCCAACTTACAACGAGTTTGTTGGAATGTATCATATTCCAATGATGGGTGCATCTGGAGCTGTATTTGGATTGCTTGCTGCATTTGGATATTTATTTCCAAATACTGAATTAATGCTTCTGTTCCCTCCAATACCAATAAAAGCTAAATATTTTGTAATTGGCTACGCTGCTATTGAATTGTATCTTGGGGTGGCTAACAATCCTAATGATAATGTTGCACATTTTGCGCATTTAGGAGGAGCACTTATTGGCATTTTATTAGTATTGTATTGGAATAAGAATAGAAACAGCTTTTTTTAAATGAATTTACTAGAACAGTTAAAATATCAATTTAAGCAAGGAGGAATGTATATTAAATTAATATATATAAATGTCGGCATTTTCATATTCTTTGGTCTCTTTACTACACTATTCAAACTTATGCTATGGAATACGTGGCAAATAGATACTTTCAAAAATGTATTAATACTTTATACTGAACCATATGAGCTGTTTACTCACCCATGGGGAATTATTTCGTACATGTTTCTTCATCATAATTTTGGCCATCTCTTTTGGAATATGATTATTTTATTTTTTGTAGGCCGATTATTTGAAGACAGCTTAGGTCCAAAAAAAATGCTTAGTACTTATATTGTAGGAGGTATTTTTGGTGCCCTAATTCAAATAATTGCAACTAATTTATTCCCATTGTTAAGCAGTAATGGCTATCCTGTAGTATTAGGGGCATCTGCTTCTGTAATGGCAATTTTTAGTGCTATTGCATTTTATAACCCAAATAGAGAAGTTTATTTATTTGGAACTTTTAAGATTAAATTAATAGCTATTGCGCTGGTATATATATTATTGGATTTCTTAAGACTATCTAATCAAGACAATGTAGCTCATTTTGCTCACTTAGGGGGAGCATTATGGGGTTATATTTTTATTGCCAATTTCAAAAAAGGAAAAGATTTTTCAAAAAGATTTGATAAATGGATGTCATTTTTAAAAGGTATTTTTAAAAGAAATAAAATAAAAATAGTTTATTCAAAAGGTAAAAAAACCACACCAAAAAGGACAAAATCCGACTACAATTACAACGAAGACAAAAATAACAGACAAAAAAAAGTTGATGCTATCTTAGATAAAATAAAAGATTCAGGATACGAAAGCTTAAGCAAAGAAGAAAAAGACTATTTATTTGATGCCAGTAAAAATATTTAAATCAATTGTTAAAAAATTAAATTGGAAAAATAAGGTTATTGCTTACATCACCTTAGCTTTTAATTTTCTATTATTTTTCTCCTACTTTGCTTATTTGTCTGATCCAACTCGTACCACATGGATTGCTTTTACAGGCCTCTTCTATCCTATTTTATTAATTGTAAATATTTTACTTTGCAGTTATTGGCTAATTAAAAAAAATCTTTTTTTCCTTCCATCCCTTTTATTGATAATAAGTGGGTTTTATCACCATAGCCGATTTTTTCAATTTTCTTTTAATTATAATCCTATTGTAAAGGATAAAAAAGAAATAAAAATTATGAGTTACAATGTAAGACTTTTTGATTTGTACAACTGGACATCAAATAAGGAAACAAAAAAAGCAATTATTAAACAAATTAAAGCTGTTAATCCAGATGTGATTTGTTTTCAAGAATATTACTTTAATTCATCAAATGATTTTATTACAAGAGAAATGATTATTGAAGAATTAGAAATGAACCATTACCATGAAAGTTTTTCAACTAAAAATAAAGGTCAATATTTCGGATTAGCCACATTTAGTAAATACCCAATCATTCATAAAGATAATTATAAATTCAGTAACGATAAATCGAACCAATGCATGTGGTCAGATATTAAGATTAATCAAGATACAATAAGAATTTACAATACCCACCTTGGTTCAATTCGTTTTAATTATTCTGATTATAATGTAATTGGTGGAAAAGGTAGCCCATTTTGGCCACATCAAAAAAAACCTGACCAAAAAATATTAAAAAGATTACATTTAGGATTCAAAAAAAGGTCTACTCAAATTAAAGAGTTAATACCAATTATTAATCTTTCGCCTCATACTAAAATAATATGTAGCGATATTAACGACACTCCAATTTCATTCGCATATCACCAATTTGATAAATATTATAAAGACGCTTTTGTTGTTTCAGGAAATGGGATTGGAGGCACATATGTTGGGAATATTCCAGGTCTTAGAATAGACTACATTTGGCATGATAAAAATCTAAATTCTTATAATTTCACAACACATGAAGAAGAATTATCGGATCATCGTGCAATTTCTACCCAGATTTTGATTCCTTAGAATTTAAAAAAAGAGCAATTAATTTTAATTATTATAATAATTAAATTGAATTAGTTTAATTTTGCAAAAAAGTCAAACCGGTTCATCGCTTGTTTACAAGAGGAAAGTCCGGACAGCATAGGGCAGCATGCTTCCTAACGGGAAGGATTTACAATGTAAATACAGATAGTGCCACAGAAATAAACTTCCATTTAATTATGGTAAAGGTGAAAAGGTGAGGTAAGAGCTCACCGTGCTAATGGTGACATTAGTAGCAAGGTAAACCTCATGCGCTGAAAGACCAAATAAACCAGGGTTACTTTTGTTGAAAGGTTGCTCGCTTAACCTGGAGGGTAGGTCGTTCGAGCTAATTAGTGATGATTAGCCTAGATAAATGATGAGCCTCGACAGAATCCGGCTTACAGGTTTGACTTTTTTTTCTTATAAAGTTGATTTAATAGTTTACCTTCGCGGAAATTATAGAAAATGAATTTTTCAGACCTTAAACTTAATCCTGACCTTCTAAAGGGTGTAGATGCACTTGGATTTACAGAACCAACTTCAATTCAAGAAGCAACAATACCTCAACTTTTAGAGGAGAAAAAAGATTTAGTTGGATTAGCTCAAACAGGAACAGGTAAAACTGCTGCATTTGGGTTACCTATGATTCATAAGATTAATCCAAAAGATAAAACTGTTCAAGGTTTAGTTATCGCTCCTACAAGAGAGTTATGCGTTCAAATTTCTAATGATTTTAAGAATTTTTCTAAGTTCATGTCTGGGATAAAAATTGCTACCATTTATGGTGGAGCCAGTATGGATAAACAATCTAAGGAGATTAGAGCTGGAGCACAAATTATTGTAGCCACACCTGGTAGATTGATGGATTTAATGAGAAGAAAGATGGTTAAAATTAACCAAGTGAATTATGTTGCTTTAGATGAAGCCGATGAAATGTTAAACATGGGTTTCAAGGAAGACATTGACGACATATTAAGGGATACTCCAGACGACAAAGTAACGTGGTTGTTTTCTGCTACAATGCCAAAACAAGTAGAAAAAATTGCTAAGTCATATATGACTAATCCAATTGAAGTTACAGTTGGAGGAAAAAATATTGGTGCTGAAAACATTAAGCACGTTTACTATTCAGTTAAAGACAGAGATCGCTATTTAGCTGTAAAAAGAATTTTAGATTTTCACCCTTCAATTTATGGACTTATTTTTTGTAGAACTAGAAGAGTAACTCAAGAAATTGCTGATAAGCTTCTTAAAGAAGGGTATAATGCTGCTCCAATTCATGGTGATTTATCTCAAGACCAACGAGATAAAACCATGAGAAAGTTTAGAGATAAAACTTTACAAATTCTTGTTGCAACAGATGTAGCTGCAAGAGGAATAGATGTAAATGACATTACACATGTCATTAATTATCACCTCCCCGATGATGTTGAAAGCTATACGCACAGAAGTGGAAGAACAGCAAGAGCTGGAAAAGAAGGAACATCTATAGCTATAGTAACAGGTAAAGAACAAAGTAGAATAAATCAAATAGAGAGGCATATTAAAGTTGAATTCAATAAAGAATCATTACCATCTGGTAAAGAAGTTTGTGAACAGCAACTTATTTCCTACATTGAAAAAATTAAAACCGTTACCATTAATGAAACGGAAATTGCTGACTTCATTCCAGCTATATCTAAGACCCTAAGTAAATACACTAAAGAAGAACTTATTAAAAGATTTGTTAGCAATGAATTTAATCAATTGCTAGACTATTATGAAAACTCAAGAAATCTTGACAATAATGATTCTTCTGGAAAGAAGAGTTACAAATCTAATGAAGATCAAGAAAGATTTTTTATCAACTTAGGCTATAATAAAGGACTAAATAAAGGAGGTCTTTTAAGATTAATATGTACCCATGCTAATATAGATTCATCATCAATAGGGGAACTTGATTTAAGCAATGATTTTTCATTTTTTGAAGTAGATAATGCCTTTACAGAAAATGTATTAAACGGCATGAAAGGACAAGATTTTGATGGGAAATCTTTTGTTGTGGAAATAGCTTCAAAAGATAAAAAGAAAAGAGGAAGATCTGGTGGAAGAGACAGATCTAGAGGTAGGTCAAGGGATAGAGGAAGAGATAGGTCAAGAAACAAATCTAAAGATTGGTCAAAAGGAAGGTCTAGAGATAAGGGTAATAAAAGAAGTAGATAAATTCAATTACTCATTCCATTCAAATTTATCATCATCAATTTCAACATTTACTTCCATACTTTTTAGGTTCATTTCTAAAAATTGATTTGAAATGCTCATGGCTGTAATGGTTGGAAACAAAACTCCTCCAAATTCATTGTAATCAGAATACTGCATAGTTCTTGTAATAATTTTGCCTTCTGGCGATTCTTCAGAACTTATTAATTGTAATTTCAACTTAGACTTAATTGAATAAAATTCAGTAGATTTTACTCCTTCTTTGTTTACTCTTTCAATAACATAACAATCTTCACCAGCTACCTTTTCGACACCTACTAATTTTATAGAATGTCCTATTTCTTTATAAATTAAATCCTTATTCATTTTATGTCTAGAATGAACAGACTTTAGTTCTTTTTTTGAAAAAGAAGTACTGCCCATTTGCATATTATAAGTCCCTCCTTTTTTCTTATTGGTAATTTCCTTTTGTACCACCATTCCATTGGCACTCATCTCAGTACGAAAACAATAAGGAGCTTTAAATAACTCAATTACTTGCATAGTCATAGATTGTCCACTAAATTCAACTGAAGCAGTAACTTCTTTTTTATAACTCTTAATGTTATTGTATACCTCTTCTGCTTCTTCAATAGTTTCTTTTTGAGTAACCGCTAACACATAATCTTGAACTACTTTATCTGCTGTTAAAGACTCAGGAATTGTTTTTTGAGGCATATCAACAAGTTCTCCATTAATATCATAAAAATCTATTTCACCGTCTGAATCAAATCTTTTTAATTTAGAAGCTACATCTTTATTGCCCACTACAAGCACATAACAATTTGAAGGGTTTATGTATTTTTTTGCTGCACTAAGTACTAAAGACTGATCAACTTTTTGAACTGCTGCTAAATAATCTGAATAATATGTAGAAGGTAGATTATACCTTTCAATGTTCAATGCTTGTCTGGCTATGGTTTGTTGATTTTCCATAGAGAGAGCAAAATTACCAATCATGTTATTTTTAATTCTTTCTAAATCAACATCGCTTACATTTTCTTCACTAATTCTATTCATCTCATGTAAGATTTGCACAATAGAACTATCAGTAACTTCATTTCTCACACTAGCTCCAGCTTTAAAAGATCCAACAATTTTATTGGACCTTACATATCCCCTTGCACCATAAGTGTAACCTTTATCTTCTCTTAAATTAGCATTCAAATAACTTGAAAATGCACCACCAAATATATTTGCCATAACACTAACTTGAGGGTTGTCTTCTGCTCCTGGCTTAAAATCTATAGGGTAGAAAACACTAATAACAGATTGAACTGCCCCAGGTTTATTTACAAATGCAACATTAACTCCATTTGGAACATCAGGAAAATCATAATCATGTTGAGGTACATCTTTTTTAAGCCAGGACCCAAAATATTGTTCACATAAAGATTTAGATTTTTCTAAGTCAATATCTCCTACAATTATTAAATAAGAAATATTTGGTCTGAAATAAGTTTCATAGTACTCTCTACACAAATCAGTACTAATATTATTTATATCCTCAATTTTTTCAACCTCTCCATATGGATGATTTTTACCATATTTCAACACTTTTTCAACTCTTGATGCAATGGCGCTTGGATTTGTTTTTAAACTTTTTAAACCCGAAAGTTGTCTTTTCTTTTTCTTTTCAAGTTCGTCTTCAGGAAAGACAGGATTCAATAAAACATCGCTTGCAATTTCTAAAACACTTGAAGTGTGTTTAGATAAGGAACTGAAATAAAAACCAGAAGAATAGGTAACAAAAGAAGCCCCTACAAAATCAATAGCTTCATCAATTTGAGATTTAGTTTTTGTTGTGGTGCCTGCACTCATCATATCACCCATCATAGAAGATAATCCAACATGTCCTTTTTCAAGAACTGGATCCATATCTACAGTTAAACTCATTGAAACAGTAGGAAGTTGGTGATTCTCAACCAAAAATACTTTTAATCCATTTTCAAGTTCAAAACTTTGAGGTTTTCCAAAATTAACTTTAGGAGCATCTTTTGCTTTAGGAGCAATTGACCTATCAATTTCTTCTTGAGAATAAGAAATAAAAGGTAAACAAATTAAGAATAATCCTAATGGTATATTTAAAAGTTGTTTTTTCATATTTTTTAATAAATTTCTAACCTTTTTCATTTGGTAAATAATAAAGAATTACTCTGTTTGATGGTTTAAAATAATCGTTTGCAACTCTCATAATGTCTTCTCTAGTTACTTTAAGATACCTGTTAAGTTCAGTGTTAATTAAATTAGCATCACCAAAATACATTTTATAATTCGCTAAGTTTTCTGCAATTCCAATCATAGATGTAAAATTTCCAACAAAATCATTTTCTATCATATTTCTTATTTTTTGCATCTCTTTCTCACTAACAAGTGTGGTTTGAAGGAGCTTTAATTCTTTGTTTATTTCTAACTCTAAATCTAAAGGATCAACCCCACTATTTGCTATGCTGTAAACAAACGATAAGCCAGGATCTTCTGAAGCGTATGGAAAAGATCCACAATACATAGCAGATTGAGATTTTTCAACACAGGTTTTATTTAATCTTGAACTTTCACCGTCAGATAAAATTTTAGACATCATTTCAATTGCATAAAAATCTTCATCTCCTTGTTTAGGTGCTCTATAGGCCATCATAACTCCTGGCAACTGAATATCATCGTAAATAGTATCTCTTATTTCACCACCTAAAGGTGGTTCAACAATTGATACTTTTTCAATATCACCTTTTCCTCTGGGTATAGTTCCAAAATAAGATGATATCATCTGTTTAGTATAAGCAACATCAATATCACCTGCAATAGAAAGAATCGCATTTTCAGGGACATAAAACTTGTGATAAAAATCAATAAACTCATCTAAAGTAGCTGCATCTAAATGCTCCATTTCTCCAATAGTAGTCCATTTATAAGGGTGCTCTTTAAATGCTCTTTTATTTATCTCAGCAAAAAAGCTGCCATAAGGTTGATTATCAACTCTTAATCTCTTTTCCTCTTTTACTACCTCATTTTGGGTATCCACTCCATCTTGATTAATATTAGCATGTAATAATCTTTCAGACTCTAACCACAACCCTAATTCTAATTGATTGGAAGGTAAAACTTCATAATAAAACGTTCTATCATTAGTTGTATTTGCATTATTCTTTCCTCCGGCATTCTCAATGTATTTAAAAAATTCTCCTCTTTTAATGTGTTTTGAACCTTCAAAAAGTAGATGTTCAAAGAAATGAGCAAATCCAGTTCTATTCGGTTTTTCATTTTTTGAACCCACATGGTACATAACTGAAACCGCTACAATAGGGGTTGTATGATTTTCATGTAAAATAACTTTTAAACCATTGGGTAAAGTGTATTCTTCAAATTTAATTGTCGGAGTTTGAGCAAAAAGATTAAAACAAAAAACAAAACAAAAAAACGTTAGTAAATTCTTAAGCATAATTCATAAATTGATAATATTTAGGACTAAGTAACAACAATAACAATTTTAAAGTCGAATAACAAATAATTATGCTTTATTGAACTTTATAAACTAAATAAAACATTGTAAAAAATGCACATCTTCAAACTCTTCTTGTTTTCTTACCCACTTTTTTCTTTTTCCATTTATTTCAAACCCTGCTTTAATAAATAAGTTTAAGCTTTTTTCATTTGAGGAATATATTGTAGCATACAACTGATTCAATTGAAATTGTGAAGAAACTATATGTTTTAGACTTTCTAAAGCTTCAAAAGCAAAACCTTTTTTACGCCATTTTTCATCTATAAATATTCCAACACCAGCCCTAGAATTAACCAAATCATGTTCAAACACATCAATACACCCAATAGACTCTCCCTTAAGTTTAATCATATATCTTATTTGATTATTCATAAGAAGATCATGAGAGGAATGAATAAATTCTTGCAGTTGGTCTTTAGAATAAAATACAGGAAAATCTGTAAATTCAGAATTATCTAAATCGTTTTCCCAATCTATTAGTTTATTTAAATCTGCATTTGTTGGAGGATATAGTTCAATTGATGCCATTTTATCTTTTTAATCTGTCTATACATTCCATAATATCATTTTTAGAATAAGTGGTAAGTTGGTAATATCCATAATCTAAATAATCATCTAATAAAAAATGGCAATAATTACTTATTAACTTTTCATTATACATTAAAGGCAACAACTCAAAAACAAAGTTTACATTAAATGAAAGTCCAGTACTTTTTTCAATACAAATCCTAGCAGGATGAAGACATGTTTTACCATTAATTAATGGGCCATATTCAATAAATGTATTTCTTAAAACATCTTTTTCTATTTTAAAATTAAATAAGGCAAGTAAAACTTTTTTCTTTTTTTTAGTAATAACTTCTAAAACAGAACTCATTTTTCGATCCAATATAGTTCCATTAGCTGTTGCAGAATAATAAAACCCATTACAAACTAACCCAATGTGAGGTGGAACCTTTTCTGCATCTGTCAACAGCAGGCCATTAATCTTATTAAAATCCAAGTTAAAAATGGAGTCTGTAATCAGTCCTACTCTAGTTTTCATAAATCAATTTCTCCTCTAAAAACAAATTTTGCAGGGCCAGTTAAAAAGATATTTTCAAAAACTTCATTGGTTCTATCAAAGCTTACCGTTAAATCACCACCTTTTGTAAAAACAACAATTTCACCTGAGTCTAAACCATTTTTAAATCCATAAGCAATGGCTGCTGCTGTTACTCCAGAACCACATGAAAGGGTTTCATTTTCAACTCCTCTTTCATAAGTTCTAATATAAATATCATTTTGTTTATCAGAAACAAAATTTACATTAATTCCTTTGTGTTTGTAAACATTATTATTCCTAATAAGTTGGCTTTTAGTAACAAAATCATCAACATCTACGTCATCAACAAACTTAATGTAGTGAGGAGACCCAGTATTTAACTCATAATCTATTGAGGAAAGTTCTTTTATTTTAACAGGCCCAATAATATTTATTTTTACATTTTTATCGTCCAAAACTTCTGCTTGATGAACACCATCATTCGTTAAAAAACTACATTTTCTCGGAGATATTCCCATGTGATATGAAAATAAAACTGCACATCTGCTTCCGTTTCCACAAAAACTTTTTGATCCATCTGGATTATAAAATTGCATCTCAAAATGAAATTCAATATGGTTTTTAATAATTATAACTCCATCACTACCAATACCAAATTTTCTATCAGATATTTTTTTTATGACATTTTCTGAAACATCAAAATTTATATTTCTTGAATCTATTATTATAAAGTCATTTCCTGTACCCTGATATTTATAAAAATTTGTAATCATACTATAAAGTTTTACTTAACAATATTTAACACGACAATAACACAATTAAAAAAAAATCTCCGTTAATTTTAAAAAAACAAAAGTCATGAAAAATAAGCTATCCTTAACATTATCTGCCTTTCTAGGTGCAACAATATCTATATTATTTTCTCACTTTTTTTTCAATAACACTTCAAAAATAATCAACAAAAGCGAAGTGCAAGATATTCAACAAAATATTCAGGTAAAAGAAATTAATGAAGAAGATTTTAAAGTTGTGAATTCAAATTTAAATACCATTGTTCCTAAAGAGATGGATTTTACAAAAGCAGCTGAAAAAACGGTAAATTCAGTAGTTCACATTATTAGCGAATATTCTCAAACTTACAATTCTGACCCTTTGATGGATTTTTTTTGGGGACCTGGTGGGAGTAGAGGTTTAAGGTCTCAAATTGCTACAGGATCTGGAGTTATAATTTCGGAAGATGGATACATTGTTACTAATAATCATGTTATTGACGATGCTGATAAAATCAGCATAACTCTAAATGATGGTAGAGAATTAAATGCCAATTTAATTGGAACAGATCCAAGCACAGATCTGGCTTTATTAAAAATAGATGAAAATAATTTACCTTTTACCTCATTTGGAAATTCTGATGATGTACATCTAGGAGATTGGGTATTAGCCGTAGGCAATCCATTCAACCTAACTTCAACTGTAACAGCTGGAATAGTAAGCGCTAAAGCTAGAAATATAAATATTTTGAAAGGCAATAGCAATGAAAATATATTTCCTTTAGAATCATTTATTCAAACAGATGCTGCTGTTAACCCTGGAAATAGTGGAGGGGCTTTAGTTGATCCTGAAGGTAAACTTATTGGTATAAATACTGCAATAGCATCAAAAACAGGTTCTTATTCAGGTTATTCATTTGCAATTCCTTCAAACATTGCTTTAAAAGTAGTTAATGATTTGAAAAATTACGGGATGGTTCAAAGAGCATTCATTGGAGTTGTTATTCAAGACGTAACTCAAGATGTAATGAATGAATTAAAATTAGCAGATACAAAAGGTGTTCTTGTAGCTGGATTAGCTTCAGGTGGAGCTGCAGTTGATGCAGGAATAAAAGTAAACGACATCATTCTTAAAGTTGAAAATACTGAGGTTAATGATGTACCTGAACTTCAAGAACAAATCGGAAAATTCAAGCCTGGCGATATAGTAAATTTAATCATTAGCAGAGATGGCGAAAATCAATTAATAAGTGTTGAGTTAAGAAATGAAAGTGGAAATACGGACATCATAAATAAACATCAATTAGAAAAAGAATCAATTGTTCACGGAGCTCTATTTATAGATGTTGATGATAAAACAAAAGAAAAATTAAGACTAAATTTTGGGGTTAAAATTCAATCTTTAGAAAATGGAAAATTTAAAGATGCAGGGTTGAAGACTGGATTTATTATAACACATATTGATAAACGACCCGTCTCTTCTAAAAAACAACTAATAAACTTTTTAAAATATAAAAAAGGAGGCATTTTAATTGAAGGAGTTTATACAGATGGGACTAAAGGTTACTTTGGTTTTGGATTATAAATTTCATAAAAATTCAAATAAATGTTGAGTATCTTAATGTAATTTAAGATGGTTATATTTGATTATAATTAAAATTTAATTTCAATTAGAAAAACTAAAACGCTTACAATACTATTATTTTTTATTGGGCTTTCTTTTATTTCCATTAGCCAGAGAATGCCTGAAATAGGTGCTGAAAACTGGTTAAGTGGAAATATTTCTTTAAAACTTAACAATCATTGGAAATTTAATTTAGAAAATCAATTAAGAATTGATTTTGATAATGGAAGTATTGAAAGAAATTTTACTGAATTTCAAATTGAAGAAAAAATATCTAAATCTTTATATTGGGGAATAAGTTACAGGTATATTCTAAGAAACATCAATTTTGAAGAGGGTTTAGCAAAATATAACAGATATAATTTCTACTGGATTTTAAAACATAATTTAGGGAATAACAATCGTTTTAAAATTGAGTATAAAATTCAATCTCAAAGAAGAAGAGAAACATTTAAAAACACCAATAAATATGTTGGGGAACTTAGAAAATACTGGCGAATAAAAACAGTGTTATCGTATAACATTAAAAATTGGAAATTAGATCCAAAAGTTGGAATTGAATTTTTCTTAAGAAGTATTCATCATCCTTCTGATCAATATAACAGATACCGAATTTCAATAGGTACCAAGAAAAAAATAAATAAAAATCAATACATAACTTTTAAATACATGTTTGAAAAACAATACAAACAATGGAACCCTGAAATAATGCATGTGTTTGGAATTAAATATAATTACTCGAAAAAACACTACACAAAGAATTATTTAAATAAAAACAATGATGACTAAAATTTATTCCATATGTGTTTTATTCATTTTGTTTTTATACTCATGTAATAAAATAGATGGATTAACCTCATCAGGTGTTGAAATTGTAATTCCAAATGGAAATGAAAACTACCTTATTCAACCATCTGATTCTCTTTTTGATCAAAATAAGCTACCTATTTTTGAAATCAACCTTCCAGTTGGAGCTTTAGAATACATTGATTCAGACCCTGCTGCTGAAGAATATGTAGAAGGAAGTTTAACATGTAATGGAGAAACCATTAGCCCTATCGGAATAAGATATAAGGGTTCAGTTGGTGCATTTGTTGGAGGAGTAAGTGGAAACGACTGGAGCAACCCATCAGGATTTAAAACAGCGACTAAACTATCTATGAAATTTAAAATTGATTGGAAAGGTTATAATTCAACCTTTTACAATCAAAAAACATTACAAATTCACTCTATGAATCTTGATGATTCTCAATTACACGATAGATTAGGATATTGGTTGTTTAAAGAAATGGGTGTCCCAGCACCAAGATGTATACATGCTAAATTATATATTAATGGAGTTTATATCGGATTATTTTCTTTAGTAGAACAAATAGACGAACAATTTACAAATTATCATTTTTCTGATGGGTCTGGTAATCTATATAAAGAAGTATGGCCATTAAATAGCGACAATACTGTTCAATCGGACCGAAAATTTTATGAAGGACTTGTCACTAATAAGCAAGCAGGAGTTAACAATTACATTATAAAAAGTTTTGCAGAAAATATTTTAAATGCTAATGATGCTGAAATTCAAACAGTTGTTGATAATAATATGAATCTAAACCAAACCATTGCACTAGCAGTAGTAGACAGAACTATAAGAAATGATGATGGACCATTTCACTGGTATTGTAATTGGGGTGGATGTGAACCACATAACTTTTTTTGGTATGAAAACCCCTCTACAAACAATGTACATTTAATTCCTTGGGATTTAGATAATGCTTTTGAAAATATTATGACAAATGCTAATCCAGTAACCCCAATTGCAGATATATGGGGAGACACCACAAATAATTGTCAACCCTTTGAATATGGATCTTGGGGAATATATCAGAAATCAGCAGCATGTGATAGAATAACAGCTGGAATAGCAAAATACACTATTAAATACCAGCAATTAAAAGATTCATTAATAAATGGTCCTATGTCTGAACAAACTGTTAACTCTTTAATAGATCAATGGGCAAACCAAATTAGAAATGCTACAATACAAGCTGAACAAAATCATGATGATGCTCTTAAACTACAAAATTGGGAAGATGCTATCATTGAATTAAAAAGTCAATTAGAATACGCCAGAAATAATTAAAAAGAAGCTTTAATTTTTCGTTTTTGATGTCTTAAGATTGTACTGTATGCTTTTGGATTACTTCTAAATTTTCTGTAAAAAGATAATGTTGCAAACATGTATACATCCTTATTATTTGGATTACCTCTTTGGTAACCTTCTTCAGTATATGATTTATCCACTTGATAAGCCCTTGGTCCTTGTGCTATGTAAGAATTAGCGTCTTCTGGCCATAAAGTTGGGTCATCATACCCTATGTAATTCCATAAATTCCCAGAATTAGTTCCCGACATGGTTGCTGCAGTTGCACCATAAGTGGCTAAAATTGCATCTTTATCATAATAATTTGTACTTACATCATCCAAATAATCTGTTGTTGTATACCTATAGCCTGCTTCTATTTTTAAACCGGTATTGCTGTTAAACGCTTTTTCTATTCCAAACCCCATTGGAATACACAGTGCTACAGTTGAATACGTCTGACCAGCTGGAAAACCAGCAGGATCACCTGGCATACCTTGGCCTTCAGTATGAAGTTCTCTTAAACTTACTGTTCTTTGAGTATTAACTGGTGAAAAATTCGTGTTCCAATAATTACTATTATTATATGTTAGATTGTTAATTGCCGTTGGGTTATAATAAAAACCACCAATTCCAGAAAAAACATATAACCCTAATTGTTGAAAAAACCTAGGTGCCAAACGTTGGCCTGCAATATTTCTAAGGTTATATTTTGTACCTGTAGTTGGCAACGTAAGGTAGAATTCTAGAATTGCAGAAGATTCAAATATATATGTAGTAAAGTTTAAATTTCTATTGTTTCTATAAAATTCTTGAGTTTTAGAGTCATCCCCTGAAATATTTGCTAATGCAACATTAGCCCTAAAATTAAGCCTACTTTTCATATGATATAAATAAGCAAAATTCAATACATATTTACTTTTTGAAACATCAAGATCATATACAGATCTAAAAATACGATATCTATCTTTTTCATTGATTTCAACAAGAGTCATATCAGACCCCCCCAAATCAGTTAAACAATTAGTAAAACCACCACCAAAATTAATCTCGTGTCTTTTTTTTCGATATTCGTATTTATTATAGTACGCTCTCGTCTGTGATAATATATTTGACGAAAAACTCACAATAGCTAAAATCAAAAACAGCTTCCCTATTTTAAACTTATTTTTCATTTGTTGCCCTTTTAATTAATAAAATTGAAAACATGTTATAACACACATTATTTTACACTAATCGGACAACTGTCTACGCATTTTATTTATTTGAGTTACAAAATTTATTTTAGTAATGGATTAATTATTAGGGTTTTAGAAAGAAAAAAAAGATTTATTAAAAATATATTTAACCTCTTTCACAACAATTTAATTAAAAAAACGTCTTATAAATAAACAACATTTTATTATTCAAATGAAAAGCATAAAACTTACTGAATTTTCAAAAAATTACCCTAACATAGCTAATGTAATTATGGCTAATAAAGAAGTTGATTATTTTAATTTTAGGGGTGTACATCTTGAATTAATTAATATCTATTCTCAAAGAAGTTTGCAAACTTTCCTATATTTACTACTAAAAAATAAATCATGAAAAATTTAGTGTTGTTTATTTTCAGTTTTATATTAATCTCTAGCTGCACTAAAGGAAAAAATCTTCAAGGAATTTACAAATGCGAAGATCTTCAAGGAATGAATAAATTCATTTATGAAGAAATAGTATACAGTGAAGATTGTAATTGTATTATTAGTGGAAAAGTAAAATATGTAAAAGATTGTCAAACTATAGCACTTATTGACTTTGGAGACGGGGCATGTGACAATATTGCTACTAAAATAATATGTTCCGATGGAAATTGTTTTGGTGAAGAAGGCTCACAAATATTACATTATGAATACACTTTTGATTGTAACAATAGTACTGTTAGTGAAGGGATAGTTATGCCTTCAGAAATTGATGATTTAAATGATCCAAACTCTGGACCACAGCCTTAAAAAATTAAACGAGTTTTAGAACAAACCTTTTGTCCAAGAAAATATCTAATTCCTAAAACTTTAAAATATTATTAATGAAATATCTAATAATAGGATTTCTCACTTTACCCTTTGTTATAAATGCTCAAAAAAACATAACAATAAGTGGTTATATTGAAGAATTAGAAACTGGTGAAAAACTAATAGGCGCATCAATTTTTGATTTAAATTCAAATAAAGGGACAGCTTCAAATGATTACGGTTTTTACAGCTTAACTATTCCTGAAGATTCTGTGAAATTAAGAGTCAGCTACATTGGATTTAAAACTAAAATTATAGAACTAAAGCCTTATGCAAACGTATCTTTAAACGTTAAACTATCAAATCAGATTCTGGAAGAAGTAGAAATTCTTTCTAACAAAGAAGAACAAGTTCATTTAAAAGCTGAAATGAGTACAATTGATCTTTCCATGGAAAAGGTTAAAGCATTGCCTGCTCTTTTTGGTGAAAAAGACATTATGAAAACCATTCAATTGCTTCCTGGAGTTCAGACAGGAAGTGAAGGAACATCAGGATTATATGTAAGAGGTGGTGGTCCGGATCAAAATTTAATTTTATTGGATGGAGTTCCTGTTTATAACGCCTCTCACCTATTTGGTTTTTTCTCAGTATTCAATGCTGATGCTATACATTCTACTAAACTAGTTAAGGGAGGATTCCCATCAAGATATGGAGGAAGATTATCATCTGTTATTGATATAAAAATGAAAGAAGGCAACATGAAAGAATTTCATGGTGAGGGAGCAATCGGTTTAATATCTTCAAAACTTACACTTGAAGGGCCAATTATAAAAGATAAAACCTCTTTTTTAATATCTGCAAGAAGAACTTACATTGACATACTAGCACAACCATTCATAAAAATTTCTCAAAATAGAAATAATAAACCCGGTGAAAACAATAGCAACACCTCTGGTGGTTATTACTTTTATGATGTAAATGCAAAATTAAATCATAAATTTTCTGATAAAGATCGTCTATACTTTAGTCATTATATGGGAAGAGATAGAGCCTATTTAGACAATTCAGATTCATACATTGAAGACACTACAAACATTACAGAAAATACTCAAGCCCAATTGAGATGGGGGAATATAATTAGTGCATTAAGATGGAACCATATGGTTTCTAATAAAATTTTCATGAATACCACATTAAGATACAGTAAATATGACTTTTTAATTGGTGCTGATAATAACTCAGCTAGCACAACAAATGGAGTTACAACAAATAGTGGTTTTTCATTTGCTTATACTTCTGGAATTGAAGATTGGTCTGGAAAAATAGATTTCGATTACATGTTAAATCCTAATCATTTAATAAAATTTGGCATAGGAGACATCTATCACACCTTTACTCCTGGAGTCAATCAATTTAGTTTAACCAATGGCAATTCAGCAATTGACACTACTTTTGGTTCTCAAATTCATTATGCTCATGAAATTGCAGGGTATATTGAAGATGAGTTCAAGTTAAGCTCTAAAACAAAAGGTAATATTGGTCTTCATTACACTCAATTTTTAGTCGGTAATGTAAGGTATCCTTCTCTTCAACCTAGATTTAGCATTAGGTATCTTTTGACTGAAAATACATCTTTAAAAGCAAGTTATGCCTCAATGGCTCAATTTTTACATTTACTAACCAATTCAGGTATTGGATTGCCTACTGATTTATGGCTTCCTGCAACAGAGCTAGTTAAACCACAATACTCGAACCAATTTGCAGCTGGTATTGCAAAAACTTTTTTAAACAAATTTGAATTATCAGTTGAAGGGTATTATAAAACAATGGAAAACCTAATTGAATATAAAGATGGTGCTTCTTTTTTTAATACCGATCAGGATTGGCAAACAAAAATATACGCTGGAAGAGGATGGTCCTATGGTGGTGAATTTCTTATTGAAAAAAAAGTGGGCAAAACAACTGGTTGGATTGGGTACACACTTTCATGGTCAAATCGACAATTTGACTCTATAAATTTTGGAAATCAATTTCCATATAGATACGACAGAAGACATGATATTGGCATAGCGTTAACACATGAATTAAATGACAACATAAATATAGGTATTGTATGGGTATATGGGACTGGCAACGCGGTAACCCTTGGACAAGAAAGGTATGTTTCATTATTTGATACTCAAGTCCCAAATATTGCCGATTTTAATATAAATGACTATTCTGGAATTGAACATATTGAAGGGAGAAATAATTACCGAATGCCAGCTTATCATAGACTAGACTTTTCAATAAACTTTAGAAAAGAAAAGAAATGGGGAGAACGAACGTTTAGTTTAGGAGTCTATAATGCATACAGCAGGCAAAATCCATTTTATCTTGAGTTTACTAGAAATGAAAATGGAAATCCTCAACTTTCACAATATAGCTTATTCCCATTAATTCCATCCTTTAATTACGCATTTAAATTTTGAGCATGAAACACATACAATTAATACTTATTATTTTTTTAGTTCCAATTCTATTTTCATGTGAAAAAGTGATTCCATTTACTGGTGAAGTTACTCAACCAAAAATAGTTGTTAACTCTTTATTTCAAAGTAATAGTCCTTGGGAAGTTCATATAAGCAGTAGTTTAAGTGTAATTGATACTGGTACACTTTCAAATATAGAGGATGCTTCTGTGCTTATTTTAGACAATCAGAATAATTTAATTGAGGTGCTTGATCATGACTCCTTGGGATTTTATTATGGGAATACATATCCCGAAGCAGGTCAAATTTATAAAATAGAAGTAGACGCACCAAATTATATAAATATTAGTGCGGAAGATCAGTTGCCTGACTCCATTAATATTTCAAAAGTTGACACTTCATCATCTAACATAGGAGATAATGAAAGAATGGACATATCAATTACCTTCACAGACCCAATAAACTTCCAAAATTTTTACCGTATAGAAATAGAAGTTGGTCTTTTATATGAAGATGACTTTGGAAATATGGAATACTTTGAATTTCCAGCATCTATGATTCTGGAAGATCCTGTTTTTGAAAATTATGGTGGTGGACCAGTTGAGCAAGGCTTATTCACAGACAACTCTTTTAACGGTGAAGAAAAAACTATTGAAATTCAAATAGACAACATTGTTAAGGAGTTTGACAAGGATGACAAATTAGAAATAGATCATATAACCTTATTTCTATATAATATAACAGAACCTACCTACCTTTTTAGTAAAAGCTATCAGGTATATGAAAGTGCTTCAGGAAACCCATTTGCACAACCTGTTCAAGTATATAGTAATATAAACAACGGTTTTGGAATATTTGGTGGTGCACAAGTGAATACATACGCTATTTATTGATAAATATTAAATTGTATTTAAGTTTTAATTACCAAGTTAACTTAAATAGTTTTCAACATTTAAATATTTAATTAAAAAAAAGAATAACAAACAGACATAAAAATCTGATTTACAGGATATTAAGTAAAAAAAAGCGAATGGTTTTTGAAATCATAATAAATTTAAAATGACTTGACATGAGTGGGTGATTATCATACATTTGCGCCTTTAAATTTAGTTCACAAATTACAACTAATTAAATATGCGTCAATTAAAGATTACTAAGTCCATTACCAATAGAGAAAGTCAATCGCTTGATAAATATTTACAGGAAATTGGAAGGGAAGATTTAATTACAGCAGAACAAGAAGTTGAATTAGCTCAAAGAATAAAACAAGGAGACCAAGAAGCTTTAGAAAAACTAACCAAAGCAAATTTAAGATTTGTAGTTTCTGTTGCCAAACAATATCAAAATCAAGGACTAACGCTACCCGATTTAATCAACGAAGGAAATTTAGGATTAATAAAAGCTGCGCAAAGATTTGATGAAACAAGAGGATTTAAATTCATTTCTTATGCTGTGTGGTGGATTAGGCAATCAGTTCTTCAAGCATTAGCCGAACAATCAAGAATTGTTAGACTTCCATTAAACCAAGTAGGTTCTTTAAATAAAATAAACAAAGCATTTTCCAAACTTGAACAAGAATTTGAAAGACCACCAAGTGCTGAAGAACTTGCAAAAGTACTTGACCTACCTGAAGATAAAGTCAAAGACTCCCTTAAAATAAGTGGCAGACATGTATCAGTTGATGCTCCATTTACAGATGGAGAAGACAATTCACTACTTGATGTAATGGTTAATAACGACAGCCCAAAAGCAGATATTCAATTAATGCATGAATCTCTTCAACGAGAAATTGAACGTTCTTTGTCTACATTAAGCGATAGAGAAAGAGACGTAATAAGTTTATTTTTTGGAATTGGAATGCAGCATGGATTAACTTTGGAAGAAATTGGAGCTAAATTTGATTTAACAAGAGAAAGAGTTAGACAAATTAAAGAAAAAGCAATTAGAAGATTAAGACAAAACTCAAGAAGTAAATTACTTAAAACATACCTAGGTTAAAAAAATATAAAAAATGAAGTTGCAAAATGGATATGAAAATAGTTTAAATGACTATGTTAATAAAGAAAAAATAGCAGTTGATTTAATCAATAGCATTGGATCTTTGATGTATGGTAAAGGAATAGAATTAGTTCTATTTAGACAACATCTAGTTAATATAAACATTTCTGAATTAATGAATTGTTTTGATTACTCAAAGGATGTTGTAAAAAAACCATTAGATATTTCATTAGTTAATGATTTGGTTAAAGAAATTTCAAATATGGATCTTGCTCCTTCAAAGTTAGATATAGGAAAATTAACTTTTGAATATTCTGAGGAAAAAAATAACATTAATAACATATCCGATTTCTTAAATAACAAGTTGGTTAATTTTATTGGTCAAGACAAACATACATTTAGCCCACAAGATGTTGTTTTATACGGATTTGGAAGAATTGGAAGAATTGCAGCTAGAGAATTGATTAAAGCTGCAGGAAAAGGACAACAATTAAGATTAAGAGCTATAGTTTTAAGAAAGGTTGATGATTTTCAAATTGAAAAGAGAGCGGCATTGCTTAGAAATGATTCTGTTCATGGAAGTTTTAAAGGCTCTATTAGTGAAGACTATGAAAACAAAGCAATAATAGCTAATGGCCAAACTATTAATTTAATTGAAGCCAATAGTCCTGAAAATATAGATTATACTAAATATGGAATTAATAATGCTCTTGTAATTGACAATACTGGAGTTTTTAAGGATAGAGAAGCGCTTGGAAGACATTTAAAATCAAAAGGAACATCAAAAGTAATACTTACAGCACCAGGAAATGGCATTCCAAACATAGTTTATGGAATTAATCATAAAGAACAAGATATTGAAAATGAAAATATTTTTAGCGCAGCATCATGTACAACAAATGCAATATCTCCAATTCTTAAAGTAATAGAAGATAACTTAGAAGTTGAAAGTGGGCATATTGAAACTGTACATGCTTATACTAATGATCAAAACTTACTAGATAATTTCCATAAGAAACCTAGAAGAGGAAGGTCTGCCGCAATAAACATGGTTATTACTTCCACTGGTGCAGGAAAAGCAGTAACCAAAGTGATTCCTTCATTAAAAGGTAAATTAACAGCTAACGCTGTTAGAGTTCCTACACCCAATGGTTCACTTGCTATTATTAAACTAACTTTAAAAAAGGCTTCTTCTGTAGAAGAAATTAATAATTTGGTTAGAAATGCTGCACTTAAAGGTGACCTAATTAATCAAATAAAATTTGAAATAAGCAAAGAATTAGTTTCAAATGACATTATTGGAAATACATGTGCGGCAGTTTTTGACAGTAATGCTACTTTAACATCTGATGATGGCAAAAATTGTGTTTTATATTCATGGTATGACAACGAATTTGGATACACAAAACAAGTTATCAGAATTGCTAAATATGTAACCAAAGTTAGAAGACTTATATACTACTAAAATGAATAAAGAAAAAACTCTTAAAATTAGTGTTGATGAAGAAGGAAACCAGCTCAGTCCTGATCTATCTGAAGAAATCAAAAATTACTTAATTGACATTGACGGGACAATTACTGATGATGTCCCAAATGAGGAACCAGAAAGAATGCTAACTTGTGAACCTTATTTAGATGCTCTTGAAGTTTTAAACAAATGGTTTGATGAAGGTCATATAATTACTTTTTTTACATCTAGAACTGAAGAACATAGAGATTATACTGAAAGATGGCTAAAAAAACATAATTTTAAATACCATGGATTATTAATGGGAAAACCAAGGGGAGGAAATTACCATTGGATAGATAATCATTTAGTAAAAGCTACAAGATTTAGAGGCAAATTCACTGATTTAGTGACTGCTCCAAAAAATATTGAAGTATTTAAAGATGACTATCTTTCAAAATAATTCTTTTATTTTAATAAATTTGCCAAATCATATTAATAAAAAATGAAAAACAACTTAAAAAAATTATCTGAATTATCAGTTAGAGTTCTAGCTATAAGTTTTATATGTATTCAATGTACATCCTCAAGCTCTTCTAATAAGAATGAAAAAGATATAACCCAAGTTTCTGACTCTGAAAGTTCACATTCTATTGAAATTGAACTTGACACTACTGAGTCAGATTATGCTTTTATAGCACCATCACCAATTCAAATTGCTTCTATAATTCAAAAAGCAGAAATGAGTTATGTTGATGGAATTACAAATGAAATTGAAAACGTAAACAATTACACTACCCTTTTTCATCAATCTATTAATTTTGGTGTTTATGCATCTGACATTGCTTACTGCGTAACTAACGACAAATATGATGAAGCTGGGAATTACATGAAAGTAATAAAAGATCTATCTAAAAAGATTGGTTTAGAAACTGTATTTCAATCTAGTAATTTAATAGACAGATTTGAAGAAAATATTGGAAACCAAGATAGCATAATGGATTTACTTATCTATATTCAAACTCATACTGACGATTACATCCAAGATAATGGTCTTAATGATCTAAATGTAATCTATTTTACTGGAGCCTGGATTGAAGGAATGTTTTTAGGTACTCATGCTGTTGTTGGTGATGCTGATAAAAAAATAAGCATTTTACTTTCTGAACAAATGACAATTGCTAATTCATTAATTAGAGGGTTAGAACATATTAAAGATAAAAACGATGATATTACTGATTTGACAGAACATATAAAAAATGTTGTCTCTGAGTACAACAATTTATGGTCAAATAAACAAGCAGGTGAAAATATTGAATATTTAGACACAGAATTAAAGCATGAAGAAGTAGTTAAGATTTCATCTATGATTACAGAACTTAGAAATGAAATAACCCTTAAATAATAATTAATACAATGAAAGCTAAAATTTTTATTTCATTATTAATAACAATGTTTATAGCATTGTTTAATATTAATGCTCAACGTAATGACAATGAACTTTCTGAACAACAACAGTATTATGCTGAAATCAAAGAATTAAGAAAAAATTGTAGAAACGCTCTAAAGCCTTATAGATACGATGGTTTAAACACTACAAACTTTATATATAAAGAATATGCATATATTAAAGAAGTTGAAATCGCCACAGTAATGGACGAGGAATACCGTTTGTCTTTTAACTCTATTGCAGTTAAAGGAGATCCAATTACATTAAGAATTTATGACAAAGAAAAAAAGTTTAAGTCAAGAATTCTTCTTTATGAGAAAACTGATTTTAGTGGATCAGAATTTACTGTTGAAACAACTGAAATGGTTGAAAAATTAAAAGAAGGGAAAATTGAACTTTTAAAAACCAAGAAATTTCCTGTTAACTATGATGAGAAACAAAAAAAGGAGATTATTGATCAAGAAACAGCTTTGATTGAAAAAATTAGATTAAAAAAAATATATATTGATTATATAATTCCATCTAGTGAGGCAGCTTATAAAACTGATCCTGAAACCAACGAACAAGTTAGGGACTTCACCAAACACGCCATAATTGTAGCAGTTGGTTTTAATAATTTATAAATTAAAATTTATCTAATAGCAATTTTTTCAATTGAAATAATTCATCTCTTAATTGAGCTGCTTGCATAAAATTTTCCTTTTTTGCTTCCTTCTCCATATGAGATTTTACCATTAAAATTGTTTTTTCAAGTTCATCTCGATTCATGTATTGAGTATTAGGGTCATTTACAATACTTTTATGAGTTTGAACTAAATCATCAATATTTTCAGATTTTGATTTAATGCTAACTAAATCGACATGAATTGATTTTTGTATTTGCACAGGTGTTATTCCATTTAACCTATTGTAATTTTCTTGTTTAGATCTTCTTCTATTTGTTTCATCTAATGTTTTCTGCATTGCATTTGTGACTCTATCTGCATACATAATCACGCGACCATTTAAATTTCTAGCAGCTCTTCCAACTGTTTGAACCAATGATCTTTCAGAACGCAAGAACCCTTCACTATCAGCATCTAAAATAGCCACTAACGATACTTCAGGTAAATCTAACCCTTCCCTTAATAAATTTACACCTATTAAAACATCAAATATTCCCTTTCTTAAATCGTTTAAAATTTCAACTCTTTCTAAAGTATCCACATCCGAATGAATATACCTTGATCTTACACCAATTTTTGCAAAATACTTATCAAGCTCTTCAGCCATTCTTTTAGTAAGAGTCGTTACCAATACCCTTTCATTATTTTCAACTACTAAAGAAATTTCATCAAGCAAATCATCAACCTGATTTAATTTTGGTTTTATAATTATTTTAGGATCTAATAGTCCGGTTGGTCTTATAATTTGCTCCACATAAATGCCTTCACTTTTTTGCAATTCATAATCAGCAGGAGTAGCACTTACATATATAATTTGATTATGCATAGTTTCAAACTCTTCAAATTTAAGAGGTCTATTATCTAATGCTGAAGGCAATCTAAATCCATAGTCTACTAAATTTACTTTTCTTGACCTATCCCCTCCATACATTGCCCTTATTTGAGGGATAGAAACATGAGATTCATCAATGACCATAAGATAATCTTCTGGAAAATAATCTAACAAACAAAAAGGTCTTTGGCCGGGCTTCCTGTCATCAAAATATCTAGAATAGTTTTCAACACCTGAACAGTATCCTAATTCTCTTATCATTTCTAAATCAAACTCTACCCTATTTTTTAGTCTTTTTGACTCCAAAGGTTTTCCTAATTCTTTAAAAAAATCTATTTGATTCATTAAATCATCTTGTATCTCAAATATGGACCTTTTAATATCATCTTTTGCAGTAACAAAAATATTAGCTGGATAAATTAAATAATGATCTTGTTCTTCTAAAACAGTCAAATTAATAACATCCAATAAATGAATAGATTCTATTTCATCTCCCCAAAATGAAATTCTAACGCCAAAGTCAGCATGGGCTAAATGAATATCAATTGTATCTCCAACTACCCTAAATGTACCTCTTCCTAAATCAGTAGTTGTTCTAGAGTATAAATTATCAACCAACAATCTTAAAAATTCATTCCTAGCTATGACTTGCCCCACTTGAATTCTAATTATTCCATTTGAAAAATTAACTGGATTACCAATTCCATAAATACAAGAAACTGATGCAACAACTATTACATCTCTTCTTCCTGACAATAAAGAAGATGTTGCGCTTAAACGAAGCTTTTCTATTTCGTCATTTATGGATAAATCTTTTTCAATGTATGTATCAGAAATAGGCAAATATGCCTCAGGTTGATAATAATCGTAATAAGAAACAAAATACTCAACAGCATTTTCTGGAAACAATCCTTTCATTTCCCCAAATAATTGGGCTGCTAAAGTTTTGTTTGGTGCTAGAATAAGCGTAGGTCTTTTAGATTGTTCTATAACATGGGCTATTGTAAAAGTTTTACCTGACCCAGTTACACCAAGTAACACCTGATCTTTTTCGTCTTCCGCGATACCCTTTAACAAAGATTGGATAGCTTCCGGTTGGTCACCATTGGGAGCAAAATTTGAAACCAGCTTAAAATTAGCTGGTTT
>PBNK01000037.1 GCA_002723085.1 Crocinitomicaceae bacterium | reverse complement strand
GTAAGAACTTAAATCCACTGTAGCTGTATTTCCATTCTCTATCTCTACATTTAAAATGTCATTTACAAAATACATTGATGTTATCTGTTGATCATCTGTATTATCCATTAATGCACTTAGATCTACAATAACTCCTGCTCCATCCTCAATATTTAATGACAACTGGTTGGATGGTGTTAATATAAAATCTTCTAAATCCTGATTATCTGTATTGGTGGCTGAATCTCCATTACATACATATCCAGTATCGGTTACCTCACTCAATTCCAATATACCATTTGCATTTACATCAACTCCTGATTCTAACAACAAGCCTCCTGTTGGGCAAAATGCATTACCAGGTTGTAATAACGTTTGATTGATTAATGTTGATGACCCTGTTGGACCCTGTGGTCCTGCTGGGCCTCCCCCTGACGTCTCTGCATACAACGCATAAGGAACGCTAAGTAACTCATTACAAGACATATAGGTGTAATTAGTTGCCCCCGTTACATCTATGGAACTCTCTATAAAATATGGACCTTGACTCCAATCTATTTGGTCAAATTGTCCTGAAACCACATTACCTAGTCCTATCGATAGGTTTACCAACCCATACATGTTCGTAGTCACTGTAAATGTTTCTTGATACTGAATCGTGCCTGTTCCTGCACACGCTCCTTGATATAACGATATCTGAAAACCTATTGACTGATTGGGAATTGCTTCTCCATCTGTATTTCTAACTACTGCCTGATACCTAAAAGATTGAGGTGGTGACGTTTGGGCTTCTATGCTGGTTATTCCTAATAATACGAATAAGGTAAGTAAGTAATGTCTAATCATAATCAATGGGATTTTTGTACTTGTAAGGTCTTAATGCGTTGGTCTTTATTGCTGAAAACCAATAAGTAATTACCTGTGGACATATTGCTAAATCCAATGGTAAAGGCTTGACTGTTTATCTTTTGCTGTTCTATCAGCTTCCCTTGCATGTCAAACAAGGCAAATTGCATGTCTTCTTTAAGAACTGGTATATTAACTTTTAAATAATCTACAGCTGGATTTGGAAAAACATTTATCTGAATATCCTCAACATGTTCCTCAACTGACACAATAGAAAGCAAAGTTTGTTGAAAACCTTGGGTTAAGTGAACATTATTCAATGTATCCTCCCCAAACTCTGTTACTACCTCTCCTATAGTATAGTCCAATGAAAACTGATTGTTTCGACTGTGACCTCCATCGCTTCCTATAACATAATGATCTAAATCCTGTGCAAATAATGAAGTTGAAAAAGCAATAAATAAAATAAGAATTGGGTATAATCTTAGCATAGTAACGGCATATTAAACCATTAATATAACTAAAAGATTAAAATTATTATTAAAATATTACATAGAATATCATTGATACATTATGAAATGACCATATGGATGGGTAAAATATATTTATGGCGTGACAAAATTATAATCCAAAATCTCCTGATCTGTCATCCAATATATATCCGAAGGTGAAGCAGAATTTATTATGAAAAAATATAAATCTTCCGCTTCTTGACTAGAAAAACCTATGGATTCATAAAAATCTAAATACATATTATGTTCATAATGTCCTACAGGATAATCAGTTGCTGAATTACTCCCAGCACTCCATGCATGAACACCAATTTTTGCACCAGTATCTAAGGTTCTTACAACACCTGACAAATAAAAATCAACTGCTCCAGATTGAATTTTACCATAATTCGGTAAATGTGTATTAATATTATTTTGTCTCATTAAAATGGCGGCTTTAAAAAGTTCTTCATCATTTCTTGACCCTGGACAATCCTCCATGATTATTTTTTTAACATTAGGATATGATTCGATAAGTTTTTCAAATTGATTATCAACTCTGATTCCCATATCTCCATCCATATAAACGATTGAATCATTTAAAACATAAAACGGCCCAAATTTATCTTGATAACCCTTTTTACAATTAAATATTAAACATGTAAATAATAGAATTAAAAAATAATATTTTGTCTTCATTTTAATTAAGTAATTAATAAGAAACCTATATTGTATGGGTTATAAAACTAATTTAAAAAATGAAATTAATATATACCATTCTAATTTTCATTGCTTCTAATACACAAATTTGCTTTGGACAATCTGAAATATTATGGGAAATAACTAATCCTAAAAATACTGAAAAAAGCTATTTATTTGGGACAATACATTCAGGAGATTCAAAACTATTCCCTATAGATTCAATCATCTATAAATCATTATTTAAATGTGATTTATTAGCTTTAGAACTTAACCCATCTGAAATGAATGATATTAATGTTTTAAAGAAAATGCTTTTAGATGAAAAAAATATTGAAGATTTATTCTCAAAAAAAAATTATGAACTAATTACAAATTTCTTAAAAGACTCTTTAAATATTTCTGAAATTATGGTTAAAAATATGCAACCTATTTTCATTCAACAATTAATTGACCAAAGTGTATACAAAAATGAACATGACCCCATTGATTTGCACTTATATAAAAATGCCTTAATTAACAACATTAACATAGATGGACTAGAAACCATTGAAGAACAAATGAATACCCTTTTAAGTATTCCACTTAAAAAACAATCAGCTGATTTATTAGATAAAGTAAAAAACTTTAATTCAACTGAAATAAAAAAAGAAATGAATTCTATGATTTATGCATACATAAATAGAAACATTGAGAATTTTGTTATTAATGAACTAAAAAAAGATAAAAATGATGATTTTGAAGAAAACTTTATTTACTCAAGAAACATAAAAATGTTTGAAAGAGCTAACCAAAAACTAAATAATAATACTGTTTTTATAGCGGTTGGAGCTGCACATTTATATGGTGAAAAAGGCCTAATAAATCTCTTAAAAAAAGAAGGGTACATTTTAAACCCTATATTTTAGTTTAATAATTCTGCCATTTTAACTCCAAGATCAGCTGGTGAATCTACTACATGAACACCGCAGGATCTCAATATTTCTTTTTTTGCTGAAGCAGTATCACTCTCACCACCTACAATAGCGCCAGCATGACCCATTGTCCTACCTTTAGGTGCTGTATCTCCAGCTATAAATGCAACGACTGGTTTTGATCCGTTTTTTTGAATCCATTTACCTGCTTCTGCCTCTAAATTCCCTCCAATTTCACCAATCATAATTATACCATCAGTTTCTTCATCATTCATAAGCAATTCAACTGCATCTTTAATTGTTGTTCCAATAATTGGATCGCCACCAACTCCAATAGCAGTTGTTTGCCCCAACCCTACTTTAGTCACTTGATCTACAGCTTCATAAGTCAATGTCCCTGATTTACTAACAATACCAACATTGCCTTTTTTAAATATAAATCCAGGCATAATACCAACTTTAGCTTGTTCAGCAGATATAACTCCAGGGCAATTTGGACCAACCATTCTGCATTCTTTATCCTTTAAATACTCTTTAACAATAATCATATCCGAAACAGGGATACCTTCTGTAATACAAATAACAACACTAATACCAGCTTCCGCTGCCTCCATTACCGCATCTGCTGCAAATGCTGGAGGAACAAAAACAATAGAAACATCAGCTCCTGTTGCATCAACTGCGTCCTTTACAGTATTGAAAACAGGCTTACCAAGATGTTTTTGACCTCCTTTTCCAGGTGTTACACCTCCAACAACATTCGTACCATAATCCATCATTTGCTCAGAATGAAAAGTACCTTCACCACCAGTAAAGCCCTGAACGATAACCTTAGAATTTTTATTCACTAAAACACTCATTTTATTTGTATTTTTTTATTTGATGTTAAAATTAGTAATTGTATTTAAAAAGCATAAAAAAACCGCTCAAAATTTTGAGCGGTTTTACAATTATAATTAAATCAAAGTTTATTTACCTTTTTCCATTTTTTGTTTTAAGGCTGCTAAAGCATCTAAATCGCCAAGTGTAGTTTTCTCACTTGAATTATTAATGTTTTTTACTGCCTTGCTTGTTTTATTTGCATTTGACGCTGATCTCTTAGCTTCAACCTCTCCCCATACTTTGGTATGAGAAACTAAAATCTTCTTTCCGTCTTTATTGAATTCAAGAATTTTAAATTGATTTTTTTCTTCAGCTATAACAAAACTTCCGTCTTCTTTTTTCATATGCTTAGCTGGGCAATATGCTTCAACCCCATATGGCAATGAAACGATTCCTGCTTTATCTTTTAACTTAATTACAGTTCCTTCATGAACTGAATCAACAGCAAATAAAGATTCATAAACATCCCAAGGATTTTCCTCTAGTTGCTTATAACCTAAACTCAATCTTCTATTATCCTTATCTAACTCAAGAACAACAACTTCTAATTCATCACCTACTGCACAAAACTCAGAAGGATGTTTAAATTTCTTATCCCATGAAAGGTCAGATATATGAATTAATCCATCAATTCCCTCTTCAAGTTCAACAAAAACACCAAAATTAGTAAAGTTTCTAACCTTAGAATTATGTTTTGACTGAACTGGGTATTTAGTTTCAATATTTTCCCATGGATCTGGAATTAATTGCTTAATTCCTAAAGACATTTTATGCTCTTCTTTATCCAATGTTAAAACAACAGCTTCAACTTCATCACCAACTTTTAAGAAATCATTAGCTGTTCTCAAATGCTGACTCCAACTCATTTCTGAGACATGAACTAAACCTTCAACACCAGGAGCAATTTCAATAAATGCACCATAATCTGCAATTACAACTACATTCCCCTTAACCTTATCTCCAATCTTAAGATCTGACTTAAGGCTGTCCCATGGATGATCAGATAATTGTTTAAGACCAAGTGCTATTCTCTTTTTGTTGTCATCAAAATCAAGAATAACTACTTTAATTTTCTCATCAAGTTGAACAATTTCTTCAGGATGATTTACTCTACCATAAGATAAATCTGTAATGTGGATTAAACCATCAACGCCACCTAGATCAATAAATACTCCATATGATGTAATGTTTTTAACTATACCTTCAAGAACTTGACCTTTTTCAAGACCAGACATGATTTGTTTCTTTTGCTCTTCAATTTCAGCTTCAATTAGAGCTTTATGAGAAACAACAACATTTTTAAATTCTAAGTTAATTTTAACGACTTTGAATTCCATATTCTTACCAACAAATTGATCGTAATCTCTAATTGGTTTAACATCAATTTGAGACCCAGGTAAAAATGCTTCAATTCCAAATACATCAACAATTAAACCACCTTTAGTTCTACACTTAACAAAACCAGTTATAATTTCTCCAGTTTCAAGAACATCATTAACTCTAATCCAAGCTAAATGGGTTCTTGCCGTTCTATGAGAAACAACAAGTTGACCAGTTTTATCTTCCATACTTTCAATGTATAGGTCAACTTCATCACCGATTGCCAAATCAGGGTTATATCTAAATTCATTTTTAGGAACAACACCTTCACTTTTATAATTAATATTAATAACAACCTCTTTTTTAGTAATTGCTATTACAGTTCCTTTAATTAAAGACTTTTCTTGAATTTGAGTTAATGTACCATCGTACATATCGTTCAATTTAGATCTTTCTTCTTTAGAATATGAATCATGATCATCACTTTCAAAAAGATCCCAATCAAATACTGCAGGTTCTGAAACAGCAGCTGTTTCATCTTTAATAATTTCTTCTTTAGCAACAGGTACTTCAACAGCTTCTATGTTTTCAACAATAACTTCTTCAACAGCTTTTTCAACTTTAGCAGCAGTCTTTTTAGCAGGAGTTGCTTTCTTTGCTGAACTATCAGTAGTCTTTTTAGCAGGAGTTGCTTTCTTTGCTGCTGACTTAGCAGTTGTTTTCTTAGCTACAGTTGTTTTTTTAGTTGTAGTACTAGCTTTCTTTGCTGCAGTCGAAGCAGTCTTTTTTGCAGGAGTTGCTTTCTTTGCTGTAGTCTTTTTTACAGCTGGTTTTTTTGTAGTTTCTTCAGCCATGAGGCGAAATATTTGTATCTCATTCTCGGCAATAAATGAGAGTAGTTTGTTTTACTTGAGCCGTCAAGTTTTCCCTAAATGGGTTGCAAAAGTACATTTTTATATTAATATAATAACATACTATCAAATAATTATTCTTTCTAAACAAAAAACAAGCTATATAAAAATACATCTACTATTTTTGTATTGTGGAAAACCATGATTCATTTATGCTAAGATGTCTTGAGTTAGCATCTAAAGGGAAAAACCAAGTATCTCCTAATCCAATGGTAGGTTCTGTAATAGTTTATGAAAATAAAATAATTGGTGAAGGTTATCATCAAGCTTTTGGAGGACCCCACGCAGAAGTTAATGCAATCAAAAATGTAGAAAATAAAAGCTTGTTAAAAAAAGCTACTCTATATGTTAACTTAGAACCTTGTTCTCATCATGGGAAAACCCCACCATGTTGCAATACTATTGTTGAATATGGCATTCCAAATGTAGTTATTGGATCTGGAGACCCTAATGAAAAAGTTAATGGCAAAGGCATTGATTTTCTAAAAAAAAATAATGTAAATGTGATTAACAATATTCTAAAAGAAAAGGCTGAAGAACTTAATCGGAAATTCTACACATTTCACAAACATAAAAGACCTCACATAACTTTAAAATGGGCTGAAACAATTGATGGATATATTGATAAAAACCGAAAATCATCAAACACTAAAGAAGTTAATTGGATTACTACAGAAAACACCAAAACCTTAGTTCATCAATGGAGAAGTGAACATGACGCTATTTTAGTAGGAAGAAAAACAATTGAAAACGATAACCCAAGCTTAACTGTCAGATTAGTTAAAGGGAAAAATCCATTAAGGATAGTTATCGACCCTCTTTTAAAATTATCTAATTATTTTGATATCTTTAAAGATGAGCACCCATTGATAATTTTAAATGAAAAAATTGATAAAAGTAAAGGCAAAATAAAATATTTGAAATTTGATAAAAATAATTTATTAAATACAATTAATAGTTTTCTTTATCAAAACAAAATTCAGTCCTTATTAGTAGAAGGCGGTGCTAAAACAATTGATTCTTTTTTAAAAGAAGGCAACTGGGATGAAGCAAAAGTATTAATTGGGAATAAAAAGTTTAGTGACGGATTATTAGCTCCAAAAATAAAAGCTTCTCCAATTTCTATTAAAACGCATGGACAAGACAAACTAATATCATATAGAAATGATTGAAATAGGACTTACCATACTTACCTTTTCAGCAATGCTGATGATTTTTAAATATTTCGGCATTTACAATGTAAATAACTTACAAGCTATAGTTATCAATTACTTTACAGCTGGATTACTAGCAATAGCAAATGCAAAATTTAATGGTTTAGATTACCATTTTGATTCCATAATTTATTCAGACTATTTAATTCCATCATTAATTATTGGCACACTTTTTATTATCACTTTTAATTTAGTCGCTTTTGGAACTCAAAAAATTGGAATTGCAGTGACAACAGTTGCCAATAAAATGTCAATGATAATACCTGTACTATTTGGACTAATTCTATTTAATGAAGACAAAAATATTCTAAAAATAACAGGAATTATTCTAGCGTTATTTGCTATATATTTTTCCTCAACTAATAAAGGAAAACTTTCATTTGACAAAAAATATTTACTAATTATTATTTTAATATTTATTGGTCAAGGCTTTGCTGATGGAACATTAAATTGGGTTCAAAAATACAGAATAGACTCTTCGAACACTCAACAGTTTTTTGCAACTACTTTTTTAATTGCTGGATTAGCCGGCTTAATATTTATGCTTCTTGAAAAAATCAAAAAAAATCAACCATTTGAATTAAAAAGCATCTACTGGGGAATTATTTTAGGAATCCCGAATTACCTTACACTTTATTTTTTCATTAAATCACTTCAGGCTGGAATACTTGAAAGTTCTCAAGTTTTTCCAATAATAAATATGGGAATTATTATCTGCTCAGCAGTTGGTGGAATAATTTTATTTAAAGAACAACTTTCAAAGAGTAACTGGGGAGGAATTTTATTGGCTTTAATTGCAATAAGCATGATAACATTTTCATCTATTTTTTATTAATGGGGTTCAAAACTATTAAACAAACTAATAAAGCTGTTTTTAAAGAAAAAAAAAGCAAATTTATTGGGATTTCATTTCCTATAAAAAACGAAAATGAATTTTTAAAAAAACTTGAATTAATAAAAAAAGAGCACCCAAAATCTAATCATTTTTGTTATGCTTTTACTTTGTTTCAAAAACCTCATCATATATCAAAAGTAAATGATGATGGAGAACCAACAAATAGTGCTGGAAAACCAATTCTAAATCAAATTGAAAAACTTAATTTGCTGAATACTGCAGTTGTTGTTGTAAGATATTTTGGAGGAACTAAACTTGGCGTAGGAGGGCTAATTCGGGCTTATAAAAATGCAGCAGAATCATGTTTAGACAAACAAGAAATTAACATTCAAGAGCATTTAACATCTACTTCTTTTAAATTTAAATATGAAGATCAAAAAAAGATAATGGAGATAATTAAACGAATAGATAAAGAATTAATTACCCATAATTTAAAAGAAGAATACCATATGACTATAAAACAGAATGAAGAAAATTTGTCTAAAATAGTTAGAGAACTAAAAAAGATAAGCTCAATAGTCTTTTTAAAAAATTAAACAATAGCCTCTCCTAATTTTGCAACTTGAGAATAAATATTATCAGCAGTATCCTTATTTACATTTACTAGAGGAAGTCTGACAAAATCTTCACCTATATTTAATAATTTTAAAGCATGTTTTATTCCCCCAGGGTTTCCATCAACAAAAAGATGCTTTATAACTGGAAAAAGCTCATAATGTTTTTTATTAGCTAACTCCAAATCACCTTTTAAAGCAGCATTTACCATTATTGAAAAACGCTTTGGAAATGCATTTGCAACAACTGAAATAGCCCCGTGTCCACCAATAGCAATATGTGGCAATGTTAATGCATCATCACCAGAAATAACTAAGAAATCATTTGGTTTATTTTGAATAATAGTCATTATTTGTTCTAAATCTCCCGAAGCTTCTTTAACTGCTACAACATTATTACAGCTATGAGCCAATTCAAGTGTTGTATTCGATGTCATATTACAACTAGTTCTTCCAGGTACATTATATAAAATAATAGGCAAATCAGTACAGGAGTTTAAATGAGTATAATGATTTATAATTCCTTTTTGAGAAGGTTTATTATAATAAGGACTTACAGATAAAAACCCATCAATTTTAGACTTTTCCCAACTTTTTAGCTGTTTACCAATTTCAATAGTATTATTTCCTCCAACTCCTAAAACAACAGGCAATCTTCCAGCATTTATTTCAACCACAAAATCCAAAACTGCAATTTTCTCTTTACTAGACAAAGTAGCTGACTCTCCAGTTGTACCTTGAACAACTAAATAGTTGGTTCCATTGTTAATTTGATGTTCAACTAATTTTTCTAGAGCTATAAAATCAACTGAAAAATCTGATTTAAATGGTGTAATTAAAGCAACACCTGCACCTTTAAATTTATTCATTTCTAATTATTTAGAGCCTGCTTTCATCCTATTATATTTCATAATATTTGATGGATCTAATTGAGAGACTAAATTATAAATTTTCATTCTTTGACTTGGGTCTGAAGGAGAGTATATTTTAACTACCTCATCAGCTTTTGCAGTAAAAAACAACTGCATATTAAAAGAGTTTGGCCTTGCTTTATGAATTGCCATTAGACCATTTAAAGACGAAGATATTTGCTCAATAGCTTTATTTTTATCATCGTATGCAACATCTAGCCCATTTCTATGATAATTATAATAACATGCTCTCATAGGACTATAAAGAGGTTGGAGTGTATTTTGAATTAAATGAAATCTATTTTTACTTCCTTCACTTGGTTTCCAACCAGGTTCACCAGCATTTTGACAATTATTAACAATTTGCAATGCTTTATTAAAATAAGGAGTTCCTCCTTCAAATGAAAACGAATCATAGTCAAGACCTAAAATCATAAAAGCGTAAAAAGCCAATACATCAGCTAGATTATTAAAGTGCCTATCAGGCTGAAATATTATTGCTGTATTTCTTAAGTATTTAAAACTAAAGTTAGGGTCGTTATAATTAAACAATCTTGATTTATAACTTGAATTGTATATTGGTCTTGATGAAGAAACTTGAATTTTACCATTAAATTCATCACTTGAAACCTTTTCATTTATCGTAATTAAAATACTTGCCTCAACCCTTTCATGCTGTTTAAATTCATCATTAGTACCAGCATAATCAGACCATTTTGTATTGTTTATAAATTCATAAACAGAAGTTTTTAAAGAAGTTAATATTTCTTTATTTGCTGGATTACTTTGTAAAGTAGGCGCAATAATATCTACTGCACAATTTATTTCCTGACCTGAAACAGGATATAAAAAAACTAGCATTAAAAAAATAAATAAGTTCTTCATATTAAATGCATTCTTCAATAAAATTCATAATATCAGCAGCAACATCCATTTTTGATTTTAAATCGAATTCTAACTCTTTATTAGGAGTTAATAATGTAATTTTATTAGTATCGTATCCAAAACCTGCACCTTTATCATTTAATGAATTTAAAACAATAGCATCCAAGTTTTTATTTTTCATTTTTTGATAAGCATTATTTTTTTCATCATTTGTCTCAAGAGCAAAACCAATTACCAATTGCTTTTTTTTCAATTTAGCTAAAGTTCTTAATATGTCAGGAGTTTTTTTCAACTCAATGGACATTTCTTCATTCTTTTTTTTAAGTTTTTTATCTGAAAAAGTTATTGGCTGATAATCTGCTACAGCCGCACTCATCACCAGAACATTTGCTTGTGAATATTCCTTTTTAATAGCTTTGAGCATATCTTCAGCAGATATTATATCAATTCTTTTCACGCCATAGGGAGTTTCCAATCCAACAGGACCTGTTATTAAAACCACTTCAGCTCCGCGCTTTTGAGCTTCTTCTGCAAGAGCGAATCCCATTTTTCCTGATGAGTTATTTCCTATATAACGAACTGGGTCGATCATTTCGTGCGTTGGGCCAGCTGTAATTATAATTTTATTTTTTTTTAAAGTTGCTTTATCTAAAAAATAATCATAGATATGATTAACAATATCTTCTGGTTCTTTTAACCTACCTTTTCCTTCAAGTCCACTTGCTAATTCTCCAGAATCTGGCTCAATTATTGAAACACCATTTTCTTTTAATATTAAAAGATTTTTTTTTGTTGATGCATGTTTATACATGTCTAAATCCATTGCAGGAGCAACAAAAACAGGGCATCTAGCAGATAAATATGTGGCTAACATGAAACTATCTGCTTCTCCATTTGAAAGTTTTGAAATAGTATGAGCCGTAGCTGGAGCAACTAACATTACATCAGCCCAAATACCTAAATCAACATGATTATTCCACTCTCCTGAATTTTTATCCTTAACAAAATCTTTTATGACAGGGTTTTTAGATAAAGTTGATAATGTTATAGGAGTAATAAAGTCAGTAGATGACTCGGACATTACCACCTTAATATTAGCACCTTTTTTTATAAATTCTCTTACAATGTAAGCGGATTTATAGGCCGCAATACTCCCAGTAATAGCAAGAAGTACATTTTTGCCCTTTAACATGTATATAAGAAATTAGACTGTTTCCTGATCATCATTTTCTGGATGTTTCCAGAAAATATCCTCACCTTCAAGCTCTTGCATTGCAATAGCGCCAGATTTAGGTAAACGCTCATAAAAACGCGAAACCTCAATTTGCTCTCTATTTTCAAAAATCTCTTCCAAGTTATCAGTAGAAGTTGCGAATTCATCAAGCTTTTGATTCAATTCTTCTTTCATTTCTACATTAATTTGATTTGATCTTTTTGAAAGAACTACAATAGTTTCATAAATATTACCTGTAGAGTCTTCCATATCACGTAAATCTCTGGTGATAGTAGTTTTTTCTGCTGTGCTGTCTTTGTAAGCCATTAATTGAGTGTTTTTAGTTTCTCTATTTCTTTAACGCTAGTGTTAAAATAAGTTTCTGCTGTTTTTAAATTGCTACTCTCGCTAAAATAATCTACAAAATTATGATAAGATTTGATTGTTTCCTCAAATCTTTCAACTTTTTTTGTTTCTACGCTGTTAAAAGCGAATAAAAAATTGGCTTTTAAGATCATAAAATAGATATCTTCTCTAAATTTTGTGTCAGGAAATTGAGTTAACGTAGTATTTAACGCAATAATAGCTGATCTATATTTTTCCATTTTATAATACAATTTTGCTTTTTCAAAACTTTTCCTCTCAAGTCTTGATCGCAAATCTTTAATTAAAAAACTACAACTATCAACTAATGAACTATTAGGATATTTACTCATAAACAATTGAAATTCATCAATAGCTTTATAACTATCTGATTGATCTAAATAATAATCAGGTGAATTATTCATCATACATATGGCGGCATTAAACGCACATTCTTCTGCTCTTTCACTTCTTGGAAAATTTTTAACAAATCTCTTATAATAATAACCCGCTAAATAATAATCCCCCATACAATATTGATTCTTAGCATAATAATAATAAACATCTTCTCCCTTATTGGTCATTCTAAAATAAGACATTAATTCATCAAGTAGAGGAAGCGATTTATAGCACTGATTATTTTCATAATACTCAATGGCTTTTTCATATTTTAAATTATAATCAGAACCTTTAAGAATCTTATTATACTCAGAACATCCATATAATGACAGAACGCATAAGAATAAAAAAATTATATTTGATTTATATTTTAGTAAGGATAATTTCATTTTTGAAAGGCCAAATATAATCTATTATCTATAATAAAAATCTAAAGATTACAGTTTGAAGTAAAAACTTACTTTTTTTTTTGTTAATAAAACATAATTAGGATTTTGAGAAACAACTAAAGTATTATACTTTTGCACGCTTAATACTAGTACTGAAACAGCTACATTATGAAAGATATTTTTGATAAAATAAAAGGAAATAGAGGCCCTTTAGGTCAACATGCTAAAGAATCTCATGGTTATTTTACATTTCCAAAATTAGAGGGGGAGATTGCTCCTGTTATGAAGTTTAAAGGAAAAGATGTTTTAACATGGAGTATTAATAATTATTTAGGCCTTTCTAACCTTCCTGAAGTAAGAAAAGCGGATGCGGATGCTGCTAGAGATTGGGGATTGGGTTATCCAATGGGTGCAAGAATGATGTCAGGTCAAACAAAAGAACATGAACAATTAGAAGATGAATTAGCAAAATTCATGGACAAAGAAGCTGGGTACCTTCTTAATTTTGGATATCAAGGATGTATGTCAGCAATTGAAGCACTAGTAGGAAGAAACGATGTTATTGTTTACGATAGCGAGTCTCATGCATGCATGGTTGATGGAGTAAGACTTCATCAGGGAAAAAGAAAAGTTTTTCTTCACAATGATATGGATAGTTTTGATAAACAAATGGCTGTTGCTACTAAACTTGTTGAGCAATCTGGTGGTGGGATTTTAGTTGTAACAGAAGGTGTTTTCGGAATGAGTGGTGACCAAGGGAAGCTTAAAGAAATTGTTGAATTTAGAAAATCAGGCAAATATGATTTCAGATTATTTGTTGATGATGCTCATGGTTTTGGAACTTTAGGTGAAAAAGGACAAGGAGCTGGCGAACACCAAGGAGTTCAAGATGAAATTGATGTTCTTTTTGGAACTTTTGCTAAATCAATGGCTAGTGTAGGAGCCTTTGTATGTAGTACTGAAGATGTAATTAACTATTTAGCATATAATATGAGATCTCAAATTTTTGCTAAATCATTGCCAATGCCACTTGTTATAGGAGCATTAAAAAGATTGGAACTTCTTAAAGGCAAAGAGCAAAGAGAAAAACTTTGGACCATTACCAATGCTCTTCAAGGTGGGCTTAAAGATGCTGGATTTAGCTTAGGAAATAGCAATACTTGTGTAACACCTGTTATGTTAAGTGGTACTTTAGGAGAGGCAACAAACCTTACATTTGACCTTCGTGAAAATCATAATCTTTTTTGTTCAATTGTGGTTTATCCTGTAGTCCCAAAAGGAATGATTTTACTTAGACTAATCCCTACTGCTGCTCATTCTTTAAAAGATGTAGAATATACCATTGATATTTTCAAAAAAATAAAAGTTAAATTAGATGCAGGAGAATACCATTCTGAAGAAGTATTAAATACTAATGCATGATAATTCTACATAAAGAGTTTTTCATTTATTTTTCTTTACTTACAGACCCATGTCTGTACTAAATTTTTTTCAATTAATTGGGATTTCTTTTTGCACAATATACACTGCAATTTTAGGAGGAATATGTTTAGTTTTTTCTAAAAAAATTGGCTTCTGGTTTTGTAAAAACCTTTGGGCTAAGGTAATATGTAAAATTGTTGGTGTTCAAATTGAATCTCATAACAATCATCAACTAAATGAAATAACTAAACCTGTAATTTTTTGCGCAAACCACCAATCTAATTTTGACATTATTGCTCTTTACGTATCATTAGATAGACCCATTTATTTTATTGCTAAAAAAGAATTAAAAAAAATACCTTTCCTTGGATGGTATATGCAATTAGCAGGAATGATTTTTGTAGATAGATCAAATAGAGAAAGTGCAATTAAAAGCATGAACAATGCAGGGGAATTAATTTTAAATGGAAGAAATGTTGTAACATTCCCTGAAGGAAAAAGATCAATTGATGGAAACATCAAACCTTTTAAAAAAGGAAGTTTTTTTATTGCTAAACAAAATAACATTAACATTATTCCAATTGCAATTGAAGGATCTTATAGCATTAATAAACCTGGTAGTTTTCGTCTAAAAAAAGGAATTATAAAAATAAATTTTGGTCAAATAATAGAAAGCAAAAAATTTAATGACATTGAGAGTTTGAAACAAGAAACTAAAAATAAAATTGTTAAAATTCATAAAGAAATCATTTAATTCATCCTTTAATTTAATCCTTTCAAACCCAAAAAAAGTAAACTCAAATAAATTGGTATAATTATTACATAGTATTATTGTAAATTCATATTATGAGCATTTTTGAAAAAATAGCATTTTTAGAAAGTTTCTTTAAATTATTTAATATTAAAGAAAAATTAGAATTAAAATCAGAAAATGAAATTGACTTACTTTTAGAAAATGTTAGCAGTCAATTATCAAAATTAAATAATTTTAATGCTAACACTCAAATTAACAAAATGCCTATATTTTTCAACTAATTAGATTTACTTTAAAAACAACTCATTTGAAATTAATTTGTAACTTGTTGTTTTCAGAGTAGTAATTTAGACATAACAAATGAAGTTTTCACCTTACATCTTTTGCCTTTTATTTTCTTTTTCCATAATCAACAATAGTACAGGACAATGTACTATTGATTACACCTATACTGCTCCTGGAATATATCCTAATCCCCTTCCTGATGGATATGCAGGACAAGCCTATTCTGAAGACATAACCTTTGTTATGCCATTAGATACAATGGGTGCAACCATACAAAACTTTGAAATAATAAGTATTGCTCTTCCTGTTGGTTTAGACTGGATTTGCAACAATTCTTCTAACGGATGCAATTACAATCCTCAAAACAATCAGTATGGATGTATTAATATTTTTGGAGCTCCTCTAACAACTGGAACATTTGATATTGATGTAGGCATTTTAGTTGATGTAATTGCTTCTGGTCAAAACATCGATAATATTCCCATTGATTTCCAAATAAGTCTTACCATTAACAGTGCAGCTGTTGGAAACACAGGTTTTACTTCAAGTACAGGTGTTGGATGTGCCCCTCTAGATGTTGACTTCACAAACAACAATCCTGGTTTAATTTTATACGAATGGGATTTTGGAAACGGTCAATCTAGTAATTTAGAAACTCCTCCAACGCAAACTTATACAAATCCAGGCAGCTACCCCATCAGTTATACTGCTTATTCAAACATTGACACACTAGATGTATATACGCTGACTGAAGTCACCATTGAAAACATAAGTGGTGGTTGGGGACCTGAATACATACCATTTGTTTATACAAATGGAAATGATCCTGACCCTTATTTTATTATCTATGAAGATGGAACATTAATCTATCAATCTTCAATTGAATGCAATGAAGACGACCCAATAACATGGCCAGTAAATATAAATCTTGACCCTAATAAAAACTATGAATTAACTGTTTTTGATGGTGATCAAACAGCTGCAACTTGTAATCAATCTGAAGTTGTTTTTGGTTCTGATGATAACCTAGGTACGCATGTTATGAACTTTGTTAGTTGCTCCAATTGTACTGCAGGTTCAAATGCAACAGTATCTACAGTAATCGGTTATCAACAAGTTAACCCTGTTCCATCTGTACAGAGTGCCGATACAATTTCTGTAGGCAATAGCCCTGGAATTCCTAATATTGTATACGATTCTGCAAACTACATTGTGTACACAGATTCTTCACAATTTATTTTACAATGGTACTTAGATTCAAACATGATAGCAGGACATTCTGATCCAATAGACACCATCATGAGTACTGGTAATTATTACGTAATTGCATACAATAGTTTTGGATGTTCTTCCATTTCAGACAGCATATATATAGTTTATTGTGATCCATCCATAAGCTACTCAATTGATATGAATGCTAATTTAGATTTATATACGGTTATTCCAGTAGGGCATTCAGTAAGTTGGTATGAAAACGGTATATTAATTCCTGGTGCAAACTCAACTACTTTTAGCCCAACAAACAGTGGCGATTATAGTGCTATGATTTTAGATTTAACCACTGGTTGCAAATATGTTACTAGCCCTTATACCTACAGTGTTGGAGTCGAAGAAAGTAATGCTAAATGGTGGTGCTTCCCTAACCCTGCTAAAGATATAGTTTCAGTACTTTGGCCCCAAAGCTTAGCTATTTATGAAATTGATATTTTTGATATGTCTGGAAGATTGGTTTCAAGATATTCACCAAATCAATCTCCATTTATTATTGATATAAATGACTTACAAAACGGTCAATATATCATAATTGGAAAATCAAATAAAGAAAACATCCAACAAAAAATAGTTATTCAACATTAATAAATTTTAAATCAAAAAAATAAGTGAGCCTTTTCAAACAAATTGTACTGATTGGTTTTATTTATTTAAATGGGCTGTTCAACGTTTTCATTACTCAAGAATACCATTGGTGTAACTCTATTGGAAGTTATAGCGTTGAACACGCCAATGCTGTAGTATCTGATCAAAACAACAACGTTTATGTTACCGGTTCATTTAGAAACACTATTGATATAGATCCTGGTTTATCAAGCTCAGTGATAACTTCAAATGGTGAAAGTGATATTTATATTCAAAAATTCAATTCCAATGGAAATTTAGAGTGGGCAAAAACAATTGGAGGAAGTAATTTTGATTACGGAAAAGACATAGCAATAGACAACAGTGGAAATGTTTACATTACTGGAGTTTTTAAAGGGACTGTAGATTTTAATCCTGGTTCAGGTACAGAAAACAAAACGTCTAATGGGCAATATGATGCTTTCGTATTAAAACTTGATATGAATGGAGATTTTGGTTGGTGTTACAGCTTTGGTGGAAGTAATTTTGACTATGGAAATGCCATTTCGGTAGACTCATTTGGAAATGTATGGATAGCCGGATCATTTAGAAGTACAGTTGACTTTAATGATGGAGCAGGAACTAGTTCAAAAACATCTGCTGGTGGAGAAGATATTTATGTATTGAAATTAAACTTTTTAGGCAATTTTTCAAGTGTTAACACAATGGGGGGAAGTGATAATGACGTTGCCACCAGCCTATCAATTGACAACTTTGGATTTGTATACATAACTGGAACGTTTGAAGGAACAGCTGACTTTAACCCAACCAATAGCGTAACTAATTTAACATCTAATGGAAATGAAGATATATTTATAGAAAAACTTAATTTTTCTGGAAATATGATTTTTACAAAATCAATTGGTGGAAATGGAAACGATGGTGCAACAGATATTGAAACGGACAGCTATGGAAATGTATACTTAACAGGTTATTTTAGTGAAACTGTAGATTTTGACCCCAACAATGGCAGTTACAACCTATCATCAATAGGTTATGAAGATGTGTATACCTTAAAGCTTTCTAATCTTGGGGATTTCACATGGGTTAAAAGCTTTGGAAACAACAATTTTAACAGAGGAAACAGCATTAAAGTAGATCAATATGGAAATGTCTTAACTGCTGGATTTTTTAGAGGTATTTCGGACATTAATCCCGGAACTGCATCACAAACTATTACTAGCAATGGATTTATGGATATTATAATTCAAAAATTAGACGAAAATGGGAATTTCATTAACGCCATTACATTAGGCTCAGTTGGAGATGACTGCGTGAATGATTTCACATTAGATAATCAAGGCAATTATTTAATTTGTGGTGATTTCCAAAATGAAGTTGATTTTAACCCAGGCCCTACAACAAACAACAATACTTCTATAGGAGATTTTGATGCATATGTTCTTAAACTTGGAACACCGTCTTGCACACCTAATGCTACATCACCACTAACATTAACTTTAAATTTAGATGATTTTTGCAACGAAACAACATGGAAAATTACAGCACCTAGCGGATTAATTTTATACAGCGGAGGTCCTTATAATTGTGACCCAAGTGGAGGTGGGGTGGATGCAAACACTACTATTAATCAAATCTTGAATTTATTTTTATTTGAATGTTATGAATTTACAATAATAGATAGTGGAGGTAATGGAATGGGAGCTAATGGATCTTGGACAATTAAAGATTTTACTAATGCTACTATAGTTAATGGAAATGGGAATTTTGGCAACACTATATCTGAAAGTTTTTATATAAATAACGAGGTTACAAGTTTAAGTAATATTAAAAATGAAGATGTTGTTTTATATCCAAATCCAGTTCAATCTAATCAAGAAATTGAAATAAAACACTCAGATAAAATTAATAACATTAGGGTATTTAACAGCAAAGGTCAACTACTCAATAAAACTGAATCAGTAAATTACAATTCAAACAGAAACTCAATTACTATAAATCAATCTGGAATATATTTTATGATTATAGAAACGAAAAATGAAAGGTTAATTAAAAAGATTATTGTTCAATAAAATTATTTTTTTTAGTATGTTTAAAGTAAAATACCATTCTTTTAAAATTTGAAACATCTTAATAAGATATATGAGTATAAAAAGGAATTGAGAAATGATCTAGTTTCTCTTTTTTACGCAGGTTTATTTAGTGATAGCTTCACTGAATTACTCGTTCAACTTACTGATCACGAAGAACATTCTGGAGTTAAAAAAAACTTATCATTTTTAATGGTTGAGGTTTTTCAAAATATTGTTCGTTACAAAAAAGAAGATGAAATTAATTATGAAATGTTTGGTTTAAGAAGTGTAGAAGAAAATCTTCATATATTTTCATCAAATCTTATTGACTTAACTAGTTCTAATCTTTTAGTTGATAAATTAAAAAACATTAACCAAAGCAATTCTAAAGAATTAAAAAAACTTTATTTAGAAATTCTAAAATCTGGATTATTTTCTGAGAAAGGAGGAGCCGGACTCGGCTTAATTCAAATGGCTAGAAAGTCTGGAAATCCAATTCAATATAAATTTTCGCCCATTAATCAAGAAAATAATTTATTTCAATATCAGTTAGATTTTTCAGTAAACAAAAAAGAAACTATTCAAGACTATGATAAAATAGATATAGTTGATAATATTGATTTATTTAACTCAATAAATAAAAATGATATTGTTTTTCTTTTCAAAGGTGACTTTAAAAAAGAAAATGCAAATGCCATTTTAAGTATTATTCAATCTAACACGAAAGAATCTAGTAAAAATAAAGAATTTAACGATTATAGAATTTTTCATACTGCCGTTGAATTAATTCAAAACATTTCCAGACATGGAAAAAGTATAAATGGAGAAATTGAAGGTATTTTTTGTTTAATGAAAGATGAAAGTGGTTTTTATTTATCAACTGGAAATTATATAAAAAATGGCGAGTTTAGTAAAGTTGAAAAACACTTTGACAAGCTAAATGACTTTAACAAAGATGAACTTCAAAAAATATACCTTACTACTTTAAAAGAGAATGCTTTAACTGACACTAAAAATGCTGGTGTTGGACTAATAGATGTAAGGCGATATAACCATTCTAATTTTGATTACGAAATAATAACTGATGATATAGGATTTTACCTTACCGCAGGAGTTTTAATTCCATTTTATATTTAAATTTAAAAATAAAAAACTATGAATGAATTTAGTGAACCAACAATAAACTTCGATGATAACGGAAGTATTTCTATTTCGGGAATATCTATGATGGAAGATGCCATGGACTTTTATCAACCAACTAAAGATTGGATAGATAATTTTTTGAGCTCAAATAAATCAATTACTATTGACTTTAATCTGAATTATTTCAATTCATCATCTGCTAAACAATTCATTCAAATACTATCTAAGCTAGAAGATGATAAAATAGATGGAAAAGTAATTTGGAACTACCCTAATGATCATATCATCATGTTTGACAGAGGAAAAGAATTGGAAGCCATTTTAAATGTACCATTTGAATTTATTGGCAGTTAAATTTTAAAACCTATTAGAAGTACATCATCAATAGGTGGAATATTTTTTCTCCAATTATCATATTTCATTTGTAATAGCTCTTCGCGACTCTCTTTTGAACTTAAAGAAATAGCTTCTTTAATTGCCACTTCAAATAATTTCATGCCCATAGACCTCATTTTATCGCCACCTAATTGATCAATATATCCATCCGTATACATAAATACCCAACTATCTTTATTAATTGATATTTTTTGTTGAGAATATTCTCTGTGCAATTCTTTGCTTTTTTTACTATGAAAACCACCAACAGGTATCAAATCAGCTTCATAATGTTTTGCCACATTATTTTCAAAAACATACACCCCATTTCTGGCCCCACTAAAATGAATTTCACTTTTTTTCTTATCTATTAAACAAATAGACAAATCCATTCCATCCTGCATAGAACCTTCATATTCTTGTCTCAGAACTCTAATGATTTCTGAATTTAAATCATACAAAATTTTAGAAGTATCTAAATTGGTTTTATGGACAATTTTATCAAGTAATAAACTGCCCATCATAGTCATAAAACCACCTGGAACTCCGTGACCAGTACAATCTACTGCTGCAATAACTGCTAAATCATCAAAAGATCTAAACCAATAAAAATCACCTCCAACAATATCTTTAGGCTTATAATAAATAAAATGATCTGTAAAAAAAGCATCCATCAATTCTACTTTTGGAAGAATTGAATACTGAATGCGTTTTGCATAGGATATGCTTTTTGTAATTAACTCATTTTGTTTTTCAACAGTTTTCTTTTCATCATCTAACTGTTTTGTTCTGTAAACTACTCTTCTTTCTAAAGATTTATTTATTTGTTTAAGTTGCTTTTCTCTAACATATACGAACAAATATATAAGCAAACCAAATCCAGAAATTATTAGTATATAAAACCATGTTTTGTAATAAAAAGGAGAATCAATTTTAAAAGGATATGTTAAAATTTTGCTTTCAACGCCATCAGATGTTCTAATTGCTTTACATTTAAATACATAATTTCCAGGAGCTAAATTGGTGTATCTTGAAAACGAAGACGTTGTAGGCTCATTCCATTTAGGTTCAGCACCTTCTAAATAATATGAGTATTTTAACATTTTTGGATTAGAAGTAGAAATGGCCTTCACATCAAAAGTCAAATCATTTTGATAATGATAAAAGAAAGGGGTATTTACATTTTTAATTTTATCAAAATCACCATTTATTAAACTCCATGATTTTTGAGAAGTATTTTGAAATTTTATTTCTTCTAAAAATAAATTTGGAGGTACTTTATTTGACACATCTTTTTTAGGAAAGTAATGTATTAACCCTTCTGAGGTACCCATCCAAACTGAACTGTCTTTATCTAAAAAAGATGCATTCTTATAAAAATCAACACCAATAAGACCATCTTTTTTATCAAAGAACTTTACATCCAACTTTTGTGCATTTAAAGAATCTGTAAAATCAATTATTTTATTTAAGCCTCTTGAGGTTCCCAACAATAAATCTTTATTGTTTAAATAAGAAAAAGTGTAAATAGAATTTTCTGAAAGTCCATTTGTTTTATTAAAATGTTTGTAGTTTTTAATGTCTCCCTTATCCAAATATATATAGGTTAGTCCTACATCTGAGACAGCAATTAAATTACCACTTTCATCCTCTATGAAACCATAAAAACCATTTTTATCTAATTTGAAATTTTTAACTTTTGAATTTCGAATCCTTTTTGCTCCTGAACTTGACCTAAACCATAAATCTCCATTACTATGACAAAATAATGATGGAATCCAATCTTCTTTACCCAATCTTTTTTCATCAAAAAATTCTGTTAATTGTAGATTACTATCTAGATTAATAATTAAATTATTATTTAACCCTACAACTAAAACATTGTCTTTCAAATCTCTTGAAAAAGAAAACTCAGAAGTAATAATTTTTTGATTAATGTATTGTAATGTTCTATTTCCTATTTTTTCGGATTTCATCAAAAATTTATTTGATTTATTTAAATTTTGATTGAACTTTCCTAAATAATATTTGCCATTTTTTATTGAGGAAAAAAGAATATTATCATTATTTAAAATGGTGAAATTATAAACCCGATCATTTAAAACTTGATTAAAAAAAGAACTTGTATCATATTTATAAAATAAACCATCTAGAGTTGAAACCCATAGTTTCTCTTGTCTATCTCGATGAATTTTGGTTGGAACTCCATATAGATGATTTTTAGAATCATATCCATTAAATGGAGAGATATTAATTTTTAAAATTCCATTATCTGTACAAACCCAAAGATTGTTTTCATTATCAACAAAAAGTGACTTTATTCGAGTGAAATTAGTACCGTTTAAAACTTTTTTAACAGCTAATCCATTATAATAATATAGAATATTTTTTGAAACAAAATAAATGGCATCTTTCACTACTTCAATTAATTCTATTTTAGCATCAAATCCATTAATAAAAAACTTTTTATTTATAATTTTTTGATTCTTAATTTCGTACAATTCACCATCAATTAAAGCGTAAATAATTTCATTTAATTTTAAAACATCATAGATCTCATCTGCATTAGATGTAATTACTACAGTATCATTATTTTTTATTGACAATAATGATTCAGAATCAAATGATTTCGTAATAATAAATGTTGTTGAATCAATATCAATCTTTCTTAAAATACAATTATTAATATTTTGATGAAGAACATTATTTATGTTATCGTACTTATGTAATTGATTTTCTTTATCAGAAACTAAATAAATAAAATCAGATTTCTTGTCATAATAAACATTTATAATCTTTTTTTTACCAAAAAAGGGCAAATCATCTAATTCAGAATTAACCGGTTTAAAATCTTTAATTAATGACACCCCTCCCCTTGTAAAAACAAAAATTTCACCATTATTGCCTTCAGCAATTGACGTAACTTCATGTCTTTTTAGCCCCTCAGTTGTAGTGTATAATTTAAATACTTCACCATCAAACCGACAAAGACCATCATCTGTTGATATCCATAAATATCCATTAATATCTTGAATCATTTCATTGCAATTTGCGCTAAGACCTTGAAATTGAGGAGGAAAATGTTTAATTGTAAAATCTTGAGAGAATACTATTTGATTAAAAACACAAAAAATAATAACAAAACTAATTTTGAACTTTATTAACAACACTATTTTCTTATCTATTAACAGATGCTATATATTTTAAATGAAAAAAAATTAATATTGGCTTAAAATTTGATTAAAATTCATAATAAAAGCAATTACATTGAATATAATAAAAACGATCATACTAATAATAATTTTTCTATCAATTGACAAAATAAATTTTGCTAATAACAGAAATTTTAATTTTCAAAATTCAATTGCTATTGAAGAAACAACAGATTTAATTGTTTTAAAAAATAAAAATGAATTAATCCCTTTAAAAAAATTAAACTTATTAAAAATTGCATCTCTTTCTTTAGGTAATTCTGAACATAAGTCATTTGAAAGCTCACTAAACAATTATGCTAAAATAACGCATTACCACTTTAATACCTTCTCATCTAAAAAAGTAATTAATGCTATGATTGAAGAATTAAATCAATATAATTTAGTTCTTGTTAATGCTGACAGTATTGATATGAAAATTGATGCGATGATTTCTTTATTAGCAGATGAAAACAATATTGTTTTTCATTTTTTTGGCGATAAAAAACAACTTGAATCAACTAATTTAATTACTAAAATTAATGCTCTAATCTTAGGTTCAGGGAAAACAAATGATATCAAATCAAGTGCTGCTGAACTTACATTTGGAGGTATACCATGTAATGGAAAACTAAAAGAAAAAATAAACAATGAATACGACATTGGATATGGCTTAAAAACAATTAAAACAAGACTTTCATTTCATAATTCATTTTCAAGAAGCATTAAACCTAGATTGCTTAAAATAGATTCTATAATAAATGAAGCAATTGAGGCAAAGGCATTTCCTGGCTGTCAAATACTAGCTGCAAAAGATGGATATGTTTTTTTAAATAAATCTTATGGAAATCATACTTATGATAGTTTGTCTAAAAAGGTAACTAATGATGATATTTATGACTTAGCTTCCATTACTAAAATTGCCAGTTCATCAGCTATTTTAATGAATCTTCAATCCAATGGATTATTTAATGTCGATTCTACCTTGGGAACATATATACCAGAACTAGTTGACTCTACTAACTTTGAAAATTTAAATTTAAAACAAATATTTACCCATCAAGCTGGATTAGTTTCTTGGATTCCGTTTCATTTAAAAACTTTAGAAAACGGGAAGCCATCTTCAAATCTATATAGCAAAATCAAAACCCCAACTCATCAAAATAGAGTTGCAAATGACTTATATATTTTAAACTCTTACCGAGATACCATTTTAAATCGTATTGTTAATTCAAAAATAAAACCAATTAAAAGATATAAATACAGTGATTTAGGGTTTTATTTAGTAAATGAGATTATTCCAACTATAACTAATAAATCACAGCAAGATTACTCCCAATTGCTTTATGATAGACTTGGAATTTACAATATAGGTTATAATCCAAGAGAAAAATGGGAACTAAACAGATTAGTCCCCACCGAAAATGACATGCGTTTTAGGCACCAACTTATTCAAGGTGATGTTCATGATCAAGGTGCTGCTTTAATGGGGGGAGTTTCAGGTCATGCTGGACTATTTTCAACTGCTCAAGATTTAGCTGTAGTAATGCAAATGTTTTTAAATAAAGGTATTTACGGAGAAGATACTCTAATTGATCCTAATGTTATGGATTATTATGCAACAGCTCCATTTGTTAAGTCCAATAGAAACAGAAGAGGAATAACTTTTGATAAACCAGTAATAAATGGTGCTGGTGGCCCTACATGTTTCGGCTGTGCTTCAAACAAAAGTTTTGGTCATTCTGGCTTTACAGGTAATTTAACTTGGGCTGACCCTGAAAGCGGCATTGTTTATGTTTTTCTATCAAATAGAGTCTACCCTGATGCAGAAAACAGAAAGTTAATTACAATGAACATTAGGACAAATGTTCAAAAGGTCATTACTGATGCATGTGGGTTTTCTACGCTAACAACCATTGAATAGCATAAGGACCTTCATTAAACAATAAATCTAAAACACTTAAGTTCGGAATAAATTTCATTCTATCATCAAAAACTTGAGGATATGGGTTCATTTTACAATGTGAGGTATAGCCTTTTTTTGGATGAATTTTTTCTCTTAAATCCTCAAATTTTTTTATTTCAGGATAATAATCATCTGTTTTTTTGTGATTGAACTCTTGTTTTAAACAAGAACAAATTGCTTCATGAATAGCAAAATTCCAATCCACTAATAAAGAGTATTTATTAGAATTGAAAATTCCCTTAAATTGACTTTCATAAAACTCAAAATATGGGCTAGTTCGATAAGCACTTTCTAAAGATTTCCAATGAATTTTTTGCCAATTTTGAGAATGGTCAATTTTGACATTTTTTAATTTCATTTTTCCTTTTTGTCGTAAAACAGGAACAATTAGATTAAGGGCCCCATTAGCTCCCGCAATTACACATCTATTTCTGTAAGATTGTTTTAAAAAATGTTCATTAACATCAATTAAAACACTTTTTGCTTTCACTAAAGCAGCATAGTAATTTACATTTCCAGCATAAACAGATTGTAGGAGGACATTCATTATTTAACAAAAGAAAATATTCTATCCCACCTTATTCCTGTTTCAGGATGTTTGGAGAACCACACAAAAGAAGCTGTTCCTACCACATGATCTTCAGGGACAAACCCCCAAAATCTTGAATCTGCTGAACCATGTCTATTGTCACCCATTAACCAATAATAATTTTGCTTAAACGTGTAATGAGTTGAAACCTCATCATTTATATAAATGGAACCATTTTTTTTAGACACTTTATTGCCTTCATATACTTCTATTGCTCTTCTATATAGTATCCAATTTTCCTTAGTTAGTTCAATTTTACTTCCAGCTTCTGGGATATACAACGGGCCAAAATTATCTCTAGACCAATTAAAATCTGGATGGTTAGGGAAAATTGGAAAATAATTTCCTCTTTTGAAATAATCATAACCAGCAGGATAATCCTCTATAAAACAAGTATCTAAAACACCATCTCTTTCTAATCTACTTTTGATTAGTTTATAAGTGCTTGGAGAACATGTCACAGTGTAATGTATATCATCTTCAAGATCTAATTTATCTGGCCTAATTTGATCAGAATAAATTTCAAACTCTTCTAAAAGTTTTTGACAAGATTTTTTATCAAAACCTTGAAGTTTGTCAGTATAAAAATGATAGTTAAAAATATATTCCTCTCCTAATGTTTCTTCTTCACCATTTATAGAAATCCTGCTGTTTTTTATTTCAATTTTTTGACCTGGCAGACCAACACACCTTTTAATATAATTTTCCTTTTTATCAATTGGTAAAGTAGCTATACCAGCTGTTTTGTTTATCATTCCTACTGGAGAATTAGACAACCCTCCTCCAGAAATGATATTTGATCTTGTGCTTTTCATATACTTAGCTTCATAAGCTTGATAATCATCTGGACTGAGCTTGTATCTTTTGTTTCCATAATTATCAATTTCTTCTTCTCCCAGATCTCTAGAGCAGGACCTATATGCTTCATCTCTAAGAATAGCATAATAATCATGAGCAATTACTCCGTCATGTAAAATAACTGAATCACCTACAGGCCAGTTAAAAACCATTATATCATTTGGTTCTATTTCACCATAACCTGGTAGCCTAAAATAATCCATTGAAAGCCATTCTACAAAAGAAGGAATGAAGGTGCCAGGTATTCTATTATGAACAAAAGGGATAGAAATAGGTGTTTGAGGCAATTTAGCTCCATATTTCATTTTATTTACAAAAAGATAATCTCCTACCCTCATTGTTTTTTCCATTGAACCAGTTGGAATAGTAAATGCTTCAAAAAAGAAAGATCTAATAATTGATGCTGCAACTATAGCAAATCCTAAAGCATTGGTCCACTCACATGTCATTGTTTTTTTATTGATTTTATCTTTTGAACCCATCAACCTAAATACGGTATACAATGCATGTCCAACAAAAGGGGCGATAAAAAATAAAGTAAGGTGATCATGTAAAAAACGTTTGGCCTTATCCTCACTTTTTGTCCAATCTGTTGGAGATTCTACAACGAGCTTTTTATTAAATGCTAAATAAGGTATATAATACCATGGCATTAAAATTGACAATAAAGTATCTTTAACTGAATATTTACCAAAGAGCCTAGCTGTTTCAACATTACACCCAACTGCAACAACTAAATTCACGAATGGAATAATAAAAAAGAATATCCACCACCATGGTTTTTTTATGATTTTTAACCATACATATATATTATAGACTGGGATAAAACCTTCCCATTTTTTTCTACCAGCTTTTTCAAAAATCATCCATAATGAACCCATGTATATGAGCACCATAGAGTCAAATAATATTTTTGCTATCATCTTAAAATTTTAAAACATCATTCATGTTAAAAACCCCTTTTTTATCAACCAAAAACTCTGCAGCAATAACAGCACCTAAAGCAAAACCTTTTCTATTTATTGCTTTATGTTCAATTGAGATTTCATCAATATCATTTTTATATACAACATGATGAGTTCCTGGGACATCTTTTTCTCTTTTTGCTATTATTTTTAAAGTTTGAGAATCAACATTATTAGATTCTTTCCAATTTTTATATCTATCAATATTTTGAATCATTTGCTCAGCTATAGAAATAGCTGTTCCACTAGGAGAATCTATTTTTTCAGTGTGATGCGTTTCTTGAATCATAGAACTATAGCTGGTTTGATTATTCATTAACGAAGCAAGCTTTTTATTTATTTCAAAAAAAATGTTAACTCCAATTGAAAAATTTGTAGCTGTTAATATAGATCCATTTTTTAAAATGACTTCATTTTTTACATTTTCCCAACTTTCGTACCACCCAGTTGTACCAACAACAATAGGAACATTATTGTTAATGCATTTATATATGTTTTCTACAGCAGCATTTGGAACAGAAAAATCAATAGCTATATCACAATCTTCAAGCTGAGAAATATGCCAATTTTCACTATCAATAATTGAAGAAATGAGGTGACTACGATCAAGAGCAACCTCTTCAATCATTTTTCCCATTTTACCATAACCTATCAAAGCAATTTTCATGATAAATATCTAAAGTTGAACAAATGTATGTATTTGAATATATTTTGTCTACTATAGCCTATAGATTTTAGTATTATTAGCTTTTATAAAACCCTTATAAAACATGTAATTTTTGTTAGTTTTGTAGAAATGATAACATATAGAAACATATTTTTTTATCTATTATCCATTCTTTTTATACTTTTTTGGAATAACAGTTTCTATTCTCAATTTCAAATAAATGGTGATGCAACTGTTCTTAATTGCAAATGCTACCAACTAAATCCTAATCTTCCAAATAAATCTGGTTCAGTTTGGAACATAAATCAAATTGATTTAAACCAATCTTTTGATTATAGTTTCACTGTAAATTTGGGCTGTAACAATACTAGTCAATGGACAGGGGCAGATGGAATGGTTTTTGCGCTTCAATCTATCAGCACAAGCATAGGATCAGCAGGTGGTGGAATGGGACTTGGTGGAGTTAGCCCTTCTGTTGGGGTTTACATAGACACTTATCAAAATACTGCTCATGGTGATCCTTTTAATGATCACATATCCATAAATCTAAATGGAAATTTTAATCACTCTTCGACTAATAATGTAGCTGGGCCTTATGATTTAGGAGAAATAGAAGACTGCTTAGATGATGACTTAAGAATTATTTGGAACAGCACTACTAATACTCTAAGTGTTTTGTACAATAGTGTTTTAGTACTTAACTATGTTGGTGACATTGTAAATAATGTATTTGGTGGAAATTCAATGGTATATTGGGGGTTTACAGCCGCTACTGGTTCAGCTTACAATACTCACCAATTTTGTATTGATGTACCTGACATACAAATTGACACAAATTCAATGACAGTTTTTGATGAACATTGTTTATCATCTGATGGCAGCATAAATGGCATAACATATTCTGGTGGGCTATCTCCTATTGTTTTAACTTGGAACAACTCTATTGTTAACTCAATAGATACTACAAACTTAAGTGCTGGATTCTATACTTTTGAAGTAACTGATGGATTGGGTTGCTCATTAGCAACAGACTCAATTGAAATTTTAAATTTAGATGGCCCAACCATTGATAGTAGTGCATTAAACATTACTTACGAAGCGTGTAATCAAAATAACGGCTCAATATCAGGCTTAATAGCAACAGGGCCCTCTAGTCCATTTCAATTTCAATGGAATGGAGTATCATCAACTTTAGATCAAATGAATTTAGACAGCGGATCTTACACTTTAATTACTATTGATAATTTTGGATGCTCGGATACTAATAAATTCTATATCCCATTTGTTGAAGGGCCATCAATTGACACTTCAACATTAAGCTTATATAACGAAGATTGTAATCAAGGAAATGGATATATAGAAAATATATTAATAAACAACGGAACATCGCCTTTTCAATACTTTTGGAATGACACTATATCTACTCAAATCAATGCCTATAATTTAAATCAAGGGGCATATGAATTAGTGGTTATAGATTCTAATAACTGCTCTGATTCAATAAGCTTAACTATTATTGATTGGAATTACCATACCACATCAATAAATTACACTACTAATGAATTAATAACAAATTCTATAATATACTTTGAAGAAATAAATGACGGCAGTTCTATTAACTGGTTTTGGGATTTTGGAGATAGTTCAACTAGCACATTGACAAACCCTGATCATATTTTTAGTTATGTTGGAGATTACACCATTTGTTTAATTGCAAGTAATCAATATAACTGTTTTGATACTGCATGCATTGACCTTGAAATTCTGCCCGAACCAATTGTTATCCCTAATGTTATTACACCAAATAATGATATGAATAATGATTTATTCTATGTTCAAGGAATTAATGACAGGTTTTCATTAAAAATAATGAATAGATGGGGAAATGTTGTATATGAAAGTTCTTCATATGAAAACAATTGGGATGGAAGAACCAATAGTGGTATAAACTTGAGTGACGGAACTTATTTTTATGTGTTATTAAACACCATTGACAACATTAAATTCCAAGGTAGCTTTCAATTGTTTAAATAAAAAAGGGGCCAAAAAGCCCCTTATAAATCTAAAAAAACTAATATTATATATTAGCAGTTAGTTTTTCTTCTAATTGTTCTTTAGGAACAGCTCCAACGACTTTATCAACCAATTCACCATTTTTTAAAAAAACAATAGTAGGTATATTTCTAACACCAAATTGCGCTGCAATTGAAGGATGTTGATCAACGTTAACTTTACCTACAACAGCTTTTCCTTCAAATTCAGTTGCGATTGCGTCTACATGAGGGCCTACCATTCGGCATGGACCACACCATTCTGCCCAAAAATCAACTAAAACTGCTTTATCTGATTTAAGTGCTAATTCTTCAAAATTTTCTTCTGTAAATTCTAATGCCATGATTTAAATATATTTTTAACAAATATAAATAAACATTAATATGGAATAAAAATTAATGAAAATTATATATCAACTAATGCTTCTACTTTCTTTGAAACGGTAGAATTTGAAGTAAATTGTGAATTTTTTAGATATTGATTCATAGTAGATTTATTTATTGAAAAACCTAAATAACCATCAAAATCATTTAATTTTTCAAGCATTTCATTGGCTACTTCAACTGTCTTGCTTCTTGAATTAAGTGTAATAACCACATTAGTTTCTTGATCTAATAATTCAAAAGTTATTTTCTTTTTTCCTTTATAACTTTTAAATAATTTGTTTAAACCATCTATTTGTTCTTTTTTAAGTAAACGATAATCCCATCTGATGAATAAATTATTTGTCAATTTATCTCTAACATCAGAAAGCAATTCTATTTGTTGAATTCTAAATTCTTTTTGATATTCATCAGATTTGTAGTATTTGGGTCTTTGTTGAATTTTCCCTTTTATATAAAGGAAATTCCCAGGAACTAAAAAATGCATATACTTAAGATATTGCTCACCAAATAATCTAAACTCCATTTGGCCATCCATGTCTTGCAAATCTAATACTCCATACTTTGTTCCTCTTCTGCTTTCTAGATTAGATGCGCTGCTTGCTAAAGCAATAAAGGCATACTCTTTCTCCGGCAATTGCTCTTGATGTTCTTTAAGTGCCTTAAGATTTATATCACAAAAATACTCTAATTCCAATTTATAATCTTGTAACGGATGACCCGACAAGTATATACCTACTACATCCTTTTCTCTAGTTAACATTTCAAATGTACTCCATTCTTCAGATGAATGAATTGTAGGTTCAGCCAACTCAATAGATTCCCCTAATGACTCAAACATATTTACCTGGGAAGAATTTTTATTGGCTTGATATGCATGACCAAATTTTATTGCTTTTTCAATGAGAGTCGTTTGTTTTTCATCAACATGAAAATACTGAGCACGATGTAAACCTTTAAATCCATCAAATGCACCAGCCATGGTTAAACTTTCAAGAACTCTTTTATTACAATCTTTAAGACTGACTTTTTTGACAAAATCAAATATTGAATAAAAATGCCCTTCAGCTTTTCTAAGGTCTACAATATTTTTAACTGGACCTTCACCTACTCCTTTAATTGCTCCTAGTCCAAATCTAATTTCCCCTTTATCATTAACCGCAAACTTATACCAACTCTCATTTACATCTGGTCCCAACACAGGTAATCCCATTCGATTACACTCTTCCATAAAAAACGTAACCGTTTTAATATCATTCATGTTGTTGCTTAAAACAGCTGCCATGTATTCAGCAGGATAATGAGCCTTTAAATAAGCTGTTTGATAAGCAATCAATGCATAACAAGTAGAATGTGACTTATTAAATGCGTAAGCTGCAAAAGCTTCCCAATCTTTCCATATTTTCTCTAGAATTTCTGTATCGTGTCCTCTTTCATTTCCCTGCTCTAAAAACTTTGGTTTCATTTTAGCCAAAAGGTCAAAACTCTTTTTACCCATAGCTTTTCTTAATGTATCTGCTTCACCTTTAGAAAAACCTGCCAATTTTTGTGATAACAACATTACTTGCTCCTGATAAACTGTAATTCCATAAGTTTCCTGCAAGTATTCTTCCATTTCAGGTAAATCATAACTGATTTCCTCATTTCCATGTTTCCTTTTGATGAAACTTGGGATGTACTCAATTGGACCTGGACGATAAAGTGCATTCATTGCAATTAAATCAGAAAAGGCAGTTGGCCTAAGCGATTTTAAATGCTTTTGCATTCCTGGAGATTCATATTGAAAAATACCAACTGTTTCCCCTCTCTGAAATAATTCATATGTTTTTTCATCATCTAAAGGAATGGATTCAATATCTAGAAAATTTCCTGACATGGCTTTAATAATCTTAACCGTATCCTTTATAAGTGTTAACGTTTTAAGACCTAAAAAATCCATTTTTAATAATCCTGCTGATTCTGCAACAGCATTATCAAATTGTGTACACCACATATCCGAATCCTTAGCTAAAGCTACTGGAACAAAATCTCTAATATCAGATGGTGTTATGATAACTCCACAAGCATGAATACCTGTGTTTCTCAGTGAACCTTCTACCAATTTAGCTTGACGAACAACTTCGCCCTCTAAATCATTGTCTTCATATTTAGCTAATAATTGTTCTGCATTTTTTAACTGATCACCATTTAATTTTTCTTTTCTTTCTTCCTTTGACCATCCAAAAAGCTTATTCAACTTAACATCTGGGACCAATTTAGCCAAACGATCTGTGTCTGGTAATGGTAAATCCAACACTCGCCCGGTATCTCTAATAGAAGATTTAGCAGCCATAGTGCCATATGTAATGATTTGTGCAACTTGACTTGACCCATATTTATCAATTACATATTGTATTACTCTACCACGACCTTCATCATCAAAATCAATATCTATATCAGGCATAGATATTCTATCTGGATTCAGAAAACGCTCAAAAAGTAAATTATACTTTATTGGGTCAACATTAGTTATTCCTGTACAGTATGCAACTACAGATCCTGCTGCAGATCCACGACCTGGCCCCACTGAAACGCACATATCTCTAGCTGCACTACAGAAATCTTGTACAATTAAAAAGTATCCTGGATAACCTGTATTCCTTACAATTTCTAATTCAAAATCAATTCGTTCTCTAATTTCATCCGTGATGTCATCATACCTCTTTTTTGCTCCTTCATAGGTTAGGTGACGTAAATAATTATTTTCACCTAACTTTAATGTCTTATCTGATAGATCTTTAACATCTTTGAACTCATCAGGAATTTCAAACTCAGGTAATAATACATCAGCTGAAAGTTTGTAGGGTTCACATTTGTCAATTATTTCATTAGTAGTTTTAATCGCTTCTGGAATATCTGCAAAAAGAGTTTTCATCTCTTCTTGAGATTTGAAATAATATTCGTTATTAGAAAAACCAAATCTAAAACCTCTTCCTCTTCCTTTTGGAGTTGATTTTCGTTCTCCATCCTTTATACACAATAAAATATCATGAGCATCATAATCTTCTTGATGAAGGTAATAGGTTTCATTAGATGCAAAATATTTAATGCTGTGTTTGTCGGCCCAACGTAGTAAAACTTCATTTACTTTATCTTCTTCTTCAAGCCCATGTCTTACAATCTCAATATAAAAATCATCCTTAAAATGTTCTTTCCACCAAAGTAAAGCCTCCTCAGCTTTTGTTTCTCCTTCATTTAATATCATTTGTGGAATTTCTCCGTAAATTCCACCAGTTGAAACAATAATATCGTTTTTGTGTTTTAAAATGGTTTCTTTATCAATTCGTGGTACATAATAAAAACCTTCAACAAAACCCATTGATGATAAACGAATTAAATTTTGATATCCATTTTTATTTTTTGCTAAAACAGGAACTTGATATCCATTATCTTTATAAGATTTATCTTTTAAATCATGACAAATGTTAAATTGACAACCTAAAATTGGAAGGATTTTTTTTGACTTGAGCTTATTAATTTCCTCATCATTTATTTCTTGTTGATCCTCTAATTCTTGAATTTGTTTTTCGACACCTTTATTGTATGATCGAGCAGTTTCCATAAATTGAAATGCTGCCATCATATTCCCTTTATCTGTAAGGGCAACTGCTGGCATACCCAGTTTAACAGCCCTATTAATGATATTTTTTATTTGAATAGTAGATTGTAAGACTGAATATTGAGAATGATTGTGTAAATGAGAAAAAGGAACATCTTGTAATTCTGCTACAACTTTTTTTATATCTATATTTTCAGATTTAGAATCAGGCTGTTTTTTCTTTTTGAGTTTTTTGCTTTCATTAAAAAGGTTAACATGCTTAATCCCTAAAGGTTCTACTGTTTTTTTGTTCTTATCTAAAAAGTCTGAATATTGTTCATCATCCAATAACAATTCATCTTTTCTAAAAGATCCAATTCTAATTAATTCTATAAAACATCTTGCTGTTGCTTCAACATCTGCTGTTGCATTATGGGCTTCTTTAAATTCAGTTTTAAAAAGGTGAACATGTAATTCAGATAAAGTAGGCAATTTGAATTTACCTCCTCTACCTCCTGGTAACATGCACAGCTTAGCTGTTGTTTCTGTGCAAGTATCAAGTACAGGTAAGTCTTGTAATTTATTTTCAACATTAAACCTATGGAACTCACACCCCATTACGTTGGTGTCAAATTTCAAGTTTTGACCTACAATACAAGTTGATTTTGACAATGCATCATTAAAAAGTTCAAGCACATCAATTAATGGCAATCCCTTTTCAAATGCTAATTGAGTAGATATACCATGAATTTGTTCTGATTGAAATGGAATTTCAAATCCATCAGGTTTAATTAAAAAATCCTTATGTTCAATTAATGAACCATCACTAGCATGCAATTGCCATGCAATTTGAATACAACGCGGCCAATTATCAGTATCCGTAATTGGAGCATTGAACTTTTTGGGAAGCCCTGTAGTTTCTGTATCAAATATTAAGTACATATTAAATGCTAATAATCTAATATAGCAAGAGAAATTAAAAGGGCATCAAGTTGTTGAAAACTTGAACAAAAATTTTAAGACTTTGCACTTGTATAACGCCTCCATTTTTCAATAACTTCTTGAAAATAAGATGGTAATTCTGAATCAAAAATTAATTCTTGACCAGATTTAGGATGAACAAAACCTAAAGATTTAGCGTGTAAAGCTTGCCCAGGTAACAATTGAAAACAATTTTCTACGAATTGTTTATACTTAGTGAAACTTGTCCCTTTAACAACACTATCACCACCATATTCTAAATCATTAAAAAGTGGATGACCGATATGTTTCATATGGGCCCTAATTTGATGAGTTCTGCCTGTTTCTAATTTACACTCAATTAAAGTAACATAACCAAATCGTTCAATTACCTTATAATGAGTAACGGCATGTTTGCCTTGATCTTGATCTGGATAACCTACCATCAATTTTCTATTTTTTATAGATCTTCCAATGTATAAATCAACTGTTCCTTCATCTTCTTCAAAATCGCCCCAAACAAGTGCTTGATATCTTCTAAAGGTGGTTCTATCAAAAAACTGTTTGGCTAAATGAGTTAATGTATTTTCAGTTTTAGCAACCACCATTAAACCAGTAGTGTGTTTATCAAGTCGATGTACCAAACCTGGTCTGCCGAAATAATCAGAAGGCAATTCTGGAAGGTTATCAAAATGATATAACAACCCATTAACAAGAGTACCTGAATAATTCCCATAGCCAGGATGTACAACTAAATTAGCAGGCTTATTTACCACACATAAATCATTATCTTCATATGTAATTTCCAAAGAAATATTTTCAGGAATTAATTCTAAATTTCTAACTGGATAAGGCAAAACAATAGAAATTTCATCATCAGGTTTAACCTTATAATTTGGTTTAACAGGATTTTTATTTACTAAAATATTACCATTATGAGCGGCTATTTGAATTTTATTTCTAGATGTGTTTGCAATGCGATCCATCAAAAACTTATCTATCCGCAACTTTTCTTGACCTTTATCGGCAATGTAATTATAATGCTCAAAAAGCTCATCCCCAGGCTCTTGATCTTCTATTTCTGATGATTTATCGCTCATTATTAATGCTGAATAATTAACTTTTTCGTATTGGTCTTCCCATTTTTGAAATTAACTTTCACAAGATATATCCCATTATCCCAATCAGATACATTTATAAAACCATCTGAATAAATAATTGAAAAAACTATTCGACCTTGTAAATCATAAACCTCTATTTCCCTGATTGGTAAATCAGTTGAAACTGATAACACATCTCGAGTTGGATTAGGATATAATTTAACATTTGAGGTTCTTTTTAATGTTGGATGGCTAACTAAATTGTCTGCAGGTGATACAAAAACTGGACGAATCATTAAAGCCCCTTCAAATATTGTATTGTTCCATCCTGAACCTACTTTGTAAAAAATATCATTTTGTCTATTGATATTTTTATCAAATCCAACATTAAGTCTGTTTGCAGTGGATTGTCTCCATCCAACGTAATAAGTTCCAGAAACTGGAACATTATATGGCAATTCATATTGACAAAACCCATTAACTCCTAAGTTATATTTTGGATAATAAAAAGTGGGTAAATTGACATCATCAGTAGTATATATTAACTGTCCTGGTTGACCAGAACTATCTTCCCATATCTGTAAAAAAAACGGATCACTACTAGCGTCATTTACGCTTGGGGAAAAATGAATTTGAACAGATCTTATAGTATCAGAAATCCCCGTTGGTAACTCAAATTTATATGCTAGTTCTGCTCCTGAACTAACCAATCCATATGCAGCTTCTGCAGTTCCATCATCATATGCGTAAAAGTTTTTAAATTCTTGGCTATAATAAATGGTGTCATTTTCACTTAATCTTTCTGGAGTAGTGTTAGTGGCTAAATAAAATCTAGCATCAAAAGTAGCAAATGTATCAGCAACTGTAGTATTAAATTCAAACCCATTGCCTAAATCATATATCATATCAAAGTTTGATAATCCAGGAACATTTAAAGAAGTTGGGTTATATGGAATTGAAGTTAATAATGAATTATCATAAAATAAATCCATTGCTGCAGGTTGTAGAAATTTATTATTAATAGATGAATTATAACTTGGAATAACAACTTCATTTAATGTAACTGATTGAGAAACTTGCTTATAATGTTTCCATGGCATGTGAGTATAATCTTGTAACATTGATGTGGGTTCAAATTGAAAAGCCCAATCGTTCATTACAGTATCTGCGAATGATCGATTAGCACCTAAAATAACATAATCAAGATGCCAATGATCTAAACTTCCTGTTTGATTTCCATAATTACTGAACCTGAATTGAAAACCATCCTGAAAATACAAAGTATCATCTAATAAAAAATGCTGAAAAAGCCAATCATCACTTGTGAAACCACCAGTGCTCCAAATTCTTTTCCAATAATTTTGATTAGGAATAAAATATTCCAAACGTAAGGAATCGAATAAGTCTGGTGATTCGCCAATGCCACCAGACTGATACCAAAAAGTTAAATAAATAGAATCTGAAATATCATAGGAATTTCCTGAATTATCTGCATTTAAAAATAAAGGTTTTGAAGTTAATTCATCTGACCAATCGACAGCAGAAGAAGCACTAAAATCGTAGGGATATCCATTATTGTTTAATCCATCAAATGTAGCAACCCCTATAGTTAAGGGATTAACAGGATAGGAAGTGTTTTTATAAGTTGAATTGTCTAACCATAATTTATCTAAATCATCAGATAATGGAGGAACAAAATAAAGAGTTAATGAATCTTGATTATAATCAGGATTGTTTCCAACAATAGCTAAATCAGGTGAAGCAATAGTCCAAGAAGAATCATAAACTGTTAAATTTGGCCAAACTTCAACAAGTGAACCAGTTATTGGATATGAAGAAATGTTTTGAATATAAAGAAAACTGGAATTCAATGGAATACTGTATTCAATAAGAGTATCCACACCATTAATTTGAACGCTATCGTAATGATATTCATATGTTGTATCTCCCATGAAGGTTTGGAAATTTGAAATTAAATTACCAGCCGTATCAAATAATGCATACCACATTGAATCCGAAACTGAAACATCATTGATATTTGCATCATACTTTTTATATTTATCAGTAGAAAAATCATCTACTATAGGTAAAAAGACTGTATCCGTTAAATAAATAAAATCATTATTTTGAACTGATGATGTTCTATTATAAGAAGGCTTCAAGTCTTGATGAATCAATTGATAATTAGTTTTTAATGGCTCTAAATATTCTTGAGAAAAAACTAAAAAATGAATTAAAAAAGTAAAAAAAGTTAGAACTAATTTATTCATTTGATGCATTATTATTTATGGAGTCTAGATTAGAATCTAAATTCATATTAAAATTTGTGCTATCTAATGATGTTTTAAGGTTTGCATAAACATGTATAATGCTACCTTGAAAAATGATAGGATTTTCTAAATTTTCAGGATTGGGATACTGACTGTAGATTACAGCATTATTCGAATCTGATTCATTAAAAACACTATCATATGAAATTTCAATTTCTAGACCAATTTCATTTAAATATTGAGCCGCGTAATCTATACTTTTTCCTTTAAGATTTGGCAATTCAATGGGCTTACCTTTTTCGCCACTTCCATAAACTAAAGTTAATGCAGTTCCTTTTAAAACGCTGTCTCCAAAAGATACGACATCTTGACCTTGTAAAATTTCTAGTACCCTATCTTTATCTTTATGCTCTTTTAAGAGAAAATCCACTTTAAAACCAAGCATTTCTAACCTAGCCTTTCCAATATCTTTAGAAGTTACATTTGAAAGTAAATCGGGAATCTGTTTATATTCTTCTATTCTTTTAACAATAGTTAAATAAATGGTTCGACTTGGCTTAACATAACTTGGAAAAGTTTCAGCATGTGGTTTTGGATCTTGTCGGATGACCATTCCCATTTGATAATCATCAGAATAAACAGAATCTCTAATCATACAATTTAACCCATTACCCTTTAATATAACTTTGGCACTATCAATCTGAATTCCTAATAAATTTGGCACTGATATTGTTTCATTATGCTTGGTTAATACATCTAAATATTTTAATGAGAAACAAGAAACAATTAAAAATACAAATATTGATAAAAATATATTAATAAGAATTTTATATCTATTGCGAATTTTTTTTCTATAAATTAACCAAAATAGAATTAATATTATAGATATAGAAACCGCTAGAAAAAGAATTGTGTTTATCATAAAGACATCTTTATTTTGTAAAGATAGAAATATACTAAACGAACTGATGCATAAATTTATTTTAGATTGATTAAATTTATTTGAAAAAAGCTGAAATATAAATACAAAATAGGGTTATATATTATTGGTTTTGCAATATTATTCTTATATGTAATAGCAGGTTTTTTTTGCCATCCTTCAGGTGATGATTTTACCTATGCAATTTTGGGACAAAGCGATGATTTTTTTGAAGCCGTAATGAATGAAAGACGTGTTTGGAACGGAAGATACATTAGTAATTTTCTAGTTTTTTTTAGTCCCTTAAATTGGGGAGGTCTTCAAGGCTATAAAATTTTTCCAGCTATTTTGATATTGTTTATATTTCTTGGCAGCTGTTTGATATATTATAATTTAGGTTTCAAAGAGTTTTTATTAATATCAATTGTTAACACTTTAATTTCTTTAAGTATCATGCCTGATATAACAGAAGGAATTTATTGGTATACAGGTGCCATAACATACATTCCTGGATTAATATTTTTTTTAATTGGATGTAGTATTTTATTTAAAAATTTTAACAAATTGAATTTGGGCATTTGTTCAATATTAGTTTTACTTTTTGTTATTTCATCAGGATTTAATGAAATTATTTCTCTATTGGGAACAATCACTTTTATTATTTGCTTTTTAATTTCTAAAAATAAAAAACACTTGTTTTTTTTTATATTATTTATTTTCATTTTGATTTACATTATATCAGCTCCTGGTAATAACATAAGAGGAAGTTATTTTGAAGAAAAACATAATTTTTTCAATTCATTTTACATGAGTTCTATTTACAGTGTAAGATTTATTGGAGAGTGGCTTCTAAATCCAGCTTTCATATTTTGGGGGGTGATTTTAATTAATATGAATACAAGTGAGATAAACAACTCTAAATTTAGTTTTTTTAAGACTCCAATTGTAATTTTCATAACTCTTACAGGGCCTATTTTTATTTGTTGTTTCGGACCTCTTTGGAGTACAGGTTTATTAGGTCAATACAGAACTCCTAATCTTGCTAGCTTTTTATTCGTGATTTCTTATTCTTTAATAATCATTTCTAACAAAGATTATTTAACTAATAAATTTAGATACTTAGTAAAATTTAAATACAGTTTTATTGGATTGTTAATTAGTATTTGTCTTTGGAAAAATCAATTTACTCTATTTAGTGAATTTTACAGTGGTGAGATTATTGGATTTAATAACGAAATGAATAAAAGATATAATTTGATCAAAGAATGTGGAGATAATGACTGTTATCTTCCAACCATAAAAAATAAATCAAAAACATTATTTGTTTATCCACTTGTTGATAATCCTGAAAATTGGCAAAATGAAAATTATCAAAAATACTTTGAATCTGGGGAAATTTACAAATCTGACTAATAGTTTTTTAAAAAATCTATAAGTTTTCGAACAGCAATACCTCTATGACTTATTTCGTTCTTTCGTTCAATTGACATTTCTGCAAAAGAGTCATTGAACCCATTGGGTCTAAAAATAGGATCGTAGCCAAAGCCATCAATTCCAGATTTTTTTTTTAAAATCATACCTTTAATATGACCTTCAAAAAAATATTTCTTGCCATCAATTATTAATGCCATTACAGTTTTAAACACAGCATTTCTATTGGTTGAATTGGTTAACTCAAATAATACTTTTTGAATATTATCTTCTGAAGAACATTTATCACCAGCATATCTTGCTGAATAAACACCTGGGTTATTATTTAAAGCTTCTATTTCTAAACCAGTATCATCAGCAAAACAATTTAAACCTGTTTTTTCATAAATATATCTAGCTTTTTGCAAAGCATTATTTTTAAGAGTGTTACCTGTTTCTGGAATATCTTCAAAAATATTTAAATCTTTTAGACCAATAATATCAAAATCCTTAACAGCGGATCTTAGCTCTCTTAGCTTATTAAGGTTATTAGTTGCAAAAACTATTTTTTTCATACTTCAAATTTATTGAATAACATTTATAAGTGAATAAATTCATTATTAAAAATTCAATAATCCTATTCCTAATAGTATATTTGAATTAGAAGTCATTTTTAATGAAAAAAGTTGCCGTAATAGAAGGTGGATACAGCAGTGAAAAATCTGTTTCTATAAAAAGTGCTAAAACTGTATTCGACAATTTAGATAGAACTAAGTTTGATCCTACTAGAGTGTTGATTGACGAAAATGAATGGACGGCTTATGATGCTGATGGAAGATATACCATTGATAAAAATGACTTTAGCTTTAATAAAAATGACACCAAACATAATTTTGAATATGCTTTTATTGTAATTCATGGCACACCAGGTGAAGATGGGAAATTGCAAGGGTATTTTGACATGATAGGTATCCCTTACAACACCTCAAGTGCTGCAATAACATCATTAACTTTTCAAAAATTTCATTGTAATCAATTATTGAAGAATTTTGGAGTTAATGTTGCCGAAGCTGTACTAATAAAATCTGATGACGAAATTAATGAGGAAGAAATTTTAAACAAAGTAGGACTCCCCTGCTTTGTTAAACCTACAGATGGTGGAAGCAGTTTTGGAGTAACTAAAGTTAAAGCTGAAGAAGAATTAAATAACGCTATAAAATCAGCATTTAAACATGGCAGTGAAGTAATTGTAGAAGCTAATATTGAAGGCAGAGAAGTCACCAATGGAGTATATAGAGACAATAAAGGAATAAAGGTACTACCAATCACTGAAATTATTTCGGAGAATGAATTTTTTGATTACGAAGCTAAATATAAAGGTCAATCCAATGAAGTTACTCCGGCAAATTTAGACAACAAAATGACAAGCAAAATTAAAGGATTAACGCATCATATTTACAATATATTAGGGATGAAAGGAATTGTGAGAATGGATTATATCATTAATAAAGATGGGATTCCATTTTTAATTGAAATTAATTCTGTTCCTGGGATGAGTAAAGAAAGTATTGTGCCACAAATGGCTAAATTTTGTAACTTTGATCTTCAATCAATTTTTCAATGAAGATATTAGGAATTTCAGCTTTATATCATGACTCTGCAGCTGCCATAACTATTGATG
>PBNK01000036.1 GCA_002723085.1 Crocinitomicaceae bacterium | reverse complement strand
TTTTAATGCTGGAAGAGCATCAATAGGGCATCCTAAACCTAATGATGGTTCTATGAATAATCGGTTCAGCAATGCGTCTAGTCTAGAAACGGCATTACCATCATGAGAATGATTCCTTAAAGGGTCAATATGAGAGCAGCTAAATGTTGTTCCAATATTAGCATTTGAAACATTGGTTCTTATTACCCTTGCTGCTTCTGTCATGGCTAAACATGTATGATGGGTAGCTTTTAAAAATTTATAAGGCCCTTTTTCCCCAGGAGCATGATATCCCAGCATATACCCTAAGCCCACAAAAGCAGCAGGTTCATTCATCACCATCCAATTCTTAACTTTACTTCCATATTCTTTAGTGCAAAAATCTGTGTAGTTAGAAAACCAATTAACAATCTGTCTATTGGCCCAACCTCCTTGATCTTGTAATTTTTGGGGTAAATCCCAATGATACAATGTAATCCAAGGTTCTACGTTCTGCTTGATACATTCATCAATAACATTATGGTAAAAGGCTACTCCCAATGGATTTACTTTACCAATACCATTAGGAAAAATCCTAGACCAAGAAATAGAAAATCTAAATATTTTAAAATTTAGATTTTTAACTAATGAAATATCCTCAGCATATCTATTATAAAAATCTGTAGCTAAATCTCCATTTTCATTATTATGAACCTTGCCTTTTTTATGTGTAAAAGTATCCCAGATAGATGCACCTTTCCCATCTTTGTCCCAGGCTCCTTCGACTTGATAGGCTGCACAGGCTGCACCCCATAAAAAATCATCACCAAAATCTTCAGCCTTTAATGTTTGATTTAAAAATAACTGATTACCATAAACCTTAGGAAATATAAACCCTGAAGATACAATTCCAGATATTTTTAACCAATCCCTTCTTTTCAAATCTTAAAAATAACTTTTTCAAAAGCCTTAATTGTAAAATCTAAATCTTCATAACTGATGGCATCATTCAAAAAATAACTTTCATAAGCACTAGGGGGAAGATATATTCCTTCATTAAGCATTCCATGAAAGTATTTTTTAAACATCTCGTTATCGCCTTTTTGAGCAGTTTTAAAGTCTTTTACTGGCTCATCAGTAAAATGAAGAGAAATCATAGAGCCAACACTATTAATTTGAAAATGAATTTGTGTTTGATTTAACACTAATTCAAAACCTTTTCTAAGGTATTCTGTCTTTTCTTCTAAAGATGAATAAATTTCTTTGTGTTCATTTAAATAGGTAAGCATAGCATAGCCAGCAGACATAGCAATTGGGTTCCCACTTAATGTTCCTGCTTGATATACTGGGCCAACTGGTGCTAATGAGTTCATAACTTCATCTTTACCAGCAAAAGCTCCAACTGGCAAACCACCTCCAATAACTTTACCAAAAGTTATAATATCTGCTTTAATCCCAAGTAATTCTTGTGCCCCACCAATGCCTAATCGAAATCCAGTCATCACTTCATCAAAAATTAATAAAGTGCCATATTTATCACACAACTCTCTTATTAATTCAATAAACCCTTCGTCAGGAAGAACACAACCCATATTTCCAGCAATGGGTTCTAAAATAACAGCTGCTAAATACTGACCTTGCGCTTTAAAAGCGTCTATTAACTGATTTTTATTATTGTAATCAACCAAAATAGTATTACTAGCGCTTGCTTTTGTAACGCCAGGACTGTTTGGGGTTCCTAATGTTGAAGCTCCACTTCCTGCTTGAATCAAAAAAGAATCAGCATGGCCGTGATAACATCCAGAAAATTTTAAAACCTTATCTCTTTTGGTATAGCCTCTAGCTAACCTAATTGCACTCATACAGGCTTCAGTTCCTGAATTAACAAATCTAATTTTATCAATATTTGGAACCATTTTTACTGCAAGTTCAGCAATCTTAGTTTCTAAAACCGTTGGGATTCCATAGGATGTCCCAAAATCAGCCTGTTTTTTTATACTGTTTAATATATAAGGGTGAGCATGGCCAATAATCATTGGCCCCCAAGAAGAAATAAAATCTATGTATTTATTATCATCTTCATCGTATAAATAAGCTCCTTTAGCTTTTTTGATAAATATTGGTGTCCCACCTACTGCATTAAATGCTCTAACTGGGGAATTAACCCCACCTGGAATTACATTTTGAGCCTGTTTAAAAAAAGCTTTTGAATTTAAATTTATCATAATCAAACAATATTACAACTAACCTTTTAAATCAATTATATTTGTGGAAATTTATTAAACTAATTTAAGTGTCGAATATCGTTAGTAATTGGGAAAATTCAGAATCATTTGCAAAAAAACTTGATCAAAATGATTCCTTAAAAACATATCGAGAGCATTTTCATATGCCTACTTTCACAAAAAATCCTATTATTTACTATACTGGTAATTCACTGGGGCTTCAACCAAAATCGACAAAATCATATATAAATCAAGAACTTGACGATTGGGCTAAATGGGGTGTGGAAGGTCACTTCTATGCTAAAAACCCATGGATGCCATATCATGAATTATTAGCAAAAAAAACAGCTAAAATTGTTGGTGCAAAAGAAAGTGAAGTAGCCGTAACTCATAGCTTAACTACAAACTTGCACTTATTAATGGTTTCTTTTTACAGACCAACAAAATCAAGGTTTAAAATTTTATGTGAAAAAAAAGCTTTTCCTAGTGATCAATATGCCTTACAAAGTCAAGCTCAATTTCATGGTTACAATCCAGAAGAATGCATTGTAGAAATTTCACCGAGAGAAGGGGAAAAATTAATAAGAACTGATGACATTATTAACAAAGTACAAGAACTAGGTGAAAGTTTATCTATGATAATGATTGGTGGTGTAAATTATTTTTCTGGACAAGTTTTTGAAATGGAAAAAATAACCAAAGCTGGACATAAAGTTGGGGCAATTGTTGGATTTGATTTAGCTCATGCTGCAGGAAATATAGTTCTAGAACTAAACAAATGGGATGTTGACTTTGCTGCTTGGTGTACTTATAAATATTTAAATTCTGGTCCTGGAGGTGTAAGTGGGTATTATATTAATGAAAAACACGTTACAAACCCCAGCATTTTAAGATTTGCAGGATGGTGGGGGCACGACAAATCTAACAGATTTGAAATGCCTGATAAATTTAAACCTATTCCAACAGCAGAAAGTTGGCAATTAAGCAATGCTCCTGTAATATCCATGGCAGCTCACCTTGCATCTCTTGATATTTTTGATGAAATAGGCATGAAAGCATTAAGAGAAAAAAGTGAAAAATTAACTGCATATCAAGAATTTGTAATTAATGATGTTAATAACAAAACTGGTGGCAATTTAGAAATCATCACCCCTAAAAACCCAAAAGACAGAGGTTGTCAATTATCAATAGTTGCCCATGGGTATGGAAAAAAATTGTTTGATGAAATTTCTGAAAAAGGAGTGGTTGCTGATTGGAGAGAGCCAAATGTAATTAGAATAGCTCCTGTCCCATTATACAATAATTATGAAGATGCTTATAGGTTTGGTCAAATATTAAAAAATGCTCTTAGCTAATGAATATAGACCCAAATACAAAAATGATTGTAATTTCAACTGGAACACTTGTTTTTGGATTAATTGCATGGCGTTTCACAACAAGAATTTTCTCTAAATCTAGCAGTAGAAATAACACAAAATTTAACGAATCAAAATATAGACAAAAATGGAGAAGAAGGCAATAATTGTTGGAGCTGGACTAGTTGGGTCTCTTTGGGCTGTTTACATGGCAAAAGCAGGCTATAAAGTGACTATTTACGAAAGAAGACCAGACATTAGAAAGGCTGAAATTTCTGCAGGGAAATCAATTAATCTTGCATTGTCACATCGAGGATGGAAAGCCTTAAAAAACGCAGGAGTTGATCATTTAGTTGATGAAATTGCTATCCCAATGAGTGGAAGAGTAATGCATTCAATTGAAGGCGATTTGACTTATCAAGCATATGGAAAAAAAGACGAAGCTATTTATTCAGTTTCACGAGGTCATCTTAATGCTATTATGATGGATATTGCTGAAAATAAAGGGAAAGCAAGTATTTTTTACAACCACCAATGTCTTGATGCTAATCTAGAAAAAGGAACTATAACATTAAAAAATACTGCTTCAGGAGAAATTATTGATGATACAGCTGAGGTTATTTTTGCTGCTGATGGTGCATTTTCAGCTATTAGATACAATGCCATGCAAAAACTGGATAGATTTAATTATAGTCAACATTATATTCAAGATGGATATAAAGAACTTTTGCTTCCTGCTAATCCTGATGGGTCTTATAAAATTGAGAAAAATGCGCTTCATATATGGCCAAGAGGAAGGTTCATGCTTATTGCACTTCCCAATGAAGATGGATCATTCACTTGTACTCTTTTCATGCCTTATGAAGGTGACAAACATGCATTTAATGAATTAACTAGTGATGAGAAAATTAATGATTTCTTTAAAACTGTTTTTCCTGATTTTTATTCAATGATGCCTAATCTGATTGAGAATTGGCACGAAAACCCATTATCATCTTTAGCTATTGTAAGATGTTTCCCATGGACTGCTGGTAAATTTGCCTTAATGGGAGATTCGGCCCATGCTACGGTTCCATTTTATGGGCAAGGTATGAACGGTGGCTTTGAAGACTGTACAGTGCTATGGGAACTTTTTAATAAACACAATGGCAATTGGGAGAAAACTTTTAAGGAATATGAAATTCAGAGAAAACCTGATGGTGATGCTCTTCAAGACTTATCCTTACATAACTATTATGTAATGAGAGATTATGTTGCAGATCCAGAGTTTTTACTTCAGAAAAAAATTGAAGCAAAATTAGCTGAAAAACACCCAGATAAATGGATACCACTTTATAGCCAAGTTACTTTTAGTCACATCCGTTATTCTGATGCGCTTAAACAAGGTAAAAAACAGGACAAAATTATGAAGGAGGTTCTTAAAAACCCGAGGATTAATGAAATTTGGGACTCTGTTGAAATTGAAAATGAAATATTGTCAAAATTATGATTAAAAAAATAGTTTACATATCTATTTTAATTCTAGTCAACAACTCTTTAATTGGTCAATTTTATCAAAAAAAGAAACTGCCTCTTGTTGATTTAAATGGTTCTTATAAGATGAATCATTTTTTTATAAGTCCAGGACTTACTTTCATGTTACCTAATGAAATTAAAATTTTAGGTGGTATTGATAATGATGACATTAATGCAAGAGGAAGGTTAGCTTATAAATTTGAAATTGGTGAATATTACATTTTCCCAGGTGGCGGTAATGTTTTTAATTATATGGATTACTCTTTGTCTTATAAAAGGTTGTCTGGATCAGAATTGAACATAAGCAATGATACCAAATCTATTTTCAAAAAAAGATACTTAGGATTAAATTATAATCTTAACAATATAATTCAATTAACCAACACTAATTTTTTACAGAACTCAATAGGTCTAAACCTTGATTTCATGCTTTTTGAAAAAAAACCAACTCCTATTCCAAATGACACTAAAAGATTACTTTTTTCACTTCACTATAAATTTGGTTATGGATTTAAAATTCAAAATAGATTATTCATTATACCAAACATTGAAACTCCAATATTAAATTTTAGAAAATGGGAAAATGGGAAATCTACATACGGAATTTTTAATAGCAGATATAGACCAATATTATTTTCTTTAAGAATTTTATGGCTAAAAAGACCTAATCCTGGAGACTGCCCTCCCGTTTATACAGACCCCGATATGCAAAACAGGTATGAACAAAATTTTATGGAATAACTATGAAAAGTAAAAAAACAGCTAGTGAATCCTTATCGATTCAAACCAAAATGGTGCTTCCACATGACACAAACCCTTTAAATACTTTATTTGGAGGTAGTTTATTAGCTTGGATGGATGAAATAGCAAGTATTGCAGCACATAAACATAGCGACAGAGTTGTTGTAACAGCTTCAATAAATAATGTGTCATTTGCTCAACCTATTTTTGCTGGTGAAATTGTGACACTTGAGGCAAAAGTTAGTAGATCATACAACTCTTCTATGGAAGTTTTTGTTGATGTTTTTGTAGAAAACTCTAATGGGAAAAGAAAAAAATGTAATGAAGCTATTTATAATTTTGTGGCTATAGATCAAAATAGAAATCCTATTTCTGTCCCAGCATTAATTCCTGAAACACAAGAAGAAAAATCAAGATTTGATTCTGCTTTAAGAAGAAAACAACTAAATTTAGTATTTGCTGGAAAAATGAAAGCAGAAGAAGCAACAGAATTAAAAAAACTACTTTTTCCTAATTTAAAATGAGAGCCCAAAAATGCATAGAGCTTTTTAATAAAGCTATTGTTGATTATCATGCAACTGATCATGTGGATTCGCCTTCAAAAAATCCTTACTCTAAAAATTCAATTGAACAATTAATGTATAATAAATGTTGGATTGATACTGTTCAATGGCACTTAGAAGACATTATAAGAGATCCCAATATTAATCCAAACGAAGGGATGCTTATCAAAAGGAGAATTGATGCTTCTAATCAGAATAGAACAAACTTGGTTGAAAAACTTGACGACTATTATATTTCTATTTTTAATAATGTAAGTGTTGAAAAATCTGCAAAGATAAATACAGAAAGTCCAGGCTGGGTTGTAGATAGAATTTCAATATTGTGTTTGAAAATATGGCATATGAAAGAACAAGTTGACAGAGATGACACCAGTTTTTCGCATAAAAAAAATTGCAAATCCAAATTAGCAATTCTTAACGATCAAAAACAAGATTTAATTAGCTCTTTTGATTTATTACTTGACGAATACCTAGAGGGAAAAAAAAGGATAAAAGTGTACCGTCAAATGAAAATGTATAATGACGAAGATCTTAACCCAGTACTTTACAAAAAAGACAATTCTTGAATATTTTAATTATACGTTTGTCTGCATTAGGTGATGTTATTTTAACAATTCCAGTTGTAAATACATTAATTGAAAACAATAACGATTTAAATATTTGGATTTGTTCAGATTTAAAAAACAAAACGTTATTTGACTTTAGTAAAAGAATTCATTTTATTGAGGCAGATCTTAAAGGAAAGCACAGAAATATTCGCAAGCTTATATCACTTATAAACGAAACTCATTCAAATGTTAAATTTGATATTGTATATGATTTACATGATGTAATTAGATCTAAGTTAATAAGATTTAATTTTTTACTTAAAGGAGTTAAAACAAGAAAATTTAATAAAGGAAGAAATGAAAAAAAGAAATTAATTTCTAAAAAAATTGATTTCCAAAAACTTAAACATACAACAACGCGCTACATAGAAACTTTCAAAAATGATTTTGACTCCTTAAATATTAATTATTTCTACCATCCATTATTAAAGTCATTAAAAAAAATAACCCATTCAAAAAAAACCATAGGAATAGCCCCTTTTGCTGCACATTCAAGCAAAGAATGGCCTCTGGAAAACTTCATTACAGTTGTAAATCATTTTACTGAATGTAATTTCATTTTTTTCGCATTTGGCAAAAGAGAGGTTTCTCTTGTAAATGAAGTTTTTATTGATTACGAAAATTCATCAATCATTGATAACAATCTAAATTTTATAGACCAAATTAAACTTATAAATGATTTTAATGCGATGATTGTGATGGATAGCGCCAATATGCACCTTGCATCATTAACCAATACGGATGTTATTTCCATTTGGGGGCCTACTCATCATTATACAGGATTTGGGCCTTTAAATAATGAAGATAATATTATTGAAGTTCCTCATGATGAACTAAAATGTAGACCATGTAGTATTTATGGGAAAATAAATAATAAATCGAAGAAATGTGCTAAAGAGTCTATGAGTAAAATAAACCCAGAAATGGTGGTAAAAAAATTAAATGACGTGATTAACTGACTTCTTGTAATTCAAAAGTGAAGTTTTCCATTATTTGATTACACAATAATTTAGTACAAGCATCCTTAACTTTAGAAGAAGCTAATTCTTCATTATCTGCATCAACAAATAAGGTTATGTGTTTTCCTATTCTAACATTGCTTATTTCATTTAACCCTAAATTCCCCATACTTTGAGTAACTGCTTTCCCCTGTGGATCAAGTAATGCTTCGTGAGGCATAATATCAATATTTGCTTTAAACTTCATTCTTACTATTTTTAATAATTGAAATAACGAAGTACAAAAGTAAAATTATTGGCAAAATGAAATAGTATTTTAGCATTAATAATAAAATTATTATTGTAATTAAGCTAAAAAATAAAAAAACATATAGGTGTTTATTTTCAGAGATGGTCATGTTTTTAAGTTTAAAAGACATAAAGCAGATTCTGGAAACCATTAAAAAGCTAATTAAACTTAACCCTAAAACATATAAAAGGGTAATATTTGGAATTGATAAATATGTTAAATAATATCTAAAAAGAAAACTAATTGAAACAATAAAAAGGGCATTAGCTGGAGTTGGCAATCCAATAAAATCATTATTTAAAGAAGTTTCTTGAATATTAAATCTTGCTAGTCGTATGGATGAATTAAGAGGGATTAGAAGCAATAAAAGCATGTAAAATTCGAATCTAGATTGGTGATCAAGAGCAATATTTAAAGCCAGAAAAGATGGAGCTAACCCAAATGTCACCATATCTGCAAGAGAATCTAATTGTGCTCCAATTTCTGATTGAACCTTTAAAGTTTTAGCTAAGAATCCGTCTAAAAAATCAAAAACAGCTGAAAATAAAATGCAATAACAAGCAAATACAAATTCTTCATTAAAAGAAAAATAAATAGCTAACCATCCGCCAGATGTGTTTAATAAGGTAAATAAATTTGGAATATGTTTTTTCATACAAAAAATTTAGACTAAAATAATGAACCTTACGTTCTTAATACTAATAAATGATATTATTTAAATAATGTATTTAATATCCTTATTTTTGTAACATGAGAATAATCATAGTTTTAATTGGCTTAAGTTTATCAATAGAAACTTGGTGTCAAAACTTTAATGCCCCAAAATACAGTAATGAATTCATGAATATTGGAATTGGCGCTAGAGCGCTAGGCATGTCTAATTCTGTCATTACTTCTACAAATGATGCTACATCAAGCTATTGGAACCCTGGTCATTTAACTGAAATTGACAATGATATTCAAATCAGTTTAATGCATTCAGAATATTTTGCTGGTATTGCAAAATTTGATTTTGGAAGTGTTGCTAAAACTATTGACGATAAAAGCGCATTTGGAGTTTCATTTATTCGTTTTGGTGTAGATAATATCCCAAATACAACTGAGCTAATTGACGCACAAGGAAATGTAAATTATGATCGAATATCATATTTTAGTGCTGCTGACATGGCTTTTTTACTCAGTTATGGTAGAAAAATTAAAGAAAATTGGATGTTTGGTGGGTCTGCCAAAATAATACACCGAAAAGTGGGTGACTTTGCTTCAGCTTGGGGATTTGGGATAGACTTAAGCTCTACATACTATAAAGACAGTTGGATCTTTTCTTGTGTTGCAAGAGATATTACTTCAACTTTTAATAGCTGGAATTATCAACTTTCTGATCAAATGATTGAAACTTTTACGATTACAGGAAATGAGATTCCTAAGAATGGATTAGAATTAACATTACCTAGAATAATTTTTGGAGCATCTAAAAATTTCGAATTCAAAAAAAACCTTTCTCTTTTAGTTGAAATAAACACTGATATTACCACAGATGGTCAAAGAAATGTGTTGATTTCAGGAGATCCATTTTCTATAGACCCACATTTAGGTGCAGAATTCAACATTAATAATTATGTATATATAAGATCAGGAATCGGGAATATCCAAAAAACGTATGACCTAAACGGTAAACCTATTGTTACCATACAACCAAATATTGGAGTTGGGTTACAAATTAAAGGAATAACTATTGATTATGCATTAACAGATATTGGAGATGCCTCTGTAGCATTATACAGCAATGTTTTTTCTATAAAAATCAATTTAAATCCCAATTAATTTGAAAAATTTAATCAGTTTTTTCATTGGCTTTTTGTTAGTCTTAAATGGTTTTACCTGTTATTCTCAAACTTATGGTAATGAATGGATTGATTACAATCAAAAATATCTTGAATTCCCAATAATTGAAAATGGAATTCAAAGAATTAATTACAGCGCTATAAATGATGGAGTTTCTGTTTTAGGAATTAACCTAAGCTCTATTTCAACTTCTGGCTTTCAAGTTTTTGGAAGAGAAAAAGAAATTTCAATTGAAATTATTGACAATAATAATAATGGCATTTTAGACCCTTCTGATTACATACAATTTTATGCCGATAAAAATGATGGATGGTTAGATCCTCTTGTTTATGATTCTATTGACTTTTGTCCAGACGAATATTATAGTTTATTCAATGACACTATTAGATATTTTTTAACATGGAACAATGGGTTTAACAATAAACGAATTCTAAATGAAACTGATGTTAATTTTTCGAATTATAACTCTATTGATTTTTGTTGGAAAAAATCATTTATCAAATATACTGACAACTATGCTCTTGGGCCACAACAAAGTGGATTATCTAGCCCAAAATATGACAAAGGTGAAGGTTGGGTAGGTCCAGTTCATGGGAAAGGAGGTAATTATTCGGAAACATTATCAACTAATAATTACTACAACTCTGGGCCAAATGCATATGGAAGTGCTTCAATAACTGCTGTAAATAATTCTTCATCTAATTCAAATGGAGATAATCACAACACTAAATTATATGTTAATAATGTTTTGGTTTTTGACTCTTCTTATTATTCATATGATTTGTTAAAAATTCCATTTTTAATTCCTGCATCATCATTAAACAACTCAATTAGTGTAAAACATAGTATTGGAAATATTGGCCAAGGAACTGATTATCAACATGTATCTTCTATCACTTGTTTGTATCCACACAATGGAGATTTTTCTAATTACAATGACCTAACTTTTGGTCTATCTTATAATCCCCAAACAAAATCAAGGTTTACCATCTCTCAAATTTCAAATAACATTAACGCCCCTTCCCTTTACATGCTGGATGATATTGTTAGGAAAATACCCCTAACTGTAAATGGAAATGATTGGGAAATTGTCACACCACCCCCCTCAGGAGACACTGCCATATACTATTTCTGTGACACTTCAAATTATAATATTATTTCTTCATTAAAACCTATCAATAATAATGGAGTTTTTATCAATTATCAAACTATGCAACTTGATAGTGCCTTTCTAATTATTACTCATCCTAAATTAATGACATCTGCAAAAAACTATGCAACATATAGATCATCAGATTATGACACTTTAGTAGTAAATATTGAAGATTTATACAATCAATTTGCAAGTGGCATTTATAAAAACCCTTTAGCAATTAAACGATTTCTTGCTTTTACTATGGATAAATGGCCTAGTTGGCCCTCACATCTTTTTCTTGTTGGTAAATCTATTCGATTAAATGATGAGTTTGACCCTGGTTCTAGAAATGATTCAATCGCCTATAAAAACAACTTGGTTCCTTCATGGGGATACCCATGTTCAGATAATCATTTTTCAGTTGGATTAAACCCTGGGAAAAAAGCATATTGTATTCCAACAGGCAGAAGAAGCGTATCAAATAATTCCACATTTAATTCTTACCTAAACAAAGTAATGGAATTAGAATCTAATCAAGGATTAAATTCTCCTTATACCATTTCAAATAAAGAGTGGCAAAAAAACATATTGCATTTTTCTGGAGGCAGTGATAGTACGGAACAAGCATATATGAAAACCTGGCTTAACCTTTTTAAAGATGTAATTGAAGATCCTTTTTTTGGAGGAAAAGTAGAAAGTTTTGGAAAAGATCCTTTCTCGTCAATAATTAATCCAACTGAATTTCAAGATGTTCAGCAACGTTTAGAAGAAGGGGTTTCTTTAATAACTTTTTTTGGACACGCCTCCTCTGGGGGTGGCTTTAGTCAAAATATTGATGATGCACAAAATTGGAATAATGCTGAAAAATACCCCATTGTAATAGGTCTTGGTTGTTCTTCAGGAGATTGTCACAATTTAGATACAAATAGTTATTCTGAACAGATTGTTTTACCCTCTCAAAGCGGTGCAATTGGATTTATTTCTACTGTGAAAGCAGGATTTATTCCATATATAAATAATTATACGCTTTTTCTTTATGAAATAATCTCGCAAAATGGTTATAACAAAACAATAGGACAACAAATGGTTATGGCTATAGATTCTATTGAAGATGATACTCAAGGAGTAATATGGGAACCCATCTTTGAAAGCAACTATAACGGGATGTCTTTACAAGGTGACCCCTCTGTTAAACTCAACATGCATTTAAAACCAGAAATTGTTTTGGACAATCAATATATATGGACTGACCCACCAATAATTGATTTAGGGGTAGATAGTTTTGATTTAAATATTGTCGCTTTTAACCTTGGTAAAGCATTTAATGATTCTGTATTTGTTGAAATAAATAGAATTTATCCTGATGGATCTGACACAATATATTCAAAAATGGTGAAGGGGATTTTAAAAAAGGATACCATAACTTTTAAAATTGAATCTAATCCTCAAAGTAGCATTGGTAGAAATATTTTTAACATTTCTATTGATTTGCCTATTAATTTAATACCAGAAATTGCTGATGATCAAAACAATAATCAAGCACAATATATAATAAATATTTCTTCAAACTCAATATTGCCTGTTTGGCCATATGAATTTAGTATTATTGGGAATTCAACGGATACATTAAGGGCATCAACTGTAAACCCTTTAGAAAAAATGAATGATTATTTTTTCGAAATAGATACAAGTGATCAATTCAATTCCCCTTTTTTAATGCGGCAAACCATTTCATCAATAGGTGGAGTTGTTGAAGCTTTCCCAAATGACTGGGTTAATGTGTCAACAGGGAATACCAATTCCCTTATTTTTGGCGATAGCATTGTGTATTATTGGAGGTGTTGCCCTGATAGTTCTGTTCTTGACTGGAAATCTCAATCATTTCAATACATTAATAATAAATGGGGATGGGGGCAGGCTCATTTTCCCCAATTTAAAAACAATACTTACAATAATATAGATTACAATTATACTAATCGTAGTTTTAGCTTTTCTCCTACTTTAAAAAGTATAAGTTGCAAAAACTATGTACAACACGTTGTTCTTAGCCCACAATGGTCAGGATCATTGTGGGAATTAAATGGTCAAACTGCAGATTATGGAGGGTATATTACTCCAGGAATTATGATTGGCATTATTGACCCCAACACATTAGAATATTGGAAAACTCCATTTATTGACAATTCCATCTCACCTCCGGACACCTTGAATTCAAATAATTGTTTTGGTCAATTTAATGGTGACCCTGCAGTTTGTGGGAGCACATCATTAATGGGGCGTAGTAGAGAACATGGATATTTTGTCTTTAACTCTTACAATACAAATCACTTAGACACTTTAGCTTATTTTCTTGAAAACACTGTTCCTGTTGGTCATTATATTTTAGCTTATAGTTATATCCCAAATAATTATGGGAGTTGGATGATTTATGACAACCCATTGTATGCAGTTTGGCCTACATCTTTATTTACTTCTTTTCAAAATTTAGGAAGTAGCGGGTTTATTGATCAAAACCAACCAGATGATGGTTTTATTTTCTTTTGTAAAAAAGGGGATCCTAGTACTGCACAAGAAATACGGTCCCTACCTATTTCGCCTGGGTTAGCTCCATCCCAACTCATTGAGCTCACCACTTCAATTACTAGCTCTTTAGAAAGCGGAACCATTAATTCAAGTGCCATTGGACCGGCTTTTGATTGGTCTTCTTTATTTTGGGAACAATATCCCTTAGAAGTCAATTCTGCAGATTCTAATAGAATTAAATTATATGGTTTATCAGGTCTAAACACGTCATCTAAAACGCTATTAATTGACACCATTATAACAACCAATGATTCTGTAATTAACCTAACTGGATTAATTCCTCAATCTTACAAATACCTTAATCTAGAATTGGAAACATTTGATGATTCAACACTAACACCTGCGCAACTTAAAAGGTGGCAAGTACTATACAGCCCATTACCAGAGTTAGCCCTAAACCCAAAAAAATCTTTATCATTAAACTTTGACACCACCATATTGCAACAAGGAGATTCTGGTATGTTTAGTATTGCCATTGAAAACGTTAGCCCATTTAATATGGATAGTTTATTAATCCACTATGAAATAATTAACAATAACAATACTTTTTTGATTGATTATCCAAAACAAGATTCTTTAAAAGCTAGACAAGTGCTTATTGACACAATAAAATTTAGTACTACCAATATTGAGGATAATGCTGAATTTTGGGTTACAGCCAACCCTTATATAAACACAAATAATCAAGATCAACCTGAACAATATTTTTTCAATAATATTCTTCAAAAAAACTTTTCTATTTCAAAAGATGAAACAAACCCTATTCTTGACGTTACGTTTGACGGAGTCCATATTCTTAATGAAGATATTATAAGTCCAAACCCTGAAATTGTAATTAGTTTAGATGATGAAAACCCTTTTCTTTTGCTTGATGAAGATCTAGACACTTCAAATTTTCAGTTGTTTATTTTAAAGCCTAATCAAATTTCTTGGGAAAGAATTTACTTTACAAACAATCAAGGTGAACAAATTCTTAATTATGAATTGGCTGATTCTGAAAATAAATTTGTTATTGAATACAGACCAACATTTAGCGAAGACGGTATTTATAGTCTTAAAATTCAGGGAAGAGATAAGAGTGGTAACCTAAGTGGAGATGAAGAATATGAAATTAGTTTTGAAGTTATAAATGCATCTTCAATTACAAATTTTTATAACTACCCAAATCCTTTTTCTACAAAAACACATTTTGTTTTCACCCTTACAGGAAGCATTATTCCAGATGAAATTTCAATTCAAATTCTAAATTTATCAGGAAGAGTAGTCAAACAAATAAACAGTAATGATTTTACAAATATTAAAATAGGGAATAATCTAACTGAATATTTTTGGGACGGTAAAGATGATTTTGGCGATCAATTAGCAAACGGAATTTATTTATACAAGGTAATTGCAAAAATAAATGGTATAGAGATTGACCATCGTGAATCAAGTGGAGACAATTCCTTTAAAAAAGGTTTTGGAAAAATGTATTTAATAAAATAATTAATAATACTCCTTTTTGATTTTTAAAAACCAAGATTCAATCAAATCATAGCTCCATTTTGATATAAAAAATGTTAGGCTAAACACAATCAAAGGATATACAAAAACTGTTAAGTAAATGTTCTGTTGGATTTCAAAATATTTTAATAAGTAAACAATAAACGAAATAACAACAGCATGATAACAATATAAACCATAGGATATTTTCCCCATATGATTTAGTAATTTGCTTTTTCCAAACTTAAATCTTTCATTTTCACTTATCACTTGGTCAATAATCACATAACCAAATAAAATTGCATAAAACAACCTTTCAAAAATTCTAGAATAGGAATTAGAAAAAATGTAAAAATGAAACAATAAACAAGTCATTAAAATACAATAAATATAAATTCGATATTTTGATGTTTTAGTACATAAAAGATTTAGTAAAAAACCTCTTTTATACAAAATTAAAGCTACTAATGCTCCAACTCCAAAATTTCCAAATGTTCCAAAAGTATGATAATAAAGTTGATCTTGATTTTGATTAATATTTAAAAAATAATATCTGAAAATAAGAGATAATACAATAAATAAAAATGAAATGTGAAAGATGTATTTATGACAGTATTTTAAAACCAAACCCCATATTACATAAAATTGGAACTCTATGGCAACAGACCAAATAATTACTAAAAAAAATAAAAACTCATCTCCGCATGAAGCAGAGTATAAGTTTGTAGTAAAAGAAATGAAAAAAATTGCGGATGGAATTTCTTCAATTTGATATCCAAATGAATCAGAAAAAAAATAAATAAAAAAACCAATAAATACAATGATAAAGTATAGGGGCCAAATTCTTAATATTCTTCTGAAAATAAAGTTTTTATATGAAAAAACGTTGGTATTCTGATTTATCAAAGCTGGCCATGTAATTAGAAATCCAGACAATACAAAAAAATAATCTACTCCAAACCTTCCAAGGTTAGAAAATTGAAAAAAAATGCTGGCGCTTTTATCAACATCATAATTGATAAACATATGTCCTACAAACACCATTAAAAAAGCCAAAGCTCTTGTAGCGTCTAAATTTTTAAAATAAGTTTTGTGTTCCAATTCCAAATAAAACTAAAATTATAGATTATTTTGGATAAATTGCCTTAATCATGTTTATAGATACCCATACCCATTTATATGTTGAAGAATTTAATGAGGATAGAGATGTTGTAATTAAGGAATGTTTATCCAATTCTATCCATAAATTATTATTGCCCAATATTGACCTAAATTCTATTCCCTCTCTTCTTAAGCTTTCAAATTTATATCCTAAAACATGTTTCCCAATGATGGGGCTTCATCCTTGTTCTGTAAATTCCAATTACGAAAATGATTTAATTTCTATTAAAAAAACATTAGATAAAAATGATTTTATAGCAATTGGAGAAATAGGAATTGATTTATATTGGGATAAATCAACATTAAAAATTCAAGAAGATGCTTTTGCTACTCAAATTAACTGGGCAAAAGAAAAAAAGCTTCCTATAGTAATTCACGCAAGAGAATCATACAATGAAATATTTAATGTTTTAGATAAAATGAATGATAATAACCTTAGTGGTGTCTTTCATTGCTTTACAGGAACCCAAAAACAAGCTGAAAAAATCATCAATTATGGGAATTTCAAACTAGGAATTGGTGGAGTTGTTACATTTAAGAATGGAGGATTAGATAAAACGTTAAAAAACATTTCCCTTGATCATCTCGTTTTAGAAACAGATAGTCCTTATTTAAGCCCATCTCCTTTTAGAGGCAAAAGAAATAAAAGTCCATATTTAGTATATATTGCAGAAAAATTATCCGAAATTTACAATTGTAAAATCAATGATATTGCTGAGCAAACCACCAAAAATGCATTGGAAATTTTCAATTTGGATTAAACCCTTTTTTTTGATCATGCTTTTTAGCAATTATTCACTTGCTAATCTTTCTTTTCAAAATTTAGATAAAACAAAATTTAGCGTGATTACCTGTTCTGAAGGTGATGAAATTTATAGCCTTTTTGGACACAGTGCTCTAAGAATTAACAACCCCTATGAAAACAAAGATATTGTGGTTAATTGGGGATTATTTGAATTTACCAACGACCAACTTAAGTTTGGATATGATTTTGCAAAAGGAAGGTTGTCCTACTTTATGGGAATTCAAAGAACTGCAAACTTTTTATACGAATATCAAACTACAAATAGAAAAGTTAGTGAACAAATCCTTAACCTTTCCAATGAGAAGAAACAAAAGTTAATTGATTTACTTTCAATAAACTATAAGCCTGAAAATAGAAAATATAGATATGAATTTTTTTATGACAATTGCTCTTCTAAAATTAGAGACTACTTAAATGCCATCTTTGGTTCAGAAATCATTTGGGCTAAAAATTCTGATGCCAATCAATTGACTTTTCGTCAAATAATTAACAAAAACCTTGAAAAAAAGCCATGGCTTGGTTTGGGTATAAATTTAGTTTTAGGAAGTCCCATTGATAAAAAAGCTGACAATCATAATTTAATGTTCTTACCATCATACGTTGAGAAAATTCTTAAAGAAACTACTATCAAAAGTTTAGACGAAAATCAAAATTTAGTTCAAAAAACAAAAACTTTATTTAAGAGTTCTAAATTAATTTCTAAATCAAATCCTGACATATCCTATATTTTTTGGACCATGTTTTTAATTACTATTGTATTATTAATTTTAAAACTTGAATTAGCATTTAAAATTTGGTCTTCTTTAACTTTATTTATTCTTGGCATGTTAGGCTTTATTTTAATGTTTATGTGGTTTGGAACAGATCATCAAGCAACTAAATATAATTTCAATTTATTATGGGCAACACCAACTCACTGGTTAACCATATATATATTGATTTCAAAAAAAGCATCTCAATTAAAAAGTGTTTTTTTAATTACCTCTTTAATTATAATCTTTAGCACTATACTTTTTTGGTTTGTTATCCCTCAGGATTTTCATTACGCCATTAAGCCTTTAATTCTTCAGACTTGTATTATTTATTTTTATTTCTATAAAAAAAACAAACAGCAACTTAATCTTAATAAAACAAATGACTCAGTTTAGAGAGATTGTTTAAATTAGCCTTTCAATTATTTTACCATGAATAAATACGATGTTACCGTTATTGGATCAGGGCCTGGAGGATACGTGGCCGCTATTAGATGTGCTCAATTAGGGCTAAAAACTGCATTAGTTGAAAAATATTCAACTCTTGGAGGAACTTGCTTAAACGTGGGGTGTATTCCTTCAAAAGCTCTTTTAGATTCTAGTGAACATTTTCATACTGCAAAACATAATTTTGATAAGCATGGAATAGTTATAAATGAACCAAAAGTGGATTTAGCTAAGATGATGGAAAGAAAAGATGAAGTCATCAAACAAACATGTGATGGTGTTAAATTTTTAATGGATAAAAATAAAATTGATGTTTTCCATGGTTTTGGTTCTTTTAAAGATGCCAACACGATTTTAATATCAGGAGAAAAAAAGACAGAAATAAAAACTAGCAAAGCCATTATTGCTACCGGTTCTAAGCCAAATTATTTTCCTGGAATGGAGCCTGATAAAAAAAGGATAATAACTTCTACAGAAGCCCTTAGTTTAAAAGAAATCCCACAACACATGATTGTTATTGGTGGTGGAGTAATTGGATTAGAACTTGGTTCAGTTTATGCAAGATTAGGGTCAAAAGTTACAGTGGTTGAATTTCAAGATTCTCTTATTCCAACTATGGATAAAACTCTTGGGAAAGAACTGATGAAAATATTAAAAAAAGAAGGCTTTAAGTTCTTATTTAAACACGCTGTTCAAAATGTAAAATCAACTAAAAACGGTGTAATTCTTGAAGTGAAAGACAAAAAAGGAGATATAATTAATTTAGAAGGTGATTATTGTTTAGTTTCTGTTGGTAGAAAAGCATATACAGAAAAGCTAGGTTTAGAAAAGGTAGGGATTAAAACTGACAAAGCTGGAAGAATTGAAATTAACAACCATCTCCAAACAGAAAACCCAAATATTTTTGCCATTGGAGACGTTGTTAAAGGAGCTATGTTGGCTCACAAAGCAGAAGAAGAAGGTGTTTTTGTAGCCGAATTTATTGCTGGTCAAAAACCTCATATTAATCATGATTTAATTCCTGGTGTAGTATATACCTGGCCTGAAGTTGCTGCGGTGGGAAAAACCGAAGAAGAATTAAAAGAGCAAAATGCTGACTATAAAGTAGGGCAATTTCCCATAAGGGCTTTAGGGAGAGCTAGAGCTTCTATGGATATTCAAGGAGTCATTAAAATAATTTCCGATAAAAAAACAGATGAAGTTTTAGGCGTTCATATGATTGCTCCAAGAGCAGCCGATTTAATAATGGAAGCCGTAGTGGCTATGGAATACAGAGCAAGTGCAGAAGACATAGCAAGGATATGTCATCCTCATCCAACATATAGTGAAGCTGTTAAAGAAGCCGCATTGTCAGCTGCTGAAGAAAGGCCTCTACATATTTAATCATGAGAAAAAAAGGCGTATTAATTCTTAACCTTGGAACTCCAAATAGTCCTTCTGTAAAAGATGTAAGAGTATATTTAAGAGAGTTTTTAAATGACCCTAGGGTCATTGACATTGGAAGAATTGCTCAACTATTGTTAGTTAACTTAATTATTGTTCCTTTTAGAGCTCCAAAATCGGCAAAAGAATACAAAAAGCTATTTAAAATAGGCAATGGAAAATCTCCTCTTTTAACCTATGGAAAAAGTTTAAGAAAAAAATTAGATGTCCTTTCCAATAATGAATACGATGTAGAATTAGCTATGAGATATGGATCACCTAGTATGGATAATGTACTTTCTGAAATGAGATTAAAAAACTATGATGAAATATACATTTTACCTCTTTATCCTCAATATGCTTCTGCTTCTTCTGGTTCTACCATAGAAAAAGCATTTAAAATAATTAACAAATGGTGGACAATACCTGAAGTAAATATTATTGGTCAATTTTACAATAGGCCTGAATTCATTGATTCTGTCGTAAACAGAGCCAAACAGTTTAACATAAAAGATTACGATCATGTTTTATTTTCTTACCATGGAATTCCTGAAAGACATGTAGATAAAGTCTATTTGGATGGGAAGCCTTGTGCGGACCATTCTTGTGAAAATGAAATAAATGACGACAATACAAATTGTTACAAAGCCACTTGTTATGCAACTACAAGACTTCTAGTTGAGGCTCTTAACATAAATGACTCTTCTCATTCTACGTCATTTCAATCTAGGTTAGGAAGAGACCCTTGGTTAATGCCTTATACAGACCATGTTGTTGAAGAACTAGCTAAAAAAGGAAAAAAAAGAATTTTAGTTTTTTCACCTGCTTTTGTTGCTGATTGTTTAGAAACTACTGTTGAAATTGGTGAAGAGTATAGCGAACTATTTAAAGAACACGGTGGTGAAGAAGTTCAATTGGTGCCTTCATTAAATGATTTTGACGATTGGGCTGAAAACCTAACAAAAATTATTAAAGATTACACAAAATAAGTTTGCAAGTAATTCTAAATAAAACTTGTTATTCATCACCTTTAGATGAAATATCTTGTTCTAATGATGATGCTAATGTTTTTGAAAAGCTTGACTCTTTTATAAAAAAACACCAAGGGGAACATATTGTGTGCTTTATATCTTATGAATTAAAAAATCATATTGAGAATTTAGAATCTTCAAATATAGATAACATTGACTTTCCACTTTTATATTGTTTTGTACCTGGTGTTGTTAAAACCAATTATGAGATTAAAGACAAAATTAAAGACAAAAGCGACTCTTTAAAATTTCAAGCAAGGGAGTCTAAACAAACATATATTAAAAAAGTTGAGCAAATTAAAAACCACATTCAACTTGGAAATTTTTACGAAACCAATTATTGTTATGAATGGTGGACAGAATGTGTGAATTTTAATAGTGAAAATGTTTATAAAAAATTAATTTCTTACACTAACCCACCATACAGTTTTTATGCAGATTTAGAAAATCATCAAATTTTATGTGCAAGTCCAGAACTTTTTATTCAAAAAAGAGGAGATAAATTAATTTCAAAACCCATAAAAGGCACTCAAAAAAGAAGCTCTAATAAATTAGAGGATAAAAATTTGATATCAGATTTAGAAAACAACCCAAAAGAAAAAGCCGAAAATGTCATGATAGTAGATTTAGTTAGAAATGATTTTAGTAAAATTTCTAACCCAGAAAGTGTGAAGGTAGAAGAATTATGTAAGGTGTATACATTTAAAAACATTCATCAAATGATTTCTACTATTAGTTGTACGATAAAAAATTCAACAAAATTTTCTTCCATTTTAAAAGCTACATTTCCAATGGGTTCAATGACTGGTGCACCAAAAGTTCAAGTTTTAAAAATAATGGAAAAACTAGAAAACACTAAACGAGGACTTTACTCAGGAAGTGTTGGAATCATTCACCCCAATGGAGATTTTGATTTCAATGTAATTATCCGAACTTTACTATACAATAAAAGGAATAAAATTCTTTCTTTTCATGTAGGCGGAGCTATAACAAGCAATAGCATACCTGAAAAAGAATATGAAGAAACCCTTCTTAAAGCTGAAGCACTGTTTAATGCCTGCAAATAAAAATGAATACTATTAAAAATAAATTTCTAGATTTTTTTAAAGAGAACAACATCTCTTTTGAAGCCAAATTATTGGTTGGTGTTTCTGGTGGAATAGACTCTATGGTTTGTTTAGACCTGGCTAGAAAATGCAATAAAAACGTTTTTGTAGCCCATGTGAATTACAAATTAAGAGGAAATGAAAGCGATAGAGATGAAAAAATTTTAAAAAATTATTGTTTACAATGGAATATCCCATTTTATATTTTCACATCAAGTATTGATAAAACAAAAAATATTCAAACTGAAGCCAGAAAAATCAGGTATTCATTTTTTGATGAAATTTTAAAAAAAGAAGGACTCGACTTTATTGTAACTGCACATCATTTAAATGATAATGTTGAAACATTTTTCATAAATGCATTAAGAGGTTCTGGTATAAGTGGCATAACGGGTATTCCCAACAAGAGAAATAATATTATTAGGCCATTATTATCTGTAAATAAAAAAGAAATTATTAATTATAGCAAAGCAAATAAGCTTTCTTATGGTGAAGATTCAACCAATACGCTATCAGACTATAAACGTAATTTTATAAGAAATGAGATTTTAACCTTAATTGATGAAAAATTTGAAGGTGCTTATAATAAGATTAATGACACCATTTTAAACATAAATAGGGACAAACAGCTTTTAAATAATCTTATCAAAAAAAAACTGGCTGATTTAATTCAAAAAGAAGGAGATGGGTATGTAATTAAAAACAGCAACGAAATCTCCAATCATATTTGGTTTCATTTTTTTAAAGAATTTGGATTCAACTATTCACAAATATTAAAATGGACCAATAATGAACATCAATCTGGAAAAGTTATTTATTCTAAAAACTATGAATTATCAAATAACCGTGGAAATTGGCTCTTATTTCCTATCACCCATAGTATAGATGAAGAAGATAAAGAAGTGTATTTAGACGAACTTATAAAAAAACCTTTCGAATTAATTGCTAAAAAAACAGATGAACCAACTTCATTATATTCAAAAAAAAACATAGCATGGTTAGATTTTGACAAATTAAACTTTCCGCTTCATTTATGCCGATGGAAAAATGGAGATGTAATGCAACCTTTAGGGATGAAAGGGTCAAAAAAAATTAGCGATATTTTAATCGATAAAAAAGTTTCTGTTCAAAAAAAGAAAAACATATGGGTTTTAAAATCTAAAGGCGAAATAATTTGGTTAATTGGGTATATAATTAACGATAATTTTAAAGTTTCCCCTAAAACAAATAATTATTGCAGAATAAAAATCAACAATAATTAACAAAATTTTACATTTTTTTTTGTAACTTAATATTTCTGACTTTATAAATTGCCTATAAATATGACTATATCTACAAAACCTCAACTCATTGAAAAAGAAAGCATCCCTTCTTTATTTTTTCCTTCAATTCCTGTAGAAAAAACACAAGAAGATTTAAAAATTTTAGTTAGAAAACTTCGTAGATCAATGATGTTAGGCAATGTACATAGAACCAAAATGAGAATACAGTTTAAAGATGAAGAAGGTCTTAAAGAAGTGAGAACCACTATATGGGCCGTTGGAGATAGAAATATTGTATTAAAAAAAGGTGTTCTCATCCCTATCAACCGAATAGTTGATGTTATTTTATAAAAATTTTCCTCTTATTTATTGCTTAAAAAAGTAAATAGGTATTGTATGCCAATAATTTACGATTAAATTTACGTTAATTATAATTAAAAAATATGCGTTATTTAGCCTCTCTATTTTCCTTTATTCTTTTGGTTTTCTCTTTCAATGCTCAAAACACTGAAGACGTTTCAGGCATTGAATTCCCAGAAGATATGGTCCATCATGAAATTTTTATTGAACAAGAAAATTGTAAAGTAACTATTATTGCTAAAATAGATGTCAAAGAAAATTGGCACATTAATGGCGCTAACCTTCCATTAGACTGTTTTTCAATACCAACATTAATTAGTGTCGAAGAATCAGATTTATACACTATCGAGGATAGCATAATAGAACCTAAACCTCATTACAAATACGACACATTAGCTAAAGAACCATTATATCTTCACGATGGGCAACTTGAAATGAAAAGAGTTGTTTATATAAATAGCGATAGTGATTTCATGATAAAGGGTTCTTTTTCATTTCAAACTTGTGATGACAAACATTGTTTAGTTCCTTACGAAGCGCCCTTTGAGAAAAAAATAAATGGTTGTGACGCTGAAAAAAACATAAACCAAGAAAATATTTCTGAAAAAGAAAAACCAAACTCTGAAAACAAAACTAATAAAGAAGAAGAAAAAAACATTGAAAGCAATGGCTCCAAAGAAGAAAATAGATCAATGTGGTTTATCTTTCTTTCTGCTTTTGGAAGTGGATTTATTGCCCTTATAATGCCATGTGTTTTCCCAATGATTCCTATGACCGTTAGTTTTTTCACCAAAAGCAATCAATCCAGAGCTAATGGCATAAAAAATGCCTTATTATATGGTGGTTCTATCGTTTTAATACATGTAATGTTAGGAGGAATTGTTGTTATTACTGGGGCTGGTGAATTGCTAAATCAACTTTCTACTAATGTATATTTAAATATTTTCTTTTTCCTAATCCTTTTCGTATTTGGGTTATCATTTCTTGGTGCATTTGAGATACAATTGCCGTCCAAATGGGTAAACTCTGCTGATGCTAAAGCAGATAAAGGTGGAATTGTTGGTATTTTCTTTATGGCACTTGTTTTATCGCTTGCATCTTTTTCATGCACAGGTCCAATATTAGGTAGTTTACTTGGTGGCCTTTCTGCATATGGTGGGTCAACTGCTTTAATGATTGGAATGTTTGGATTTGGGCTTGCTCTTGCCCTTCCTTTTATGCTTTTTGCAATTTTTCCAACATGGTTAAACTCAATGCCCTCATCTGGCGGTTGGCTCAATGTTGTTAAAGTTTTTCTTGGTTTTGTTGAGATAGCATTAGCATTTAAGTTTTTATCTACTGCCGATACTACCATGCAATGGCACTTACTTGAAAGAGAAATTTTTATTTCTATATGGATTGCAGTATTTGGGGCATTAGCATTATACTTATTTGGGAAAATAAGACTTCCTCATGATAGCCCTGTTGAAAAATTATCAGTTGGTCGTTCAATGATGGCCACATTTGTTTTGGCTTTTACTATATACCTAATACCTGGCCTTTGGGGGGCTCCTCTTAAAGTGGTAAATGCGTTTTTGCCCCCAGATTTTTATGCAGAATCACCTGGTGGAATCATCCAAGGGAATAACAGTTCTATTGAGACGAACCATACTGACGGCATGCATAAAGGACCTCAGGGGATTATGGCATTTAAAGATTACGATAAAGCTAAAGCTTATGCCCAAAAAGTAAACAAACCCTTGTTTGTTGATTTTACAGGTTGGGGGTGTGTAAATTGTCGTAAAATGGAGCAAACTGTTTGGGGTGAACCTGGAATAATTGAACATTTAAGAAATGATGTTGTTATTGTTTCGCTTTATGTTGATGAGCGAACAGAATTACCAAAAGAAGAACAAAAAACGGTAACCTTAAATGGCCGTGAAATGGATATTTTAAATGTAGGAAATAAATGGACTTATAAACAAATGAGCGAATACAAAACCAGTTCTCAGCCTTTTTATATAATGCAAACTCCTGATGGTAAAGATTTAAAAAATGGTTCTGCAGATTATCGAAATCATGGAGATCCAAACAAATTTAAAGCTTGGCTTGAAGAAGGGTTAGAAGAATTAAGCCTTTAAAAAATTCAACAATTACTTTAATAGTAGCTTTACATGAAATCATGAAAAATGACAATTTTTCTTAATATCATATAAATTCAATTGTTGTCGAATGCAGCAAAAAAATAGATATAAAACTTTATTCGCCTTATTTCTAAATTTATTTTGTTTTAGTTTTTTCTCTCAAAATAATCCGGTGAATTGGAACATTAAGCTTTCAGATTCCTCCATTTTATTTGAGGCAAAAATCGAAAAAGAATGGCACCTTTATGCTGTGTATTTGCCAAGTCCAAATGATGGACCATTGCCTACTATATTTGAATTTAACAAATCAAATAATTATTCTTTAAAAGATTCCGTAACTCAAGCCCCACCCATTACACATTTTGATAAAGATTTTGGCGTGGAAGTGAGCTACTACGAAAATGAAGCGTCTTTCAAGCAAAAAATAAAGATTAGCAATGATTCTAGATTTAAAATTGTGGGAAACATAAGTTACATGTGTTGTAATGAACAAACTTGCATCCCCCTTTATAAAGATTTTTCAATAGCAATTAATCAAGATTAGGAGAAAGCCATTTTTTCATAACCTCCAATTCAACCCCTTTTCTTTTACTTATATCTTCAACCTGATCCATAGCTATTTTTCCTAATCCAAAATATTTTGATGAAGGATGTCCAAAATACCATCCTGAAACCGAAGCAGTTGGATACATTGCTAACGATTCTGTTAAACTTACACCTGTATGTTCAGTTGCATTTAATAACTTAAAAATGGTTTTTTTCTCAGTATGATCTGGGCAAGCAGGGTAACCAGGTGCTGGTCTAATGCCTGTATATTTTTCTCTAATAAGTTGATCATTTGACAAATCTTCATCCATTGAATATCCCCAATAATCTTTTCTTATAAGTTCATGAAGATATTCGGCAGTTGCTTCAGCTAATCTATCGGCTATGGCTTTAATCATAATGGAATTATAATCATCATGTTCAGCCTCATATTGTTTTGCCATTTCTTCAACTCCTGTTCCTGCAGACACTACAAATGCCCCTATATAATCTTCAACATTTTGAGTTTTTGGGGCAATAAAGTCAGAAAGAGCAATGTTTTTAGCATTTGATGATTTTTTAGTTTGTTGTCTTAAGGTGTGAGAAACGGCTATTAATTGCTCATTAGAATCATAAATATTAATGCTATCATTTTCTAAACTTTCAGCTTTCCACAATCCAAATACCGCCTGTATAGTAATTAATTTATTGTCTATTATTTTTTTAAGCATCTCTAATGCGTCTGCATACAACTTTGTTGCCTCTTCCCCAACAACATTATCTTTTAAAATTTTCGGAAATCTTCCATGTAATTCCCAAGCTTGAAAAAACGGTGACCAATCAATATATTCTTTAACCTCATCAATAGAAATATTATCTAAATGATGCTCCCCCATTTTCTTAGGTTTTACAGGACTATAATTTTCCCAATCTATGGAAAATTTATTTTTTCTAGCTTCATTAATACTTATATATTCTTTTTTTATTTTCTTTTTCTGATGATTTTCTCTTATTCGATTGTATTCAACTTTAATTTCTTCTTCAAATTGTTGCTTTTGATTTCCTAACAATTTTCCGACAACTGGCACAGATCTAGACGCATCCAAAACATGAATTGCTGAACTTACACTTAACTCTTTTTCAATTTTAACCGCTGTATGTACTCTAGAAGTTGTTGCCCCTCCAATAAGCAATGGAACATTCAAATTGTTTTTTTCCATTTCTCTAGCAACGTCTATCATTTCATCCAAGGACGGAGTAATTAAACCACTCAGACCAATAATATCAACCTTTTCTTCAATGGCTGTTGAAATGATTTTATTTGCTGGAACCATTACTCCTAAATCAATAACTTCATAATTATTACAACCTAATACTACAGAAACTATATTTTTACCTATATCGTGAACATCACCTTTAACCGTTGCCATTAATATTTTTCCATTGCTTTTAATTCCACCGCTTTTTTCAGCTTCAATGTATGGAGTTAAATAACCAACTGCTTTTTTCATTACACGTGCTGATTTTACAACCTGTGGCAAAAACATTTTGCCTGAGCCAAATAAATCTCCAACTACATTCATTCCGCTCATTAAAGGTCCCTCAATAACTTCAATAGGTCTTGAAACACTAGTTCTTACTTCTTCAACATCAACATCTATATATTCTGTGATTCCTTTAATTAAAGCATGCTCTAGTCTCTTGTTTACAGGCAATTGCCTCCATTCTTCGTTTTTGGTTTCTTTAACTTTATCCCCTTTTACATTTTCCGCAAAATCAAGAAGCCTTTCAGTAGCATCTTTCCTTCTATTTAATAAAACATCCTCCACATGTTCTAATAAATCTTTTGGAATATTGTCATACACTTCCAGCATAGTAGGATTTACAATTCCCATGTCCATGCCTTCATTAATTGCATGAAATAAAAAGGCAGAATGCATGGCTTCTCTTACCGTATTGTTTCCTCTAAATGAAAAAGAAACATTACTAACCCCTCCACTTACGTGGGCCCCTGGCAAATTTTCTCTAATCCATCTTGTTGCTTTAAAAAAATCAGTAGCATTATCAACATGCTCCTCCATCCCTGTTGCAACAGGGAATATATTTGGATCAAAAATAATGTCTTGCGCAGGAAAGTTTACTTTTTCAACTAAAACATCATAAGATCGCTTACAAATCTCTATTCTACGTAAATAATTATCGGCTTGGCCAAGTTCATCAAAAGCCATAACAATAACAGCTGCCCCATATTGTTTAATTAATTTTGCTTGGTTAATGAATTCTTCTTCGCCTCCTTTTAGAGATATAGAATTAACTATACCTTTTCCTTGAATACATTTTAATCCTGCTTCTATAATTTCCCATTTAGAAGAATCTACCATAACAGGAACCCTTGAAATATCTGGTTCAGCAGCTATAAGATTTAAAAAACGAGTCATCGCTTCAACACCTTCTAACAAGCCTTCATCCATGTTTATGTCAATAATCTGGGCTCCGCCTTCAACTTGGTCTCTTGCAACATCAATGGCTTCTTCATACTTTCCTTCTTTTATTAATCTTAAAAATTTTTTCGATCCAGTAACATTTGTTCTTTCTCCAACATTTACAAAATTAGTTTCTGGAGAAAACACCAATGGTTCTAAACCGCTTAATTTCATAAAGGGATAATCGTTCCATTTATATAAATATTTTGAATTATAGTTTGGGTGTATACTCATTATGTAATCTAATTATTGCATTAGTTTTCTTGGTGAATAATTGCTAGCAAGGTTTGCAATTTCCTTTATATGTTCAGGAGTTGTACCGCAACATCCTCCTACAACATTAAGCAAACCATCTTCTAAAAACACTTTAATTTGATCAGCCATCATTTTTGGAGTTTCATCATATTCACCAAATTCATTTGGCAATCCAGCATTTGGATGAGCACTTACCATAAAGCTAGATTTATTTGAAAGTGTTTTTAAATACGGTTGCATATCTTTTGCTCCTAGAGCACAATTTAATCCAATGCTAAATAAATGAAAATGAGATACAGAAATAAGAAATGCTTCAGTGGTTTGTCCAGTTAATGTTCTTCCACTAGCATCAGTAATCGTTCCAGACACCATTACTGGTAAATCAATATTTAGCTCTTTAAAAACCTTATCAATAGCAAACAATGCAGCTTTTGCATTTAACGTATCGAACACTGTCTCGACTAGCAAAAGATCAGAACCTCCATCTATTAAACCTTTAACCTGCTCTTGGTAAGCAACACTTAATTCATCAAAAGAAACGTTTCTAAAACCTGGGTCATTAACATCAGGTGAAATAGATGCTGTTCTATTAGTTGGACCAATTGAACCGGCAACAAACCTTGGTTTATTTGGTTCTTTTTTTGTGAAATCTACCGCTACTTCCTTTGCAATTTTAGCACCATGAAAATTTATATCATAAGCATATTTTTCAAGGGAGTAATCTGCTTGAGCAATAGAAGTTCCTGAAAAAGTATTTGTTTCAACAATATCTGCCCCCGATGCAAAATATTGAGCATGTATTTCTTTAATAATTTCTGGTCGTGTTAAAGACAAAAGATCATTATTCCCTTTCAAAGGTTGATTATGTTTTTCAAACCAGCCTTTTCTAAAATCATCTTCCTCTAATTTATGACGTTGAATCATAGTTCCCATTGCTCCATCTAAAACAAGAATTCTTTCTGATGCAATTGATAATAACTTTTTATTCATTTGTATATATAAAAAATCTCTTTCGAGTTAACGAAAGAGATAAGTCAGTATAGTTTGCTTTATCTCTTATCTTTATTCTAATTTAATTGGAATTAGCACCTTCCCTTTTGGGGGTTGCTAAGGTTTCAATGGGCCTATCCCTCCACCTTTCTTGATAAGTTTTAAAGAACTGAGACAAATATAGTTACTATATTTTAAGAAAAGTTATTTCCAATTAACTTTCTGCCTTGAAGAATTTAACTATTCGCTTTCTAAATAAAAAAAACAAAATAATATATGGCACAATCATTAAAAATAGAATACCTGTATTTAATCCATTTCCAACACTAAAATCTTCTTTATTGCTAGTTATAATTTGGGCTCTACATTGAGAACAACCTTGAGCTAAATAAGAAATTTTGAAAAATAAAAACAAAACTAAGGGCAGTATCTTATTAAAGATATTCATTAATAATACGGTTCAATCATTAAGTAAACAACAACTCCCGTAATAGCAACATAAAGCCATATAGGGAAAACAATTTTAGCTAATTTTTTGTGTGCTGAATACTCAGCAATGGAAGCTCGATAATTGGTAAACAATATAAAAGGCAAGGACAGGCCAGCAAGCAATATATGAGAAATTAAAACAATATAATAAATGGTTTTAATAGTGCCTTCTCCTCCAAAAGTGGTGCTGTCTGCTAATACGTGATGAGCTATATAAGAAAGTAAGAACAAAACCGAAAGGACAATTGCTAAATTCATAACTTTTTTATGCAAAATGAACTTTTTTGCTTTTATAAGTGCTAATCCTAATAATAATAAAAGCGCAACAAAGCCGTTAATGATGGCATTTATTTTAGCAAAAATATGAACATCAAAATCTAATGTTACTTTTATTTTCAATTCATGCAAAACAACAACTGCTAAAAAAACAACTAGTGAAACACTCCAAATAATAATATTTGCTTTTTTATCGTTTTTTGTGAATGATGCCGTTGGGTAATTCATTTTTTATTAATTGACAATAAATTTAAGGGTAAAAAAGTAAAAAATAAAATTTGTTTATTCTTCTTGTAAAAGCTGGATATCACTAACTATTCTTTTCAAGTCTTCATAATTAGTTCCGTCATATTGTGCTCTTAACCTGCTTTTTTTATCTACAAGAATGATTTTCTCAGAGTGAAGAAAGCCTCCTTCAGCAGAAGGATCTTCTTGGCATGGAAGTAAATACCCTTTTACACCTAATTCATAAATATCATCTTTATCTCCAGTTAAAAAATTCCAATTTAAAGTATTCACTTCGTAGTCCATGGCATAGTATCTTAATTTTTCTATTGAATCGCTTTCAGGGTCAACTGAAAAGGATAAAAACTCAACATTAGGAATGCATTTTTTTTGAATTGTCTCTTGTATTTTTTTAATATTTACTGTTTTTTTTGGGCAAATAGTTGGGCAATTAGTAAAGAAGAAATCTACAACATGAATTTTATCATCCACAGATTCAGAGCTTATGGTCAGTCCTGATTGATTTTGAAACTCCCAATAAGGAACCGTATGAAATATTGTATCTTCATCAAGATTAGGAATAAATTCTTTTTGTCCTAAAACAGGAAGTTTTTCTGTCTTAGATTTATTTTGCTGCTCCTCTTTTATGATTAAACTTATTTCTTTGGTAATCCTTCTAACTTCACCGAAGTTATATGTCAAATATTTTCCTCTAATATTTTGATTTTTATCCACTAATAAAGTCATTAAGTATGCTTCTTTATTAAATCCATATAAACTGTCTTCTTTATTCCAAGGATTTCCCTTTTGAAAATCATTATCAAAAAATGGATTGTATTTTGTTGATGTCATAATCCACTTATCTGATTGTATTTTGTTATGATTTCTAAATTGTTGAATTTTTTTATTTATGTCTGGAACATTGTCTATAAATGAAGAAACAACAATTACATCATCAAACCCTTTATTAGAGATTAATTCATTGTAAATTTTAATCTTAAACCATTCCAGTCTGATTGGACATTTTTCAACATTATCTGGGCAATCTAAAGAAATAAAATTATATAAAACTATTTTATCGTTCCAATCACAAGACGATATGGTATCCCCTTTAAAATCAACTATACTAAAAGGAGCATTAATTGTTCCAAAGTTTGGTTGTTTTTTAAACTCTGCATTTCCTAAAAGTAAAAATGCTAGAGAGCATAAAAATCCTCCAAAAATAAATCCTAAAATGATAAATCCCTTTCTCCTGAACATGAGAAGGAATATTTATGACGCAATACTTCCTGGCGCCCCAAATACAGCATTCCAGTAGCTTGCTTCTGTTAAGCAGATAAAAATCAAATAAATGATGAATAAAATGTAAGGGCCTAAAATAACCCACTTAAAGTTTTTCTTTTCATCTCCTAAGTGCATGAAAATTAACACAATATAAGCAGCCTTTACTACCGTTAGAATAATAAAACCTAACTTTACATATGGCCATAAACTGTTATCTCCACCAGTTGAATCATATTGTTTTATAAAAGCACCAATAATTACTTCCACAACAGTTATTGCCGTTAAAATAGCAGTAACTACCCATATCTTTTTTCTAATTTCTTTTCCATGCTCTTCATCATGATTTGCCAATAAAGAATATTCGTGGTCTCTAATTAAATCGTCTCTTTCCATAATGTTAAACTAAATAAAAGAATGTAAATACAAAAACCCAAACTAAATCAACAAAATGCCAATATAAACCAACTTTCTCAACCATTTCATAGTGCCCTCTTTTGTCATAAACACCTCTTACAACATTTATTAATATAATCAGATTAAAAACAACACCTGAGAATACGTGAAATCCATGAAATCCAGTAATGAAGAAAAAGAAGTCAGCGTATTGTGGAACCATTGGAGCATATTCATTTTCTATCAAATTAGCCCCTTGCATCGTGTAAGGTTCGCTAGAACCAGATAGTGCAATAGCTCCTTGCCATAACTCCTGAGCCCTCTCCCCAATAGCTTCTACTCCTCTGCCAAACTTCAAAACAAGATCTTCACCTACATAATCAACAACTGCCCAACCTTCAGTAGTTAAAATACTGCCGTAGTGAGTTCCATGAATAAAGTGATACCATTCCCAGGCCTGTGAACCAACAAAGAAAAAGCCCCCTACAACAGTAAGTAAAAGCCATTTTGTAACCCCTTTTTTATCTAATCTGTGGGCAGCTTCAACAGCAAGAACCATAGTGACTGAACTTACAATTAATATAAATGTCATAAGTGCCACATAAAGTAAAGGGTATCCGCTTCCTAAAAACGGCATGGCATTGAAAGTTTCTTCACCAATAGGCCAAGCGTCAGCTTGATGTCTAGCAAAACCATAGGCGGTTAATAGACCACCAAAAGTCAATGCATCTGAAACCAAAAACATCCACATCCATTGCTTACCATATGAGATTCTAAATGGTGACCCATCTCCTCCCCAAAGCTTTTCTGAACTGATATTTTCTACTTTTCCTGCCATAGATAAAATAATTTCCGACTACAAGTTTAATTAATATATTCTAAAAATATGTAAAGGTATAGCCATAAAAGACCAACAAAATGCCAAAAAATAATCATTGCCTTTAAGCCAGCAACATTTTCTTCCCCGTAAAATCCTTTTTTAGAACGATTATAAACTACAGTTAATCCAACTAATGAAAATAATAAATGAATGAAATGAATAATTGTTAATATCCATACAAAACTGCTTGAAACATTTGCTGTTGAAAAAAACAACCCATACTGAGAGGGGTTAAGTTCTTCTTTTTGTCTAGTCCAAACCCCATTATCAATATTTAAAACAATCCCATCATTTAGCTCAATTTTAATGGAATCATTAAATTCTTTACCATTTAAAAAAACCTTTCCATTTTCTAAAATGTACTCTTGTTTCAGTGTAGGATCAAAATAAACATAATCTATAGCCAGTTTTTCTTCAGGATTTAATTCTTTTTGCGGGAAATACAATTTCTTCTTTTCAAAAGTCAATTCTTCCCCATTTAAAGTTATGGAAAAATCTTCCCCATATTTACCTTTTAACATAAAAAAAGGTTGATCATTAAATAAGCCAAATGCAAACTTAAACAATTCCTCTTTTGCGCTTTCTGTCAATGGCTCACCATTGATATAAAGAAAATCATTTTCATCAACTTTCAAAAACTCCTCTTTGCTAACATTGTAAATTGTGAATGGGTTGGAATAATTTTTAATCTTTAACTTAGACCCATTATTGTAATTAGATTTATTTGCAATTTCCTTTACAAATAATTTTACGCTATCAAGGAGCTCTTTTGAAATGTTTTTATTTCTTAATTGATAGTTTTCACCATCATATTCAATTGGAAATTTATTGTGACAAACCTTATATTCTTCCCCATATCTTCCATAAACATATGTAATGTAAGATTTTAAAGCATTTCCCCTATTGTAATAACTATACCAACCTTTAATTTGAAAATATCCAAAACCCAAGCCGAAAATCAAAGCAAATAAGACAGAGGTTTTTAATCCTTTCATTAAGCCCTTTTTTGCAAATTTCAATGCGAAAATTAAAAACACACTGCTGATAATTATTAAAATAGTACTAATTATAAATTCATTTGGCAAATGAATATTAACCCAAAATTTATCCATTTTTGTTACTAGCACTGCACTTGAAAAACCAGCAAAAAGCATAATGCTTGAAATTATGCCTACTAAAACCAATGATGAATACACCTTTTCTTTTTGCTTGTTAGAGTCGAATCTTTTCATAGCTTAATTTAAATTTAGGTCGAGACAGTAAACTGAGAATATTAATGGTAAATAAACAAATGAAAAAAACATCAAGCGGGTAGCAAACTTTGTATCTAAAGTGAAAAATAATTTCACTGCTGGATAATACATAATCACACTTAATAAAACCCCTGCAACCATTGAATATATTCCACAAATTTCAGCTGCCCAAGGCAACATTGAAACAGGAATTAAAAAAGCCGAATAAAGCATAATTTGAAAAGCGCTTTTTTGATCTTTATTTCCCGAAGGAAGAAGTCTAAATCCAGCTTTTTTGTAATCTTCATCTAATTTCCAAGCAAGTGCCCAAAAATGAGGGAATTGCCAAAAAAACTGAATCAAAAAAAGAATACCTGCTGTAAGATCAAAATCATTTTTAAAGGCAACATAACCTAACAATGGAGGTATACTACCAGGTATAGCTCCAACAAATACAGCAAAAGGAGTAATTTTTTTTAATGGGGTGTATATTAATGTATATAAAACCATAGCAATTAAGCCAATAAGAGCCGATTTTTCATTCAAACAAAAAAGAAAATATAATCCAAGAACTCCGATTGTGAAATTATAAATAAAAGCTTCTTTAGTGGATAGCACATTTGTTGGAAGGGGTCTGTTTTTTGTTCTTTCCATTAATTTATCTAGGTCTTTTTCTAACATTTGATTAAATCCATTAGAGGAACCCGTTACTAAAACCCCGCCAAATAAAAGAAAAAATAAATCTATAGAATTTAGACCTCCACCAGCAATATAGTAACCAAAAAAAGCACTTAAGACCACTAATGATGACAACCTTAGTTTCATTAAATCCTTATACCCATTAATTTTTGTGAAAAAATCGTGGTAAAAAAGAGTTTTATCTGTAAGTTGATCTTTCATTTAAGCGCGAAAATAATCTATTTTATGAACCTTTTAAAAAGGTGTTGAAGGTTTAAGTCAATAATCGTAATAACTATCCCACAAATTAGATGATAAACCAAAAGAAAATCCATTATATTTCATTGAATCGTTAAATCTAATGTTAGATTTTTTATACATATATTCAAAATAAAATTTGGTGTTGGTTAACGGAAAAAGCATAAACGAAATTCTTGAAATCAATAAATGTTGGTTAACTTTTTTTCCCTGAGTGATTTCTTGCCCATAATCCCCATCTCTAGAGTCGTAACCACTAAACATATTGCCACCAAAATTATTATTTTGATAATCTAGCCCAAAGACTTGATAGTTATATTGAATCAAAAAATCAATATTTTTTTTCTGATAGCCAATCCTTGTAACCAATTCTTTCATATTTGACTCTAAAGGGTGAGCAAGAGACTGATTTAAATGACCATAATTTTGTAATGATGTTAAATGGGAGTAGGTGTAAGGTCTTATTAAATTATATTCTGTTAATAAATGTAACCCTTCAACTTTAAATAAATCAAAACTTCTGTACCCCATTTGAATAGCATATTTATTTCCCCACCAATTATTGTTATTTCTCCATTCACTGAGCAAAAATTCATCTAAAAGCATTTGCCCGTAAATAATATGATTTTTTTGAATCGTAAATTTTAAACTTCCTCCAAAAAATGAATTATCTGCAGAGCCAATAGAATACTCAACAGGTCTAAAAAAGACGAATGGATTTAAGTAGTTAACATCAAATCCTCTGTTATTCAAAGAATCTTTTCCTTGCCAAACTACAGATTCAAAGACACTTAAGTTTAACCATTTTAAAATATTCCAACTTAATAAATGAGAAGAAGAAAATTTGTTTTTAGAAATTAAAGGATGATTAAAGTCTTTATGTGCTGACAATAAATTAACATATTTAACCTTCCAAAAAGTAGATTCCATTTTAATAAATGGATAAGACGGAGCAAAATCAGACAATAAAAGAGATCTATACCCGTCTCCAAAAAAATGCTTACCAAAACCCGCACTAAACACAAAGTATCGATTCGGATTGTATGAAAGATATCCATCTAATTCAAACAAAGAAAATGTTCTTTCAGAAGTGTCATTTAACAATCCAAGTCCTTGAACGTACGGCCTTTTTAAAACATTAGAGTCAACAATTGAAGACAACTTGCCCGAATTATAACTATAACGAATCTGTGATGAAATTTTTTCAGAAATTGATGAGTTAATTTGAGCTCCAATTTTTGATGAGCTAAAAATTTCTTTATCAGATTGAAAAGAAGGATTATTTTGCAAACTAAAGCCTATGACTGGAAGTATTTTAAGTTTTGTTGTGTCAATTTTACTAGCGTAATCCCAAATGCCTTTTTGTCTTATGAGAGTGTCTTCTTTATTTATGAAATAAGGCTTGATTCCTGAATGTCTATTATCATTTTTATAAATTTTCTTGTCAAATTGATATCTACTCAAATGATCTGCAAAAAAATAACTCTGTGAAAATCCAACTCCAAAAAATGAAGACAACAATATGTAAAAAAAAAGTTTCAATTTTTAGATTTAATAAATTTTGAAGCCAACAGGAAAAATATTAGTAAAAATCCAATAGCAATTCCAACTTGAAGTAAAAAAATTAAAGTGCTATCTTTAATTTTAAAATACAATTGCAATATTAATTGACAGCTTAAAACAAATAAACTATAAAAAACAAGAAATACAGTTGATTTAGCATGTCCAAAACCTAAAGATTTTAATTTATGATGTATATGATTTTTATCAGCTTTAAAAGGAGAAACTCCTTTAAATATACGAACTGAAAAAACACGTAATGTATCAATTAAAGGATAAACCAATATGCTCATAGCTAAAACAGGTTTATTTAATTGTTGTATCCAAATTGGGGCTGCTTCATAATTTGCTTTAATGCTATTAATGGCTAGTAAACAAAAAATAACACCAATTGAAAGTGAGCCTGCATCTCCCATAAAAACACGAGCAGGAGGAAAATTAAAAAATATAAATCCCAACATTGCACCTGAAAGGACTAACGCCAATAAACTTAAAGAAATATCACCAACAAAATAAAACAAAATACCAAAAGTTAAAGATGAAATAAAGGATATACTCCCTGCTAAACCATCAAGACCATCAATTAAATTTATTGCATTTATAATTACTATGTACACAAAGAAAGTAAGCAAGTAACTTAACCAAACAGCTAGTTTAATATTTACTCCAAAAATCCCATGCATCGATTCAATTCTAATGTCAGCCATAATCACCAATATAAAAGCAACTACTATATGGGCAATCAGTTTTTTAATTGGAGCTGTGCCAATTATATCGTCCTTTATTCCGATAAAAAACAATAAAATAAGACAGGCAATTATATGTTTAAAATCATTAACGAACTCTCTAGAGTCAATCGATTGATTAGGAAACCATAACGAATAAGAAAAAACTATAGCTCCAAAAATGACAACTCCCCCTAAAGTTGGTATACTCCAACGATGCATTTTTCGTTCCTCACTTGGAGAATCAACCAAGTGCTTTAATTTTGCAACCTTTATTAAAGAAGGCATTGATATCATGACCACAAAAAATGCGGTAATAAAACCCATTATTAAAGTATTAAAATCTGACATTATAATTTTTATTGGTCAAAATAATTGTTTTTTAAAAATGTTCTCCAAGTAAATGTAAAGTAACTTTCACTTAAAACATCCTGCTTTCTATATAGAAATCCTAAAGATAATTCCATTCTTGTTGCTTTATTAAATCTATACCCTAAAGAAGAACTCATAATCATCAATTTGACCTTACTCTCTGGATTAGGCAAGGTTTCTAAAGTGTTCATAATATTGTTTGCCCAGCCTATATCTGAATGATAATCAACATTTGCATAATTCCCACCAAATCTTAAAAAATAATTTTTATACTCTAACAATCCTTTTATTAAAACTTCATTAAACCCAGAACCTAATGGATGGGCTAACTCATGAGATAAATGACTATAATTTTGTATGTAATTTGAACTATCCATTGCATATAAATCACTAGCTACTCTATTGTATTCTAAACATATAAAGGAATTTTTCATGTTTAGAAAATTTGTCCATTTTACACCTATTTGAGCACCTATTCTATTTTCAGATTGAAGAGCTAATTGATTATAAAACATAAGGTTATTAAATGGGTTATAAGATAAATTTACACCATATATTAAATTAGTTGATGATGAGTCTGACATAATTAATCCTTTGCCAATTATGGGTATGAAAAATCCAATTTCTGGCCTAATCACACCTTGAAAACGATCATATTTCTTATAAATTAATCCTTCAAAAAAAGAAAATTGAAATTGTTCATTTGGATGAAATGAAAGCATGTTAAAATTAGAAACTTTTGGTTTAAATAATGCCTCTGGTGTTGATGAGTATGGTATTCTATCTAAAGTATTCATCCACCCATTTACATGCCTATACATTATCTTTCCATCATTCATTATATATTGCCCACTTAAATAGGCATAGTCTGGAGCATAATCCGAAAGCAATAATGATCTATAACCATTTCCAAAAAAATGTCAGCCATGACCCAATTGAAAATTTATACTTTTTGAAGGTGAAAAACTTAGGTATCCGTTTGCTAGTCCAGCATCATAAGCTTTAGATGGGTATTGATCATTCTTGAAAAACTTTGCTCTTCCAATTCCGATTGCTATACCATCAATATCTGGAAATGGACTGGCTCTTTGTTTTGCTCTTTTTAATAAATAATCAGGATAAAAAAATTGATTTTCATAAAACCTTGTTTCAAAAGAAATTTTGGGACCAATATCTGCTTTGACCCTAAAACCTCTAACATTAGAATAATACCTGAATTCAAAATCTTGATTATACTTACTTACTGAAAAATTAAACAATGGATCGGCTGAAATTTTCACATCTTCTTCCTCAATATTTAACAAACTTTCATCAAACCATTTTTTTCCAATATTGGTTTTTCTAGTTTTTTTGTTTGAATCAAAAGTTGAATCTAATTTTACCTGTATTGATTCATGAATTGGTTGTAATGAACTATGAATTAATTTAGAATTATTTCTTTGTTGATAATAAAATTCAAATGGAAGGTTTATATTCTGAGAATATAGATAGGATGAAAAAAAAACTAATACAAAAAAGTGTAAAAGTCCTTTAAGAGGGAAGGTATTTAGCTTTATTTTGAACAAAATCTGTATACGTTTTTTCTAATCGATCTTTCAATGAAATTTTTGGAGACCAACCTAATTTACTGATTTTACTAATATCTAACCATTTTCTAGGTGTTCCATCAAGCTTTTCTGTATTAAAAACTATTTCACCCTTATATCCGGAAACATTTTTAATCATCAATGCCAACTCTTTAATGGTAATATCTTTTCCCGTTCCAACATTAAGCGCTTCATTACCATTGTAAATTCTCATTAAAAGTATACAAGCTGTTGCCAAATCTTCAACATGAAGAAATTCTCTTCTTGGATTACCTGAACCCCAAATTTCAACTTGAGATGAGCCTTCCATTTTTGCTTCATGAAATTTACGAATTAATGCAGGTAAAACGTGTGAATTTAATAAATCATAATTGTCATTTGGCCCATATAGATTTGTTGGCATTGCAGATATGAAATTTACACCGTATTGTTCTCTGTAAAACTCACAAAGTTTTAACCCTGCAATTTTAGCAACGGCATAAGGTTCATTAGTTTTTTCTAGCTCTCCAGTCAACAATACGTCTTCAACAATGGGTTGATCTGCCATTTTGGGGTAAATGCAGGAAGAACCTAAAAACAACAGTTTATTTACATTGTATTTAAAAGCAGCATGAATTACATTGCATTGTAATATTAAATTATCATAAATAAACTCCCCTTTATATGAGTTGTTTGCATGAATTCCACCAACCTTTGCAGCTGCTAAAAAGACATATTCTGGCTTATATTTATTAAAAAAAATATTGACATCATTTTGTGATCTTAAATCCAATTCTTTAGAAGATTTAGTTATGATATTAGTAAAGCCTTCATTTTTTAATTTACGACATATCGCAGAACCTACCATTCCGTTGTGTCCGGCAACATATATTATACTTTTAAAATCCATTATTCAAAATGACTTTTAAGTCCGAACCCACCCGATTTTAGATATGCCCTCCTTCTAATAAGTTCTAAATCTTCTTGAACCATTTCTTTCACTAGTTCTTGAATAGTATATGTTGGCTCCCAACCTAGTTTTTCTTTAGCTTTAGATGCATCACCAATCAATAGATCTACTTCAGTTGGACGGTAGTAATTTGCATCTACAGCTACAATAACATTTCCTGAATTAACATCTATTCCTTTTTCATCAGCTCCATCTCCTTTCCAAACAACATCTATTCCTGCATTTTTGAAAGCCATTTCACAAAAAGATCTAACAGTGGTAGTAATGCCCGTAGCTAAAACAAAATCTTCAGCAGAATCTTGTTGCAACATCAACCACATGCCTTTAACATAATCTTTAGCATGTCCCCAATCTCTTTGTGCGTCAAGATTGCCTAGGTAAATAGTTTTTTGCAAACCGTTAGCAATTTTAGCTACTGCTCTGGTAATTTTTCTTGTTACAAAAGTTTCACCTCTAATTGGACTTTCATGATTAAATAGGATACCATTACAGGCAAACATTCCATATGCTTCTCTATAGTTTTTGACAATCCAAAACCCATATAATTTTGCTGCAGCATAAGGACTTCTTGGATAAAAAGGCGTTTCTTCATTTTGAGGAACTTCTTGAATTTTACCGTACAATTCAGATGTTGATGCTTGATAAAACTTTGTTTTTTTTTCAACTCCTAATATTCTTAATGCCTCTAATATTCTTAGAGGACCCAGACCATCTGAGTTAGCCGTATATTCAGGTACTTCAAAAGATACCTTAACGTGTGACTGAGCACCAAGATTATAAATTTCATCAGGCTTAACTTCTTGAATTATTCTTATCAAATTAGTTGAGTCCGTTAAATCTCCATAATGAAGGAAAAAATTTACTTTTTCTTGATGTTTGTCTTGATACAAATGATCAATTCTTTGTGTATTAAATGAAGATGCCCTTCTTTTAATTCCATGAACCTCATAATTTTTAGACAATAAAAACTCAGCTAAATATGCCCCATCTTGACCTGTCACACCTGTTATTAAAGCTACTTTTCTGTTCATTTTATTTAACAATAAACCAATTGTTTCTTAATTGCTTCCTATTATAAATCATTTCTTGACTTGTACCTACATCTAAAAGTGTTTTACCTGCATAATTAACTATTGCATGTCCTGCTGCAGTATCCCATTCCATAGTTGGTGCAAACCTGGGATAAATATCAGCTTTTCCTTCAGCTACTAAACAAATTTTCAAAGAACTTCCCATAGAAACTATTTCAATTTGACCATGTTTCTTTTTTAACTCATCAAAATATTGAGCCGTTTCAACTGACGGATGAGACCTACTTCCAACAACAACCATGCTAGTTCTGGTAGTTTTTATTGGCAACTCTTCTGTTTTTCCATCAACTGTTTTAAAAGCTCCATTTGAATAACCGTAATACAACCAATTTTTTACAGGAACATATATCACTCCCATTATAGGAACACCGTTTTCGACAAGGGCAATATTGACAGTAAATTCACCATTTCTCTTAACAAATTCTTTGGTTCCATCCAAAGGGTCAACAATCCACAATTGTTTCCAATTTTTTCTTTCATTGTAATCTGCGTGTTTTCCTTCTTCACTTAAAATTGGAATGTTGGTTTCTTTGAGTAATTTTTCAATGACCTTATTGGCATTTTGATCGGCTATAGTTAAAGGAGAATTGTCCTCTTTATTAAAAACCTCAAATTCCTGAGCATAGATTTTCATGATTTCCTCACCTCCAAATTTTGCTGCATTTATTGCTGTTTTAAGCAACTCAGCTTCTTTTTCTTTTTCTATCATTTAATCCAAAATTAGAGTTATACCATGCTCTTTCATGTATGTAATAAACTGGCATTTTAACAAAGAATTCGATCCCCCCAACAGTTAAGCCTGTCAAAGGGTCTCCACTAACAATCCATGCAATAATCATTGTGGTTAAAGTTGCAGTGACTCTCCAAGTTAATGTCTTAGCAATGTGTCGTTTTTTACTTTGTTCCATAAGTTTGTTGATTAGTACCCACTTCCAGAACCAGAAATGATTTCAATAGGATGCCAAGTGGTTTTAGTTTCCATGAAACTAGTTACGATGTATGGGTTTTCAAACTTATTAGAATATAAATCTGATTCTTTACCAACAACTATTCTTTTTAAATTATCAACCGCATCTAGTCGAAGAGATTCTTTGAACTCAGAAGCTGAATCTGCTAAGTATATAGCATTAACATCCATATGTTTACCAAGATGTGGCACCGTTTCTTTTCTTTTTCCAGTTAATATATTAACTACACCTCCAGGCACATCAGAAGTAGCTAAAACCTCTGACAAAGTTACTCCACACAAAGGCTTTGATTCAGAAATGAAAACAACACAAGTATTTCCAGAAACTATTATTGGACATATTGAAGAAATTAAACCTAATAAGGATGAACTTTCAGAACTAACAACACCAACAACTCCAGTTGGTTCTAACATAGAAAAATTAAAATGACTTGTGGCTACTGGATTTACTGAACCAAAAACCTGGTTAATTTTATCCGCCCAACCAGCAAAATAAATTACTCTATCAATGGTTGTGTCAACTTCTTTTTCTGCTGCTTTTTTTGTTTCTCCTTGGATAATTAATTCCTCAATAAATTGAGCTTTTCTTCCCTCAATCATTTCAGCTATTCGATATAATATTTGACTCCTATTATATGCTGTTGCTCCAGACCACTTTTCAAAAGCTGATCTTGCAGCAACTACTGCATTTCTAACATCTTTTCTTGACGATAGACAAATATTACCAATTGGACTGCCGTTAACTTTAGGCTGATAATACCTTCCGGACTCCGTTCGAGGGAATTTTCCTCCAATAAAAATTTTATACGTTTTTAATACATTAATTCTTTCTGACATATCATATATTTAAATATGGTAATAAACCATGTAATCCTCCTTCTCTACCATGACCACTTTCTTTGTAACCGCCAAATGGAGATGTAGGATCAAATTTGTTGTAAGTATTTGCCCAAACAACACCAGCTCTCATTTGGGAGGTGAGGTTAAAAATCTTAGAGCCTTTATCTGTCCATACACCGGCAGATAAACCGAAAGGTGTATTGTTAGCTTTTGTAATAACCTCATCAATTGTTCTAAATGTTTGAACAGCTAAAACGGGTCCAAAAATCTCTTCCTTAGCAATAGCGTGAGATTGAGAGACATTAGTAAATAATGTTGGTGGACACCAGAAGCCTTTTTTGGGAATATCACAACTCAATTGAAACATATCTGCTCCTTCTTTTTGTCCGATTTTTAAATACTTGTTAATTGTTGCTAACTGCTCCTTTGAATTAATAGCGCCAATATCAGTATTTTTATCCAACGGATCTCCCAAAACTAATGCTTGGATTCTATCCTTAAGCTTTCTTAACACAACATCATAAACAGACTCCTGAATAAACAATCTAGAACCAGCACAACAAACGTGCCCTTGGTTAAAATAAATACCATTAATGACTCCTTCAACAGCTTGATCAAGAGGAGCATCTTCAAAAATAATGTTGGCTGCCTTTCCTCCAAGCTCCATGGTAGATTTTTTTTCAGTACCAGCAATTGCTTTCATGATAACCTTCCCTACTCCAGTTGAACCAGTAAATGCAATTTTATCAACATCAGAATGATTTACAATTGCAGCACCAGTAGCTCCTGCTCCAGTAACAATATTCACAACTCCTGGAGGAAGATCAGCTTCTTGAATAATTTCTGCCAACTTTAAAGCTGTTAATGATGTGGTTTCTGCTGGCTTTAAAACAACCGTATTACCAGTTGCTAAAGCAGGGGCAATTTTCCATGCTGCCATCATAAGTGGAAAGTTCCAAGGAATAACTTGGCCTGCAACTCCAACGGCTTTAGGGCTTTGATTTGGAAATGCATATTTCAACTTATCTGTCCATCCAGCATAATAGAAAAAATGCGCTGCAGCTATTGGAACATCAATATCTCTAGCCTCTCTAATTGGTTTTCCTCCATCCAAAGATTCTATAACTGCTAATTCTCTTGCTTTTTCTTGAATTAGCCTTGCGATTCTGTAAATATACTTTCCTCTTTCCTTAGCACTTATTTTTGACCAAGTACCATCAAAGGCTTTCCTTGCTGCTTTTACAGCTCTATCCACATCTTTTTCATTTGCCTCTGCAATCATAGACAAATGCTTTTCATTTGCTGGATTTATTGATGGAAAATATTTACCAGAACTTGGTTTATAAAATTTTCCATTTATAAAAAGTTGATATTCTTTTTTTATTTCTATGTGATCAGTACTTTCTGGAGCAGGAGCTAAATCCCATTTTCCAGAAAACTTAAGTGCTTCACCTTTAGAGTTCTTTTGCTTCATAAATTAATCTTTAGAAAAATAGTTTGCTGATTGATATGAGCCTGTTGTTTGTTTCATTATTTGCATAAGTAAATCATTGGCTAAGCTGCTTGCTCCAAACCTAAACCAATGATTGTCTAACCATTTTATTCCAAGAGTTTCCTTAACCAACAATAAATACTGTAGAGCTAACTTAGCATTTGATATTCCACCAGCCGGCTTCATGCCTATCATAATACCTGTTTTGTAATAATAGTCTTTTATGGCTTCGAGCATAACTAAAGTCACCGGAAGAGTAGCAGCAGGCTTAATCTTACCAGTTGATGTTTTAATGAAGTCAGCCCCTGCTAGCATCGCTATATCACTAGCTTTTCTAACATTATCTAAATTTCCTAATTCCCCCGTTTCTAAAATAACTTTAAGCCTTGCTTTACCACATGCTTCCTTAATTGAGGCAATTTCATCATAAACAAAATTAAAATCTCCAGAATGAAATTTACCTCTGCTTATTACCATATCTACTTCATTTGCTCCACTATCAACAGCAAGTTTTGTGTCTTTTATTTTAATATCTAATGTTGAGTGTCCACTTGGAAATGCTGTAGCAACACTAGCTACTTTCACTCCAGACCCTTTAAGTGAGTTTACTGCCAATTTTACAAAATTAGGATAAACACATACTGCCGCAACCGTTGGCAATCCTGGATGCTCATCGTGCAAATGCATAGCTTTGTAACACATTTGACTAACCTTATTATTGGTGTCCATGCCTTCCAAAGTAGTAAGATCAACCATATTTAAAGCCATTTTAAGGCCTTCCATTTTAGCCTCTTTTTTTAAACTTCTTTTGGTTATTCTGGATATTCTATCCTCAATACCAACCTTGTCAACCTTTGGTGTATTTATCATATTCATTAGCATTATTCTTAAGTTAAAAATTATACTACTTACTCAAATGTAATAAATCAGAGGTTATTATAAGAATTATTCTCAAATCTTTATAGCTTTGAGTTTTTAAAATAACCCATTGGAATCTTCAAATAAACACCTTTTTTCTACCTCAAAAGACCTACTATCTAGAACTGAAAAAGAAAAACTACTAAATCAAAAAGGAATTGTAATTTGGCTGACAGGTCTTTCTGGATCTGGGAAAACCACACTTGCTAAAGCTGTTTCCAAACATCTTTACAAAAATGGGTTCTTAACACAAGTTTTAGATGGTGACAACATTAGACTTGGTATAAACAACAACTTGTCTTTTTCAACAAAAGACAGGGAAGAAAATGTTAGAAGAACAGCTGAAATAGCAAAACTTTTTGTTGATTGTGGTGTAATTACTATTTGCTGTTTAGTAAGTCCAACAGAAAAAATAAGATCTTTAGCTAAAAGTATAATTGGTGAAGATAATTTTTTTGAAATCTACATAAATACTCCATTAAATATTTGTGAAGAAAGAGATGTTAAGGGGCTATATAAATTAGCTAGAAAAGGGGAGGTGAAAAACTTTACTGGAATTTCTGCTCCATTTGAGGCTCCAAAATTACCTTCTTTGGAAATTAAAACTGAAGGTGCTAATATTGCAGCCTCGAGCCAAAAAATTATAAACGCTATACTCCCAAAAATATCATTTAATAAATGAACAAATACAACTTAACACATCTAAAAGAACTTGATGCAGAATCAATTTATGTTTTAAGAGAGGTTGCTGCGCAGTTTGAAAATCCAGTACTTTTATTTTCTGGGGGTAAAGATTCAATAGTATGTTATCATTTAGCCAGAAAAGCTTTTTACCCTGCTAATGTTCCATTTCCTTTAATGCATATTGACACTGGTCACAATTTCCCTGAATTGTATGAATTTAGAGATGGGCTAATTAAAGAAACACAAGGGCGGCTAATTATTGCTTCTGTTCAGCAATCTATTAACGAAGGTAAAGTTGTTGAAGAAAAAGGCATAAATGCGAGTAGAAATAAATTGCAAACCACTACACTTCTTGATGCTATTGAAGAACATAAATTTGATTGCGCTATGGGAGGAGCGAGAAGAGATGAAGAAAAAGCTAGGGCTAAAGAAAGATTCTTTTCTCATAGAGACGATTTTGGACAATGGGACCCTAAAAACCAAAGGCCTGAACTATGGAACCTATTTAATGGGAAAAAACATTTTGGTGAACATTTTAGAGCTTTTCCAATTAGTAATTGGACTGAAATGGACATTTGGCAATACATATTGGCTGAAAACATAAAAATACCAAGTTTATACTTCTCCCACAAAAGACCTTGTTTTGAAAGAGATGGAGTAATTATGGCTAAAACAGATTTTGTTGAAACTAAAGAGTCTGAACACATTACAGAAATGCAAATAAGGTTTAGAACCATTGGAGACGCAACTTGTACTGGTGCTACATTATCAAATGCTGATGATTTAAATAAAATAATTGATGAAGTTGCTGCATCAAGAATTACAGAAAGAGGAGGAAGATCTGATGATAAAAGATCTGAAGCAGCAATGGAAGACAGAAAAAAAGAAGGATATTTTTAAAATTAAAATGGAGAATAATTACTTAAATATGGACTTATTGCGCTTCACCACAGCCGGTAGTGTTGATGATGGGAAAAGCACCCTTATAGGTAGACTTTTGTATGATACTAAATCAATTTTTGAAGATCAACTAGAGGCCATTGAAACAGCAAGTGAAAAAAAAGGAGAAGAAAACGTAAATTTAGCCCTTCTTACTGATGGATTAAGAGCGGAAAGAGAACAAGGAATTACCATTGATGTAGCTTATCGTTATTTCGCTACTCCAAATAGAAAATTTATTATTGCAGATACTCCAGGCCATATCCAGTATACGAGAAATATGGTTACCGGTGCAAGTACTGCAAATCTAGCCATAATACTAGTAGATGCAAGAAACGGGATTGTAGAACAAACCAAAAGACATTCATTTATTGCTGCATTACTTGGAATTCCACACATTGTTTATTGTATAAACAAAATGGACTTAGTGAACTACGATCAAAAAAAATATGAAAAATTAAAATCTGATTTAGTTGGGTTTAGCTCTAAACTTAAAACTAAAGACATTAGATTCATTCCAATAAGTGCTTTAAATGGTGATAATGTAGTCAATCGATCATCGAAAATGATTTGGTATGAAGGCAGTACCTTGCTTCATACATTAGAAAATATTCATATTGCTTCAGATCATAATCATATAGATTGTCGCTTTCCGGTTCAAAATGTTATTAGGCCTCAAAAAAAAGAATTTCATGATTTTAGAGGATATGGAGGGAGAATTGCTGGAGGAGTTTTCAAAAAAGGTGACAAAGTAACCATACTTCCATCTGGATTTGAATCTATCATAAAATCTATTAATACTTTTGATGGAGAAATTAGTGAGGCTTTTGCTCCCATGTCAATTACTATTTGTTTGGAAGACGACATTGACATAAGCAGAGGAGACATGATTGTTAGAGAAAATAATCAGCCTATTTCTTCTCAAGATATTGATTTAATGGTTTGTTGGATGGATGAAAAACCTTTAGAGTTAAGAGGTAAATATATTATTAAACATACTTCAAAAGAAGTTCGATGTATGGTTAAAAATATTCAATATAAAATGGATATTAATACACTTCATCGCATTGAAGAAGGAGTACAAATTGGCGCTAATGATATAGCTAGAATATCAATAAGAACAACAAAACCTTTATTTTTTGACAATTACTCAAAAAATAGAAATACTGGTAGCTTAATACTAATTGATGAAGGCACCAACAACACTGTCGGTGCGGGGATGATTCTTTAACTAATTTTGAATTTAATTGGTATTGTAAAATTACAATTAACTGCTTTTCCTCTTTGCTTTCCTGGTGTCCATTTTGGCATTTCTTTGACAACCTTAAGAGCTTCGTTATCAAGTGTTTTATGAACCCCCCTTACAACTTCTACATTCTTAATTTTACCATCTGACATAACAGTAAATTTAACAAATACCTTACCTTGAATCCCATTTTCTTTGGCCATTTCAGGGTATTTTATGTTTTTGCCTAAGTATTCATAAAGTTTTGCTGCACCACCTGGGAACTCTGGCATTTCTTCAACAACATCAAAAATTTCTTCAACAACTGGACCCTCATCTTCCTCTTCTTCAACAACAATTACCACTTCAGCTTCTTGTTCTATTATAATTTCTTGGGTTTCTTCTCTTTCGTCATCTTCTTCTAAAACCTCAACTTCTTCAGGTGGTGCTGGTGGTGGTGGTGGTGGTGGTGGTGGTGGTGGTTGGTCCGGTTGACTAAGTTCCAGTATCTCTTCATCTTCAAGAGCAGACAAAGAAGATTCAATACTTGAAGCAAGTTCATCTATCTTTTTATACTCAAACATGCAAAGAACAGAAGCTATAATCAAAACAAGTCCTGTTAAAACAAATACTGATCTTGATTGTAAATCTCCACTATCAACTTTTGGATTTTTCTTACTTTCCATGTTGTAAATTTAAATAATTAATTTCCTTTTTCAATAATAAAAACGTTAAATGAGTATAAATAGTATATATTCTAATAACTACTTAAGAAAAAAATATGCCAAATTTATCTAAGAAATAGATGATTCATAATCTTCAGGAGATAGCAAATCTTCTAGTTCAGATGAATCTGTAATTTTTATTTTAATCATCCAACCTTTGCCATAGGGATCTTCATTAACTTTTTCTGGTGTTTCCTCAAGAGATTCATTGAACTCTATAACTTCTCCAGAAATAGGCATGAACAAATCCGAAACAGTTTTAACGGCCTCAACCGTTCCAAAAACCTCTTCTCTATCAAGTTCTTCATCAACAGTTTCAACCTCAACATAAACAATATCCCCAAGTTCTCCTTGAGCAAAATCAGTAACCCCTACAATGGCAATATCGTCTTCAATTTTCACCCATTCATGGTCTTTAGTGTATTTTAAATCTTTTGGAACATTCATGTTGTCATGTTTTTAATTTATACAAATAAACAAAAAATAGGAGTAAAATTTACAAAAATTAAAATTTCTCTTACAACTGAAATCTTAAAGCAAATCCAGCGTTTGTATTAGCTGTTGGAAAAGAAGTAGAAACAAATGGTGTATTAACTATTCTATCAAAATATAACCTAAGCATTAATTGCTTTGTCAAATTATAATCGCCAGAAAACTTGATAGAAGTCATTCTTTGTCCAGCTGTTGCTTGATTTTGATTTTCAATTATTTTTCTTGTAATTGTTTTGTTATCTCTAATGGAAATATCTATCCTCATTCTAAGGTCACTCGGTTCAATAGCTTTTCCGCTGATTTTAAATGGTAATTGTAAAGATCGCCATGTATATCCAGAGCCAATAACCATTTCACTTCCTTTTATTTCAGTAATTTGATTATTTGATAAACTGAGCGCAATATTTCTATCTTTTTTAATTTCAAGCTTTACAGAAATGTTATTAGCAAGCGTTAAATCCATACCCAAAAGAGGAGCAAATTGTTCTAAAATAGACATAGACATGATTTGCTTTTGAGAAATGAAATTTCCTGTAATATCTAATTCTGTTGGATTTCCTGATTGGTCCCATTGTCCACTAAGGTTGGTAGTGTAATTTCCAAGAGTAAAGTTTGAGCGATAAGCATGAGTAAAGGACAAATTTTTAATTATTTTTTTAAATGCTTTTATTTTACCAATTCCATCAAATGTTATTCTCCAATTGGGTAAAGGGATTCTATGCCCTAAAGGTTTTATGTTGTTTGACGTAGGAGATAGCTCTTGATATGCTGTTAAAAACGCTCCAATTATAACGTCTTGTTGTGAACTTCCATATCCTCCAGCATAATTAGCTTCATTAGCTACATTATTAGAATAAGGGTTTTCTTGACCAAGTAATTGAGAAATTTCAGGTCTAACACTTTGTAAATTTTCCCATATAGCATTTGATAAAGTACTATCAACTATTTTATCTTGACTAAAAGCTGTTTTCCATGTAATAATAGAGGTACTAAACGACCCATTAAATTGATTATTTAATAAATTAAATTCATCATCTTCAATCCCTAAATTCGCAGTTCGGTTTTCCATCAAATTCCTATCAGCAGTTAAATCTATTCTTAAACTATTTATTGGCTTAATTGAAGCTTTAAAGTTCATGTTTTCTGTATGATTAACTGTGTATTGAGTGCTGATGTATTTAAAATTGGAAGAATCAACCATCCAGCTATTTTGATATACATCATTTGCAAAAATTCTATTGGTTTTATTCCCTAGCATGTCCCTTTCTTGATAACCTCCACTTATAAAAGCTAAACTTGGCCCTCCCCAATCGTCATCCATTCCCATCATATTGGTGTAGTTCAAATAACCAGGCAACAATAAACCATCATTTGTGTTAAATGTAGCATTCACACTTTTTACAGACATTATAACTCTTGCAAATTGATCAAGTAGATTAAAATTACTTTCTTTTTTCTTTGACTTATTTCCTCCTTTCTTATCCTCCTCCTCTTCAGACTTAACAGACTTAGACCCTCCTTTTGTTGTCCTACTAGACCTTCGAGAAATGCTGCTTCTACCATATTTCTTATTTATTTTCTTTAAATATGGGACCTTATTATATAATGTAATGAAGTTTAACTTTCCGCTCCAAGAAACGACTCTTGAATTCTGAATTATGTTTCCAACATTTAATGTATCATTAGTTAAAGCCAAGGGAGCTCTTGTCCAATCAAAGTTACCAGAATATCTAGTGGTCAAAGATATCCAGTTTGTTAATGGAAACTTTTTAAATGGCCATTGAAAAGTTACATTTCCAACATGATTATAACTCATGGTTTCTCCAAAACTTCTAAAACTTGACATTATTGAATCCTGAGCAGTTTCTCGGTTGTAACCAAAAATCCCATAATCAACTTTACCGGGTGTTTCATTTAAAAATGCTCTATTAGTGGCTTTTAAATCAAATTTTAATGCTTTAGTAATGTCATATTTAAAATCATATAGGCGGTCCCAATTGAATTGCTTGCTATATTGTGGCACCTCCATGTTTTCACCTCCAGGAAAATTATATCTTGTAGAAAAGATGTTATAAGTTCTATTAATATTTGATCTTACTGCAATTTGTTTGGGCAATAAAAAAACATTAAAATCTGATATTGGTTTTAACCATTTAGATTTTCTTAAAAATTTATTTTTCTTAAATGGCTCAAAAGGCTTTACCCCACTATTATAGGTATAATTAATGTTCCCTAGATAGTTTCTTTGTAAATCCTGTCTTGTGTTTATATCTCTGTGAAAAAACTCATTGAATGAATATGTTAAACTAAAGTTTGAAATGTCCCAAGGCATTTTTAGTGCTTTCCCTTTAGATTTTGGCAATTTAGTTTCTCTTGGTTTAGTTGTTTCTTCATCATTGATTTCTGTTTTAGACTTTCTTGAACCAGGGTCAGGTTTTTTGGTTTTTTTTGATGTCTTATTAATGGTAATATTGGTGAAATTAATGGATTTTCTCTCAGTTAAGTCTAAGCCATCTCGAAGTCGATTTGACCAATCGCTAGGAGTCTCTTGAACTCCTGACTCAAAAATAAGATCTGGATTAAGTGGGTCATAAAGCGGTTTGATTACGTTTTTAGAATACCCAACATACATAGGTAAATTAATTCCTGAATTTTCCCCAAAAAACTTATCTAATTTAACTGTACTTGAGGCATCAAAACCATATATAAATTCTTGCTGTCTTTCTCCAACTTTCTTGTCAATACTTCCAAAACCTGGAGTTGAGTAATTGCCCGCCAATGAAAGATCTGCAAAATCAGCTAAGTTCGCATTCAGCCTTCCAATGGCTGCCCAACCCCCACTTTCATTAAAGTCACTTAATCTTAATTCATTTACCCAAACTTCAACACATTTTTCTAGTCCATCATCAGGTTGCCACTGATTGTCCACATCATCACTTTTTGGATTCCTGACACCAATCATTATAGTTCTAAGACCTTGTAAATTTGGATTCCCAATTACAGAAATGTTTGATGAAGGGTTTTCTAAATCTTGTTGAGTGAACCTTTCTAAAATAGAAAATCCTGAACTATTTCTATTCATTTTAACTTGTTTAAGTTGGTTTAAATCAATAACCATTTTATTTTCATCAGGCCAAATAGATGAAGATGTATGAACATGCCAAGGAGAAATTTTTAAAGGCATTTCATATTCATAATAATTAGAAACAAAATCAGTCCCCAAGCGAACAAAAACAGTAACATCATCGTCATATACCTGATCTATAGCTGAATTTGACTCGCCATGAACAAACATTTTGATTTTATTATAGTTTCTAATGTCTAAATTTATATTTCTATATGCTGCTCTTGCATCACCATCTTGAAGCCCACAAATATCCATCACCATACTTTGTTCATTCATTAAAGCAAAATTGGCAGTTTGAGCATTTGTTTCTTGACGAATCCCATCAGGTAAATCATAATGAATTGGCTCCCGATTGCTGTTTTGATCGGTATTTACAGCACTTATATTAAATGTAGTGTTTGTCTCTTCTTGTTGTAAATACTCTCCGTTAGTTAATAATGAGCCTAAATAAGCTCTCCATTCCCCTCTAACCAACTCTAGTCTTGCAAACCTTAGCGTTACATCTTGATTCCAGCCTTTCATAAACATTCTTATAAAACGGATAGCCCTAAAGTCTTGAATCCCATTTACTTGTTTTGAAAACTCTCTTAAAGGAACTCTAAATTGATACCAATAAACTTGTTTGCCAGATTTTTCATGTGTAGACAATATTCTATCGGTAATGTAATTTTTACCAATAATCATGTTTTGAGGCTTAAGTTCTATTTTATATTGAAAATAACTTTCTGTTTCATTCAAATTATTGTCCTGATTAATGTCTTCCACATTTGGCAATGTGGATGCTGATGTAGGAAATCCTTGTGAATTAATTGTATCAGACATTTCAGATGTAGGAGAGTTTCCATCTGGATTATTGTAGTTCTTGTATCTGCCAATAATATCAATCTCTTGAGAATCATAATCATCATCTCTAAAATAATTGTAATTATCAGTAGAAGGGTCAGAAATAACTTTCCCCAAAGCAACAGGATCAGAAATAACTGTTTGAGCCTGACTAATGAAATCGCTAAAAAACTGTCTTTCCAATTCATCTGACATTCCATCAAATCCAACATCCTGATTAATTCTTGAGGATAAATTATTGTCAAAAGCATTTACAATAACTTGTGTCGTAGGGACGTATCCCCAAGATGTTGAATCTATATCAGCATTTGAATAATCTCCATTTGCTGGCAATCCATTTTCAAAAGCTTTTCTTCCATCTCTTAAAATATCTTCAGAAATATTTCCTAAATTAAAATACAATGCTCCTCCAGTGCTATTTTGAGAATCTTCATTTGTTGCTGGCTCTCCTAACGCATTCATTGAACCTTCGCTAAAAGGATCCATCATCCAAAACTGTATAAATTCAATATTAGCTGCTTCAAAGTCATTAGTAGTTAATGTTCTCATTATCCCTCCCCATCTATTTTCTGGAGAAAGAAGATTTCCATTAGATGGATCAACTCCATCACTGTAAAAAGAAGTATTAACATCATAATTATAAGGTCCTCTTTCAGAAGGAAAATATGAAATATCAAAAACAGGAACATTTGTCAGTTGTCCCGTACTAAGGTTTGTCCCAGGGAATACTTCGTCTACTAAAACCTGTCTCATGTTATGGTTATGTTGAATAATATCATTGCCATTTATGTGAGATGGTGTTAAACCAAAATTATTATTATGAAATAAAGGGTCAACTACATACCAAGATAATTTAGCTCTGTTTTTACCATAATTAACATCATTATAAAGAGATGCTTCAGGAAATAAATCGGGTTGCCCTTGTGGGACAGATGCTAGTACCCAATTGTTAAATGTTCTTATATCGATTGTACTTTGAGAACCTTCAAAATCATCGATATAAGATGTTCCATTTTCTCCAGGGACACTAATTGCACTATTATGACCAGGTATTAATGCAGCTACTTCACCCGAAAAGTTAATCATAGATTTTTCTTTAGTCTCAATAAATGGAAGCATATCCACCAATCTTGTAATAAGAGGAATTTCTGTTTTATAGGCCCCATCAACACCTAACATAGTGTTTTGAATTGCTTCATCACCAATATTTACTTTCTGTGTTAATGGCTTTTCAGTTAGCCTCATTAAAGTTGCTCCTACATTAGCATTTTTACTTATTTTATAGTCAAGATGAGTTCCCATTAAAGATTTTAACTGAACGCTAAACAATGAGTTGCTTTCAAGAGAAATTTTTATTGGAGTTCCTGAACTCAAAATTCCCTCATCTAAAATCTTAACTCTTCCTAAATTGTAGTCAACAGTATATTGAACACCTTCAGTTAATATTTGACCACCTGCTGTGACCACCACAGAACCCTGAGGAATATTCATAGAGTTTAGTGAAATATCAGAACTAGCAGATGATTGATATGTTCCTTTTATTTTAAACCTATTTAATTCTGGAATTTGTTGAGCTGCTGTTTTAGTACTATCATATAACTCTTGAAAAACAACTGTTTTTCTAATTGATGATGATATCCCTTCTGCTGAAAGCTTTTGGTCAAGAGTTTTTCCAAATGGTTCTATTGTTGTAAAATAAAGTCTTCCATTTCTAGGATTAATGGTCCCACCATTAGGTATTTTTCCCTGGTTAGCTGTCACTGGAACAAAATCAAACAATCCGTCTGCATATGTAGCCATTTGTTGATTCAACCTATCTAAATCCAATAACTGAATTAATAATTTATTGTCAACTCCAGTTTTTGGAATATAATTTATATCAATGGAACTTGAAGGGTTATTGTACCATATATCAAGCCTAAAATTTAAAGGGTCAACTTGATATGCTCCCAATGAATACACGTTTTTCATCATTAAATCCCAAAGTTTTACTTTAGGATTTCTGACCGTTGATTTTAACAATTTCAAATACAAAGCTTCTTGTCCTGCAATACCATCTGTAGATAACTCTCCTACCTGATAAGTTTTCCCATTATAAGTGTACTGATAAGCAACAGCTAAAACCTCATCATTATTAAGGGCTTGATTTAAAGAAATGTAACCCAAAACAGCATTATAAGTAAATTCATTTGAGTTAAGCAACCTTGCATTTTCTAACTTTTCAAATTCTACACTTTGTACCATATTGTAATTAGGACCTGTTAATTCATTACTTGCATTTACATAGTTTCTAACACTACTGTTGGTTTTAATTGTGTTGTAAAGGGTATTGTGAACATTATCTGGTACTGAAGCACCTGAAACTGCCCACAATTGATTTTCAATATTATTACTTGAAGGCTCTCCTAAATCAGTAAAACCTAATACATTCCTTGTATTAGTAAAATTATTTGTCCTATTAGTTACCCATACTTCGATTCTTTGTATTTGTACTCCAGAAGTTATAATGGGCAATGTTTCCATTGATTTATCATAATTATTTCGTGCATAAAAACTCAAAAAGAAATGTCTATTTTCTTCATAATTATCAGCACTAATTTCAAATTCATTCACTTGAGCACCACCCGCAACCTCAATTTCTTTTTTCTGCCCTTTTTGCTGTGACAAAACAGTTGTAGCTGTAACTCTACCAAATTTTAATTCTGATTTAACCCCAAACAAACTTTGGCTTCCAGTAATGAGAGAACTATTTAATGGAAGAGATACATTACCAGCCTCTAATTTTTGCACAATATCATCTTCTTCACCAGAGTAATTCAATTTTAATTGATTTTCAAAATCAAAAGTTGCTTCAGTATTATAGTTAAATCCTATATCCATTAAGTCTCCTATTTTACCTGTTAAATTCATTTGAATTTTTTGATCAAAATCAAACGTGGTAATTCTTCTTTGTTTTTCAGGGAGTACAGGATTGTCAGTTCTAGAAGAGTTTAATCCAAAACTTAATTCTGCTGAACCTTGGGGTCTTATCTCAACAAAATCACTACCAAAAAGAGGTTTAGTATCAGGCAATTTAATTTCTGGGGCATCTTCTTCATTGTCAAACTTATAATCCGATTGTTCATTTAATTTTTGTTTCCAAAAATCTGACATAGCGTTTTCAGTTTCCTGATTAAGATAATCCTCTAATGACATAGTGCTAGGATTTCTAAAAGTCATTGAATCCCCCAATAATGAATTAAAAATATATTGATTTGTAAGAGGATCATATTGTATGCTATTCGTTATATTTAAAGGCAATTGAAAATCAATCAACCCTTGAGTAAAATTAGTAGGATCTAATGGATCTGAAATAGGATAAATAAGATTAACTTCTGGTGAATCTAATACTGCAGAATATTCTTTTATATCAAAGCTTGCTAATGAACTTTTAGAAATTGTGGTAAGTCCAAATACAAAAAAGACTAAATAAATATTTTTGTTGATTTTAAACAAAATCTTGATTAATTAAACTGCCTTTAAAGTTCTTTTGATTAACTCTTCAACAGAGTTAATATTGCCTTCTTTTAGAAGCTCATCAATAGTTTTTTCAGCTTTTTTCTTATCAATACCCAAAACAGTTACAGCAGATAACGCTTCTTTCTTCAAGGTATTGTCTATATCAAGAAGTTTTTTTGTATTTCCATCAATCTGATCTAATTTTCCTTTTAAATCAACAATAATTCTTTGGGCTGACTTTAGACCTATTCCTTTTATGCTTTTAAAAGCTTCAACATTGCTGTTGTCAACAGCATTTACAACATCAATAGGCTTCATTGATGATAATATCATAAGAGCTGTACTAGCCCCAACTCCTGAAACATTAATCAATTCTTTAAACATAGATTTTTCCTCAAGACTAGAAAACCCATAAAGAATATGAGCATCTTCTCTAATAATTAACTGAGTAAAAAGCCTAATTCTTCCTTTTGAAGGCATCTCCTCAAAAGTATTTAAGGATATAAATAATTGATACCCTATGCCATTTACATCTAAAACAACATAAGTTGGCATTTTTGTCTCTAATATTCCATCAATGTGTGCTATCATATTGTTTACTTTCTATTTTGAACATCCACTACTCCAATTGTTATCATATTTAAAATTTCCCTAACTGATGAACCTATTTGAAGAACATGAACTGGTTTTTTCATTCCTAATAAAATTGGCCCTATTGCTTCGGATTGACTCATTTCCTTAACTAGCTTATAGGCGATATTTCCAGCACTTAAATTTGGGAAAATTAAGGTATTAGCCCCTTTATTTGCCAATGGTGAAAAAGGGAAAAAATCTGACACTAAATCTTTATTTACAGCAAAATTTGCCTGAATTTCACCATCAACTGTTATTTCAGGGTATTTTTCATGCATAACTTTCGCCACTTCTCTCATTTTTAAAGCATCTTCTCCTTCGTTGGATCCAAAGTTAGAATAACTAAGCAAAGCAATATTGGGTTCAATTTTATATTGTTTAACTGTTTTAGCCACCAATAATGTAATATCAACTAATTCTTCAACTGATGGATTAATATTTACAGTTGTATCTGCAAAAAATATTGGCCCCTCTTTAGTTATTAAAATATACATTCCTGCTATTTTATTTATTCCGTCTTCAACTCCTATTACCTGAAGTGCTGGCCTAATAGAATCTCTGTAATTTCTAGAAATTCCTGAAATCATAACATCAGCTGCTCCAGTTTCAACCATTGCTGAAGCAAAATAATTTCTCTCTCTCATCATTTTTTTGCACTCATACAAAGTGAGACCACGTCTTTTCCTTTTTGAATAAAGGATTTCTGCAAATTCATCTCTTTTTTTAATTTGTTCATCTGATCTTGGATCTATAATAATTGAATCTGCTAAATCAAGATTATATTCTTCTATTATTTCTTCTATTCTTTGTTTTTTACCCAATAAAATTGGTTCTGCAATTCCCTCATCTTTTGCCATTAAAGCTGCCTTCAATATTTTGTAATGATCCGCCTCAGCAAAAACTACTTTTTTAGGACTTCTTTTCGCTTTTGAAGTTAGGTTTCTAATTAATTTATTATCTAATCCGAGTCTTTTCTTTAATTGTAATTCATAGGACTTCCAATTTGTAATTGGCTCTTTTGCCACTCCAGATTCTATAGCTGCTTTAGCTACTGCAGGAGCAACCCAATAAATCAGCCTTGGATCTAATGGTTTAGGAATAATTTGAGTTGGCCCAAAGGAAATGCTTTTTGCGTCATAAGCCTCGTTAACAACATCTGGAACTGGCTCTTTTGCAAGTTCGGCAATTGCTCTTACAGCAGCTAATTTCATTTCTTCATTAATCGTGGTTGCTCTTACATCCAGTGCCCCTCTAAAAATATAGGGGAATCCCAAAACATTATTAACTTGATTAGGATGATCAGACCGACCTGTAGCCATAATTAAATCATCTCTTACGCCTATAGCTAAATTGTAATCTATTTCAGGGTCCGGATTTGCTAAAGCAAAAACTATTGGGTTTAAAGCCATATTCTTTATCATTTCCTTGTCGAGAAGATCCCCTTTTGAAAGACCAAGAAAGACATCTGCACCTTGCATAGCTCCAATTAAGTCAACATTTTCACTCGTTTGCTGAAAATATTTTTTTGTTTTATCTAAATCTTTCCTGCTTTCATGAATTAATCCTTTAGAATCAAACATAAATATATTTTTTTTGTTTACTCCAAGAGAAATATACAGCTTAACACAAGATTGAGCAGATGCCCCTGCTCCACTAACAACCACTTTAACTTTATTGATATCTTTATTTGCTAACTCAAGCGCATTTAGTAGAGCTGCTGAAGAAATTATAGCAGTTCCATGCTGATCATCATGCATTACAGGAATATCTAATTCATTTTTTAGTCTTTCTTCTATTTCAAAAGCTTCAGGAGCCTTAATGTCTTCCAAATTAATTCCTCCAAAAGTTGGAGAAATAGCTTTAACTGTTTCTACAAACTTGTCAATATCCGTTTCATTAATTTCAATATCAAAAACATCAATATCTGAGAAAATTTTAAACAATAAACCTTTGCCTTCCATAACAGGTTTAGATGCATCAGCTCCAATATCACCTAAACCTAAAACTGCTGTGCCATTTGAAATAACAGCAACAAGATTTCCCTTTGCAGTATATTTATAAACATCATCATTATTTTCGCTAATTTCCAAGCAGGGTTCTGCAACACCAGGTGAATACGCTAAAGATAAATCTCTTTGAGAACTGTAGGGTTTAGTTGGTACTACTTCAATTTTACCTTTTCTACCAGAACTATGATATTCTAAAGCTTCTTTTTTGAGTGATTTTTTTGCCATAATTTAAATATGATTTGCTAAATTAATGATCTACAAACAAATTAGAGATTAATAATTATTTTTATTACACATTACTTAGTCAATTAGTTAATGAAAAAACTGGTAATATTTTCTGGAGCAGGAATAAGTGCTGAAAGTGGGTTATCTACTTTCAGAGATAATGGTGGGCTTTGGGATCAATACCCTATTGAGGAAGTAGCTACATATGATGCCTGGTTGAAAAACCCAAAAAAGGTTACTGAGTTTTATAACTTGAGAAGGAAAAATTGTATTGAAGCCAAGCCCAATGATGCGCATATTAAAATAGCTTCCCTTGAAAAAAACTTTGATGTTACCATTGTTACACAGAACATAGACGATCTTCATGAAAGAGCAGGATCAACAAAAATTGTTCACCTACATGGTGAAATTATGAAATCTAGAAGTACAGGAACAAATAAAACATATCCAATAAATCATGCTACAATGAATGAAAATGATATGTGCCCTGAAGGATATCAATTACGACCTCATGTTGTTTGGTTTGGAGAAAGTGTGCCAAAAATGGATGACGCATTTAATATTGTTTCAATAGCTGATATATTTGTAATTATTGGGACTTCTTTACAGGTATATCCAGCAGCAGGTTTAATTCACGCCACAAAAGCAAGCTGTTCAAGATATATTATAGATCCTAACGAAATAAGTGTTCCTGAAGATATTATACAAATTAAAAAAACTGGTTCTAATGGGATAAATGAATTGATAAATTTAATTACCTAATTATTAGTTTTTTTGTTTTGATAATATTTTTTTCTGAAAAAATGGTGTAGAAATACACTCCATTAGATAAGCTTTCCAAATTTAACTTATTTTCACCATTAATTAAAGCCGATGAAAACACTTCCTCACCTGTAATTCTATAAAGTTTAAAACTCATTTCAGATGATTCAGAGTTAACTATTTTCACATTTAATATGTCTTTAACTGGGTTTGGGTATTCGATTATATTATTTTGTTGGTTTTCATCTAATCCAACCGTACAATTAATAGTTACATCTACAGAATCAATAATTGAAGAAGATAAATTATTTACTATATAATATCTTAAAGATGCTTGTCCACTAGAAGAAAAATAAAATTGAGGTTTCATTATTGTTGAATCACCAGGTGCAACATTGGTTGATTGAGGAGCTGTCCAGTCATTACCTGTACAAGGGAAACAAAAATTGTTGTCACAAAATTGATCAGAAAAAGTTGCAGTAGAACTTAATATAACTCTTCTAAAAACAATATCAAGGTTAACTCCAGAAGTATTTACACAATGCATAGGAACGTACAATGAATTCATATCGTTATCAATGTTCAAAGTTTGCCCATTATAATTCATTCCAGGGTTATCATCCCAATGAATATCTACTTGTCCCCAATTAATTTGTGAAATAAATAACGCTGATATTAATAAAATATTTTTCATGAATGAATGGTTTGTTTTTGCAAATATAATGAATTAATATGATGTAATTACACATTGCCATTTGAATATGATAGACGTATTAATACTTAAGATTTAAATAAAAATTTTTATTAATTAATTTATCGATTAACTTTGGGGAACAAATTATTTAACAAAAATTATTATGAAAAAAATTTTACTTTCAATTGCTGCTGTAAGTTTCTCTTTTGGACTTAGCGCACAATTTTACTCTGAGGACTTTGAAGGAGTTACCGTTCCAGCTCTTCCTTCAGGGTGGTCACAGGTAACTGTTGCCACTGATGGTGGGTACAAAACGTCTACTGATATGACTAGTGCATATTTTGATTTTCCTGCGCACACACAATATGTTGGAACAAACGATGATGATTGTAACTGCGATAAAGCAAACGAAGAATTAATTTCTAACTCTATAGTTCTATCTTCTGGGAGTTATGTACTTAGTTTTGAATACATTTTAGGACAATATTATGGAGAAACTGCAGAAGTAGGGATTTCTACCGATGGAGGGGCAACAAATACTCAATTGATTGTTTTATCTCCTACAAATACAGGGGGAGCTCATGTATGGACAAATGCATCATTTGACATTTCAAGTTATGCTGGACAAACTATTAATATTGTTTGGACATATCACGACAATAATGACTGGGGTTCTGGTTTAATGGTTGATGATGTAGTTATATCTCAACCTGCTGCTGTTGACATGGAAATGACCGCTCTTACTGTTGCACCAACTGTTGCTGCAGGAGCAACTAGCATTACAGGTACAGTAACTAGTAATAGTGCAAATAATATTACTTCAATTGATATCTCATGGAATGATGGTTCAGGTGCTAATTCTGAAACATTTTCTGTGAACATGAATTATGGAGACACTTATGACTTTACTCATGGTACTCCTCTAAACACCACTGGAGGGCAAACATATAATATAGATGTTACTGTAACTGCAACTGGTGATGCTGATGCTAGTAATGATATGTTAAGCACAAGCATTTCTGCTGTTTCTTCTGTAGTTCCAAGAGTTGTAGTTGGTGAAGAAAAAACTGGAGAATGGTGTGGATGGTGTCCTAGAGGAGGAGTTGCTTTAGCTGAAATGGCTATTTCGAACCCTGATGACTTTATTGGGATTGCTGTTCACAATGGTGATGGAATGGCAGTTTCTGCCTATGACGGAAACATTGGAAATTATATTCCTGGTGGATATCCTGGTGGAGGAGTTGATCGTGTTATTGATGGTGACCCATCAAATTTTTCTGCTATGTACAACGCTAGAAAATCTAATATTGCGCCTGCATCAGTTACTGCAAGTGGAACATATGATGCTAATACAATTACTGTAGATATTACTGCTAATTTTGTTGGAGCTCTTTCGGGTGATTATAGATTAGCTGCAGTATTATTAGAAGATAGTGTTGTGGGAGCTGGTCAAGCTAACTACTACAGTGGAAATAGTGCTGGTCCTATGGCTATGCCTAATGGTGGTTCAATGCCAAATTATGATTTTGCTGCAGGTCCACAAACGGTGAATCCTTATTATCACGACCATGTTGCAGTTGCTTTAGGCGGGAACGAAATTAATGGTGTTTCTGGGTCACTTCCTGGATCTGTAACTGATGGAGATTCTGAAACCCACACTTATACTTTTCCAAGAAATTCTACATACAACATGGGAAAAATGCATGTAGTAGGTATGTTAGTAAATGGAGCAACGGGAGAAATCCTTAATGCTGGTAAAGGGAACCTTACTTCAACTGCTGTTGGAATTAATGATTTAGTTTCTTCTTCGTTTAACATTAATGCTTACCCGAATCCAACAAATGGTATTTCAAATGTTCTTGTAGATTTAGAAGAAGCAGGTGCTATTGGAATAACTGTTGTGAATATTCTTGGTGAAACTGTATATAATTTTCAATCAGAAAAATTCTCTGCTGGAAATTACAGTACTTCAATCGATTTATCTAACCAACCTAACGGAATATATTTAGCTTATGTTTCTGTTAATGGGAAACAAAAATCTGTTAGAATTAACTTAACAAAATAAGTTATTGTTTTTATTCTTATAAAGACCTAGGCATTGTTGTCTAGGTCTTTTTTTTAGGGTTTTGAATGAACAAATTAATTGTTTTTATTTTTCTTAGTTTGGTGATTTTAACAATCCCATCTCAGCAAACTGTTGGGCTATTTGCCATTGAAGACAGTGTTCAAGAAGGTTATGTTTTGTTTGGTCCTAAGTATAATAATACTACATATTTAATCGATAATTGTGGAAATCTTCAATTCTCATGGAACAGCAATTACAAAGCAGGTGGAAGTGTGAAATTATTATCTAATGGTAATCTTTTAAGATCATGTGTTTATGAAAATAACTCTCCCATAACAGGTGGAGGAGCTGGAGGAAGAATTGAGTCTATTAAGCCTGACCAATTGATTGATTGGTCAATAAACTTATCTAATGATAGTTTAAGACAACATCATGATTATGAAGTTCTTCCAAATGGTAATGTACTTATGATTATATGGGAACTTAAGACTATGGAAGAAGCTTTACAAAAAGGACGTGACTCTTCTTTAGTTGCAGCTAGTGGGCTATGGGTTGACTATATAATTGAATACAATCCAGCTTTAGATTCTATAGTTTGGGAATGGCACACATGGGATCACTTGGTTCAAAACTATGATTCTTTAAAACCTAATTTTGGGGATCCTTCAATGAATGAAGAACTGTTCAACCTTAACTATAGCAGTAACGGTGATAATCCTGATTGGCAACATCTTAATGCAATAGACTACAATGATTCATTAGATTTAATTTTGCTATGTAGTCCTTTTTGGAATGAAATATATTTCATTGACCATTCTACTTCTAATTCAGAATCGGCTAATCATTCAGGCGGAAATTATGGGAAAGGTGGTGATATACTTTGGAGATGGGGCAACCCAATTTCTTATGGACGTGGAGACTCAACTGATCAAAAATTTTATGGACAACATGATGCACATTGGATAGGAAATGGAAATCCAGATGCTGGGAAAATTATTATTTTTAATAACGGTAAAAACCGAGGCAATAATCCATATTCTTCAATAAATATTATAGCTCAGCCTTCGTATTCAAATGGTGAATTTTTAAAAACAAGTTCAGGAGCTTATTTACCAAATTCCTTTCACTATGAATTTTTTGATACTACAAACTTATTTTTTTACAGCAAAATTTTGTCAAGCGCTGATCAACTTCCAAATGGAAATATTATAATAAATGAAGGAGTAAAAGGACATTTTTTTGAAATTTCAGAATACGGAAATATTGTATGGGATTATACAAGTCCTGTCGTGGAAGATTCTATTATAACTCAAGAAGATTCAGTTCCTGGGAATACATCTATGCTTTTCAATGCTTCTTTTAGAATACGAAAAATACTGCCTGACTTTAATGGATTAAACTCCTTACCTATGGTTAATCATGGCCCAATTGAATTGAACCCATATGTTTCATCTTGCTCATTAAGTGAAATTGAAGAAAATTCATTTCAGTTTTCATTATTTCCTAATCCAAGTTCCGATATGATTAATATCTCTAGCAGTTATAATAACTCATGTTTAGACATTTATTCAATTATGGGCAAAAAGATTTTATCTAAAGATTTCAATCAAAAAACTACAATAAACATTAAAAACATCCCAAATGGTGTTTATATAATTTATGTTACTTTTAACAACCAAAGAAACTATGCTAAATTTGTCAAAAATTAAATAATTGGTCTTTTTTGGCTCACTTTTTGATAAATTTACATTATTAACTATTTATAAAACCCAATGAAAAAATTAATTTCTTCCCTATTTTTATTCTGCCTATTATTTCAAGGTGTTGCTCAACTTCCTAATATAAAACTAAAAGATGTGAAAGGAAACTCTGTAGATGTTTCAAAAATTTCAAACAATGGCAAACCCATTATAGTAAGTTTTTGGGCCACTTGGTGCAAACCATGTAAGGCTGAATTGAATACTATTGCTGAAGAATTTGACGATTGGGTAGATGAAACTGGAGTTAAATTGGTAGCAGTTTCGATTGATGATGCAAGATCTGCTTCAAGAGTTGAACCTTATATCAACGCAATGGGGTGGGAATATACTGTATTAATGGACCCCAATGGAGACATGAAAAGAGCTATGAATGTAAATAATGTTCCCCACACATTTTTATTAAATGGAGATGGGAAAATTGTTTGGGACCACAACAATTACTCACCTGGTGATGAGAACGAACTTTACCATGAAGTAGTAAAATATGCTAAATGAAAAAATTATTAGGGTTAAGTTTTATTCTTTTTTATACTTCTTCATTTTTTTCACAATCAAGTTCCGAGCCCGGATATGTTAGTGGAAATGTTCAAGCTATTGGTCAATATTATCAAGAAGACACTTTAATAAATGCTGCTTTACCTAATCATTTATATGGATTTAATGGGTTTACTAACATCAATTTTCAAAAAGGAGACTTTAGAGCTGGAATAAGGTATGAAACTTACTTAAACACCCTAGAAGGTTATCCAACTTCATTTTCTGGAACTGGAATTGGATACAGGTATTTAACCTGGAATAAGGATAATGTTGAAGTAACCGTTGGTAGTTTTTACGATCAATTAGGAAGCGGTATGATTCTAAGAGCTTATGAAGAAAGACAATTAGGGATTGACAATGCCATTGATGGTTTAAGGTTAAAATACAACCCTTATAAAGGGGTTTACCTAAAAAGTTTTATTGGTAAACAAAGACATGTTTTCAATGATGGTTTAGTTAATGGAAATGGAATTGTAAGAGCTATTGATGCCGAATTAAATATTAATGAATTATTTGACTCTTTAGCTAATTCTAAATTTAAAATGGAACTTGGGGGAAGTTTTGTAAGCAAGTTTAATAATGACAACAATACCCCTGATTATATTTTACCCTTAAATGTTGGTGCATCTTCTGCCAGACTAAATATGCGTTATGACAAATGGCGTTTTTCTGGAGAATTCGTCCATAAAATAAACGACCCCTATCCTGATAATCAAGATGAAAGATTTAATTATTTATACAAAAATGGAGAGGGCCTATTATTTAATTTAGGCTATTCTACAAAAGGATTTGCAGTAGATTTTTCAGCGAAACATATGGATAATATGTTATGGAGATCTACGAATGTAAGCGTTGGCCCAACAGATTTATTAATTGGCTTTTTACCAGCCTTAACCAAACAACATACTTATAATTTAGCAGCTACTCTTTATCCTTATGCCACAAACCCAAGAGGCGAAATTTCATACCAAGCTGATTTAATTTATAAAATTCCTAAAAAAACAATTTTAGGTGGGAAATATGGAACTACAATATCTCTTAATTTTGCAACATCTTATGTTCCTAAAAGAGATTTTATTGATGATCAATTAACTTCAAGAAATAGTTATTCAACTCAATATTTTTCAAGAAGCGACAGCATTCTTTACCAGGATATTAATATTGAGATAAAGCGAAAAATTAATAAACACTTGAAATTTAATGTTAACTATTTCAATTTTATCTTTGAAGATAGGGCTGTTCTTGTTGCTCAACATCATGAATTAATTCATGCTCAAATTGCTGTTCTTGATCTAACTTATAAAATAAATAGAGAGCATTCTTTAAGGTTTGAATTACAAGGTTTATGGACAAAATGGGCAACACCAGAACAAGGGGACTCTCAATTAATTTCTACTGGTGAAACAGTGCCAAGAAAACAAGACCAGGGAGATTGGGCTTTTGCTCAAATTGAATATACCTTCAGTCCTCATTGGTATGTTGCCATTTTAGACCAATATAATTATGGAAATACTGAGCCTAAAAAGCAATTGCATTATGCTCTTGCTTCTGCAGGGTATATTAATGGTTCTCACCGTTTTTCACTTCAATATGGTAAACAAAGAGCTGGTGTTTTTTGTGTAGGTGGAGTTTGTAGAGCTGTTCCTGCTTCTAATGGGTTAACATTTACATTTACTTCAAGTTTTTAATTATGAAGAATTATTTTTACATACTTATTTTTATAATTTTCGGACTTTTTAGTTGTGATAAAATTGAAAACCCTATACCACCAGTTTTTGGAGATGTAGACTGGAGCCTATATCCTGGCGATTCTAATGACTACCTTTCATTATATAATTTTGATAATCCTGAAACGAATTGGAGTACTAATAACAATACTAAAAAACACATTCTTTTAGAAGATTATACAGGGCACAAATGCACCAATTGTCCAGCAGCTGCAGTTATTGCTAAACAATTAGAAGATGATACTTCATTAAATGTAATATTGGTTTCCGTTCATGCTGGAGCAGGAGGAGCGTTTCAAGAAACTGATAGTGAATTTATCACTGACTTTACTACTGAAGCAGGAGATGTTTATGTTGTAGATATGCCTGGAATGTTTGCTAATCCATTGGGAACAATTAACAGAAATCCAACAGGAGCAAATAACACTGTTTGGCACGCTTCAAGTTCTTGGGTAAACACTGTTAATACTGAAACCAGTGCTAGTTTATTAGCTAATATTCAAGTTCAGGCAAATCACTTTCCATCTACAAATGGTTTGTTTATTCATACTGAAACTGAATTTAAGGACAATTTATCAGGTGATTATCATTTAATCCTTTATTTAATTAGAGAATCTGTTATTGCACCACAAAAAATGGGGGACGGTTCAATAGACCATCATTATCACCATCATTCTGTTCTGTCTGACAATATAAATGGAACATGGGGTTCATTAATTTCATCAGGAAGTGTTAATAGTGGATCAAAGTATTATAATGACTTTTCAGTTGAATTGCCTTCTCCTAATATTGATTCAACATATGAAATAAACAACCTTTCTCTAGTTACTTATTTATGTGAAAGAAATACTTTTAAAATAATTCAGGTTACGAAAACTGAGTTAGATTAATTTTAATTTTTCCTTGTCATTAACCTGAGTTAAATATATTATATTGAAAAAACCCATCCTCATATTAATTATTTTGTTCCTTGGATTAATTGGATGTGATAAAACTGAAAACCCTATTCCTCCAGTTTTTGGAGATCTTAATTGGAGTTTATACCCTGGTGACTCTAACAACTATTTAGCTTTGTATAGTTTTGAGGATCCTTCCAGCAACTGGTCAACCAATATGAATACTAAAACCCATATTCTTTTAGAAGACTATACAGGCCACAAATGTGGCAGTTGCCCTGCTGCTGCTGAAGATGCTTTACTTTTAGAAAATGACTCTTCGTTAGGCGTTATAGTAGTTAGTATTCATGCTTGTGATGTCGATGCATTTCAACACCTTGACTCTGCAATGGGATTTATTACAGATTTCACAACCAATGCTGGTGACGTATATATCGTAGATATGCCAGGGTTTCCTGCTAATCCAATAGGCACAATAAATAGAAAACCCAATCCTTTAGATCCAGAAAACGATGTTTGGTTTGCAACATCTGAGTGGCCTACTTATGTTAATCAAGAGCAAAATTCTGACTTATTAGCTAATATTCAATTGCAATCAAATTACTTTCCATCTACTAATGGTCTTTTTATTCATGTTGAATCTGAGTTTAAATCTAATTTATCAGGTGATTATAACTTAATAATTTATTTAGTTAGAGAAAGTGTTATTGCTTCTCAATTTATTGGAGGAACTACAAATTTAATAGACCCCAATTACAATCATCATTCTGTGCTTTCAGATAACGTTAATGGGACATGGGGGACACTTCTTTCTTCAGGAGATGTATCTAGTGGCACCAAATTTTACAATGACTATTCCATTGAATTGCCTGATCCAAATTTTGATTCAACATATGATATAAGTAATCTTTCTCTTATTGCTTACATATGTGAAAGAAATTCTTTTGAAGTGATTCAAGTCACAAAATTGGAATTAGATTAACTTAATCCTCTCATGATTCCTTTTGTAGAGCTTCTTATAAAATCTAAGATTGTAGATTTTTCCTCAGTTTGAGGCAGTTCTAACTCGGCTACTTTAAGAGCTGTAGTTATGTTGCTGTTTTGAACATAAATGACTCTATATATGTCTTCCACATTCATAATTTGCTGATCGCTAAATCCTCTTCTTCTAAGACCAATAGTATTTACTCCAACATATGATAATGGTTCTCTAGCTGCTTTGACATAAGGAGGAATATTTTTTCTTACTAATGAACCGCCAGCCACAAAAACATGATCTCCAACATGAACGAATTGTTGAATAGCTGCAGTTCCTTCAATAATTACCCAATTCCCTATAGTTACATGTCCAGCAATTTGAACAAGATTTGCAATTATAACATTATCTCCTACAATGCAATCATGAGCAATATGAACATAAGCCATTAATAAACAATTGCTTCCAATTTTTGTTTTGTGTCGATCAGTTGTTCCTTTATGAATAGTTACGAATTCTCTTATAACTGTATTATTTCCAATTTCAGTAGTTGTGTACTCACCATTATATTTTAAGTCTTGAGAAGTTGCAGATATTATTGCACCAGGATAAATTTTACAATTATCTCCTATTCTAGCCCCATCAAAAATAACAGCATTTGGACCTACCCAAGTTCCTTCTCCTATAACCACATCAGCATAAATTGTAGCAAAAGGCTCGATAACCACATTTTTGCCAATTTTAGCATCAGGATGAATGTTTGCAGTTGGATGTGCTTCCATTATTCAGTTCTATCTTTAACTACTTGGGCTAACATTTCTGCCTCAATGCAAACTTGTCCATTCACATACCCTTGCCCACCCATGTGAACTAAACCTCTTCTGATTGGAGAAATAAGCTTTAATTCAAAAACTATAGTATCACCAGGAATAACTTTTCTCTTAAACTTAACATTATCAATTTTCATAAAATATGTTGAGTATAGATGAGGCTCTTCCACTTTACTAAGTGAAAAAATACCTCCTGCTTGAGCCATGGCTTCAATTTGTAAAACTCCTGGCATTACAGGGTTTCCAGGAAAATGTCCAACAAATTGATGTTCATTCATTGTAACATTCTTGACGCCAATTATAGTGTCATCTGTTATCTCCATAACTTTATCTATTAAAAGAAATGGATATCTGTGTGGCAGCAATTTTTCAATATCATTTATATTGTACAAAGGCTCTTTTGTTAAATCAAATTGCTTGCCTTTTTTATTTTGTTCTTTCATGTTCTGCTTTATAATTTTTCCAAACGAAGTGTTTAATTCATGTCCAGGTCTTTTTGCTAAAAAATGTCCTTTTATTGGTTTACCGATTAAAGCTAAATCTCCAATAACATCTAATAATTTATGCCTTGCAGGCTCATTATAAAATTTTAATTCACAATTATTTAATGTATTTCCTTTTATTTCAATGTCAAAGTCATCCTTTTCAAGAAGCTTTGCAAGATTATTTAATTCTTCTTTTTTGACGTCTTTTTTATCAACCATAACAATTGCATTGTCAATATCACCCCCCTTAATCAAACCAGCTTTTGCTAACCCCTCTAATTCACTTAAAAAGACAAAAGTTTTACATGAGGAAATTTCTTCTTTAAACTCATTTATTGATCCCATCTCAGCATGCTGCATGCCTAAAACTGGCGAATTATAATCAACAATTACAGTTAATCTAAATTCATTACTTGGTACAAATAAAATTTCAGAATCGGTATTAGGATCACGATATGAAATGTTTTCTTTTAAAACAATATATTCTCTTTCTTTTGTTTGTTCAATCAACCCGACCCTTTCAATTTCATCAACAAAAAGTTTTGAACTTCCATCCATTATTGGAACTTCTGGACCGTTAATTGTTATTAACGCATTATCAATTTCAGTTCCATAAAGTGCCGCTAAAAGATGTTCTGTAGTTGCAACTCTAACTCCATTTTTTTCAATTGTTGTTCCTCTTTTTGTATCAATAACTAAATCTACATCTGCAGGAATAATGGGTTCTCCTTCAACATCAGTCCTTTGAAACTTATATCCAAAGTTATCTTCAGCAGGGTTAATAGTAACGTCAACTTTAGCACCAGTATGCAAACCTATTCCTGAAAAGGAGATAGAGGACTTTAATGTCTTTTGTTTTTCACTCATAATAGTTTTAAAGCTGATTAATTTTTTTTGTAAGCTCTTCTATTCGAAGTTTTAATTTAGGAAGATTTTTAAAAAGAATATAACTTCTTCTAAAATCTCCAATTGAAAAAGCTAAAGGGCCCTGAACCGTGGTGTTTTTTTCAGTAATACTACTTGGGATTCCGCTATCTCCAGCAATTTTAGTACCATCAGCAATTTTAATGTGCCCTGCAATTCCAACCTGCCCTCCAATCATTACATTCTTGCCAATCTTTGTAGAACCAGCAACACCAGTTTGTGCTGCAATCACAGTGTTTTTTTCAATTTCCACATTGTGTGCTATTTGAATTAAATTATCCAACTTTACTCCTCTATTAATAATTGTTGAACCAATAGTTGCCCTATCAATAGTTGTATTTGCTCCAATTTCCACATAATCTTCAATAATAACATTTCCAATTTGGGGTATTTTATTGTAATCATTTTCTTGATTAGGAGCAAATCCAAAACCATCAGAACCAATAACAGCTCCTGAATGAATCACACATGCATTTCCTATTTTTGTTTTGCTATATATTTTAACTCCACTGTATAAATGAGAAGATTCTCCTATGTAAGAATGGTCTCCTATATGGCTTTGCGGGTGAATCTTAACATTGTCTTCAATGACAACATTTTTACCAATATAAGAAAACGCTCCAACGTAAACATTTTTACCAATTTTTGCAGATGAATGAATGTATACAGGCTCTTCAATTCCAATTTTAGAGGTTTGCATCTCATTATACAATGATAAAAGTTTTGCTAAGCTTTCATATGCGTTTTCAACTTTTATTAAAGTTAAAGATTTTGGTAATTCTTTTGATGGAATAAAATCAACATTTACTAAAGCAATTGATGCATTAGTAGTATATAAAAAATCTTGGTACTTCAGATTAGACAGAAAAGTAATGGTTCCTTTTGAAGCGTCTTCAATCTTAGCAAATTCATTTACAAGAGCTTCAGAATCCCCAATTACCTCTCCATTTAAAATTTCTGCTATTTGACCAGCTTTAAATTCCATTCGGCAAAATTAGTAATATTGCTGTAATAACTACAAATTAAAAATAAGGAGCAAATAAAAAATATTTTCTTACTGGTTTTGATAGAGCTTGAACATTTAAATTATCGGAAGCTTCTGTTATGTCTTTAAGACCTCCATCTTTGTATAAAATTTTAATCTTATCTTTTCTTGTGTCATATGCATTATTTTCCATTGTCTTTTGAAAAACAAAATATTTCATTTCCTCATTAGAAAAACCAAGCTTTTTTTGATGAAAAGATAAATTTTCATTGATCTCATCTTCCGAAAACTCGCTCATAGACACTTTTACTTTTGGTAATTTTCTATTTATAATGCTTTTACAAAGCAAACTTAAGATAGGGTCTTTATCGTTTACCCATTCTTTAATACATGTGAAAACATCATAATCATCTATTCTAGAAAAGGAGTTAAGAAAAGATAAAGATTTAATTTTAGGCCTATCAACATTTTGAATTAAAAATGGTGAAAGCGCTTCAGTTGTGAAAATATCATGTCCATTAAAACATAGGTGTTTTGCTCTTTTTAAAATATTCATTAGTAAGAATTCTGCACTTAGTACTGTTTTATGAAGATAAACCTGCCAATACATTAACCTTCTTGCAATTAAAAATTTTTCAATCGAATAAACGCCTTTTTCTTTTACAACAATTTCATCGTTAACCAAGTCAAACATTTTAATAATTCTTTGATTACTAACAACTCCCTCTGAAACACCTGTAAAAAAACTATCTCTTTTTAAATAATCTAATCGATCCATATCTAACTGGGATGAAACCAATTGATGTAAAAATCTTTTTGGGTATTTGTCTTTAAATATTGCAATTGCAGTATCAAGTTTCCCCCCAAAATCCTTATTAAGTTGTTGCATAAAAATATGTGACAATTCTTCATGCTGAATTTCAGAAACAATGCTGTGTTCTAGTGCATGAGAAAAAGGGCCATGACCTATATCATGTAAAAGAATGGCTAATTTAACGCCCTCTTGTTCCTCATCATTAATTGAATAACCCATCTCATTTAATGTTAAAATAGCTTGATTCATTAAATGGACACAACCTAATGCATGATGAAATCTAGTGTGATGTGCACCAGGATATACAAGGTAGGTTAAGCCTAATTGTTTAATTCTAGAAAGTCTTTGAAAATAAGGATGTTCAACAATATCTAACAAAATTCCTCTTCTAAGAGTAATAAATCCATAAACTGGATCGTTTAGTATTTTACTAACTTGATTGTTATTCATTATGTTTAAATCATTAAGTTAGAGTAAATCTAATTAAATCAAAAATGAAATGGCAAGAATACTTTGGGCAGATGATGAAATAGACAGTTTAAAACCTCACATACTTTTTTTAGAAAATAAAGGATACCAAGTTGATCCAGTTCAATCTGGAGTTGAAGCCGTTGAAAATGTTACTAAAATTAACTATGATGTTATTTTTTTAGATGAAAATATGCCTGGAATGAATGGCTTGGAAGCTCTTGAAGAAATTAAATCGAGAAAACCCAATACTCCAGTAGTTATGATTACTAAAAGTGAAGAAGAATTTATAATGGAAGAAGCTATTGGAAAGCAAATTAGCGACTATTTAATTAAACCTGTTAACCCAAATCAAATTTTAATTGCAGTTAAAAAGTTAATGGATGGGAAGCGTCTAGTTAGCGAAAGTACTTCTAGTTCATATAGGCAAAAGTTTAGAGAATTGTCTGATGAACTTAATCAAAAATTAGATATTGAGGGTTGGAAAAATTTATTTCAAAAATTAAATTTTTGGGAATTACAATTGGAAAAGTCAGACCAAAACATGAGCGAAGTTCTTCAAATGCAAAAAAACGAAGCCAATCAATTGTTCTCTAAATTTGTTGATAATGAATATGCAAACTGGATCAATGGCACGTCAAATGAATCTGTAATTTTTAGCCATCAACTTTTGAAAGAAAAACTTTTTCCTAAACTAGGAAATGAAAAATACTTTTTAGTTGTTATTGATAACTTAAGGTATGACCAATGGTTAACCATTAGACCTATGGTACAGGAATTATTTGAAATAAATGAAGAGTCATTATATTTTAGCATTTTACCCACTACAACTCAATATGCAAGAAACTCTTTATTTTCAGGACTAACCCCACTTGAAATCAAACAGAAGCACCCTGAAAAATGGGTAAGTGAGGAAGATGATGGAGGGAAAAACCTTCATGAAGAATTTTTATTAAATGAAAACATTAGAAAAAACCATATCAATGTTAAATCTTCCTACAATAAAATCACTCAACTTAATGCTGGCAAAAAATTAGTTGCTCAGTTTAATAACTTATTGCAAAATGACTTTAATACTATCGTATATAATTTTGTTGATACTTTATCACATGTAAGAAGCGAAATGGAAGTAATAAAAGAACTTGCCGAAGATGAAGCTGCATACAGGTCAATTACTCTAAGTTGGTTTAAACACTCTCCTTTATATGAACTTCTTCAAAAAATGAAAGACAACGGTTGTAAAGTTATGATTACTACTGACCATGGCACAGTTCGAGTAAATTCTCCTTCAAAAGTAATAGGGACAAGGTCTACTAACTCCAATATGAGATACAAAGTAGGGAAAAATATTTCCTATAATAAAAAAGATGTTCTAGAAGCGCATAATCCTTCTGAAATTGGCCTTCCAAAAAATGGAATCAGTTCATCATATATTTTTGCTAAAGAAGATGGTTATTTTGTTTATCCTAATAACTATAATCAATATGTAAACTTATATAAAGATACATTTCAACATGGAGGAATTTCATTAGAAGAGATGATTATTCCTTATGTATTTATGACGCCAAAATAAATTATTCTTCAATTAATTTTTCTGCTAAATCTATATATTTATAAACTTCTAATATTTGATCTTGATTACAGGATTCACAATTCATATATGTAAGATTTTTAATGGCTTTCAATGAAACCCCTTCTTCATTTATGTTACTTTTTATTTGAATTGAAATCAAGTATAAAAAACAATCAGATTCATCAATTGACAAGCGACTTATTTGATTGAAATATTTATTAGGGTTATGTAAGAAATAATCAAATAAATTAAATCCTATGTATTGTTTTTCATTTTGATTTAAATCATTGCACAACCTAGCTGTTGCTTTTAAATAATTCATTTGCCAAATACTATCAGAATTTGAAATGCTATCTAAAATTTTTTTTCTATCTAATAAATTAACTTCTTGTTCTCTTTCATTCAATATTAATAAAGTATTTTTTTTTATTGATGTCTCTCCATCAAGAATTTCTTTATAGGAATCTCCATTTAATTCTGATGACACCACTTCATATTCATTCTTACTATCCAATGAAAAAAATAAAGCCTTTAAACACCAAAATATTATTAAAATTAAAATAGAAAGCAATAAAATTTTTCTAATAGGTGTCATTAACTATATTTTGGAAGTATTTACAATTAATCTAGTTAACAAGCCAAATAATAACATTGAAAATAATAAATGTAATGGCTGTAATAATAATGGCAGATTAAAGTCTGCTAATATTTTTCCAGTAATTGCCTCAAAAAGTAACAAAGTAAAAATGATATATATTGTTTTAGAGTGAACTTTTTTAAGGTAATTCATAAATGTTAAAATCAAAACATAAATAATTAATACAAGTGCTACCGTCCTGTGAGAAATAAAATCAGTAAAAGTTGTTAAATCAATGCTGTTTCTTGAATTAAAACTTAACCAATCATCAACATGTTGTCTTACCTGAGTTCCAATAATAATTTGAATAATTAAAATAAAAATTCCTAAAAAAGCAATTGTTCTTATAGCTTGAGGTATTTTATTTTTTTGTGCCGTCCATTGTTGAATTATTAGCAATTGTAACCCAATCATTAAAGCTGCTATTACCATATGAACCGTTAAAACCCAAGGAACAATATTTGTAGCTACTACCATTGCTCCCCACCATGCTTGAAAAAAAGTTAAAAGAAGTAATAACATACATAGAAAAACTTTTTTAGCCTTTTGAATTTTAGCAAAAAAAGAAATAATAAGGCCCCCTAAAATAAAAAGGCCCGCTATTGCCCCAATCAGTCGATTAATGTACTCTGTCCAAGTGTTCCAAACATTAAAAGGTTGTTCATTTAGTAAAGATTTATCGTTTTCTAAAATTTCAGCTTTATTTTTTAAGCCTATTGTTCTAAGGAAAGAAGCAAATTTGATGATTTTATCTTTTCTCTTAGAAGAATAATAATCTTGGTAGTTTTCTGGCAAATTTGAAGCTGTGGTTGGGGGAATATATTGATCAAAACATTTTGGCCAATCTGGACATCCCATTCCAGAACCTGTCATTCTAACAATAGATCCAGCTATGACAACTAAATAAATAAAAACTAATGTTACCCAATGAAATTTTAATGCCATGTTATTTACCAAATTTCAGAAAAAAATCTTTATGAATTTTTAGTGTTTATGAATTTAATATTTCTTTTTAAACCCTTGTATTTAGTTCTTTTAACAGCAGATTTTTTAAATACCTTATTAAAGGTTTCCTGATTTAAATCGTCCCAATCTTTTTTTGTTAAGTTAAGTAAATCAACATGAGGGTCAAACCATTCTTCATTATGATTTTTAGTAAACCTGTTCCAAGGACATACATCTTGACAAACGTCACAGCCAAAAACCCAATTGTCCATTTTACCTTTAAATTCTGAAGGTATCAACTCATCCTTAAGTTCAATTGTTAAATAAGATATACATCTGGACCCATCAACAACATAAGGCTCAACAATAGCATTTGTTGGACATGCGTCAATGCATTTGGAACAAGTGCCACAATAATCTTTTATTGGAAGATCTGTATCCAGAGATAAATCTAAAATTAACTCTCCAATAAAAAAGAAAGAACCATTTTCTTTATTAATTAAATTGCTGTGCTTACCAATCCATCCTAATCCGCTTTTTTCTGCCCAAACTTTATCCATTACAGGAGCGGAGTCTACAAACCCTCTAGCATTTACATCTCCAATATTATCTTTTATGTAAGCATGCAACTCATTTAATTTTTCTCTTATAATTAAGTGATAATCTTTTCCATAAGCATATTTTGAAATTTTTGGTGAATTATTATCATTTTGAACTTTATCTGTGCTATAATTCATTAAAACTGTTACTACAGATTTAGCATCATCAACTAATTTTCTAGGATCTGTTCTTAGGTCAAAATAATTCTCCATGTAATTCATTTTTCCATGGTAATTGTTATTTAACCAAATTTCTAGATTTCGTGCTTCCTCTTCTAAAAAAGAAGCCTTTGAAATGCCCACATGACTAAACCCAAGATCAAAGGCTTTTTGTTTAATCCATTGTGTATGTTGTTCTTGATTCATTAGAACATAGCTCCCTGAGAATTCCCTGGTTTAATATTAAGATGTTTATAGGCAAGTTCTGTCACTTTTCTTCCTCTAGGAGTTCTAACTAAATAGCCCTGTTGTACTAAAAATGGCTCATAAACTTCTTCAATTGTTCCGGCTTGCTCACCAACTACAGTAGCAATAGTGTTAACTCCAACTGGCCCACCGTTATATTTATCAATTATAGCTAAAAGAATTTTATTATCCATTTCATCTAATCCATGTTGATCTACTTGAAGTGCTTTCAGTGCAATTTGTGTTATAGAATTGTTAATGTGTCCATCTCCTTTTACCTGAGCGTAATCTCTAACTCTTCTAAGAAGAGCATTGGCAATACGGGGGGTTCCTCTACTTCTGCCTGCAATTTCAGCAGCTGCATCTTTATTTATAGGAATATCTAATATTCTGGCAGATCTATCTACTATCCCCGTTAAAACATCAATGTTATAATATTCTAGTCTTGATGTTATTCCAAATCTTGCTCTTAAAGGTGATGTAAGCAATCCACTTCTAGTAGTTGCTCCTATTAAGGTGAAAGGATTTAAATCTATTTGAACTGTTCTTGCATTAGGACCAGTATCCAAAACAATGTCAATTCTATAATCTTCCATAGCAGAATAAAGATACTCTTCAATGATTGGACTAAGTCTATGAATTTCATCAATAAACAACACATCTCCTTTTTCAAGATTAGTCAATAATCCAGCTAAATCTCCAGGCTTGTCCAAGACAGGGCCAGATGTAATTTTAATTCCTACTCCCATTTCATTAGCTATAATTTGAGCCAATGTTGTTTTCCCTAAACCTGGTGGCCCATGCAATAAAACATGATCTAATGATTCATCTCTCATTTTTGCAGCAGCAACAAAAATTTTAAGGTTCTCAACTATTCCATCTTGTCCAGAAAAATCTTCGAATTGTTTTGGCCTTAAAGCAATTTCATATTCTTTATCAACTGTTTTATCTGACTCTCCCCTGAAATCATATTCTTCAATCATATTACAAATATATGCTTGCTTATTAATAATAACTATTTATGTCCTTGTAGATTTTTTCAAACCTAAATTTAAGTCTAAAAATATAAACAGGTTTACTTAGTCTTTCTGGAAATATTGAGTTTTGTTTTGATGCAAATCTAAAACCAGTTCCAACCCCAAGAGAAAGGTATTTAAAGCCTGAATATTCTAAAATTAAAGCCGGTTCATAATAAACATAAAGTCCTTTTCGTAAAGGTAAATCATTTTTAACATGAGAAATTCTTCCAAATCCAAATTCAATTGGTATTTCTGCTGACCAATTGTTTTCAGCGAAAAAAATATATTCAGCAAATAATACACCTGTTTTAATAACTAACTCACTAGAATCTAAATTAAGAACAGGATTTCGTTTAGATTTTAACCAAGAATAGCCTAGACCCAACCTAAGTAATTTATTAAAATTTAAACCAAATTTCAACTCTTTGAATTGATGTAAATGTTGACTAATAAAAATATTTTTAACGTCTAACTTAATAAATGGCTTTGGCTTTTCATTTAAACTGTGCTTAATGGAGTCGAAAATTTGTGAACGATAAGAAAAAGAATTGAGTAAAAAAACAACTAAAAAAAAGGTCCGAACATTTGTATGAGCGGACCTTTTAAATAAGTTTATGAAATTGTTAATGCTCTTCCTCATCATCTGTAAGTGGTATGTGCTGAGGGACAAAATCTTCTTCTTTTCCTGGCTTACTGTAATCGTAAGGCCATCTGTGGACAGTAGGAATTTCTCCAGGCCAATTGCCATGAACGTGTTCTACTGGAGTTGTCCACTCTAAAGAATTAGATTTCCAAGGGTTAAGTGAAGCTACAGGACCTCTAAATATGCTGTAGAAAAAATTCATAAAGAAGATCACTTGAGCTATTACACCAACAGTAGCGAATATAGAAATCATAACATTTAAATCAAGAAAATGATCAAACATTGGGAAATTAGTATTTTCATAATATCTTCTTGGTAATCCACCCTCACCTAGGAAATGCATCGGAATAAATACACCATATCCACATACTATGGTTGCCCAAAAATGGACCATACCCATTCTTTTATTCATCATTTTTCCATACATTTTAGGAAACCAATGATATATACCAGCAAACATTCCTAAAATCGCAGTCATTCCCATTACAATATGAAAGTGTCCTACTACAAAATAAGTGTCGTGTTGTGAGATATCAAGAGCAGAATCTGCTAAGATAATACCTGTTACACCACCTGAGATAAACGTTGAAACTGACCCTATACAAAATAACATGGCTGGTGTCATGATTACATTTCCTTTATATATAGTGGTGATGTAATTAAAAGCTTTAACTGCAGATGGAATTGCAATTAGTAAAGTGGTAAATGTAAAAACTCCTCCTAGAAAAGGATTCATACCAGTTAAAAACATATGGTGACCCCAAACAATAAATGACAAGAAACCAATGGCTAACATTGAGCCTATCATTGCTCTGTACCCAAAAATTGGTTTTCTAGAACAGGTAGAAATAATTTCGGATGTCATTCCTAATGCTGGAAGTAAAATTATATAAACTTCAGGGTGCCCTAAAAACCAAAATAAATGTTCATATAATATTGGGTTTCCTCCTGTTGCATCTAAAGCTCCAGATTCAGGGCCAATTATATCACTCATATAAAAACTTGTTCCAAGGCCTCTATCCATTAAAAGCAATACAGCACATGACAAAAGTACTGGAAATGAAAGAACACCAAGGATTGCAGTTATAAAAAATGCCCATATTGTTAAAGGAAGTTTAGTCATGCTCATTCCTTTAGTTCTTAGATTTAGTATTGTGACTATATAATTTATACCTCCAATTAAAGACGAGGCAATGAAAAAAGTCATGGATAACAACCATAATGTCATTCCTAAACCAGATCCTGATTGAAACTCTTCGAGGACGCTTAAAGGGGGGTAAATTGTCCAACCAGCCATTGCTGGACCAGTTTCAATAAATAATGAAACTGCCATTAAAGCACTTGAAATAAAGAATAACCAATAAGCAATCATATTTAATAAGCCAGATGCCATATCTCTAGCTCCAACTTGAAGAGGTATTAAAAGGTTAGAAAAAGTTCCCGATAGACCCCCAGTCAAAACAAAGAAAACCATTATTGTTCCATGAAGTGTAACAAGGCCTAAATACCAATTGCTATTAAGTAATCCTTCTGGGGCGGCATCAGACCCTAACAAGGTTTCCAATATAGGGAATTTATCATCAGGCCATCCTAATTTTAATCTGAATAGGGCAGACAAAGTAATCCCAATTGCCCCCATAAAAATAGCAGTTAGAAGATATTGTTTAGCAATCATTTTATGATCATGACTAAATATATATTTACTAATAAAACTTTCCTTATGATGATGTGTATCGTGTGACATAAATATAAATTTAAAACAATTACATTGTTACTTTATCATTTGTTGTATTTGAACTGGTATTTTCAGCAGATAAGGTTAAACGATTTTCTTCATTTTGATTCAATTCTTGTTTAACAAGCGTGTTTATTTTGTTTTGAATTTCATTGGATTTTAACTCGAATTTCACTTTAAAATCATTTAAATTATTGGAAAATGTATTCAGAGAATTTTGAACAATTTCTTGAAAGTAATTAACCGCTTCATTTTTTAGACTTTCATCATTTGTAGATGAAATGTAATTATAGATTTCTTCTTTATTTAAAATACTAGAATTATCAACTAATCTACTAAGGTTTTGCTTTACGCTTAAATCAGAATTAGATTCTTCATTTATAACTTTTATTTCGTGCTCAACCTTTAAACTTAATTTTATTTCTTCCTTTAGATTATTTAGGTCTTTATCTTGAAATTCAGAAAATGTTTTAAGTTCTTCTTTAACTAAATCAACTTCTCCTCTACAAACTAAAGATATTGAATCTGTTCCGGAATTGTCACCTTCTTCAAAAGAGATTAATTTACTTTCAAAATCAGCAATTTTGCTTTGAATAATTTTCTTTTCACTTTTCTTGAAAGTAACATTATAATCATATTCCTCTTGAGTTTCAACAACAACTTTCATCTGCATGTTTGAATGTCCAGCACCACAAATTTTATTACATAATAAAACATAATCAAATAACCCAGTAAAAGGCTCTGTTTCAACTATATTATATTCCTCTATTCTTTGTTGATGTCTATCATACAAATTATTGTAATGTTCAATAACTTCAGGTTTTTCACGCATTTCAGCAGTGGTTGTTGTCGGAGTCAACTTAAAGTTGGTTTCCATTCCAGGAACAGCATTAATTTGAGCTCTAAAATGAGGAAACCAAGGGCAATGAATGACATCTTGAGATCTAATTTTAAAAGTGTAAGGTTGGTCTTTAATTAATCTTAATTCCAAATCATCTTCAAAATCATCATTAGCAGCAGCATAGATGCTATCGTTTAATGGCCCTTTGTCAATTCCAGACTTAATCCTGTACTTTCTTCTTTTTAATCTTTCCTGCTTTTCTTTATGTTTAGTTACTTTAGATTTTGGCAATAAATAATCTCCTGTAACTGGATCTATATTTGCATTTAAAATGGAATCGATAGATCTAACTTCAGCATCAATTTCAGCGTAAGTCGCTTTTATATTTTTATCAGTAATTACTCCTAAGGGATTAGTTGTACTTACAAGTTTGTAATCTGCTTTTCCTAAAATATTGTCTTCGCCTGCATACCTAACTCTCCAACCAAATTGGTAGGCATATATTTCAACAACCTGACCTTCTTCTGTATTATACATTATGCTGTTCCAAGTTTTTATTCCATAAATAACAATGAATGATAAGGCAATAGCTGGGATTACTGTCCAGAAAAATTCTAATTTATTGTTATGAGATATGAATGTAGCTTTTCTTTCTTCTCTGTGATAGTACTTCCATGAAAAGAAAAACAATAAAAAATTTGTTATGAAAAATACAGGTAAAATTATGTACCAGTTAAACATAAGTAAATCATCTATTTCTTTTCCATGAACAGTAGCTGCTTCATATAAACCAGAGTTGGCACCATACTTAAAAATTAACCAAATGGTAAAGCCAAAAAATAAACACATAAAAACTAACATCAAGTTAGCCATCATCATGTTTTCATTACGAGTTATCTTTTCTTGAGATTTTTGCCCTCTAACTTTATCAGCTAATTGATAAATTTTCATTAGCTGAATAAAAGCTATGAAAAAAAGAGCAACAACAATAATTATAATAAACTTACCTCCCATATGAAATTCTCTTTTTCAAATTAAAATTCGTGGTGTTTACTTTCCTCTAAATAAGGATGATTCTTTTGTATCAATGGAGCTTTTGAAATAGCTCTTAAAACCGTATAGACAAATGTTCCTAAAAACAACATAAACATTCCAATTTCAAGTAATCCAAATTCCCATTGATCAAATAAAGTTCCTGGTATAACCATAGTATAAACATCAAACCAATGTCCTATGAAAATTATTAACCCTATAACTATTAAATATCCAGCAGATCTTTTAGTGTCAGCAGACATTAAGAAAACCATTGGAAATACAAAATTCACGACAAATGTACCGAAAAATAACAATTTATAATCTTGAATTCTGTCAACAAAATATTTAACTTCTTCAGGTATATTAGCGTACCATATTAACATGAATTGTGAGAACCATAAATAACTCCATAAGAAACTTAATGCAAACATCCATTTCCCGACATCATGAATATGACTTTCTTTTACAAATGGCAAATGCCCTTGAGATCTTAAGTAAAGAGTAATCATCATTACCATAATCATTCCACTTAGCCAAATTCCAGAAAAGACATACCAGCCAAATAGAGTGCTGTACCAGTGGGTATCAATAGACATAATAAAATCCCAAGACATAGTGGAAGAAAAAACAGCAAAGAAAACTAAAAACAATGCGGCTCTTCTGTACATTTTGAAATGAGTTGCTGTTCCACCTTCAGCATCTTCTTGTCTTGATTTTTTCTTAAACCACCTTAGGAACAAGAAGAAAGTAGCAAAATAAGCTAAAACCCTAATCCAAAAGAATGGTTTATTTAAATAGGCTGTTTTCCCATATATAATTGGGTCAAAAGAATGTGAATCTGGATCAACAATATTAGAATCCATCCAAGGGTAAATATGATGTCCTTCAAAAGTACCTACAATAAAAACCAATAATAAAACTGCCATTCCTATTGGCATTGCAGACATTATCCCTTCAAAAATACGTAATAGAACCACTCCCCAACCAGACTCAGTTGCGTAATGAAGTGCTAAATAAAATAATGCTCCTAATGCGATTCCAAAAAAGAAAAACCCATTAATAAGAAGATTAGACCAAAATCTTCGCAAACCCGAATCAAAAAAAGAGATTTCTCTGTTATTTATCATTTCGGTTAAAACTTCAGATCCAGATTTAGTATTGTGGTGTGCATCACCATGATGACCATTATTAGAAGAATGTTGATCTAAATCAACATTATGAGTTGATTGTTCATTTGAAGAATGGTCTGAAACATTATGCTCTTCACTGTGATTTTTGTCATGATTTGATGATTTTACATGCACTTCCCATACAAATGTAGGGCCATGATGTCCAACATGATCGTCTGATGATTCATCGTGGTTTTCATCAACAGTTAAATGATCTGATTCAGCGTCATGGTTAGTGTGAGTAGATGAATGGTCATTAGCATGTTCATTCTCATGTTGTGAGTGATCATGATTTTTAACAAAGTCTAATTCATAGTCACTCATTTTTTCTTTAATAGACTCTTCTAATTTAGCCTGTTCTTCCTCCCCTGCATGTCCATTATAAAAAATCTTTACAGATTCATCATCAATTAGCTCAGCATAAACAAAATCTTTTTGTTGAAAAAACCCAATCACAAGCAACACTATTCCTACAATTGCTAACCCTAAGGTGAATTTTTTTGCTTTATCAGATATTTTATACTCCATCTTTAAAAATTACTTTCAACCATTTATTTAGTTAGTGTTTATATTTTCATTATTAGGCATACTAACAGTATTGTTGTCTACTGATTGTTGAGCATCAATATGGTTATTATTAATAGGGTTCTCAATTGGTAGTTTTTTTAAATCTGTTCTAATGTACTCAACTAATTTCCACCTTTCATCTTTATTAAGTTGAGATGCATGAGGTCCCATAATTCCTTTACCATGAGTAATTACATGAAAAATAGCACCTGAAGATTTAATTTCAGTTGTTGTATCTGTCAAATCAGGACATGCTATTACTCCTTTTGTAACATCATTGACAGGCCCATTACCTTTACCATCTTTTGCATGACAATGAGAACAAAAAATTCCATATAATCTTTTGCCTTCATTGACTATAGATTCATTATTGGTGTAATAAGTTGGTATAGCATATTCGTTTCCTGCCCTTGTTCTTCCAGAGTCTGTAGGACTATAATTGAATGGCATATGGACTTCTGCTAAAGTTTTGTCTTCTTTAAATGAAATGGTGCCAATAGGAGGTGTTCTTGCGGAAATTTTGGTTTTTAAAGAATCAATAGTTTTGTCAGCGACTAAGCCATAATCAACATACGCCTCTATAGCTTGTGATCTAGTCATATCATCCGAATATTCATATCCAGGTGAATCTGGATGTTTCGTACATGATGAAAAACCAAACACCAATCCAAGTATAAAAAGAAATAAAGTGCTATATGTTACATAAAAGTTTTTCATTTAATGTGTTTTTCTTCAATTTCTATAAATGCTGTTTTTTTAACTAATTTGGTGAGTTCTTCATAAGTAAATTTACTATTCTCAGATGATCTAATTTCCATAACAAACTTATCATCTGTAGTTCGAGGGTCTGGATTTCGTGGCGGCATACCAGGAAGTGTTTTATTTCTGATTAGATACGTAATGGCCATTCCATGTGCTGCACATAATACCGTGAATTCAAAAAAGATAGGAACAAAAGCTGGTAAGTTGTCCAATAAACTAAAATTTGGTTTACCACCAATATTCATGGGCCAATCTACAATCATCATAAACCTAAGGCCAATAGCAGCTAACATAGTTCCTGTAATTCCGTAAAGAAATGCAGCTATTCCTAGTCTAGTTGGTTGAACTCCAATAATTGGGTCAATACCATGAATAGGCATTGGCGAATATACGTCTGATACATGCACCCCTTTAGACACTAAATCTTTAGCGCCATCCAGTAAATGATCATCATCATCGTACATTGCATATATAATTTTTTCTGACATATCTAATTTTTAATGTTCGGTGTGTTTTTGCCAATAACCCTCACCGTGGCCATAACCTTCTTTATAATTTTTTCCAGAACTTTTTAATATGGTTTTTAATTCCGCTATTGGAAGTACTGGAAAATATCTTGAAAACAACAAATACAACGTGAAGAAAAGACCCATTGTTCCCATATATACCCCAATATCAACCCAAGTTGGGTGAAAATAAGTCCAAGAAGATGGCAAATAATCTCTGTGTAATGAAGTTACTATTATTACAAAACGTTCAAACCACATTCCAATATTGATGATTATAGACATAAAAAAAGAAAACATTAGACTAGTTCTAAGTTTCTTAAACCAAAAAAGTTGAGGGGAAATAACATTACATGTCATCATACTCCAATAAGCCCACCAATAGGGTCCAGTTGCTCTGTTTAAAAAGGCGTATGCTTCATATTCAACTCCAGAATACCAAGAAACAAAAAGTTCTGTTATATAAGCAACTCCTACAATAGATCCTGTCACAATAATTACAATATTCATGTATTCAATGTGTTTAACATGAAGGTAGGCCTCAAGCTTATATGCCTTTCTTAAAATTAACATCAACGTTTGCACCATTGCAAAACCAGAAAATACAGCACCAGAAACAAAGTATGGTGGAAATATAGTTGTGTGCCATCCAGGAATGACAGATGTAGCAAAATCAAATGATACAATTGAGTGAACTGAGAATACTAATGGTGTAGCTAAACCTGCCAAAACCAAGGAGACCAATTCAAATCTATTCCACGCCTTAGCATCACCTGTCCAACCAAAACTTAAAACCCTATATACTTTTTTAAATATTGGTTTTGATACTCGGTCTCTAATTGTTGCAAAATCAGGGATAAGCCCTATGTACCAAAAAACAAGAGATACAGAGAAGTAAGTAGATATGGCAAATACGTCCCATAATAAAGGTGAATTAAAATTCGGCCATAAAGATCCAAATTGATTAGGCAAAGGAAAAACCCAATACCCTAACCAAAGTCTTCCCATGTGAATCAAAGGAAATAATCCAGCCATCATTACAGCAAATATGGTCATTGCTTCAGCAGCCCTATTAATTGCAAATCTCCATTTTTGACGGAACAATAAAAGTACTGCAGAAATAAGAGTTCCTGCATGACCAATTCCTACCCACCAAACAAAGTTTGTGATGTCCCATGCCCAACCAACAGTTTTATTAAGCCCCCATGTTCCAACTCCGGTACCAAGAAGATAAACAATGCATCCAATGCCCCATAAACCAATAACAACAGATATCATGAATAATAAATACCATGTTTTTGGTGCTTTACTTTCAATAGGCTTTATAACATCATCCGTAATATCCTTGTAAGTTTTATCTCCAAGGATGAGCGGTAATCTTATGTCTGCTTCTTTATGCATTATATTAATTTATTATATCAATGTTCGCTATGATGATTTTCATTTATAGCTACATCATTTTCTTCTTCAATATTTCTTACTTTAACTTGGTACCAAATGTTTGGTTCAACTCCAACTTCCTCTAATGCTTGGTATGCCCTATCGTTCTGAGACACTTCTCTAATTTTTGAATTTGGATCATTCCAGTCTCCAAATACAATACAATCATTTGGACAAGCATCTCCACAGGCACACTTAACATCTCCATCAACCAAAGCTCTACTTTCTTTCTTTGCTTTAAGTTTTGCTTCTTGAATACTTTGAATGCAAAAGCTACATTTTTCCATAACTCCTCTGGATCTAACCACGACATCAGGATTAAGAACCAATCTAGCCATTTGATCTTGGTTAGGGTTAACATTTTTAAACTTTTTATAGTCTCTGTAATTAAACCAATTGAAACGTCTTACCTTATAAGGACAGTTATTGGCACAATATCTAGTACCAATACATCTATTATAGGTCATCATGTTTAATCCTTCATTACTATGAGTTGTTGCAGCAACAGGACAAACAGTTTCACATGGAGCATGGTTGCAATGCTGACACAACATAGGCATAAAAGCCACAGAAGGATTATCTTCAGGAACTTCTAATTTACCATAATCAAAACTTTCTCCAATTTTAGAATTGGATTTATCGTAGCTTTCTCTATTGTCGTCTTCAATTGAAGAAAAATAACGATCCATTCTTAACCAGTGCATGTCTCTGGCTCTTCTAACTTCATCTTTACCAACTACTGGCACATTGTTTTCTGAATGACAAGCTGTTATACATACTCCACAACCATTGCATGAAGATAAATCAATTGACATTCCCCATCTATGACCTACTTCTTTGACTGGATGTTCTTCCCATAGAGAAAAATCTGTAGCAGGATTTTCTTCATGTCCACCTTGCTTATGACTATGTAATTTAACAATTGGGTTATAGGATTCTGGATTGTTTGAATTCTTTTGCCAAAAATCAAAAGTAGTTTCTTTAACAATTGACGTTCTACCCATGATTGTATGGTGTGTTTGGGTAGTAGCAAGTGGATATTTTTCATTGGTTAATGAAATTTCAGCATTTCCATTGTAAGATAGGTTATTCCCAACAAAACTAGATAGTTTAAATGCATTGGCCCCAATTGGAATAAGACCACCATTCGCATCAACTAAATGCTCTCCTTTTTCATCACACTGAAATGCTGCGTTTCCAATATCAAATATTGTTTTTTCATTTATTTTTCCGCCTCTTCCATAACCAAAAGATATACCTACAGTTCCTTTAGTTTGGCCTGGTAATGGGTATACTGGTAATTTTAATACAATATCATTAGCTTTAATAATAGCAACAAAAGCTGGTTCTTCTTGCCCAAGATGTATGCCATCCCATGCAGCTTTGGGATCATTGCTATTTATACTAAATAGTTCATAACAATCTGATGGAGACATAGTAATGTAATTGTCCCAAACAACTTTTGTGATTGAATCAGGCAGCTCCTGTAGCCAAGGATTTGCAGCATGATTACCCAACCCTAACTCATTTTGATAAATTGTAAATTCCCAATCACTTGATTTTTCAGCATTAACTTGAACCGCTTCAAATGCATCATTTAATGAAAATGAAACAAGAGTGTTATTGGATTTACTTTCATTTGTCTCATTAATAGTTTCAACTTGTTCTTTGGCTAAAGAAATTACGCGGTTTGTAAATCCGTTGTGAACAGCCCAGTTCCAATCCTCTTGATTATTAACTAAATTGTTTTTTGTCCAAAAATCAATAATGTAATCATAAAACAATTGGCTTTCAGCATTTTTTCTTTCACCTATCCCGGCCCAAACTAATAGTGATTCTTGAGCTTGTCTAGTATTGTAAAGAGGTCTAATAATAGGTTGTTGTAAACTAACATGACCAGAAATAGGTTCATGATCACACCAAGATTCTAAATAATTATGGTCAGGACAAATATATTTACAAAAAGAAGATGTCTCATCTTCATATTCAGAAAAAGAAACCGTTAATGGTATTTTAGAAATATGTTCTGCTAAAGCCTCTCCATTAGGCATTGAGTAAACTGGATTAACACCATAAATAAATAATGCCTGAATCTCATTAGATTCAATTTCTTTAATTAGTGAATTAACCTCACTGTCATCAGCCTGGAAAAGGTGTAATGGCTTATCAAAATCGATTGTTGCTCCATAATTATTAAGCTCATCATTAATAGCAGCAACAATGGTTTGAACATTTGGATCATTTGATCCAGAAATTACAAGAGACTTTCCTTTATTACTTTTAAGATCTTTGGCACATTTTCTAATCTTTTCCGTTGTAGACTCATTATAAACCTCTGAAAATGACTCCCCTTTTATCGCAGCAAGAATTGAAGAAGCAGTAATTCCTTCTTGAGATGGTTTAATTTGGCTTCTATAATCCGCATTTGCTCCGCTTAAAGATAATACCGATTCAAACTGATAATGTCTAGACATGCCGTTTTCAGGCTTTCTTGTTTTGCTAAAGTCACAACTGTATTTACTAGGAAGCAACCAATTTGAAATGAAGTCAGCCCCTATTGATACCAAAATACTTGCTTTATCAAAGCTGTAACTTGGTATTACTGATTTTCCAAAAAGATTTTTGTGCGCAATTCTGATTCCATTGTATGATTTAGCATCATATTGAACATGTTTAATGTTATTATTAGATGATGAGTCAATAAAATCTTTGATTACAGAATTAGTAGAAGGAGAAATAATAGTGTTGGAAAGAATTCTGACTTTTCCATTTTTATCATTTATCTCTTTAAGCTCTTGTATTATGTTTTTATCTACCTTATCCCATTGAGAATTAGCTCCATTTTGTTGGGGTAGTTCTAATCTTTTTTCGTTGTATAAATTTAGTATTGAAGTAGATATTCTAGGTATAAGCCCTCCTGATGTATATCCATCTCGTTTACCTTTTAACCAAATTGGACGACCCTCTCTTGATTTAACTAAAACATTAGCAAAATCATTTCCATCATAGAAAGTGCTGGAATACCAATTTGCAACTCCAGGTGTAATTTCTTCAGGTTTGTTTACGTAAGGAATAGATTTTATTACAGGGGCTTCGCATGAAGCTAGGGTAGCCGCAGCTACACTAAAGCCCATAAATTTCAAGAAATCTCTTCTGCCAGTTTTAAGGTCATTAACCCCATCACTTGACAAAAACTGATCAACAGGAACGTGGTCTTGAAACTCTTTCTGACTTGACTCCACAAAATTAGGAGTCTGATTCTTTTCAGAGTAACCTTTCCAATATGTTTTTTTAGTGCTCATAGGTTATAAAAATTCTAATAATGACATTTTGCACATTCCCAACCGCCAAGTTCTTTTGGTGTTACTTTTTCATCTTCATAAATCATATTATGAAGACTTGGTTTTTTCTTTAATCTGTTATGTATTTCTTCGTAATATCCAGGTCTTGTTAAATCAACTTCTTTTTCATTATGGCATTCAATACACCAACCCATAGTGAGTAATGGTTTAGTTAATTTAATAATCTTTCTTTCTTTTCCTTCATCAGTATCTGCAAATGCATTTACTTCATCAATAGTTGAAACCCTACCAAGAGTGTATGTCTCGACATGTCCATGACATTGTCTACAATCTATGTTGGCCGTATTTGGATGTACATGCTGAGCATGACTAAAAAAGACATGATCAGGTAAATTGTGTGCTTTATTCCAAACTATAGGATTTTCAATTCTTTGACCATATTCATCCAAATTATATGTTTTAGATGATTTGTCATATCCAGCTGCAGTATGAATTTTGCTAATTTCTTGAGTGCCATATTGAGCTCCTTCGTGAATTTGATTGTGACAATTCATGCATACATTTACAGATGGTATTCCAGCATGCTTTGATTTTTCAGCAGAATTATGACAATATTTACAATCAATTTCCATTTGACCTGCATGGAGTTTATGAGAATATGCAATTGGTTGAGAAGGCATATAATCTTGATAAACGCCAACTTGAAAACCTCGACCCATTAATTCAACACCAGAAAAAATAGCGACAGAAATGATTAACAAAACCATTACAAACCAATTTCGAATTGCCCATTCATGAGCACTTGTTAAAAAAGTTCTTTTTGTATCTACTTCGATACCACTCTTTTCTTCAAGAGCAGAATTAAGTTCGCGCCTGACGCCCATTGTCGCAAAAAGTACTATTATAAGAACACCTGCAAACACCCACCACCAAAAGGAAACAGAATCATCAGGCTTTTCATATGCAACTTCATCGCCCATAGAAGCAGAATCAGCAGGAGCAACATCTTCATAACTATCAACATATTCAAGAACTAACTTAATTTCATCTTTAGATAATGCTTGAGCATTCATTACAGATGGATCATAATCCCAAACCTCTTTAGCTCTTTTGGATTTACCGCTGTTGTAAAGTTTAGATGGATTTTGTATCCATTCATAAATAAGTTCTTCCTCGCCAGCATCTTTCCATCTTTGTAAAGCACCTTTTAAAGCGGGACCAACCTTATCAACTACTGGATGATGACATGAAGCACATTTTTTAAATAATTCTTGGCCTGTTTGAGAATACGTGTTTGGAATTAAAAACACAGACAGAATTAGGGTAAAAAATAATTTTTTACTCAATTGATAAAAAACAAAATTCTTTTTTAATTCCATAATTTAAATTGGATAGTCCAATAAAACAAAGACAAATGTAATATCTCAAGCCGATTTCAACACCTATGTTTACATAATTTGTCACAGAATTATCTTAATTTAGAATAGTTCTAAATAAATATTGCTTTTACTTTATTATATAGTTTTATTTACATATAATTAAATTATGGCATAATAATAGTATTATATGAGAATAATTATTTTTGTTAAATGGTAATTAAAAAGAATCAGAAAAATATAATGGTCATGCTGCTTTTTTTAACATGTATAATGTCATTTAAAAGCCAAGAAGATTGGATGCTATATCCAAATAATGACACCTTAGCTAAAGACTCTAATGTTATTAAAGTTTATGACACTTTAAATCTAAAAGAAAGCTATATTCAAGCAAATGGGAATTTAATAATTAATAAAGATCCTGAAATAGATTCTCTTACAAATTATTTAAGAGAAAAATCTGTTTATAAAGGATACACCGTTCAAATAATAGTAAGTCAAATAAATTCAGAGATTAAAGACAAAAGAAAAATATTTATTGAAAATTTTCCAGATGATTTTCTTTTTGATGAATATAATGCCCCAAATATTTATTTATATGCTGGTAAGTTTTACAGTAAAAATGAAGCTTATCATTTTAAAGAAAAAATAACTCCTATTTTTAAAAACACCATGGTAATTCCTAAGGAATTCCCCTATAAAGTTAATGCACAAAAAAAGGGAAATCAAGATTGATTTCCCTTTTTTAAAATGTTTTAAGACTTAATTAGAAAAGAGCTATAAAATCTGCATTTTCAAAAAATAAGATAAACTCTCTATCTACTTTTGCTTTTTCTTTTAAAGAAGCATCTTTTTCAAAAGCTGACTTTAAGTTGTCAAATATCATTTCAGAGTTATTAGTTCTTGCTCCAATAATAGCTTTCAAGTAATAGTTCATTGCTGGACTATCTTGATTAGCATCAAGAGTTTCTGAAGCCTCATCATTATGACCAGCCAATACTTGAGCAAGTGCCATGTTGAAAGACTTTGTATCACCCATGCTTGTAATGGCTTCTTCATATTTCCCATCTTCTACTTGTACTAAACCAGTATTATATTTTGATTCCGTAGTATTTGATGCTGCAAATAATTCATTAACTCTATCAGTAGCTTTTCCTTCATTTCTGTGTGTTACAGCACCAACATTATTAGAAACTATCGGATTATCAGCAATAGATGCTGCTTTATCAAATGCTTCCGTTGCTCCAGCAACATCTCCCATCATATATAATACATAACCAACATTATTAGATGTTCTCCAATCATTTGGGTAAATTCTTTGAGATTCTTTATATACTCTTAACTTATCATTAAGATTTTCTTCTAATGACCCAGCTTTTAGAATTTCTTCAACATTTAAAGTGTCAGGATTTGACATTGCAAGAGTTTTTAATTCGTCATCACTATATCCAACCTGGTCGTAGGTAACAACCAACTGTGCTCTTCTTAACTGAGGCAAAACCTCTTTTTCAAGAAACTTGTATGTTTTAGCCATATTTCTGATTTCCTTCTCTCTTATAGTTAAATCAGAAGTCATTTGAAGCACTCGTAAAATTAAATCTTTATCCTCGTGATTTGTTTTATTAACTTCATTTTTAAAACCATCCCAATCTTCACCTTTTGGATTAAGAGTATAAAATCCATCTTCTTTAGCAAGGTCAAATTTCATTCTTTTTGCCTTACCAACAAAAAGTGACTTTACACTTTTAGCTCTATCTTCAGCAAGGTTTGTATTTAAATCAACCTCACCTTCAGGTGAAGCAAATGACTCAATATTTGCCGATTTAACTTGAATTCTTGAGCTCTCTTCAAGAGATGACTTAACAAAAGATAAAAGTTCAGTAACATCCTCATCTCTTGTTTCTTTACCAGAAATAGCATTGCTACCTTTGGAAAAGTTAACAACAGCGTTCTTTGTGAAAGTATTCACTCTTTTAAATTCATCTTCAGCAATTATTACATGATCATCTAAATCTATAAGTAATGGGGTAACTACAGTTCCGTCAGCAATTTTATCGGTTAAAATTTCTTCAGCAACTTCTGTTCCTTTTTTAACTACAATTCTAACTTTTACTTCTCCTTGACTCATGCATTTTTGAAAAGGAATTGTACTTGAATAAGAGTGTGATAACCCCTCTTTAGGTACAACTTTACCATTACCAGCAGCTTTTAACCCTTGGAAAATCTCAGTTTGGAATGGTATTTCATTTCCATCAGCACAAAAGTATATTGGAGTAACTTCTGCAACAACTTTCGCATTAAGCCCTTTTTCAATAAACTTTACGTCTACTTTAAGGGTAACATCTCCCCCATGCATTTGCAATGGATTCTCTACAACATTATATTCCAGATCTTGTATTACTGAACAACTGCCTAAAACTACCAATGCAGCAACAGCAAAAATTGAACGTAAAGTATTGATTTTCATCTTTTTCATTATGAATTTTTTTGTTTCTTTTTTGAAATTTCGTGCAAGTATAAGCACTATTTTCGACATATAAAAAAGTGACACCAAGTATTTATATGAAGTAATTTATATTCTATTTAGGTTATTAATTAAACATTGTGTCCATTTTGACTCTTCTTTGTGCTGAAATGTGATTTACTTTAAGTAGGTTTTTAAAACTTTTTTCTAAGGCTGATGGGTTATCCAAACAAATTGATTTTGAGTCAATCCTAATAACTGGAATATTAATATTTTTCAACCAAAGCTCATATCCTTCTGCTAATTTTTTTATGTATTGTAAATTCATATTTTTTTCAAAAGCCCTTCCTCTTTTATGAATATTATCCATTATATCCTCAACATCTCTATCAATAAAAAATAGAATTTCCGGTTTTGGGACATCTAAAAACAACATGTTAAATAACTCTTTTATTTGAATATATTCTCTTTTTGATAAATTCATTTCAGAAAAAATTAAACTTTTACTTGGGTAATAATCTGATATTATTAATTCCCTTTTTGATTTAAAAAAATCTTTTAATTGCAAGCTTCTGTCCAGTAAAAACTGTATTTCTGAATGAAATGCATATTGCCCACTTTTATAAAATTCTTTTAAAAATTTGTTTTCGTTAAACTCTTCAAGCAACAATTCTCCAGTAAATGCATTTGACAAAAACTTCGCCAATGTCGTTTTACCAGCACCTATATTTCCTTCTATAGCTATGTATTTATATTCAAACATCTATTTTATTTACTGGCAATTCGTCTTTACAGTTTTTTAACAAGCTTTTGGCTGTATTATTTAATCCTGGGATTTTGCATTCATCATATATATCCAATAATGGTAAGATAGTAAATCTTCTTTCAGCAATTCTTGGGTGTGGCACAATAAGTTTAACCTCATCTATATGTTCATTATTAAAAGTAAGGATATCTATATCAATCAAACGATCTTCATAACCTTTTACTTCTTTTTTAATTCTCCCCATTCTTTTCTCAATAGCTTTTATTTTTATCAATAATTCCAATGGGTTAAGATAACATTTTACTAAAATTGCTCTATTAATAAAAGTGTTTTTTGATTCATATCCCCATGGAATTGACTCATAAAACGAAGAGAATTTTATTATCTCTAAAAAAGTACTCAAATCCTTTTCTGCTGAAATAATATTTTTGATTTTATCTCCTAAATTTGACCCCAATAGTAATGTAACCTCATTTAAAATATTATTTGATTTTTGCATACATGTAAATAGGTTTCATTTATTAAAAGAATTATTTGATAAATTTACAGACTTAAAAATTAATTATGAAACCATTTTGGAGGTCTTTTTGGGCATCAACACTATCTTATGTAATTATTAGTATAATTTTTAGCGTAATTATAATTTTAATTTTTAGCGCAATTACTAGCTCATTAAGCATGAAAAAAGAGCTAATAATTAATGCCAATACTATTCTTAAAATAGATCTTAATCAAGAAATTGCCGAAAGGTCTGAGTTGAAATTTAATCAGAATATTCAGGCACCATTTGAATTAATAATGGGGTTGAAGGAAATAAAATCATCTATTAAAAAAGCTAAAACGGATGATAGAATTTCAGGTATTTTATTAAACACAGAAAACATTGCAATTGGTCTTGCTAGTTTAGATGAACTTAGAGACGCCCTTTACGACTTTAAAGAGTCAGGAAAGTTTATTTATTCTTATTCAGAAAATTATTCTCAAAAATCATACTATTTATCATCGCTTGCTGATAAAATAATTTTGTACCCTGAAGGGATGGTTGATTTTAGAGGTCTAAGTTCAGAACTTTTATTTTTCAAAAACGCCCTAGATAGGCTTGATGTCGATGTTCAAATTATTAGAGGCTCTAACAATACTTTTAAAAGTGCTGTAGAACCTTTTATGTATGAAAAAATGAGTCCTGAAAACAGAGCGCAAATTCAGAAACTTTTAGACGATCTATGGAAAAACATGATAAAAAACATAAAAAACGAAAGGGGTTTATCTATTGAAAATTTAAACGAAATTGCAGATTCTATCTACAGCAATAATGCTGAAAACAGCCTTAATCACAAGCTTGTAGATGCTTTAGCATATGAAGATCAATTAGACTCTATTATTAGAACCAATAAAGAAATGGCTGCTGCTGATTCAATATATTTTCTTGATTTTAAAAAATATATCAAAGACAATGTTTCTAAACAAAAAGAAGCTGAAATTTCCCAAAATCAAAATGTTGCTATAGTATATGCAGTTGGAGAGATAATAAGTGGCAAAAGTAATCAAGGTAAAATGGGCTCTGAAACAATAGTTAAAGCTCTTAGAAAAGCAAAAAACAACCCATCTATAAAAGCTATTGTATTAAGAGTAAATTCACCAGGAGGAAGCGCCCTTGCTTCTGATGTTATCTGGAGAGAAGTACAGCTAACAAAAGAAAAAAAGCCGGTTTTTGTCTCAATGGGAGATGTAGCTGCATCTGGAGGCTATTACATCTCGTGTGCAGCAGATCGTATTTTTGCTGGGCCAAATACAGTTACTGGATCAATAGGAGTTTTTGGGGTTATTCCTAATTTAAACACAATGCTTAAAAACAAAATTGGCATCACTGTTGACCGTGTTGAAACAAATGAACATGCCTCTTTTTCTATGCTTAATAAATTATCTGATTTTGAAAGAAAAAAAATTCAAGAAGGAGTTGATGATATATATGATGATTTTATTTCTAAAGTTGCTAATGGAAGGGATGGGCTTAAAAAAGTTGATGTTGACAATATTGGACAAGGAAGAGTTTGGTCAGGGAAAGAAGCTATAAATATTGAACTAATTGATGAAATAGGAAACCTAAACAATGCTATAGATTATGCTGCAAAATCAGTAGACATTAAAAGCGAAGATATCCGCATTTTAAATCTTCCTGAAATCAAAAACAATCAGTTTTTAGAAATTTTACAATCTTTAGAAATGGAGGAAGTTAGTTTTTCAAATAATCTTAATTTTATTGATAAAGTAAAATCTATTTTAAATCAAATAAATGAAAATAAAACACTTTATAAATTTCAAGCTCGTTTGCCATATGAAATTATAATAGATTAATATAGTGTTTTAATTATATTGATTTTATATTTGTAAAAAAGAGCAATATGTCATCAGATAGAAACTTTCATGGAAGCACAGGAATAATAGGCTACATTTATGTATCTATTGCATTAATAGTAATTTTTGGTCTAGTTTTATTTGGCTAAATAATCTTCATTAATTAATGCTTCAAACTTTTGGAAAAGCGTTTAATACGTTATTCTACAATTACCTTTCAAGGAGAATGGGGGAAATTGACCATTTTCTAAATCACCCTATTTCCACTCAAAAAAATATACTTTTTCAACTTTTAGAAAAAGCAAAAAAAACTGAATATGGTCAATTTTATGATTTTCAATCCATAAAATCAATTCATGATTATAAAAACAAAATTCCTCTAAATAAATATGAAAATTTAGAACCATTCATAAAGAAAATGCAACTGGGTCAGAAAAATGTTCTTTGGCCTAATCAAATTAAATGGTTTGCTCAATCTTCTGGCACAAACAGTACTCTACCTAAACAAATTCCCATAACAAAAGAAAACTTACAAAACTGTCATTACAAAGGAGGAAAAGATCTTTTGGCTTTATATTACAGAGAAAACCCCTCAACAAAGTTGTTTTCAGGTAAACACCTTATAGCTGGAGGTAGCACATCACTAACTCCTTATTCAAAAAAAACTCATGTTGGGGATTTGTCTGCTATAATTCTGAAGCACTTGCCATGGTGGTGCGAATGGAGAAGAAGCCCTTCCAATGTTAAAAAATTAATTACCGATAACTGGGAAGAAAAAATTAATCATATTGTAACCCATTCCATTAAAGATGATGTACATATTGTTGCTGGTATTCCAAGTTGGATTGTTTTGATTTTGCAAGAAATAATAAAAAAAAACAAGGTCAAAAACATACATGAGATATGGCCTAACTTAGAATTATATTTACATGGGGGGGTGCATATATCTCCGTATATGCAAAAACTAAAAGAATTAATGCCTTCTTCTAAAATGAATTTTTTTAGCAATTATAATGCTACAGAAGGTTTTTTTGGCATTCAAGACAAAAACAATTCTGATGACATGTTATTAATGTTAGACTATGGCATATTTTACGAATTCATTAAACAAGAAAACTGGAATGAAGAAAATCCAAAAACTATTGATTTGGAAGATGTAATTATTGGTGAAACTTATGAATTAGTCATTTCAACAAATAGTGGTCTTTGGAGATATCGTCTTGGAGATACAGTTCAATTCACTTCTTTACATCCGTTTAGAATTCAAATAATTGGTCGAACTCAACAATTTATAAACACATTTGGTGAAGAATTAATGATGCATCAAGCTGAAATAGCTGTAGGGGCTGCTGCAAAATATTCAAATGCACATGTATGTGAATTTTCTGTATGTTCTAAGTTGTTGTCTAATGAAAAAGGCATTGGACTTCATGAATGGGCAGTTGAATTTTATAAAAAGCCTAATGATCTTGACTTTTTCTCAAATCAGCTTGACAATGAATTGCAAAAAGTAAACATTGACTACAAGTCAAAAAGAAAAGAAAGCAAGACCATTTCAGCGCCAAAAATAAATTTGGTAAAAAAAGGCACATTTTACCAATGGATGAAAAAACATGGTAAATTAGGGGGACAATACAAAGTCCCTAGGTTAAGTGAAAAAAGCATTTACATTGATGAATTACTTAAAATTTCTGCTAGTAACTAGTTGCTTAATTGGTTTTATTCATTCCTCATCCGCTCAACTTAAAATAATTACTCTTAACACAATTAACCATCAGAAAACATTTGATTTTATAGAAATTGATAATCAAGGATATCTTTACTTAGTAAGTAATGATCAAATTTACAAGATTGATAAAACAGGTAAAGAACTTTACAGATACTCCAATAAAGCTTTAGGAAAGATAGAACAACTTGACGTTTCAAACTCGCTTAGGCCAATTGTATTTTATAAAAATCAAGCTTTAATTGTTTTGCTTGACAATACTTTGAGTCAACAAGAAGATATAATAAACTTATCATCAATAAATCTTGATCAGACTGCGTGTATAGCCAACAGTAATTTTGACAATGGAATTTGGTTTTATGATATTGCAGTCAATGAAATTTTCAAAATAAATAAAAATGCTCAAATCCAATTCAGAAGCGGAAATTTATCAGCTATATTAAGTCATATTCATTTGCCAATTATTTCAATACATGAAAATAATGGGAACTTATATGCTCAAACATCAAATGAAATATTAGTATTTGATCAATATGGAAGTTTAGTTCACAACTTCAACATCGTTACTAAACACAAACCCATATATACAAAAAACGCAATTTTATATCATGAGGCTGAATCTTTAATGATTTACGAAATGTATGATTTTAGTGTTTCTAAAATCAAACTAAACAATTCGTACGACTATATACATGGAACAAAAAACAATTTGGTTGGTGTAAAAGGGAATAGTATTGAAATCTTTGAAATAAAAAATTAAAACATAAAGTTATTAACATAACTTGATTTTGAAAGTGTATTTTTTCTACTTTAGATGATACAATTAATTTACAATTATGCATGTAGCAATTGCTGGAAATATTGGTGCTGGTAAAACCACTTTAACAACTTTATTGGCTAAGCACTATGGTTGGGAAACACACTTTGAAGATGTTGATGACAACCCTTATCTACTTGATTTTTATGACGAAATGCAACGTTGGTCTTTTAACCTACAAATTTATTACTTAAATAGTCGTTTTACTCAAATTCAAGAAATCAGAAAAAACAGCAAAACTGTTATCCAAGACAGAACCATTTATGAAGATGCTTTTATTTTTGCGCCCAACCTTCACTCTATGGGATTGATGACTACTAGAGATTTTGAGAATTATTTTAGCCTTTTTACTTTATTAGAATCTTTTATTTCAGCTCCTGACTTATTAATTTACTTAAGAGCTAGTGTCTCTAAATTGGTACACAACATCCAAAAAAGAGGAAGAGACTATGAAGAAAGTATTCGTCTTGACTATCTTAAAAGATTAAATGAGCGCTATGAGGCTTGGATTTCCACCTACGACAAAGGAAAAGTTTTAATCATTGACGTAGATGAAAATTCTTACCATGATAACCCTGAAGATTTAGGGAAAATCATTTCTAAAATAGATGCCGAAGTTAATGGCTTATTTTAGTTTACTCTTTTGTTTTTTGCATAACATATTTAAAAGTAGTTGTTTCTCCTGCCTGAACAGCAACTATTTCAATATAATCCCAGCCATTTTTATCCATAAAGTTTAATGCATGAACCGCACTGTTAAATTTTACTGGTTTTTTATCCGCTGTCATTATAAGTTGTCTCTTAAGAGAAAAAGCTTGGCCATAGTCAACATATACTCTAACTTTTGTTGGGTTTAAAGCGGAACCTACTCTTAATTCAACATACTGAATATCTAACTCATTAATGTCTTGATCATTAACAAAGACATGTTGTGCACTTGCAACATTAGTGCTCATAAAAAAGAAACCTGAAAGAAGTGCTGAATAAATAATTTTTTTCATAATATATTTTTTAAATTAAGCATCTAAGATACTTTAATTAGTTTATTAAAACAGAGTTTTAGTTTAGATTAATGGAAACAACATTAATAATATTAGCTGGTGGCAAAAGCACAAGGATGGGGTTTGATAAAGGGTTATTAAAAGTTAAAGGCAAATACATTATTCAAGATTTAATTGATAAGCTTTCAAATAATTTTACTAATACTTTAATTTCTGCCAATAATAAAGAATATGAAATATTTAAGTCCCCCATTATTTCAGATAAAATTAAAGACCTAGGTCCAATTGGTGGGATAGTTTCATGTCTAGAAAAATCTAAAACAGATTTGAATGTATTCATAAGTTGTGACTCCCCACATGTGAACCTGGAAACTCTTAATAAATTAATTTTAAGCTCTGTAGAATCAAATGCTG
>PBNK01000035.1 GCA_002723085.1 Crocinitomicaceae bacterium | reverse complement strand
TGATTGCCGCCACAATCCAAACTTTTTAAAGAAGTAAATGCTTCTATTCCTTTTAAATCTGAAATACCTTTTTCAAAAACATCTAAAGAGTCAACATTAATAATATTAGCAGTTAACAATTTTCCATTAACTACATCATCATAACCTAAATCAATTAGAGCTTGTTCAAAGTTTTGGTCTGGTATTAAAACATAGAGGTTACAACTAACTAAAGAAGTTAATATTGAAAGAAGTAACAATCTTTTCATAGAATCAAACTATAAATCTAATATACTAAAAACAGAATAGGTGGTTGGTTGCTAAACCTCATCCAATAGTTTTTGAATGAGTTTATGAGTAAGATTAAGTGGAAGATTTAGATTGTTAGGTTATAATTTTATAAAATTACTAAAGCAATTATCAAACCATCTATTATTATACCTCCAATTATTTGAGCACCCAAACTTACTTTATTTCCATAATCAACCCCTTCCGATTTCCAATGAGTTACAAAATCAAATTCTTTGTCAATATGAAACTCAATAAAACCTGTTGAAAAACTTTTATTTTGTCTTTCATTTGGATGATGAATGTGATTATTTTCACCTAAATTGAAATACCAAACTTCAGCATGCTTAAATTCTTTTTTAGATGTTGGGTAACCAAACTTTTCAACTATTTGTGACAAAGTATTAAAGCTATCCATATATTCTTCATGAGTATATCGGTCATCACGTTTTTCGTTTTGATAATGAGCAATAGCAGGGCCAACAATTGTACAAGAATTTATACAGAGATAGAAAATACTTAATACAAAAATCCTTCTCATTAAATAAAATTTTAATTGACTAAAAACTGAAGGTTGGTTGGCTATTTTTTAATAAGTAAACCAACTATAAATCTAATATACTAAAAACAGAATAGGTGGTTGGTTGCTAGAATTATACTTTGAATGTTTTCTTATGTAATACTTAAAAGCCATGTTCTAAAGCAAATATAGTAAGTGACAACATAAGCTTAATATTATTTATTATCTTTTTACAAGATTTAGTATAAATATATCTGTTAAATAGATAAATAGTTGTAAAACTATATGTGCTGACATTCAGGTTTAGTACTCCCACCGGGACTCGAACCCAGATCTACTGCTTAGGAGGCGGTTATTCTATCCAGTTGAACTATGGGAGTAAATACAATTACCTTATGGTGTTGCCAGTTTCAATATCTTTTGTAGGTGAAACAAAAGCCAAATCACCTTCTTGGTTTTCAGCCATTAATATCATTCCTTGTGACTCAACGCCTCTTATTTTTCTTGAAGCCAAATTGAGTAAAATGCTCACTTTTTGACCTACAACATCTTCAGCGTTATAGTGCTCGGCAATACCAGAAACAACAGTTCTAGTATCAATTCCAGTATCAACAGTAAGCTTTAACAGTTTGTCTGCTTTTTTTACTTTTTCAGCAGCGGTTATGGTGCCTACTCTTATGTCAAGTTTGGTAAAATCTTCAAAAGTTATTTCGTCTTTCATTGGAGGGAATTTAGAAGTGTTTTGCGTAGTCTTTTTTAGCTTTTCAATTTGCGCATCAATTTGTGCATCTTCAATTTTAGTAAATAAAATTTCAGGCTTGTTTATGGTGTGGTTTGAAGGAATTAGTGAATGACTCCCAGCTTCAGTCCATTTTGGCAAATTTAAGTTTAGCATTTTAGCTAATGCAGCGGCTTTTTGAGGCATAAAAGGTTCAAAAATTACAGCAAGGGTCGCAGTAATTTGAAGCGAAATGTTAAGAATGGTTTTAACTCTTTCAGGGTTGGTTTTTATTTCTTTCCAAGGCTCGGTATCGGCTAAATATTTATTGCCAACTCTGGCTAATTTCATGGCTTCTGCTTGAGCATCTCTAAACCTAAAAGAACGAATAGCTGCTTCAATTTTATTGGGAGCTTCAGCAATAGATTTCAGCACTTCTTTATCAATAGTCTCCAATTCCTTCTTTTTAGGGACTATTCCATTGTAATACTTTTGTGTAAGAACTAAAGTTCTGTTAACAAAATTCCCAAAAATAGCTCCTAATTCATTGTTGTTTCTTGCTTGAAAATCTTTCCATGAAAAGTCACTGTCTTTGTTTTCTGGAGCAATAGAGCTAAGTACATATCTAAGTACATCTTCTTGTCCAGGAAAGTCAGCTATGAAGTCTTTTCCCCATACTGCCCAATTTCTTGAAGTGCTTAATTTTTGACCTTCTAAATTTAAAAACTCGTTAGCTGGAACATTAGTTGGCAATATGTAGTCACCCAGTTCAGACAGTATTGCTGGGAATATTATGGTGTGAAAAACGATGTTGTCTTTGGCTAAAAAGTGAACCAAATTAGTGTCGTTGCTTTTCCAGTAGTCTTCCCAATTTTTGTTGTTTTCGGAAGCCCACTTTTTAGTGGCAGAAATATATCCAATAGGTGCATCAAACCATACATACAACACTTTTCCTTCACCATCTTTTAATGGAACTTTTACGCCCCAATCTAAATCTCTTGTAATGGCCCTTGGTAGCAATCCAGCATTGATCCAGCTCATGCATTGGCCAATTACTTGGTTTTTCCAATCTTTAGGATCATGAATTTGTTTGCCATTATAAATTCCTTTTTCCATCCAGTCTTTAAGCCATTTTTCATGCCTGTCTAGTGGTAAATACCAGTGCGAAGTTTTCTTAAGAACAGGAATTTTTTTGCTTAAAGTAGATATTGGATTTATCAATTCAGTAGGGCTTAATGCGCTTCCACATTTTTCACATTGGTCTCCATATGCCCCATCGTAATCGCATTTTGGACATTGACCAGTAATATATCTATCGGCTAAAAATTGATTGAACTCTTCATCAAAATATTGTTTGGATTCTTTTTTAACAAAAGCTCCTTTTTTTTCCAATTGTAAAAACAATTCTTGAGCTGTTTCATGATGATGGCTTTCAGAAGTTCGGTCGTAAATGTCAAAACTCACCCCCAATTTCTCAAAAACCTCTTTATTGGTTTTATGATAAGTGTCGATAATATCTTTAGGAGAAACGCCTTCTTTTTTAGCTCTTAGAGTTATGGCAGCACCATGTTCGTCTGAAGCACAAATAAAAGCAACATCTTCGCCATTTGATCGCAAAAAACGGGCATATATATCAGAAGAAATGTATACTCCAGCAAGATGTCCTAAATGCAAGGGACCATTAGCGTATGGCAAAGCAGCGGTAATCGTATGTCTTTTTGGATGAGCCATAAAAATATTTGAAGCGCCAAATATAAGTTTTATATACTTATTTTTACTTCCTTAGTAAGGAACAATATGATCATTCCAGACAAATTAACAAAACAAGACCTAGTTGTTATAATAGCTCCGGCTAGAAAGATAGAAATAAAGCAACTTGAAGCTGCTGAAAAATTATTGCTTGATTGGGGGCTGAAAACAGAAAGGTCACCAAATTTAATGCAAGCTGAAGGGATTTTTGCTGGGCCAGACAGTTCAAGAAAGTCTGACTTGCAATGGGCACTGGACCACCCTAAAGCAAAAGCCATTTGGTGTTTTAGAGGTGGTTATGGGACGGTAAGATTAATTGAAGATTTAAATCCAGAATTATTTTTAAAAAAACCTAAATGGATTATTGGTTTTTCTGATATTACCGTTTTGCACTCTTTTTCAAACATCATTTTAAATACAGCTTCTATCCATGCAACAATGCCAATAAATATTATAGAAAACACCTCCGAATCATTAAGGTCATTAAAACAGGTTTTGTTTAGTGCATCAATGGATTACTCATGGAACCAAAATCAAAACAACAGAATAGGGGAGGCTTCTGCTGAAATAATTGGAGGAAACTTAGCTGTCCTAACAAGTTTGTTGGGAACCAATTATCAGCCCAATTTTGAAGGAAAAATTTTATTTATTGAAGAAATTGATGAGTATTTGTATAATATTGACAGAATGTGTTGGCAATTGAAATTTGCCGGAGTTTTTAACCATATTAAAGGTTTAATCATTGGACATTTCTCTAAAATTAAAGACAATAAGATTCCTTTTGGAATGACGATAGAAGAGGTTTTTTTGGAGAAAACAAAAGAATTTGATTTTCCTATTGCTTTTGATTTTTCAGCTGGACATGAAAATGAAAATCTAAGCCTATTGTTTGGATTAAAGACCAAATTTTTGGTTCAAAATGATAAATCAATTTTAAAATAGCACATTATTTATGGAAATCAACTTATAAGATGAATTTTGGTTTTTAACGATTTTAATTCCCAATGAAAAAATTAGTATTAATTGTTGCAACAATCTATTCAATTTCGATTTATAGCCAAGTAGAACGAGTCGTTTTTGAATTAGAAAAGACACCACTAAAGGTTAGTATAAACCCAGGGGTTTACAGATCAAGATTGCCTGGATCCAGCTCCATAGAAAGCAGTTTTCGTCAGCCGGCCTTTTTTGCTCAGGTATATTTCCCATTTAAAAGATCCTTAGATACCCCATCAAATTTTGAGCGTTCTACTTTTGACTCTACTTATTACGATCGTTTGTTTACAGCGTCTCCATTGGCTGTTTTTCACTTAACAGAAAAAGGAGGAAATGGAATAGGCTTGGGGCAAGAATTGTCTTTTAAAGTTGCTAAAAAAACATTTATAAAATCACAATTAGCCATTTTATGGGTTGAATCAAATGCTCAAAAAAATGATGGATTAAAAAGCGGATTAAACTTTCACCACTACTGGTATATTTCGAACTATTTTTCACAAAACATTGCTTTTTCGTTAGGTTACAATCATATTTCTAACGGTAAGATATTATCTCAACAACTGGGTGCAGTATTTGATATGCTAACCATTGGAGTATGCGTTACTTTTTTGAAAAAGTAAACGACATCAAAAACCAATTGATTTATTTTAATTGTTTGATTAACTCTTCTGCTTTTGAGTCGTACCCATAGGAATCTTCAGCAGAATTAGCCATTTCAATTGCTTTTTCAGCAACTTTGATAGCCTCTTTGGTTTCACCTAATTTTACTAGAATTCTTGCTTTTTGATATAACATCCAAAAAGCTTCTGGTCTTTTTTCAATGGCTAAATCAATCCATTTTAAAGCCAAAGTCATATCTAAATCATTATCAAGAAAAAACCTTGCACCTCTATAGTAAGTATTGGCATCAGGGCCATTCTCTAATAATGCTGTATATTCTTTTTGAACTTCCTCAACAGCATTGGTGGTAATCTGTATTACAACTCTAGTATTTTCCCATGAAAGGATTAATTCAGCACCTGATTGAGTAAAAGAACCAAAATCTATTGTAAACGATTCTACAGACTTTTCTAAAGTTTCTGAAGGAACATTAATTCGCAGAGCATCTTTATCTTGATTATAATCCCCAGTCCCCCACAAATCAAGATCTTCATTAAAAATTATAGTCCATTCTTTTTCAGAAGGAATAGTAAATAATGAGTAATCTCCTGCTGATAAATCCTTACCACCCACTTTCACATCTTTACTAAAAGTAACTTTTGTTGCTTTATTAGCTCCAGTTCTCCACATTTTATCATAGGGAACTAGTTCCCCAAAAATTACTCGGTTTTTAACGCCAGGTCTGTTATAAGTAATAGAAACATTAGAAACCCCTACAGATTGGGATATTTCACACATGGGGCTGGCTTGTGGTGTATTAATTTGTCCATTGGAAATAAATATTGAAAAACATAAAAACAGCGTAAGTAAAAAGTTTTTTTTCATCAGAATAAATAATTAGTTTAGAAAAATTCAGTTGCTAATTTAATAATTACTTAATAGGAAATATAGTTTGTCAAAAAGATCAAATGTAATTTTTGGAAAACAAGGAGAAAAAGCTGCTTTGGAATTTTTTCAAAATAAAGGATACAAGTTGTTGCATAAAAATTGGAGACATAGAAAGTCAGAAATTGATTTAATTGTAAAAAAACATAATAAAATTGTTTTTGTTGAAGTCAAAACTAGACATAACACAATCAATCAAACCGTAAATGAAATGGTTTCTATTTCACAGCAAAATAGGATCATGAATGCAGCGCATAATTACATCAATACATATTGTTTGGATGAAGAAATTCGATTTGACCTTATTCAAATCACATTATGTAATAATTCACCTAACTTTAATCATTATAAAGGATTTATGTATCCCACATTACAATGATTAGACTTAATAGGTATATTGCTAATTCAGGCGTTTGCTCAAGAAGAGATGCTGATAAATTAATATCATCTGGTAAAATAATGGTTAATAAACAAGTCGTTAATTCATTAGGGGTTAAAGTTGGCGACAATGATGTTGTAGAATACAATGGAGATGTTCTTAGCCCTCAAAAGCTAATTTATTTACTTGTAAATAAACCAAAAAACACATCAGCACTTGATTTTATTAACGATAAATCTAACGAAAACCTATCTGTTTTAGGCGAAATGCAGGAATGTTTTTCAGGGTTAATAGTTCTTACTAATGATCAATATTTAATCGATAGACTATCAAATTCTAGCGCTCGGATTAAACAAAAATTTATTCTCAAAACAGAAAAAAAAATAGAACAAAAACAGATTAACAAACTTATTCAGGGAATTAATCTTGATGGAATAAAGGTTTGTTTTGATGATATAAATTACGGAAGACAAGAAAAGGACAACTTTCAGTTGATAGTAACAGTTAGTTTTGGGAGCGTTGCTTACATTGGTCAAGCCTTTAAAAAATTAAATAATAAGCTAATCAATGCTGATAGAATTGAATTTGGCGGAGTTATTAAAGGAGACTTAATTAGAGGAAAAAGTAGGGTTTTATTGCATAAGGAGATTGGGTTTTTAAAAATGATTAAGGTTTGATATAAGGTTTTTTGAAGCATTTTGTTCAGCTTCTTTCTTTGAATACCCTGTTCCTATACTTTTTTCTTCATTATTTATTATTGCAGAAATAGTGAAAATATATTCTCCGTTTTTTAATTCTTTTGAGATGGTTTTAAATGACAGTTTTTTTTGTTCTTTTTGACAATGGACCAATAGCTCGCTTTTGAAATCTCTTTGTTCTATTTGTATCGTTTCAAGATCAATAAATTTAGAAATGATGTAGTCATTAAAAATCTGCTTTGCTTTTAAAAAACCCTGATCTAAAAGTATTGCCCCAAATAACGCTTCAAAAGCATTCCCAATTAAAGATTTATATTTATTTGTGCTTTTTTGATATAAAATATGCTTTTCAAGACCAATTTTTTTTCCTAAAGAATTAAGTTGTTCACGACTAACCACTTTAGCTCTTAATTGCGATAAGAATCCTTCATTTTTATCAGGAAATTTTTCAAATAGGTATTCCCCAATTGCCATTGATATAAAAGCATCTCCTAAAAATTCAAGACGTTCGTTATCTGCTATATTTTCCCTACTTTTTTTATATGAAGCATGGGTAATTGCTTCCAAATATAAATGTTCATCTTTTGGCTTAATGCCAAGAACATCATTTAAAAAATTAAGATAAATAGGAGAGAGTAAACTATCTTTTTTTTTGAAAAAAAAGGATTTAATCATTGTATTTTTTCATGATTATGGAGGTGTTGTGGCCGCCAAACCCAAAGGTGTTGCTCAATGCAGCGTTTACTGTTCTTTCTTGAGCTTTATTTAAAGTGAGGTTCAAGTTATAATCTATGCTCTCATCTTTGTGTTCAAAATTAATTGTTGGAGGAACAATATCATTTTCAATAGACTTAACACAAGCAATGGCTTCAATAGCTCCAGCAGCACCCAATAAGTGACCGGTCATTGATTTAGTACTGCTAATGTTTAAGTTATATGCATGATCACCAAATACTTCTTTAATGGCTATTGTTTCAGCAATATCACCAAGAGGTGTTGAAGTTCCATGAACATTAATATAGTCTATATCTTCTGGTTTCATCCCGGCATCTTCTAATGATAATTTCATTACATTAATAGCTCCTAATCCTTCTGGATGAGGGGCTGTGATGTGATGAGCGTCAGCAGTAAGCCCTCCACCAACTACTTCTGCATAAATTTTAGCTCCTCTTGCCTTAGCATGCTCTAATTCTTCAAGAATTAAACAACCAGAACCCTCACCAAGCACGAAACCATCTCTTGTCGAGTCGAATGGCCTTGAAGCAGTTTTAGGGTTGTCATTTCTAGTTGAAAGAGCTTTTAAAGCATTAAATCCGCCTACACCAGCTATGTTTACTCCAGCTTCAGAACCACCAGAAATAATAAAATCGCATTTTCCTAATTGAATTAACATTAAAGAATCAATTAATGCATTAGTAGATGAGGCACAAGCTGACACAGTAACGTAATTAGGTCCCTTAAGTCCATATTTTATTGAAATGTGACCAGCGGCAATATCTACAATCATTTTAGGAACAAAGAAAGGATTAAACCTTGGTGTACCATCCCCTTCTTTGTAATTGAAGCATTCTTCTTGAAACGTTTTCATGCCTCCAATACCAGATCCCCACACGACACCTGCACGATAAAGGTCAACTTTCTCTAAATCAATATTAGAATCAGCGAGCGCCTCTTGAGCAGTTGCCATAGCATAAACAGAAAAGGGGTCAAGTTTCCTTACCTCTTTTCTGTCCATGATGGAAAGTGGGTCAAAATCTTTTACTTCACAAGCAAATTGGGTTTTAAAAAGACCTGCATCAAATTTTGTAATGAAATCAGCACCACTTTTTCCAGCAATAAGATTATTCCAGTATTCATCTACAGAGTTTCCTATTGGCGTTAGTGCACCTAAACCAGTAATTACTACTCGTTTTTTTTCCATAACAAAAAAGCTTATGAGTTAAATGATTTAAATTTCTTACTTGTTTTCTTCAATGTATGAGATAGCCTGTCCAACAGTTTGGATGTTTTCGGCTTGCTCATCAGGAATTGCAATATTAAATTCCTTTTCAAATTCCATAATTAGTTCTACTGTGTCAAGAGAATCAGCTCCTAAGTCATTTGTGAAGCTAGCTTCAGTTGATACTTCTCCTTCATCAACACCCAATTTATCAACGATAATTGAGATTACTTTAGATTTTACGTCAGACATTTTAGTTTATTTTTAATTAATTTAAAGTGCAAATAAAAAACATTTCGTTAAGTATGCAAAGTACTTTAAGATTAACTTATTCATAAGATTAAGTTGATTCATTGAAATTCTATCTATATATTTCGAAAAAAACACAATGAATATAGCCTTATTTGCCTCTGGTACAGGAAGTAATGTAAAAAATATAATTGATTTTTTCAAGAAAAATAAAACAATAAATATTGTTTTGGTGGTTTCTAATAATTCAAGTGCAGGGGCTTTAATTCACGCTAAAAACAACAATATTCATCAATTAGTGATTGATAAGGAATCATTAAGTGACACTAAAAGTGTGCTAGAAAAACTTAGGGAAAAGAATATTGAACTTGTTGTATTAGCTGGGTTTCTATTAAAAATACCAGAAAAATTCATAACAAATTATAAAGGAAAAATAATTAACCTACATCCTTCTTTATTGCCTAAATTTGGAGGAAAAGGCATGTATGGAAACAATGTACATAAAGCAGTTTTAGAATCAAATGAAACTAAAACAGGCATAACAATTCATTATGTAAACAAAAACTACGATGAAGGAACAATTATAAAGCAATACGAAACGAAGCTTTCTAAAAAAGAAACAATAGAAAGTATTGCCCTTAAAATTAAAAACCTTGAAAAATTGTATTTTCCGGTTACAATTGAAGAATTGATTTTAAAAAGTTACTAATGCTGAATAAGTTTAGAAAAAAGACACACGAAATTATTTTTGAGGCTGATACCTTTTTAGGAAAGCTGTTTGATATTGTTTTGCTGATTTTAATTTTATTAAGTGTTGCAGCGGTAATGGTTGAAAGTGTAGAATCATACAGCCTGAAATACAATACATTTTTAACTGTTTTTGAATGGATAATTACAGGTATTTTTTCAATAGAATATGTTTTAAGAATAATAAGTGTAAAAAAACCACTAAAATATATTTTTAGTTTTTATGGCTTAATTGACTTGATTTCTCTTTTGCCAACTTACTTAGGCATATTTATGCTTTCAGATTCCATATCTTCTATAAAAACAATTCGAACAATTAGACTTCTTCGGGTTTTTAGAATTTTAAAACTTTTTAGATATGTCAAAGAAGCTAACACATTAAAGCAGGCACTTATTGCGAGTAGGCAACGAATTGTTGTTTTTTTATTAGCAGTGTTAGCTGTAGCAACAATTATGGGTACAATTATCTACATAATTGAAGATCCTAAAGATGGGTTTACAAGTATTCCTAGAAGTATATATTGGGCTATTGTAACCCTTACCACGGTTGGTTATGGCGATATTGCTCCTCAAACGGTTTTAGGACAATTTTTCGCATCAATAATAATGATTTTAGGTTATGCAATTATTGCTGTACCCACAGGAATGGTCTCTATTGAGCTTGCTAAAGCAGAAAAAATAAATACTCAAAGTTGTCCAAGTTGTTCACAAGAAGGGCATGATGAAAATGCATTATTTTGTAAACATTGCGGTGAAGAAATAAATCCAAAAGGTTAATGAATATAACAATGTATACTGATGGTGCAGCTAAAGGAAACCCTGGAAACGGGGGGTATGGAATTGTATTGAAGGCGGGGAAACATTATAGAGAAATTTCTGAAGGTTTTAGAATGACGACAAACAACAGAATGGAGCTGTTAGCTGTTATTGTAGGTTTAGAAACGCTTAAAAAACAAGCCCAAACAATAGCTATTTATTCTGACTCTAAATATGTAGTTGATGCGGTAAATAAAAACTGGGTTTTCAATTGGGAAAAAAAAGCATTTAAAGGCAAAAAGAACATTGACCTATGGAAACGATTTTTAAATATTTATAGGAAACATCATGTTACTTTTCATTGGGTGAAAGGACATGCAGGCAACATGTTCAATGAAAAATGTGATGAGCTAGCTGTTATTGCAGCAGAACAAAATGATTTATTAATTGATGAAGGCTATGAAAAAAATCAAAGACCTCCCAAAACTTTACTTTAATAAATGAAAGCAATTCAATTAATAAAATATGGAGAAGCTTCTGCTAGTTTTAAAATTGCAACTGTTCCCGAGCCTGAGTTAAATAATAATGAAGATGTATTAATCAAGGTTGAAGCTTCTGGAATTAATTTTGCAGATATTATGGCCAGGAAAGGGCTGTATAGAGCAGCTCCCCCATTACCAGCTGTATTAGGTTATGAGGTTGTGGGATTGGTAATAAAAGTTAAAGACCCAGCTTACGAACACTATATCGGTAAAAGAGTTTTGGCTATGACAAGGTTTGGCGGCTATGCAGAGTTTGCTTTATCAACGATAAAAGGAATTCAAGAAATTCCAAAAGACCTTAACAATGGTGCAGCTCTAGCACTAGCCACACAATATTGTACAGCATATTTTGCGTTGAATGTTGAGATGAACCTTATTAAAGGAGATACTGTTTTGATACATGCGGCTTCAGGTGGAGTAGGTACAGCATTAACTCAGTTAGCAAAACTTAAAGGTTGTACGGTGATTGGATTAACTCGTTCTAAAAATAAATTAGATTATTTATCAAAAAATGGCGTTGACATTTGTATTATTACTTCTTCAGAAGATTATGTAAATGAAGTGGAAACTAAAATAGGAAAGAAAAAAGTTGATGCAATATTTAATCCAGTTGGAGGGAAAACCGTAAAGAAAGATTTAAGCTTGTTAAGTAGTGGTGGCAAACTGGTTTTCTTTGGAATATCTGATAGGCTGAAGAAGCCAAAAGGAATTATAAATACATTTTTTCAATTGTTAAAAATTGGTAAAGTTCATCCGGCTATTTTATTATTAAATTCCCAATCCATTATAGGCGTTAATTTGCTTAAAATTGCTGAAGATAAACCTAATGTTATTGATCTAATTTTAAAGGAATTAATCAAATTAGCAAGCGAAAATAAAATTAATCCTAACGCTAAACACGAGTTTAGCTATAAAGAAATTCATGCAGCTCACGATGGGTTAGAAAAAGGCAATTTCACAGGAAAGTCTTTTATTAATTGGGAAGAATAATATGAATAAAATAAATCTTTTAACTGCGATTTTCTTTTTATCAATAGTTGCACTAGTAGGGTTTCTATCGCAATTGATGGATTATGAAGCAAAATCCAACAAGCCCCTTCCTATTCTTACCCCATGTGATGTTAATCCGGATCTTTACGATTCTTCATTAAAAAAAAAATGTTTGAGGCATGAAATTAAAAACTTTAATTTAATAGATCAGCTAAGTAGAGAAGTTAATGAAGAACTAATAAAAAATAAAATTGTTATTGCCGACTTTTTTTTTGTGTCTTGCGGATCGATATGCCCTATAATGACTAATCAATTAGAAAGGGTTCATAAAAAATATAAACACAATAAAAACATTATCATTTTATCACATACGGTCTGGCCAGAACAAGACACACCAGAGGTTTTGCTTAAATACGCTAATCTACATAACGCCAGTCATAATTCATGGCGTTTTTTAACTGGTGATAAAAAAGAAATATACAGACTTGCTAGAAAAGAATATTTAGTTGCGCCAGAAATCAATGATACTAATTACAATCATGGAGGAGAGGCAGATTTTGTTCACACTCAAAACATTGTTTTAGTAGATCAAAAGCAAAGAATAAGAGGTTTTTATAATGGAACTGACTCTGCAGATATTTCTAGACTAATTAAAGATATACCCTTATTAATTAAAGATTAATTTTCCTTACTCATGTATTTTGTTAGAACATGGGTTAACCAGTAAAAAGGAAGAGTGTCAATTAATGCAACAATTAATTTAAAGATATAACCTGATATAATAAAATAAATTAAAGAATGAGTCAACTTTCCATTTTCATCTAAAGGCAAGCCATTCACAAAATAATGAGTGATAAGAATTACAGCTATACTATCAATTAGTTGACTGAATATTGTAGACACATTGTTTCTCAGCCAAAGTTTTTTCCCCTTAGTTTTCTCTTTTAAAAAATGAAAAACATGAACATCAATAAACTGAGCAGAGAGATAAGCAATCATAGAAGCAAAAGTGGCTCCCATTGTTAATTTTCTAATTTGATAAAAGGCGTAATCTCTTGGAATTACCTCTCCATCTACAATAGATACATTAGGCACTCCATTTATTAATTCAGGACTATTTAAATATCCAGAGATCCAAACAAAAAACAAAACCCATATATTTAATATTAATCCCATCCAAACCACCCTGTTGGCTTGTTTTTTTCCAAATAGTTCGCTAATTAAATCGGTACATAAAAATGTAATTGGATATGGAAGGACACCAATAGCTATAACAAATGGAATTTCAATGTTGAATAAGTTAAAAGAGTAATCTAAAAAACGAGAAGTTCCTAGAACATTTAAAAGAGTTAATGATCCAAGAAAAAAACCGGAAAGAATTAAAAAAACTAAGTTAGATCTAGAATTATTATGATTAGAAAAATCCAAAAGATAAATTGACTTTTATTTGCCCATTATGCCATTCCCAACGTAAACCCCATTTTTGAAAACTTTGATTTCTTTAAGCAGTCCAAATTCATCATAAATATAATGCCTCCCGTTGTATAAATAGTTGTTCTTAAACTCACCATCCATTAAAATGTTTTTGTCTTTGTCATAAGTTTTTCCATAGTTGTCTATTAAACTGGAGTTAGAATTATTAAAATCTCCTGAAATTTTTGGGCCTTTTTCAATTAAAGGATCTTTAATTTCTTTATGTGCATGAACTTCTTTAAATTCCTTAGTGGATGTTGCCACACCATCAGCATAAATAATTTCTTTTTTCACATCCCCATTCTCATAGAACCAAGTGGCATCTCCTGTCTCTTTTCCATTAATTACTTCAAATTTTAGTTCTGGCTGTCCATTGGCATAATAAAAAGAAACTTTCCCCTCGGGGTTCCCATATGAATTAAATTCTTTTTCTTGTCTTATTTGTCCATTAGGCCAATAAAGTTCGAATGAACCTTGAAGTAAACCACCGTTCATTACTCCTTTCTCTTCAACATTTCCATTTTGGAAATAGGTTAAGTAATCTCCAAAAGATCTTCCGTTTTTATATTTGATTTTGCTTTTAACATTTCCATTAGGCCAATATTTGATCCATAGCCCATTTTTTCTACTATTTACATATACTCCTTCCTCGACTTTTGATTCAGAACTATAACCTTGTATTTTCGACATTGAACCAGTGATTATCCAATATCCAGTCTTACGACCATTTTCAGGATTGATTTTATTTATGGTGTCAGAATTCATGGCAGAAAAAACCAAACTGTGCGTAAAACAAAAGATAAATAGTATGACAGAAACTCTAAACAAAATTTTATAGTAATAAATAAATTTTAAGTAAAAGTACGAAACTCTTCTGAAATCTAGTTGTAAAGCATTATTTTTAACAAAAACCAAATTTAATTATTATTGAAAGTATTATCTGTACAATCAAATATTTATTGGGAAAACCCCAACAAAAATTTTAGTAATATTTCTAAATTATTAGATCCTTTTGAGTCATGTGATTTAATTGTTTTGCCTGAAATGTTTAATACCGGGTTTTCTATGGAATCAAGTAAAATTTCAGAAACAAAACTTGGTAAATCAATTAACTGGCTAAAAGAATTAGCTAAAATTAAGCAAGCTACCGTTATTTCTAGTTTGGCAATTGAAGAGGAGAATAAATATTACAACAGGCTGTATTGTGTTTCTCCCACAGGCGGTTTAAAACACTATAACAAGAGACATTTGTTTAGAATGGCAGGCGAAAACCAATATTACGAACCAGGAATTGAGAATCTTACTATTAAGGTCAAAGAATTTAGAATTAGGCCAATGATTTGTTATGATTTGCGTTTTCCTGTATGGAGCAGAAATATAAACAATGCAGATTACGATTGCTTGATTTACATTGCTAATTGGCCAGCCAAAAGAACTTTAGCTTGGACTTCTTTATTAAGAGCAAGAGCAATTGAAAACCAAGCCTACGTTATTGGGGTTAATAGAGTTGGAATTGACGGTAATGAGGTAAGGTATAGTGGAGACTCAAGAGTTTTTGATTTTTCTGGCCAAAGAATGGACGAATTTCAAACTAATCAAATACAAGTACAAGTAACGGACTTAAATATTAACCAATTAACCAATTATAGAAAAAACTTTCCATGCGGAATGGATGCAGATTTATTTAAAATTCTATAGAATTATATATTCCATTGAACATACTCTTCCCAGTTTTTCTTAACCGTTATTTTTTTATCTAAATAAATAACTTCTTCAGGTTGAGTTTGCTTTTTAATGTCACCACATGACCATTTTTTATTTTGGTCTAAATCATTTATGATCCTAATTTGATATTCTCCGGGATAAACTTTTGTCAAAGATTGCAGATGCTCTTTTTTTGAGCTATACATTTCATGTATTACGTTATTTTGGAAAAGGATTTGTATTATATAATTTTCACACTCTGAGTTATTTATATTCAGAGTTAGCGCCCCTAAGTTTGATTCAGAAAGAATGTTAAAGTAAACTTTTGAAGTATCTGTTTTTTTATTGTAAAGTCCTGAAACTCCATTTGGATATACGCTTAAATTAAAAGAACCATTAAGTTTTTCTGGTTTAATGGATAATATATTTTGATTAATTTCATAATTGTATTTTAAAGAGTTGCTATCTGTTTGTAAAATCAAAAGGGAGGTATCAACAGCAACTATTTTTTGATTAAACACTAACTCAAGAGAGTTGGAACTAAACAATTCTTTCATTGATTTTTTTTGATAAACAAGTTTTCTTTCGGCATTTTTAGAATTAGATTTTCTAACAACAACAGTGTCTTTAAATTTGTAAAAAGGAGCTTCAATTATTAGTTGATAATTTGTATTTGAATCTGAAGGCCAAAATGAAGCTTCATTTGTTTTTAAAACAACAGTTTTAATAAAAGAAGAATCTAGGGATTTAATATTTAAAGTGTCAACTATTTGGTTGAAAACGATCGAAATGTTTCCGTAATCGTTTAATTCCATTTTTTCAATTTCTAAGGGCTTTATTGGAGTAAAGGTTTTGATGATTTCTTTACAACAAGAATCTTGTGTTTTAATAGGGTCTAACAAAAATCCATAGGGCTCATCTAATGTGTCAAATTGACTATTTTCATTTAAATCCTCCCAAGCCAACAAGGTATATTCACCCGGTTTTAAATGGTCAAAAAAGAATTCTCCAGCTTCGTTGGTTAAACTAATGTAATTAGTAGAGTCTTCTCTAATAGATTTAAGCACGACCATATAATTAGCACTAACGGTTTCATCAAAACTGTTTTTCACCAACCCTTTAGCAATAATAGTATCAAGAATAGAACCGGTAGAAAAAGAAAACCTTAAATCAGCAATTTTATTTTTTTCATTAAGATCAGCAATTGAATTTGTAAAAATTAAGCTGTAAGTTGTATTTTTAAGCAATTCTTTTTCTGGGATTATTTTCAAAATGTTTTTTTCAGTTTTTAATACATGTTCGCCTATAGGTGGATTTGAAAGAAAAGATGTAGAGCTTTTTTGATAAGTAATGTTTTCATCAAAAACCAATTTAATTTCTTTACCAGAAAATTTTATTTCACCTGAAGATGGAATCGATTTATTTGAAATAATTTTTGGAGCTAAAGTGTCTTTATTACCCCCAGTCAAAGCAGTCTGTTGTGCACAGCTGATAGAGAATATAATAAGTAAATAAATTAAATTTTTCAATGAATCAAATATGGGTTTTAAAAATCGTTATGTATTGTTTCAATGTGCTAAAGTAAAAAAGATGATTTGATTTTATAAGATTAAATAACTTTGCTTAAACAAGTTTATATAAAATTTATATTTACAGTTGAAATTATTATTTGCAACAATGGGTAGAGCATTTGAATTTAGAAAAGCAAGAAAATTTAAGAGATGGGGTCAAATGGCAAAAACATTTACTAGAATAGGTAAAGATATTGTCATGGCGGTAAAAGAAGGTGGTCCTGATCCTGATACTAATTCAAGATTAAGAGCGGTAATTCAGAATGCAAAGGCTGCAAATATGCCTAAAGACAATGTTGATAGAGCCATTAAAAGAGCTTCTGATAAAGACACTAGTAATTATAAAGAAGTTGTTTTTGAAGGGTATGCTCCTCATGGAATTGCTGTACTTGTTGAAACAGCAACAGATAATAACAACAGAACTGTGGCCAATTTAAGAAGTTACTTTACTAAGCATAATGGAAGCTTAGGAACTTCGGGATCAGTAGTTTTTATGTTTGATCATACTTGTAACTTTACGATTAAAGATGATGGAATAGATCTTGAAGAATTGGAATTAGAATTAATAGATTATGGTGCTGACGAAGTTTTTAAAGACGATGAGGGCGTTCATATATACGCATCGTTTGAAAATTTTGGAGACATTCAAAAATATTTAGAAGATCAACAAAAAGAAATTTTATCATCTGGTTTTGATAGAATTGCTCAAATCAATAAAGAATTAGAAAAAGAAAATGAAGAAGAGGTAAATAAGCTATTGGAAAAAATTGAGGAAGACGATGACGTCAATGCTGTTTATCACAATTTAAAATTATCTGATTAAAATGAAAAAAAAAATATTTAACATAAAGATTCTTTTTATTGCGCTAATTATTAGCTCTTGTAAAAATGAGAAATCAAATCCTGAAGCAAAGATTGACGAAACACAAAATTCATTAGAAGTACTTTTAAGAGTAAATTTAAATGAGGGCGATGAAATTCGTTTTGAATTTACCGCGAATCAAGATATTAATGTTGCAGGGCAACAAGTACAACAAATAATAGGTACTGGATATACCTTTGAAGTACTTCAAAAGGAAGGAACAAGTGCAATCATTAAAAACATATATGATTGGATGCAATATGATATTAGCTCAGACCCTAAAATGTCTTATGATTCAAGAAAAGGAACTCAAACGGGGATCATTGCTGATATGTTTAACGGAATGATAGGTCAATCATTTACAATGAAGCTTTCTGAAAAGGGAGAAGTCACGGATGTTACTGGTGCAGAAAATATTTTTGAATCAATGATGAAAAATATTGACCCTGAGCTACGTAGTCAAATGGAAGCTTTTATGGAAGGAAGATATGATGCAGAGTCCATGAAAAGCAGCATTGAACAAATGGTTAATATATATCCAGAAAACCCTGTTAAAGTTGGAGATTCATGGACACAAAAAATTAAATTAGAATCAGGAGGATATCCTATGATTTTAAATAGTAAATATACTGTAACAGAAATAAAACAAGATGAAGTGCTTTTATATGCAGAGGGCTTAATTTACAGCGAAGATGGCGCTTCAATTAAAAATGCTGGAATGGAAATTGGTATAAATCTAGAAGGATCGCAAACTGGAAACATCACGATCAATCTACAAACAGGATTGGCCAAAAAAGGAGAAATGCATCAAAAAATTGAAGGCACAATGGAAATAATGGGTCAAACTATGAATATGAATATTGATTCGGAAGTCCTTATTATTTCTAAATAGTTTTTCTATATAATTTAAACTCTAGCTCACATTTCATGAACTTTGCATGAGTAGGATACTTTGATTCAAAGGAAAAGTTGTTTATAAAACTAAAACCGAGACTAGTATACCAATTTGTTAAAAATTCTTTTTGTGAATGAGTCCAGTGTTTAGGAGTTAACACTTCAATTTCTAAATATTTAAACCCCTCTTTTTTAGCATTTTCAAAAACCTGATTTACCAATATCTTTCCTATGCCTTTTTTTTGATGCGAAAAATGAGTAGTTAACATTGAAAATTCGAAAGCATTTATTGATTTTGGTCCAGCTAAAACAAAGCCAACAACTTTAGAATTTATCTTTGCGACTATAATTTCCCCCTTAGAAATATATTTTAGGCAGTCCTTTTCTGAAATTCGATAATAACCCTCTTTCCAAAACTCCTTTTCAGTTGTGAAGTATACTTCGTTTGCAATATCAACGATTTCTTGACAATCTTCTTTAATTGCCTCTTTAACACTTAATACACTCATTTTATTTTGTCAGCTTTTTCTTGTGCTTCCTTTAGAATTTTATCTGCCATTTCTCTTGAATCTTTTTCAACTTTAAGGGCTGCATTTTCGCTTTTGTTTTCTATTAAAGCTGCTTTTTTTATCCCTTCATCAACCGCTTTTTTCTCTGTTTCATCAGCTTTAATTTTTGCTTTGTCTGCAACTAATTGTTTTGCTTTTTTCTCAATGACATTTTTTGATTTAGAAACTTCTTTGTCGGCTAATTCATAAGCTTTTTCTCTGGCTTTTTTAGCATTATTTTTTGTTTCGTTTCTTGTTTTATTAGCCAAATCATCTCCTTCTTCTCTAATTTTCATTGCTTTCAAATCAGCATTTTTTATTATTTCATTGGCTTTTACTCGAGCATCATTAATTATTTTTTGTGCCTCGTCCTTAATCTTTACTTTAACAGACTCTTTTACTTTATTTGACATGTCTTTTGCCTTTTGTTTAAATTGATCTTTAATGTTAGTTTTAATAATCGGCTTTTTAAAGGTTCCAGTAATAGTCATTTCTATAGGAATAGAACTTAATGTGATTAAATTAGGGGTTGAATTTATTTTGTTTAATAGACTACTATTAGTCATCAATGATTGAGAAACAAAAGTTGAAAGATTATAATTTAGTTCATTTTCTAAATTCGTCCCTCCGGCTATTTTTGCTTTTATTTCGTTAGTTAAATTAACATCAAAGGTGTCAATATTAATTAGCCCATCTGTTATTAAAAAATTAAGATTTATATTTTTTATTTTTTGTTGATTAATGGCTTTTATTTTTAATTCTTCACCAATTTTATTTAGTAAAGGATAATTTATAACAGTAATTTCTTTTGTCTGTAAAGACCCTGAGCTATTTAACGTATTTATTATTGGGGATAATTGATTGTTAAGGTTAGATTTAATCGAAAATTTAGTTGATATAGTTCCTTTAGAAAACTTACTAATAGGGGCCATTTTTTCTACTGTATTTAATTGAGAAGATAAATCTTCTATGGATACGTTATTTAGCGAAAAATTCATGTCAATAGCAGCAATTTCATCTTTATTTACAAAATAAGAACCATCAACTTTTATTTCTCCTCCAAATGAATTAGAGCTTAAGTTTTGGATATTAGCCTTACCCTTTTTTAAATTAATTTCACAAACCGTGTTTTTTAAATTTATATCACTGTATTTTAAGCAATCAATTCTACAATCTAAATCAAATGAAATGTTGGTTGGTATAGTGATTAATTCAAAAGTTTCCTCTTCGACAACTAAAGAATCTGAAATGTCAACGTATTTAGTTGTTTCAACAGAATCATAACTTTCATTTACCCATAATTTGTTAAAGTCAAAAAATGTAGACGAAATGGTGAATTTTCCATTTAATGGGTCATCTTTAAAATAGTATTCTACAGCATTATTTATTTCACCAAAAGCAGATAAATCATTTTTCCCCAGTTTAGCCTCAAAAAAAGGCATTATTAAAGATTCATTAGAAAATTTAAACAACATTGAGTCTACAATGGCAACATTACCTTCTTTATTATAGCTTAGTCCATTTATTTTAAGAGCTCCACTTGATTTAAAATCAGAATAGTTTTCATTTTCTATATCAGATAACTTTCCGTTGCAACTTAGGTTTGAAGTGATGTTCCCTGAAACAGTGCTTTCTTCAGAAATTGGGATATAATTTTTTAGTTCACCTAAATTTAATTTAGAATTTATTTCCAATTTTATATTAGGGTCTGAAATAGGGTTTATTAGATTCAATGATAAGCCTAATGTATTATCTCCAAGCGAAGACTTAAATTCTGCAAGGTCTAGAACAAGGTTGTCTATGTCTTCTCCATCATTTTTTTGGATGGATGTATTTACAAATATATTATCCACTTTGCCACTTAATTTAGGATACTTAAACCAACCGTTTTTTACAGAAACATTCAGTTTAAATCTAGGTATAAACTCATCACTATAGGTGCCTTTTAATAGCCCATTTAAGGCAACAACCCCATCAGACTTAAGGGCGTTAAAGTCATCTGTCATTGACCCAGGAATAAGGCTAATTAAGTCTTTTAATGAGGGCTCATTAGTTTGAAAAGAAAGATCCATGTTATACTTGTCATCAAACATTTCAAGCCAACCATCTAAAGATAAATTCAGCAAATTAAGGTTGGCTTTGTTTTGTTTAAAATTAATTTTAATTGACTCTTCTTCAATGACTAAATCAATATCAAAATCAAGCATTGTTTCCACGTTTTTTAAATAACACATTTCATCATATGAAAGAGTTAGGGAATTAATTTTACTTATGGTTTTTAAATCATAATTATTGCCATTAAGTACAATGGAAGATGTATGATTGAAATTGGTTAATTCAAAACTTGTAACGTAATAATCATCTTTATATATAAAAGTTGCATTTTTAAGCTCAATATTTTCCAATGCCAAGGCAAATGGCGCTGACTCAGTTTCTATATTTTCTTCATTTATTGAGGAATCGGCTTTAACAATATCATAATTTGCTTTGCCATCTTCATTAACTTTAATATTAAATAAAGGGTTATTTAAAAGGATAGATTTGACCTTATATTGATCTCCAAAAAAGATAGATTTTATATCTATATGAACTTCAAATGATTCTATGTTAGTTAATATCTCACCTTCAAATTCATCAACACCGTTAATGTTTAATCCATTAATTTTGACAGTAAGATCTGGAAAAGTTGATAAAAAACTAATGTCCACATCTTTAAAATCTAATTCAGCATTTAAATTTTCATTTGCAGATTTTTTAATTAATTCTATAATTTCATTTTTATATAAATATGGAATAGCAATGCAAATTCCAATTAAAATAAAAAGAAGAATACTTAGCCATTTTGCCATTTTTTTAATCAACTTCATAATAGAATTTTATCTTTTTTATTTAGACAAAACCACAGCTCATTTTTTGCTCTTGGAGCAATTGAGTTAATGCATTTTTCCATTTTAATAACATTAAACTTGGGTTCAAAAATCAATTTATAATCCTTTTTTGTTCCCCCAAATGGCGGTGTGTCTTTTTTAAATTCTAGGTTAAACAATAACCCAATAACTATGCCATTTTTTTGAAGCAAATCATATATTTTATTTACATATCTTAATCGCATAGATGGCTGAATAGCACAAAAAAATGTTTGTTCAATTATAATATCAAAAAAGCCATTAAAATCAGATAAACTAAAGAAGTTTTTTGAGATTATTTGAGTTTCAGGAAATGAAGGAAAAGTTTTTTTAAATTTATTTACAGCAACTTTAGAAAAATCTAAATAATAGGTGTTTTTAAACCCTTTTTCATAAGCATATCCAGCTTCAAACCCACTTCCTCCACCAGGTATTAAAATCTTTTTATTTTTCTTTTTGTAATTGTCTAGCCAATGCTTAATGGGTCTAGAAATTTCACCAATATCCCAACCAATATCATCATTTAAATAGCGATCATTCCAATATTTGTTTGATGGCATTTAAGGTTTTGTTAAAGGTTCGTCCCATTTAGAAATTCCATTTTTTAAATTGAATGAAACTAACCCAAGTTGTTCTAACATTTGACAAGCATACCAACTTCTAACTCCACTTTTGCAATAGACAAAATAATGTTTAGAGGCTTTAAGTTTTTTAATAAAAGGGATAAAACTCTCTTGGTCATTGAAATCTATTTTAATGGCACCTTCAATTATTCCATTGGCCCATTCCATTGGAGTTCGAACATCTAAAATTTCACCATTTTTACTTTTTTTTAGCGCCTCTTTCCATTCGCTATTTTGTAAGTTTTGCATAATAACTATTCTAAATTTCCTTTTTCAGATAACAGCATGGCTAACTGTTTTGTGGCATCAAACTGAGAACAAATAATGATTAATATCACGGTTATAGGAATACTTAAAATCATCCCAATTGTTCCCCAAATAACCCCCCAAAAAACTAATGATATTATTGCTACTAAAGGACTAATGTTCATTGAATTCCCCATCCATTTTGGTTCAAGAATATTACCAATTAAAACTTGAATACAACCAACAGTAAAAAACACTATTAAACATTGAGAAAACTCTCCAAACTGAAGCAAACAAAATAACGCAGGGAATATAGTGGCCACTAAGGATCCTATTGTTGGAATATAATTAAGAATAAAAATTAAAAAAGACCAAAAAACTGCATAGTTAACGCCAACTAATTTCATAACAATAAAACTTAGCACACACGTCAGTATACTGACTATTGTTTTTATGCCTAAATACCTGGCTATTGACCATTCAATTTTTGATAAAGTTGAATTAAGTTTTGAAAATTTTTCAGGTTTATTATTGACTATAGTTTTTATTTTATGATGAAAATTAGATTCTTCAATAAAAATAAAAACAGCGAAAAGCAAAACCATAAAAGCAACGCTTAAAAAATTTGTAAAAGAGCTAAGTAGAGACTGAATTAATTCCCCAAAGTCAATGTTTTTAACGTTATTATCCACCCATTCTTTTAAATCAACTCCAAAATGTAAGTTTATTTTGTTAATGATTAAGCTAATGTTTTCATCATAATCATGATGAGATTTAGCTATGGTGTTTACACTTGAAAATAAAATTTGAACAAAAAAGCCGATTGTAATCATTATGATTGCAGCTGAAAGCGCTTTTTTTAACCATTTTGGGAAATAAGTATTAAAAAAATTTATACGGTCAGCTAACGTTGAAAGAATACGGACCATAAACCAAAGTAAAAGAGCAAAAATAAATGGGATTATAATGCTCTGCCCAAAATAAAGAAGAACAACAAGTAAGGAAATTATAATTAAAAAATGTGAAGTTCTGGATAGCATTATCAATTATAAAGTTAGTTATAATAAAAGTACAATAAATTTGTTATGGCCAAATAATATCTAATTTTATTATCTTTAGATTAAACCCAACTCTTAATTTAATAATCGAATATATTCAATATGAAAAAATTTAAAAATCCAATAGTAATTATTTTAGTTTTAATTTGTTTTAACGTAAAATCACAGTTTATTACAGACCATAAAATAAATTTTGAATATATACAGTTGCCTAAATATTATTTAGATAAATCAATAAAAACTTTTAATGTTATTTATGATAGTTCTTTTCAAGTTAATAATGAACGACAAAAAATGATTCACCAAATTGCCGTTGATTCAGCTGAAGCTCACCAAAAAGTTAAATTATCTAACTGGGAAAAAGCGAACAAAGAAATGAGAAAAAAACATCTAATTTCTTTAAGTCTATGGAAAGAAAAAACAAATCAAGGAATGCAAATAACAAAGCCTAGCGAACCGATATGGCCAACATATCCTGAGCCATACTTTCTATTTCCTACTGTGCTAACAAAAGCCTTCAATCAATTGAACGTGTTAAAAAGAATTAATATCGAGGGGTTTAATTCAGCAAGCTCAGGATTTGAGGTTAAGATAGATAATTTAGGTCTAGAAATTTCTAGCATTAAGGGTGATTATATTTCTGATAATACAACAGGTGTAAAAAGTTATGTTGTAAAAGCAAATTTTAAAATGCCATTAGTCATAAAAGCTTCTTATCAAGGAAATATTTTCTATGAAGAAAAATTTTACTCTAAATTTTCTGAAAAAATATTATACTCTGGGAAAACAGAATATGATTATGAACTTTGGAGAATCGATAATATAGAAAAGGAAATTGACCCATGGGTGCAAATTCAAAAAGACCTTTGGACTAATATTTTTGATAAGGTTAATAATAGCATAACAGAAAAGGTGGGTTACCCAAAAAAAAACAGAAACATTGGAAATTTATGTGCCAAAAAAACATCAAGATTATACTTATGATAACCTAGTCAATGCGCTTACCCATGCTCAATCGGCATACGCCTCAATGTCTTACGATAGAGATAAGGCCACAGCTAAAGAAAGGTTAGCAAAAGCTATCGATTTATGGGAGGAAGAACTCAAGAGTAGTGATTTAAATGATAAAAAAGCAAGAATTAATAAAAAAATAACAGGTTTAATAAGTGCAAATTTAGCAGATGCCTATTTTTGGTCTGAAAATTTTGAAAAAGCCAACCTGTATATAAATAAAGCGATTACCAATGGAACTGTAAAATCTAAAAGCCATTGTAAAAAGTTAAAACAGGATATTCCTGAATTTCAATTAAGATTTAATGCTTGTAATTAAACTTATTAGTTCAAATTTTATTAAAGCATGAAACAACTTTAGAGTTTCATAATTGAAAACTATGGGCAAAACTTTATTTTGTTATAAATCACCTATATAAATTCCTAAAGCACGAGCTGTTTTGAGCAAAGAATCTTCTTTTTCAACTTGTCTATAGGTTTTTATTCCCATTTCAATTGGGAAATCAACTACTTTTCTATCTTTCCACGCAACCATTCTGTCAAATTTCTTTTTAGCTAATAAGTCAACAGCATATACTCCAAATGCACTTGCTAAAATCCTGTCTGATGTAGTAGGTGGAGCCCCTCTTTGAACATGGCCCAAAGTAGTCACCCGACATTCAATATCTGTTTTTTTCATTATTTGTTCAGATACATAACTGCCAATCCCGCCCAACCTTTGTTCTCCATCAGCAAAAGTTATTAAACTATGTTCTCCATCTTCCTTTTTTACGGCTTCTGCCACTACCATTAAAGAATGTTTAATCCCATATGAATTTAGCTTATTTAGTTTCTTTATTATTCCATCAATTGAGTATTTTATTTCAGGAATTAAAATGATGTCGGCCCCCCCGGCAATTCCCGCATTTAAGGCAATATGCCCTGCATCTCTTCCCATAACCTCTAAAATCATAGTTCTATTATGACTTGCAGCAGTAAATTGTAAGTTGTCTAAAGCATTTGTTGCTACATCTACAGCAGTATGAAAGCCAATTGAATTTTCAGTTGCCCCCACATCATTATCTATAGTTTTTGGAATAGCCACAATGTTTAAATTTCCTTTATCAGCAATGTCCTTTAGTATTTTCATGCTTCCGTCTCCTCCAATTACAATTAATCCATCTAGTCCTAATTCATGATAACCACCTATGATTTCAACCGTTCTGTCTTTGAAGGTTCCATCTCCCATAGGGTACTTAAAAGGATTACCTTTGTTTGTCGTTCCTAAAAAAGTGCCTCCCTGTCTAATAAGTTGTCCGGAAAATGTATTGTAATCTAGTTTCATGTAAGAAGGAGGACGCTCCATCAAACCAACAGTTCCTTCCAATATTCCATATACATCTAGGTTGTATTTGTCTTTTGCTCTGTAAAAAATAGATCTTACTGCGGCATTAAGTCCTCCACAATCACCGCCACTTGTTAGAATTCCAATCCTCTTCATAGTGTAAATTTAACAATAAGCATTGAATTAATCAATTTTTCAAAAATGTTTTTTCTAGCTAACAATTGTCCCATTACCTACATTAGAACTAGGCTGAATAAGAATTACATCATTTGCTTCTTTATTTACAGCCCCAAGCAAAAGAAATTCACTGTTAAAATCAGCTATTTGCTTTTTAGGAAAGTTTACAATGCCAATTATTTGTTGACCTACCAATTCAAAAGGGGAGTAATTTTTTGTGATTTGAGCAGAAGTTTTTTTAATTCCTATTGGGCCAAAATCTACCCATATTTTATAACTTGGTTTTATAGCTTTTTCAAACGTTTTAACTTTTTTAATAGTACCTACTCTGAAATCGATTTTTGAAAAGTCGCACCAGTCAATTGTACTTTTCTCCATTTTTTATTCACAATCGCCCCAATAAAAAGGGATTGTTAAAACCTCTTCATCTGTATTTTCCTCCAAATCATATATCGCGCCAAAAAAAGCTTCTTCAACATAGTCTTCGTCAGTAGGTTTTCCATTTTCGTCCCAATATTTTCGGTAAACAAGCTTTCCTTTTTTGTCAATTAAAATTTCTCTACATAACTGACCATTTGGGTACCACCCTTTAATTAGCCCTCCTCCATAACAACCCCATTCATCTTCATTTAAACTTTTATCAATTTTTTTTATCCCCATTAATTGCTCACGTAAACCCCCACCATACGCTTTTGGGTGCCATGTGGCAAATGGAGCATACATAATCTCATCTTCTCCATAATTTTCAACATAATAAAGCGCGGTTAACACTTCCAAACCTTCAGAATTAGTGTAACAGCTTTTAGCATACCCAGTGTAGTTTGATGTTCTTGCATGTTCTATGTGCCAAGCATCTGGAAAATTATCACAGTAAGCTTCAATAGAAGGATCAAGTTTTGAATATTTGTTTTCTTGCCCAAAACAAAAGGGTGACACCAAAGAACCAATTAATATAGAGAATACAATTTTTTTCATAAGATTGATATAAAGTTGGTTCAATATAACAATATTGAATTAATTTTTGCTGCATTTAACCAATTATTTGTGTGTAGTATTAATTACAATATGAAAACACAAAAAAGGAACAATTGAACTTCATTTATAAAATAAGTATGAGTGTAAGGTTTTAATTCAATATGATTATTGAATTGAGTTACATTACTTCAATTTTAATTATTTAATTTTAAAGCTGCATTTAATAAATTATCATGAGAACACATTTAGTATTTTTAATTTCGACCTTTATAAACTTAAATTTTTGGTCTCAATCTCCAGGCGACACAACTGTAATTGAAACATTAGATTTTAACGACATTACAAAAAGACGAGGCTGGTATGTTTTTCCATCTGATACTAATGAATTTCACAAAGTGTTAATGTATTATACATTGAAGTGCGATGCCGCTACTACTCAAGATAATTTTCCATGTGGAGAATGGGATTATACAACGTATACAAGGCTATACAATCACAAAAATGTAAACAACCCTTATTATTATTATAAAAATTCTAATCCTGAAGTTATTACTTACAACAACAATCCTAAGTATGACATACATCAAAAATACAGTTACAACTCAGTAATAAATTCTACCATTTCTGAAAATATCATTTCTGTTGGTTCAGGATCTACTACGGCATCAGATTTATTCAATACTAATTTTAAATCGGGAAAGGTTCAATACCTCATCTCAGCGACAGAACTGCTAAACCAAGGATTGGTTTCTGGGGATATTTCCAGACTTTCAATTGATATCCAAAATTTAGGTGAAACGCTTAATAATGTAACAATTAAGATGAAAATGTCATCTTTAACTGTATTGACTGACTCCACGTATGAAACTGATAATTTCACAACGGTTTACAACAATTCAAATTTACAGCAACCACAGTCAAGCACGGTGTTTAATTTCATTAACCCTTTTTATTGGGACGGCTCTAATAATGTAGTTTTAGATATCAGTTTTACTTCACAAGTTTCTAACAACCCTTACACTACATTATCTGATGACATAGGCAATAACATAGGACTGATTCAAAATCAAAATGGACATTTAGACTTTAAAGACGATGAAATTGTTGATGTTCCAGCTTCTGTTTTTTCTAATGTTGATAGCGCCATTACCGTTTCTTTTTGGTGTTATGGCGATGAAAATTTAATGCCATTTAACTCCTATATTTTTGAAGGAAGAGACACTAATGGGTATAGAGTAATTAATTGCCATTTGCCATGGAGCAACAGTAGAGTATATTGGGACGCAGGCAATAGCGGATCAGGATCTTACGACAGAGTTCATGAAGCAGCCAATTTAAACGATTTTGCTGGAAAATGGAACCACTGGGCGTTTACAAAAGATGTGTCTAGTGGTGATTTAATGGCCTATTTAAATGGAGAGCTATTCATGAGCGCAAGTGGCCAAACTAGATTAATGTCAGGCATTACTAAATTTAGAATTGGAGGAACAGCAGCCGCCAACTTTAATGGTGCTTATGATGGGAAAATTGATGAATTTAGAGTTTGGAATAAAGCTTTGGATTCATCAACAATAAAATCTTGGATGAATAAATCTATAAATAGTAATCATCCATATTACAACCACCTTCAGGTGGCATACCACTTTGATGAAGAAACCGGAAATATTGCTCATGACTACAGTGTTCATGCAAGACACGGATCATTATTGGGCTTGCCTAAATGGGAAACCGCAGATTTATCACTTAGAAGCTTTGATTTAATTGAAACCACCATTCGACCAAAGTTTTCTTTTTACAAAGGAATCTACACCACAACACTAGACTCTAACATAGTTAACGATACTGTATATAATGCGCAGGTTTCTATTGTTGAAACGCTTCCATTTGTTGACATGAATGTTTCAGGAATTTCAAAAAATCACATTGATACCATTTATGGTTATGAAAGCGGGTGGGGATATACTTATGACCTAGTTGGTGAAAAAGTAGATTCTTTAAATTTTGGAATTGACAATCAATTAACTAACACTTACCAGCAAGACATTCATCAAATTCAAAACTATGTTACGCCATATGGTATTGGATTAGACTTGGGTCCTTATGGGTTTAGATGGGTTTATGACGTAACTGATTATTTGCCTCTTTTTAAGGACACGCTTGAAATTTCAGCTGGAAATCAACAGGAATTAATAGATTTAAAATTTTTATTTATTCATGGAACTCCACCAAGAGACATAATAGATTTTAAAACCATTTGGAGAGGGGATTATGGACACGCTAACATTGCAAATGATGTATCGATGCCAGCCGTAAATGTGTCTTTAAATTCTAGTGCAACCCAACATAAAATAAAAACTAGAACAACAGGCCATTGGTTTGGGGGCTTTCAAAACTGTGCTGAATTTTGCCCAAAGCTTCATCATGTTAAAGTGAACGGAACTAAACGTTTTGAGTGGGTCAACTGGAAAGAATGTTCAGACAACCCTGTAATTGATCAAGGCGGAACTTGGATATACGACAGGGCAGGTTGGTGCCCAGGTACATTTGGAAATACATACAATCATGAGATTACGCCATTTCTTAATCCAAACGATACTTCTGTGAATATAGATTATGGAATGGAAGTTACATCAGGTGGAATGGAAGGGAATTACAGAACTACTGTCCAAATGGTTTCATATGGCGATCATAATTTCCAAAATGACGCTGGCATTACGGATGTATTAGCACCTAATGAATGGGAGTTTCATAACAGAATAAATCCAATTTGCGACCAACCAAGAATTCTTTTAAAAAATACTGGAGAGCAAGATTTAACAAGTGTAAAACTTGATTATTGGATTTGTGGCGGAGCCCATGAAAATTTCACATGGAATGGAACACTTGCTTTTGATCAAGAAATTGAAATTGAATTGCCCATTTCTAGTCAGGCCTTTTGGAATTCGGCACAATTTTGCAAAGATTTTCACGTAGAAATCATGCAAGTAAATGGCGTTGCTGATGAATGTGCAGAAAACAACCGATACAATACAACATTTGAAGTTCCTCCAATGTATCCTGAAAACATTGTTCTATGGGTAAGAACCAATGCTGCAGGACATGAAACGAAATTATATGTAAAAGATGTTGATGGAAACATTGTTTTTTCTAAAACCAATTACCAAAGCAATACCCTATACAGAGATACCATTACATTACAAGATGGATGCTATCAGATTGAATTAGAAGATACTGGTGAAAACGGGTTAGATTTTTTTGCTAATAATGATGGAACAGGATTTTTTCAAATAAGAAAAAGTACCGGTCCTCCATTAGCTGGATTTGAATCCAATTTTGGAAAAAACATCATCCATTACTTTACAGTTGGGTATGGTCTTTCAATTAATGAAAACAATTTAAACGTAGGGTTTGAATGTTATCCAAACCCAGCTAATGAAGTGTTAAATATAAAGTCTAGTGGGTTTACCAACGAAATAAAAGTTAATGTTTTTGACGCATCTGGAAGGCAGGTATATAAAGACGTTTGGATAACTAATCATATATACAACACCAATCAAATAGACGTATCTAATTTTGAAAAAGGAATGTACTTGATTCAAATTTCAGACGATTACAATTCCAAAACCCAAAGGTTTATACACGAATAAGAAAAAAAGATCTTAAATCCTATCTCTTAATATACTTTCTGGTAGGTGAGAACCTATCATATGCAACCCTAAACCCAACAGTGGCGCTTGATTCATTTTTTTCATAAACTTTCACCATGTGTTTTAAAAGGATGGCTTGGTTGTCTGCCCATGAACCACCTATTGTTAAGTGTGCGGTTTTAAATTTATCCAAAGCTTTTAAGTTGTGTAGGTCTCTGCTTGCCTTGATCTCAATATTTTCATCCCAATCATAATCATAAATTCTTAAACTATCTCTTAAGTAAATGTATTTTTTAGCAGCAATTTCCTCGTCATCATTTACAGTTAATTTATAAGGTATGATTTGCTCATAAGGTATATTTTTCCAACGCCAAAGCCCATTTTCCTCTATATTTTCAGTAAAGAAGTCCATTAAATAAGGGGATACATACTTTCTTTCCTCGTAATCAGCAGTATCAATCATGTCTTTCATTCCATTGCTATCATAAACATTACCCCTAAATTTACTCCACTTATATACTGTGTCTTTTATAAAATTATCAAGAACCCATTCTTCTACATTTCCATGAAGATCGTAAATTTTATAATCATGTCTTATAGCCTTCCCATTGATGTACCTAACAACTACTTCTTCTGAATCAAATGACTTAACAGGTGTAGTGTACTTGTCTTGACCTATATTTTCAGTAAAACCTTTTAAAAGTATATTATTGTTGTCTTTTACTTCACCAAAGTTAGCAGTGTGTTTACCTTTTTTGTTTTTTAAAGAGAATTGTTTGAATTCAAAATCTTTCATCTTATTATCTAAACCTGCCACTAAATTTAAGGCATAAAGATATTCGACTTCAGTAGGTAATCTTAAAGGAGGTATAAATATTCCATCTATTATAATCTTACGGTTTCCATCTCTTTCTCGCTCTACTGTTTTTGGTCTTTTATCATGCGATATAAATTTTTCCTGTTGTTCTTCATTGATTCGCTGTGTAAGCCAAATACAATAAGCCTTAGCTTGATTTTTAGACACACCAACAACAGGATAATTGTCAAAATAAGGATGATTAAAATAAAACTTATGAATAGTGTCTTGTGGGTTATAAAAGTTGCTTTTTAGCCACACGCTGGTGTCTGGAAGTATACATATAGGCACTGTCAGTTTGTTTTCTCCATAGTAATCTTTTTCACCATGATAGATAAAATCTTGAGACTGATTGTTTTTTACCCAAGTTACAAATTTGCGATATTCCTTGTTGGTGACTTCATGATCACATAAAGAGAATGAAGCGACAGTAATTCTACGTATATTACTTTCAGTATTATACAGTACATTATTCTGATTAGAACTAAGTTTGATTTCTTTGCTCATTTTAGTTGTAAAAGTGCCTCCTTCAACATACCTAAACCCATATTTTTTATCCGGAATATATTCTTTAGACGGAAACGTTTCAAACCATCCAGATTCGTCTGTCCATCCTGATTTTGTTGTTACTTTTGGCGAGCAACTTGATGTAATAAAAGTAAATACAATTAATTGAAATAAACATTTCATAATTTAAATTTAAGGTCCTCTAAAATAAGGGAATTTCATTACTAAATAGTAACCAATAATCCCAAATTTGTGACCCCGGCAGGATTCAAACCTGCAACCCTCAGAGCCGAAATCTGATATTCTATTCAGTTGAACTACGGGGCCAATGCAACAAAAATAGAATTAATTGCTACAATAAATTGATTATTTAGTTAGTTTGTAGGCTAATGCGAATGTTTATATTGATATACCTGCTTATAATTAACACTTTTCTGTTCGCTCAAGATTCGTTTTCAGTAGGAACTTGGAGAGATCACTTGCCATATACGAAAATAAATGAAGTGGCTTTTTTAGATAACGTGTACTATGCAGCATCACCTTATTCATTAATTTCTTTTGATGCTAATGAAAACGAAATTTCAAAGTTAAATACCATAACTGGCCTTAGTGAAGTTGGCATTTCTGCTATTGCAACCAATGATAAGCGTAAAACCTTAGTTGTTGGATATCAATCGGGAAATTTAGACTTAATTAAAAACGATAACATCATTAATATTTCTGCCATTTTAAATAGTGGAATTATTGGGGATAAAACCATATATGAATTGGTTGCTCATGACGATTATGTGTATGCATGCACAGGCTTTGGAATTGTGGTTATTGATGTGCTCAACAGAGAAATTAAAGACACTTACATTGTTGGCGAAAACAATTCACAAATTAAGGTTTTGGACGTACATATTGGCGTTGACAGTATTTTTGCTGCAACAGATCAAGGCATAAGAGCCGCCAACTTATCAAGCCCTTTTTTATCAGATCCAAGCATTTGGGGCAATGTCACCAACCCTTATAACATAACGTTTACTTCTTTTGAAAACATTTTTGGTGCACAAAGCAATAAATTCTTGCTATATAATAATTCTTTAGATAGCGCCCTATTATTAGACTACAATAGTGGAAATTGGGATACGGTTTTTTATGACTCAAATTTTGGAATAAATAACGTTAAGTCTTATGAAAATACGTGGTTAATTTCTAACCCTAGCTATTTGTTGGAATACGATTTAAATATGGATACTGTAAATTTTTTATACGCCTATAACGGTTCATCAAGCATGTCTCCAAATGATGCCATAAAAAACGATGAGTATTATTGGGTAGCAGATGATAAAAAAGGATTTAAAAGGGTTAGAAACAACTTCACCGCTAGCAATATTGGCGAACTTGGCCCTTATGAAAATGATGCGTTTCATCTTTCATGTGAAGACGGAGTGCTTTGGGTTTCATCCGGTCAAATTGACGGAACAAATTGGAACAAAACCTTTAATTGGCACGGTTCATATGTATTTGAAGATGAAAATTGGGAGATCTATAATAAAACAACAGTTACTGAACTTTTACAAGATATAGATACGGTTTCAGATATAATTTGGTCATCAATTGACCCTAAAGACAACCAGCATGTTTTTGTATCTTCTTTTAGCGGAGGATTAATTGAATACCTAGACGGGGCTTATGTTAAACGCCACTCTTATTACAATTCTTCTTTACAAACTAGAATAAATCAAAATGGAAACAACGTACATGTTGCTGGAACAGGTTTTGATCAAGACGATAATTTATGGGTAGCCAATTCTTTTGCAAGCGAACCTTTGTCTGTTTTAACTTCATCAGGAGAATGGATGTCATTTTTCTGTGGCAGCGAAGCATCTAATCAATTGTGTACCGACTTGTTGATTGATAAAAATTATGGGTACGTATGGATGGTTGTAAACCAAGTGGGAATTGTAGTTTATGATTTCAATCAAACCCCCTTAGATGTTTCAGATGATCAATATGTTACTTTAGGAACTGGAACCGGTTTAGGTGCATTGCCTAGTACATTTATAAATTCTCTTGCAATTGATAATGACGGAGAAATTTGGGTAGGAACTAATGAAGGGCCAGCTGTTTTTTATAGTTCCTCCCCTATATTTAGTGGGCAAAATTATGATGCTAATTCTATTTTAATTGAGGAAAATGGATTGCTTCAATATTTGTTAGAAAATGAAGTCATTTCTGATATTGTAGTAGATGGTGCAAATCGCAAATGGATAGCTACAAGAGGAGGCGGTCTTTTTTTAATGTCTGAAGATGGAACTCAAACAATTCAGTCATTTAATGAATCAAACAGCCCTTTATTTAGTGACAATATTCAGGCTTTGGCTCTTAATGATATAACAGGGGAATTATACATAGCTACTGAGCTTGGATTAATGGGTTATAAAGGTACAGCAACTCAACCAAATGCTGTTTTTTCAACTTTAAAAGTGTACCCTAACCCTGTCAGACCAGATTATTATGGAAACATTGCCATCAAAGGAATGACAGAAAATGCTGAGGTTAAAATTACAGACGCTAATGGGAATTTAATTTACTCTACGTTTTCAAATGGAGGTCAAGCGGTTTGGGATGGAAATAAATTAGATGGTTCTCCTGTAATATCGGGGGTTTATTATGTATTTGCCACTTCTCAAGATGGGTATTCAAGTGAAAAGTCTAAACTTTTAATTGTTAGGTAGCTTTTTACAATTTCTGCTGTGAATATCTAGTTTTAACCTAGGCCAAAACAGGGTTAAATACCAATAAATTTGTTTTATGAATTGGATTGATATTTTAATTGTTGTTCCATTGTTATGGGGAGGGTACAATGGGTTTAAAAAGGGATTAATATCTCAAGTTTTTGGAACAATAGGTTTAATTATTGGCATTTGGTTAGGGGTAAATTTTCCTGAGATGGTAGAGTTTTTGTTGAAAGGAAAAGTAGACGAAGAATATTTAAAAATAATTTCTTTTGTTGTGATTTTTTTATCAGTTGTTTTAGTTACTGCACTGCTTTGCAAATTTTTAGAAAAGATTATTGATTTTGTTCAGTTGAAAATAGTTAATAAGCTTGGCGGGATATTAGTTGGGTTAGCTAAAATTTTATTATTTATGGTGATTTTATGTTTTATTTTAGAAAACTGGGACAAATACGGAAATGTAATTAGCCAAGAGCAAAAATCTTCATCTTTACTTTATTCAAAGTTGGCAAAAACATCGGAATTCATATTGCCTGAATTACAGCAAAAAACAAACATTGTTGTTTCTTCAGATTCTTTAGATACTATTTTCAAAACACCCAATTAATCCTATAAAGTTTGTTTACATTTGATGTATGATGTTTTCTACATTTTATGGTAAAAACAATTTAAAATCAAAGGTGTTAAATTTGTATAACACCAAAAGAGTACCACATGCATTATTATTTAATGGTAGCGAAGGATCAGGAGCCTTTCAATTGGCTATGTCTTTGGCGCAACTCTTGCTTTGTCAGGAGCCGTCATTATCAGATTCATGTGGAAAGTGCTCTTCTTGCGTTAAGGTTGAAAAAATGATGCATCCTGATGTCCATTTTTCTTTTCCTATTCAGTTGTCTCAAACAAATAAAACAAACATTTCAGATGACCTTCTTGATTTATTTTTAGAAATGATTTCTGAACTTTCATTTTTCTCAACAGAAATATGGAACGATAAAATGGGGAATAAAAACAAGCAGGGTGTTATTGGCACAAAAGAAAGTCAACAAATCATAAAAAAACTAGCGCTCAAATCTTATGAAGGTGGACCAAAAATATTATTGATGTGGCTCCCTGAAGAAATGAATCAACAAGCGGCTAATAAATTGCTTAAATTGATTGAAGAGCCACCAAAAAACACATATTTATTATTTATATCAGAGGAAAAAGAAAATTTATTAAGCACAATAAAATCTAGATTACAAACTATTGATGTTCCCAATTATAGCGATGAAGAAATTACTCAAATACTCTTGGATAAATTTGATTGTTCGGAAAGTGAAGCTCAAACAATAGCATCCAATTCTTTCGGAAATATGAGTATAGCCATTCAGTGCATAAAAAATGAAAATCAAAAAGATGCTTATTTATCGCCTTTTATTAATTGGATGCGCCTTTGTTACACAAGAAATATTGCCGATACAATAGACTGGGTGGATGCAAATTCGAAAGAAGGAAGAGAGCATATTAAAGGGCTTTTAATGTATTCTTTAGAAATGTTTAGAAAGTGTATTTTAGGACATTATTTAATAGACATAAAAAACATTACACAAGATCAAAAGCAATTTCTTAAAAAATTTATGCCTTTTATTAATCATAAAAATATAGTTCAGTTTTCTCAAGTTATTAACGATGCGCATTTTCACATGGAAAGAAATGCAAATCCGAAAATACTTTTATTAGATGTGTCAATTCAATTTTTTAGATTGTTAAAAACCGATAAAAAATAGTTTACATTGAATCAATATTTTATTTTTAGTTTAAATTTTTAAAATGAGTTGTTCCACGTGCACTAATAAATCAGGGATTAAAAAGGGCTGCAAGAGCAACGGTTCATGCCTTACTTTTGGGTGTAATCAAAGAACTACCTTTAATTGGCTTAACAACATCGATCAAGTAATAGTTGATAAAACCAAAAGCATTGAAGTAAGTTTTAAAAATGGCAGAAAACAATTTTTTAATAACCCTTTAGATTTACCTATATATATTGGTGATAATGTTGCGATAGATTGTAAACCAGGATATGATATAGGTGTTGTCACTTTAACAGGGGAATTGGTAAAACATCAAATTCAGAGAAAAAATCAAAATAAATTCAATCAAAGATTTAATAAAGTTTTAAGAAAAGCCACATCAGAAGATATTGCTTTATGGAAATCTAGTAGAGAAAAAGAGAGCAACATTACTATTCGTTCAAGAGAATTGGCATCAAAAACAAATTTAAAAATGAAAATTAGTGATGTTGAAGTTAGAGCAGACAACAAAAAGGCTATTTTTTATTATACTGCTGAAAACAGAGTCGATTTCAGGGAGCTAATCAAAACATTGTCTAATGAATTTTCATTAAAAGTAGAAATGAAACAAATAGGTTCACGTCAAGAGTCTTCAATGCTTGGCGGAATTGGGTCTTGTGGGAGAGAACTTTGTTGTTCATCTTGGATGACAGATTTCAGGTCGGTGACAACAAGTGCAGCAAGATATCAGCAATTGTCTTTAAACCCACAAAAACTATCAGGGCAATGCGGAAAGTTAAAATGTTGCCTTAATTACGAACTAAATCATTATGTTGAAAAATTAAAAGACTTTCCATCCACTAAGAAAAAATTATTTTCAAAATCTGAAAAAGCATCTCATATTAAAACAGATATCTTTAGAGAACTAATGTGGTATAGTGTTTCAGGTGAAGATAAAAAAGGAGCTGTAGTTTGTTTTGATATTAAAAAAGTAAAAGAAATACAAGCTATGAATGAGACAGGTAAAAACCCATATAAATTTTCAGATTTCACTTTAAAACCGGATGATCAAACAGAAAAAGAAATAGAATATTCAAATGTTGTTGGTCAGGATGATCTTAAACGCTTTGATAAAAGTTTCAAACAGAAAAAGCAAAAAACTAATAGAAAAAAAGACATCAAGTGATAAAAGTCGTGAAATTATTTTCAATATGTATTTTCTTCACTTTGCTATCCTGCAAAGAAGAGGGAGTGGTTTATAATAAATTTTTTAAAATAGAAAACTCGTTGTGGAAACATCAAGATACCTTAGAGTTCGATTTTGAAATTAAAGATACGACTAAGACATATGAATTGTATTTTCAATTTAGAAATGACAAAATATACAACTGGCAAAATATTTTTTTATTTTCATACTTAAAGCATAATAGTCAAAACAATTTTTTAATGGACACGCTTGAGTTTTATTTGACCGACAATTCTGGGCGTTGGCTTGGGAAAAAATCAGGAAACATTATTGAAAGTAATTTTTTCATTAGTAAAGTTAAATTTCCCATTAAAGGATTTTACAAAATGAATATACAACAAGCCATGAGGGATACCGCTTTGGAGGGCTGTTTGGATGTAGGTTTAAAAATAAAAGAAATCAACAATTAATTTTTGTTTTTAAATCAATTATTATATTTCTTATAAATAGATATATATTCGCTTTGTATGCCATTATTTGAAAACAGCTTAACATCCAAATTACCAAGAGTTGGAACATCAATTTTTACAGAAATGTCACAAATGGCAAATCAATATAAAGCCATTAACCTTTCACAAGGATTTCCTGATTTTGATGTAGATGATGAATTAATAAAATTGGTAAAGAAGTATCTTAATAAAGGTATTCATCAATACGCTCCAATGCAAGGGGCAATTCAATTAAGAGAAGCCATTTCAAAAAAAATCTCTTCTCAATATGGAAATCATTATCATCCTGAAAGTGAAATAACAATTACCGCTGGAGCAACACAAGCTATTTTTACTGCAATATCTGCTTTCGTTAAAGAAGAGGATGAGGTAATCATTTTTACTCCAGCATACGATTGTTATGAACCTACTGTTGAATTAAATGGAGGAAGATCCGTTTTTGTTCAATTAAAGTCACCAGACTTTAAAATAAATTGGGAAGAAGTAAAAAAACTTATTTCTCAAAAAACTAAAATGATCATCATTAATTCTCCTCACAATCCTACTGGTCAAATTCTTGATGAAAATGATTTAAAAGAATTAGAAAAAATTACTAACGATTCTGAAATTATTATTTTAAGTGATGAGGTATATGAGCATATAATTTTTGATAAAAACCAACATCAAAGTATATGTAAATATCCAAAATTATCTAATCGTTCTTTTGCAGTTTTTTCTTTTGGAAAGACCTTCCATGTAACAGGGTGGAAAATGGGCTATTGCATTGGGCCAAAGAACCTTATGAATGAATTTAGGAAAGTGCATCAGTTTAATGTTTTTTCTTGTAACCACCCGCTTCAATTGGCTTTAGCAGAATATTTAGAAATAGAGGAATATTATTTAAGATTAGGTGATTTTTATCAAGAAAAAAGAGATTATTTCAATGATATAATTCAATCCTCTAGGTTTACCATTATTCCCTCATCGGGTACCTACTTTCAATTGTTAAATTTTAGTAATATTTCTGAAGATTCAGATTTAGAGATGTGTAAAAAATTGATTAGAGAACATAAAATAGCCAGCATACCTATTTCAGTTTTTTACAACTCTACTTTAGATGAAAAAAACTTAAGGTTTTGTTTTGCTAAAAAAAAGGAAACTTTAGATGCTGCTGGTGAAATTTTGATTAAAATTTAATTATTCACATTTCATTCTTAAGATTTGCTGTTTCTATCTTATCAGCTATTGTAAAATAAGAATTAATTTTAAAATGTTTTGAAAAAATACATAGTCATACTCTTACTATTTAATGCTTTTTTTGCTAAATCTCAGAATGTGTCTTTAATTGATGTGCACTTTGAAGAAGACAGCATTACTCATATAGTGATTGATCCTGAGGGTTTATATGCAGAAAGATGGGATACTTTAGCTCAACCCATTTTTTGGAAATCAATAATGAATTTAAGCAGCGATACTTGTGTTATTAATAATGCTATGTCAAGAGAAGTTCTTGGTTATGTTCAACGAATTAAATGGCAGCAACAAACCGAAGAAGAAAAAAAATCATTTAAGGACTCTATTAGACTAAATTTTTGTTTAGAACATGAAACAAAAATTTATGTAACAGTAGGTAAAAAAGATTTTTACCTTATTGAAGAAGTCATCCCAAGCATTTCTAGAGCAATAGGAATTTTTCAAGACAACAAAGTTGACCCTTGGTTTGCGCAAGCTATTTTGCTTATTGAGAGCCCAGGAAAACTTAAGTATTCCAGTACAGGAGCATTTGGGTCTTTTCAATTAATGAAATCAGTGGCTAGGTCATTTGGCCTCACGGTGAATAGGTATGTTGATGAAAGAAAAGACTTTGATAAATCAGCTTTTGCTGCTAGTCAACTTATCAAAACCGTATGTGTTCCTAATGCAAGAAGAATTCTATGTAAAAAAGACATTGACCCTAGCGGAGATGAATTATGGTTTAAGCTGTTAGTTTTACATATTTATCATGCGGGAGCTAAAAATGTTGAAGGGTTACTAGAACAATTAAATGAACCTTTGGAAGGCATGAGTTTGATACAATGGATGTGGAGAAATGAATGGGGAAATTTTAAAAATGCCTCTCAAAATTATTCACAAGTAGCCATAGCTGCAATGCTTTGCTTGCAGGATATCGTTCTTAAAGATTGTAATTTTATTTTTCCTTGTGAAAATCAATACAAAAGCTTTTAATGTTTAGGCTTTACTCCATTCTTTCTTTAGTAATCGCATTTTTATATGCTGTTTTTTCCTTTTTTCGTTATCACGATGATTTTGGATGGGAAATCAATTATTATGACTCACTAACGAATGGTTGTTCAATTTTTTTAGTTATTCTTTTAATTTTAAAAATTCAAGCAAGGTGGCAAGCCAACTGGGCTGCCAGATTAACCAATGGGTTTCAAATTACTGTTTATGGGTGGAAAAAAACAGTAATTAATGAAGCAATGTCTATTTTTATTTTGGGGATTACCGGCCTTATGGTTTGGTTTTATTTTGAAGAAAATAAATTTATCCCCTTAATAGCGCTTTTATATTTTATGGAAAGTTTTTGTAATCTTATTATTGGGAAAAAGCATTATAAACTAATTATTAATTCTAAACTTATTTTCATCATAACCAATAAACATAAAATGTTTTATTGGGACGATATAAAATCATTTATAAAAAGACATAATGGATTAATAATCCAATTAAAAAACGGGACACAAACTCATGTTAATCAAGATGATTTTCAAAGCAATGAAGATTGGCTTGAGAAGATTCATGCTGTAGCCATTGAAAAAAAAATATATTGGGAATAATTTATTATAACCACTTTAAAGAATAAATCACTGCTTTAAGCTCTCGAATTAAATCACTTTTGTTAAAGTTAGGCGCGTATACGTACCCTTCAATTGTTATTATTTTGGTTTTACTTGGGTTTAACCTTGATACACTTACAAATGGCCCACCCATTTTATCATTATCTACTCTCCAAAGCCCTGCCCATTCCACAGTATATTCTCCATTAAGATTTATAAAAGAATGATGAGAAAAATTACCTGAATTTTCTTCTTTTCTTGTAGTCATGAAAGTTCCTTTAGATTTATTTACAATGTGTTTTTTAAATAATGAATCTCTAAGGAAAATTTGCTTATTAAGCCCAAATTGTGAAGTGTCTTTATAGTCATATTCATAAATAATTAAACCCTGTTGCTTTTCATGTTCGCCAACTTCATCTTTTTCAGTAGTCAATTGACTTAACCAAGTCAAATTTGAAATGGATCGATTTATTTTCATACTGTCAGGCAAGGCCAATTGAAAAGCATATTTCTTCTTGAGCATTTCGTTTATAGGTCCATTGAAAGAGTAATTTTTTATGATTTTAGAATAATAAAAATCATTTATAACTTGTTTTAGTTGAATTGCATTACTCTCAATAAAATTAACAGCACTTTTTTGATTGTTAAATTTAATTTTAATAATTATTTGTCCATTTGCCCATTGATCTAAAATAGGCTCAGGTAGACTAGTTGTATTTTGAATCCTTTTATCAATTTTGAGTTCTAAAATACAATTGTGTTTTTTTATGTTTTTAATAAGTCCTTTAGGGTCAATAAAATCAAGTTTAAATTCTTTTTCATGAGGTAACGGAGTAGTAGAAACAAGGTTCTCAAAATTTGTTTTTAAACTTTGGCCAATTTCATTTTCCCAGTTTATTTTTTCAGTAACAACAAGTATCTCCCCCAAATCTTCCGTTGAATTTGGTTTGTAAAGTTTTTGATTATAGTCGTTACTAACAAATAAACTAAATTGATCTTCTTCGCTGCAACCTAAAGTAAACAGTAAAATTGAAAGTGATAAAAAAGCTTTTTTCATTATAATTATCTAAATGTGCTAATTAATATCCCAGCAGAAAATAAATAGTCATTGTCATTGTCTGAAAAAACAGGATTTATTGAAAATTGACTAAATACACCCAGTCGTTTGAAAATAATATTAAAGTGATAATTTAAATAATATTGAGCAAAATGAAAATCATCTTTTATTCTTGATTTAATCCAATTATTTTCTTGTTGCTCTTTTGTAATTAATAAAGATTTAACCCTGTAATTAAAAGAAGCACCAATTTGAAGCTGAAAGCGAGGTTTTTTGTGCAAAAAAGGTTGAACCCCAATCAAAATTGGAACCTGAATGTAACTACACCTTAGTTTATTTTTAGTAGGGTTGAAAAGGGAGTCTTTTGAAAATTCTAATGTATTATTATTGTTTAGGACATGGTCTCCCAATCCTAAATTCAAAATTTGCATACCCATTCCTGAATAAAACGTACATCGTTCATTTAATGTTGAAAATAACTTTCGAAATGTAGCATATCCCCAAATATTTGAACTTGTAGATTCAAATGGGATTCTTTTATTATAGCTGCTTTCCCAGGGTTTTATATTGTTTGACAATATTGGTATTCCAAAGTTGAAAATAGTTGAACTTATATCCTCTTTATTTTGATCTTCTTTTTCATTTAATTCATCACTAAAATCCCATTCATTATTTTCTTCACTTTCTGTTACAATTAGTACATTTGAATGCTTTAAATTAATTTTAACGGTGTCTTTTTTTTGCCCAATAACAACATGAAAATTAATAAAAAGCAAAAAACAAAAAGCAAATAAAGATCTCATAAGAATGAATAAATTAAAGTTATTTTGGAGAAAGTATAGGTCTTATTTTGTTGATGTTTGGCAATACATTTTTATTTTAATTATTATGATACTAGCTCTTATTTTTTGGTTATAATTAACGTAAGGCAAAAGATGTGGATCCAATTAAAAACCCTTCTGCATATATTTCTAAAATGTATGATCCAGATTGTAATGGATTTTGCAACTCATAAAAAATACATAAATCTGTGTTTTCATTTTGGTAATTTACACTTCGTTTCGCACTCATCTCTATTTCATTATTATCATAATCAGAAATAATAATTGGAGATGGTGCAGGAAAAAACTCTCCATCTTTGGATAGCACCCTAATGTAAATGTCTTTATTGCCTGCTTTAGCAATTTTATTTCCAACTAAAGAACAACACCCTTTAATCATATTGGTTCTTGAAGCTCTGGTCGTTTCTGATTGTTTCCCACTTGATTTTATGTTTAATGCAGTTGCTGTAATGTTACCTGCTTGAAGAACAGAACCTAAGGCGACTTGTTCTAATAATGATTCATTGTGTTTTTTAAATTCTTCATTTTCACTATTTACCTTATTTAAGGTTTTATTTTTTTCTGTTAATGTATTTTGTAATGTTATATTCATTGTGTTTAAAGAGTCAATAGTGTGTATGTACCCTTTCATTATGGTTCTAAGTGTTTCTGCTTCTTTTTTTAGTTTATAAATTTTGTATTTATCTTTTTTCGATTTAGCCTGTTCTTTTTGAAGGTCATCCATTAGAGAGGTTATTTTTTCTCTTTGTGCATTAATGCTATCAACAGCCATTGTATTAGTTTGTTCTAAGCTGTCGTATGAATTTAAAAGAGTATTTAAATTTTTTTTTAAAGATTTATCATCATCATCACTAATAATACCTTCATTAATTAGCATATCGTTCATTTCTTGATTTCCAATCTCTAATGAATTTATTTTTTCATTCTGTTGATGAATATTGTTATCTAATTTGCTAATACTGAACGCTAAATATGCTAATACAGCAAGCAATACCAAAATTATATATAAAGAATAGTTTATTTTTTTCTTTTCTTCGTTTTCCATAATTGCTATAGTTCTATTTTAGTTCTTTAAAGATAAAACTAACTCATCAAGAAGAGTGCCAATATTTATAATAATATCCATATGTCAATGTTAAGTGATTTTATTTCTTTGATTTTTCCAGCAAAATGTTCTGGTTGCCAAAGCCTATTAATCCAATCTGAAAAGGCAATATGTACTTCTTGTTTTATTGAGATTAACGAATATGCTATAAAAAATTATGATCCGAAGTTTAGTTTTGGAAGAAAAAAAATAGACGGATTTTTTAGTTTATATTTTTTAATTAAAAACAGTATTCTTCAAAAAATCATACATAATATTAAATTCAAAAACGATCGACTTTCAGCACATGTTTTAGGTGTAGAGTTAGGCAAAAGACTTAAAGAACTTAATTATAATGATAAAATTGATTGTATTGTCCCTGTTCCGATAAGTAAAAAAAAATTAAGGTCAAGAACGTTTAATCAGTCTGAAGAAATAGCTAAAGGATTAAAAACCGTAGTTAATGTCCCAATTGTTACCAATTGGCTTAAAAGAAAAAACGGTATAAAATCTCAAACATTAAGCAATAGATTTCAGAGATCAATTAATGTTCAAGAAGAATATTACTTAAATAAAAAAAAGACGCTTAAAAATAAGCGCCTTTTAATATTAGATGATGTTGTTACCACAGGGGCAACACTACAAAGTTGTTTAGAAGCTCTTGACTCCAACAAAAACAAATCAATTTATGTAGTTGCTTTAGCAGCAACAAAAAAAGATTAGTCTTTTTCTGGTGTTTCTACAGCTACACCAACTTCAATATTAGTTATTCCACCTTCTTTAAATCTACCTTCAAAAGTAGCTCCCTCTGCCGCCCAATGATATTTCCCTCTACCATTTGCTTTATCAGCTTCCCAAGCGCCATCATAATAATTTCCATTTTTCCAAGTATATCTTCCGTTACCTTCTTTTTTCCCTTTCTTAAATTGACCTTTGTAATTGTCTCCATTTTCGTGAAAAAAATCTCCGTAACCGTTCGGAAAGCCATCGTCCCAGCTGCCAGCATATATATCTCCATTTTCCCAATTAAAAGTTCCATGACCCTTGTGACAATTCCCTTTAACACATTGAGCTGATGTTTGTATCGTAAAGCACGCAAAGAATGCAAATAAAAAAAGTAATCTCATTGGTTTAATATTTTTGTTTTTTTGATTATCCATATTTTTCAAATTTAATTAAACATAATAAACTATGTATAATAATAATATTATTTATCATCTAAAATAATGAATCAATAAATATGCCAAAAATAACATAGAGAAACTAATTCACACAAAGTTGTGAAGCAAAATCTATATTTTCTTTCTTTAATTTTTTTTCATGTCTTTTAATGCTTGCCTCTTTTTCAAGTGCTTCATTAAAAATAATGTGCCTAATTAAATTATTTACTAACCAAGGCGCCATCATAACCCCTTTGCTTCCCATGCCGTTTATTACATATGATTTTTTTAAAATAGGGTGTTCCCCAACTAAAGGCCTTCTATCAACAGTTGTTGGCCTAAAACCTACGGTTTGATCAATAATTTTAATGTTAAAATCTCCAATTTTATTAAACTTTTTTAATAGTTCAATTTTAGCACTTCTTGTTGGAAACTTTGATTTATCTTTATGATCGTATGTTGCTCCAATAGTAAAGTTGTTTTTAGAATTATTTGGCAAAACAAATATTCCTTTGCTAAGCAAAACATTTGGAAGCTCTGCACATTTTATTTTTAAAAGCTCACCTTTATTAGGAATAATAGGTAAATAATTAAAAATTGGATTATTAAGCATATCTAGACCTTCACAGTAAATGATGTGTTTTGCTTTGTAATTTTGCACACAGTAATTTCCGTTTATTTTAGGAATTGCTTTTTGGATACTATTAACCCTAATAATTGCCTTTTTTTTATTTAAATAATTAAAACAGGATGAAAGAAAATCTTTAACTATTAATCTTCCACAGGAATTCACTTTTCCACCACCATAGGGAAAAACAATATTTGACTTAGGTAAATCAAAATCTGAACTAAGAAATAAATTATACCTATTATCTCCAGTTTTAGAATGCCAAATATTTTGTTCTTCATATGAGCTAAAAATTCGAACCACGTCTAAAGAAATGAAGTCGTTCGATTGTAATTTAACATTAGTTTCTTTATAAAAAGAAATACTGAATGGGTTTAAAACATTTGCTTTCCATGAATTAATGCATCTTTTGAATGATATTGGATTTAAAATCCCTGCAGAAACTTTTGAACTAGAGGTTTCATTTACGCAATCTACAACAATAAAAGATTTATTAAATTTTTCAAGAGTTAAAGCCAATATACTGCCAACTAAACCTTGCCCAACTATGATAAAGTCTTTTTCAGACATTAACATCTTTTAAGCAAATGGCTATTCCAAAGAAAATTAAGGTAATTCCAACACCCATGCCAATGGATCGAATATTTTTAGGAGTAAGTTTTTTATTTAATTTGCTAGCAAAATAAATTTTACCTAAATCCACTAAAAGCATAGTAGATAAGGTGGCCCCGAAATAATAAATTAAATTTAATCCCGAAATTTCAAGTGTTTCAGTGGCATATGTGCATGCTGCAATCCAATAAATAAGAACACCAGGGTTTATAGCATTTAACCCTACTCCTTTCATAAATGAAGCAATTGGGCTTGGCATTTCTTTTTCTATATTATCTTTTTGGGTGGAACTAAGTTCTGATTTTTTAATGTAGTATTTATAAAATGAAATGCCCCCCATTAAAATAAAAACAAATCCAGTTACGTATTTAATGTAAGGGTTTTCATGTAGCCAGGTATTAATTTCTTTAGCTACAAAAAATGAAGCAAGTAAATAAATGGCATCGCTAACCAATATTCCTAAATCAAAGAAAAAAGCAGTTTTAAAGCCTTTGCTAATGCTTGTTTCAATAAGTATAAAAAAAGCAGGCCCCAATAGAAAACTTAACAATAAGCCAAAAAGGACCCCGTGTAATATAATAGTCATTTAATTTTAAAAACATAAATGTAATCAAAAAGATAGGTACAAAAAAAGCCGATTAAGTTTTACACATAATCGGCTTAATGTTTTTAAATAAAACTATTACAGTTTATTTTCCCTTTACAAAAGGAAGCCCAGTTTTTGGACTTTCAACTACTTGCTTACCTGCAGGCAGATCACAAGCTTCAGCTCTTTGATCTTTAGCAAAATAATATATAGTTTGATTTCTACCACCTTTTAATTCAACATCTTTTGAATGTAAAAAGTAAGTTTTTCCTTTACTGTTAGTATGTGAATACCCCATTTTTAAAATTTTTAATTGATTAATACTGTTGTGAATATATTAAAATAATTGCTTAATAATAAGCTTTACCTCAGATAACATGCTTTTAGTTATTAACAATTAATCTATGAAAACTACCGAATAACACTCGAAGGGTTTAATTCTCCTTCCATTTTTATCATTTCCATTCTTAATGCGCCAAATAAAATATTTGCTTTAACAAGAAGAGGGGTTTTGTTGTAATCATCTGATATCCAAACAGATAGGCTTTCTTCGGTTTTAAAAATTCTTCCAGTTTGCACAATGGGGCAAAATTTTAGCGCTTTAAATTTACCAGATTTAATTTTTATGATTTCTTTGCCTAAAAATTTAACTTTAAGTGGATAACTCTCCTCATCAACAAAAGCATTAAAGGTTAAAATATCTCCTTTTTTAAGATTATTTAAGTCTAATGTTCTTGCAAAATAAAAGCAAGAAAGCATGTCTTGTATATTTTTTTTAATGCTAAAACTTCCTTTTTCAGTGTTGACAACTCTCTTTTTATGATCAAACTCATAAGTTTGTTTTATAACATAACCCCCTTCATTAACATCCCTTATAAACAGCAACGGAACTAATTTTTCGTAATCTACATAACTTTCATAACGATCTCTTATTTTGAAAAACCAATCAAATGTTTTAGAACTTGAGCCTAATCCTATAATGTGATAAACATTTCTATTTTGAAATTTTTTAGATGTTTTTTTTACATTTAATTGGACATGGCCAGCCTCTATTAGGCCATATGATATTTTATAATTTAGTTTTTCTCCATAAGTAAATGCATTGTTTTTAGTATTATTTCCTATTGGGTTTTCATTATTTTTGTAAATAATACTGCTTGAAAAAATTAATGAAAGAGCCATTAAATACATTATGAAATTAAAATTTCTCATAAAAAAAATTAACCAATTTTTATGCCAAATTCATTATTTGCCGTACATGTTATTCTGGATTTTGATTTTTATTTCATGTAAAGAAAAAGCAATTGAATTTACAGTTAAAGATTCAGCAACAGAAAAAAGGAGTTCGTTATCTAAAAACACTAAATTAGAAACAAATGAAATTACAATTCCATTTTCAGGCTCTAATGAAAAAGATAAATCTATAGTCAAGGGAGAAGTGATAAATAAAAAAAGAGAAGGAAAGTGGGTTTCGTATTTTCCAGATGGAAAAATTCAAAGTGAATGTTTTTATGTTAATGGGTTATCGCATGGCTCAGTAAAAGTTTTTTTAGAAAACGGAAAACTACTTTATAGTGGAGAATACAATATGGGTAAAAAGTCAGGAAAGTGGAAATTTATAGATCCAGAATCATCTAAAATTACGTATAAGAATTATTGATCCTTTAGTTTTTTAAATTATACTTTTTCTTGTATTTAATATAGTTTTTTTCTTGTTCATTCTTTAGTTCAATTCTTCTTCCGTCAATAAAAGCATATGTTACTTTATTGGATATAATATCAAGAGCATCTCCTTCAGAAATAAATAATGTAGCGGATTTACCAACTTTAAGTTCACCATAATTTTTTAAACCTAATATTTTAGCTGGAGTTTGAGTCAAAGCCTTTACAGCCAATTCATAATCTAATCCATAAGCAATAGCGGTTCCCGCTAAAAAGGGCAGATTCCTTGTTTGCATTTGCTCCATGTCGCCAGCATTTTGAAAACAAAACTCTACCCCTTCCTTTGACAATATAGCAGCAGATTCATAAGGACCATGAATTTCGCTTTGTTTGTATTTTGGCAGAGAGTGAACCCTTTTAAGCAGAACAGAAATCTTATTTTCAGTTAATAAATCAGGTACCAAAACAGCTTGTTGACCACCAACGATTGACAATCGTTGTATGTTGTATTTCTTTTTAAATGCAATTAAATCTTTAATTTGACGAACATCATTGGCATTAATATATAACCGTTTATTTCCATTAAATATTCCTACTAATGCTTCAAGTTTTAAATCAATGGCATTGTCTTTTTCTTCATAATATGCTTTTGCTTTATCAAAAAAGCTATGAATTTGATTAACATTATTAATATATTTTTTATCTGAACCATTTATGATGCGGTATTTGGGCCAATTCATATGTATTCCTTCATCTAATTTAACTAGAGCATCTTCCCAATTCCAAGCATCAAAATGAACAACTGATGAAGTTCCAGAAATTACGCCTCCTCTTGGAGATATTTGACCCAATAATATTCCATTTGTTCTTATTGTAGGTATAATCCTTGAATCTGTATTATATGAAGTTATGGTTCTTACATTAGGATTGTATTCCCCAACTTCTTTATAATCTAAAGTTGCTCTAACAGCACCAATTTCAAAAAGCCCAAGAGTAGAATTAGTTGCTATAAATCCAGGATATATGTGTTTATTTTTAGTGTGAAAAACAGCGTCAAATTCTAAAGTATCAACATTTTGTAATAATAGGTTTTTAACAAAAGTGATTTTCCCATTTTCAAATGCAATAGCAGCATCTTTAATTACTTTTCCATTTCCTAAATGGGCAGTTCCACCAAGTAATAGTATTTTTTGAGTTTGACTTGGATCTTGCGAATGTTGGCTCCATCCAAAAAAAGATAATATTGAAAAGACAAATGCTATGTAAATTTTAATCTTCAATTTCTATAGTTTGGTTGCACTTATGTACTGAGTTATTTTGTTTTTTTAAAGGACCAATAGGGTTGCCGTTGTTTTTAGCCGAAATCATGTCACTAATTATTTCAGCACGTACTTTAATTAATTCTTTTTCATCTATTTTATTTTGTTTTCGATCAAATAAAAGTTTTCCATCTACATAGGTTTGTTCTACAATTGAATATATAGATAGGGGGTTGTCACTCCACAAAACAATGTCTGCCTCTTTATTTACTTTCAAACTACCAACTTTATCATCTATATGTAATAATTTGGCCGGATTAATAGTAACTAACTTAAGCGCGTCTTCTTCGCTGCAGTCTCCATATTTAACAGCTTTTGCAGCTTCTTGATTTAATCGTCTAGCCATTTCAGCATCATCTGAATTCACGGCAGTTATAATTCCCATTTGACTTAATAGACACGCATTGTAGGGGATAGCATCCCTTACTTCATATTTATAAGCCCACCAATCTGAAAATGTTGACCCTCCTGCTCCGTGAGTTTTCATTTTGTCAGCTACTTTATAGCCTTCAAGAATATGAGTAAAAGTATTAATTTTAAACCCCATAGAGTCAGCCATATGCATAAGCATATTAATTTCAGATTGTACATAAGAGTGGCATGTGATAAATCTTTTTTGGTTCATAATTTCAACAAGAGCGTCAAGCTGAATATCTTTTTTCGGAGCGGATTTTTTTATTTGTTTCTTTTTATCAAGAGCTAAGTATTTTTTCCATTTTATTTCATATTCTTTAGCCCTTATAAAAGCATCGTAATACAATTGTTCAACTCCCATTCTGGTTTGAGGATACCTTATGTTATAGCTATACCCCCAATTGGATTGTTTTACGTTTTCTCCTAATGCAAATTTTATAAAACCAGGAGCTTCTGCAATTTTCATTTCTTCAGCTGTTGATCCCCATCGAAGTTTAATTACAGCACTTTGCCCCCCAATTGGATTGGCTGAGCCGTGTAACAATTGAGCTGAGGTTACTCCACCAGCAAGTTGGCGATATATATTAATATCTTCAGGATTAATTACATCACCAATTCTCACTTCAGAGGTTATTGCATGAGAACCTTCATTAACACCACGCTCTATGGCAATGTGAGAGTGTTCATCAATAATTCCTGGAGAAATGTGTTTATTAGTAGCGTCAATAATTTTCAATTGATTCGTGTCTGTAATGTTAATTTGTAATCCTAAATCTTTTATTATGCCATCTTTAATCCATAAATCACCTTTAAAAGTTCCCATTTCATCAACTGTCCATATTGTAGCATTTTTAAAAACAACATTACCAGCATTTAAACTGTTTTTAGGCAGATAATCAATATGTTGATTAGAAATAAAAACTTTTGTTGTGTCAATGAATGCATTTGAATTTATAATTTTAGCAATATGTTTTTTATTTCTTATTGCTGACCATTTAAACCAAGTGCCATCCTTTGATTGACCAGCCCCATCCCATGATCCGCTATCAAAATTAATTGTGCCTGATAGTGTAAGAAAATTGTCAGTTAATGGAAAACTTAGAGTGATAATATTTTCACTTCTTTGAATGTTGACAGGTTGTTTAATTTCCTTTTTTACTTTAATTCCTTTTTTGGTTAATGAGTCGGTAACGATGTCTCCGTTTTTTGAAATGCTATCAGAAATTATGTTGTATATAATTATAGCCTTTGGCTTATTTATTTCCCCTTTAACAACTAATTTTCTTATGTTCTGATTAATGTTTAGGTTATAGGATCCTCTCAAATCATTTATTGGTTTTTTTTTCAGAATGGTTCTTTCTCCAAGAACCCAGTTTTCATAAATAATGGTTTTATTCTTAAATAATGTATCATTAGAAACCAAAATATTAGCAAGGTTTCCTTCTTTAATAGTTCCGCAAAAACCATCAATACCTAATAATTTTGCAGGCCCTTCAGTCAACGAATAATAGGCTTTATCATAAGATAAGCCTCTATTAACGGCTAAGCTTAAGTTATTAAAGAAATCTTTGAAATTTAAAGTGTCACTTGTAATACAAAAATTTAAATTTTCTTTTTCTAGTAAAGCAAGGTTGCTTGCTGCATATTTCCAATGGGTTAAATCGTTTGTACTAACTTTCATAGAAACATAAGGATCGCTAACATCCATTGCTCTTGGAAAGTTTAAAGGGATAATTAAAGAAGGGTTAATGTTAATAATTTGTTTTATGTTTTCATATTCCCGACCTGTTCCTTTGTAGATAAAAGATAGATTGTACTCGTCAGCTATTTTTTGAGCTCTAAAAAGATCTCTTTTATAATCAATAGAAAAAACCTTAGGGAAACTCTTTTGTTCTATGTAAGCTTCATAAGAAAGATTTTTAGTTGTTTTGGTTGAATTTTCATACCAATTGGCGTCAATGAAAAATTGTCTTAATAATGCAATACTTCCCATCAACGACCTTGGATAAACTTGATTGGAAGTTCCTTTGTTGAAAGAGAAAAAAGTCGCACTTGATCCTTTTAATATTTGCTTTTCTTTTTTATTTGACAAACATACTAACGTTCCTGTTCCTCTTATTATTCCATTTTGATTGTGAGTAAGAACAACTCCAAACCCCTTTTTTATGTAGCCTTTAGATTCTATATTATTATACATATAATGGTTTTCTGAATTATATTCTGGACGAATGGCTTCATTCCAATGGAATGGCCCAGGTTTTGAAGTGTAGTATTGAGGTTTAGAAGATCTTTTTTTTCTATTTTCTTTTTTAATTCCTAATTGACTATTTAGTTCTATAAATGAATGGTAAATGTGCTTGCCATCCATATTTAAGACAATGCTGTTTTTTGGGATATTTACGTCTTTACCCACTGAAATTATTTTGGTTCCTTTTATCAGTAACGTTCCTTTTTTTATAATTTCTTTACTGGATATATGTATAGTAGCATTAGTTAAAGCATATGTAGGAAGGTATTTATTGGTAATCCCATGTTTAGGCTGAAAAGAATCGTTTTGAGCCATAAAATTAACACCCAAAAAGACAAGAAAAAAAACAAAGATTCTTTTCATAAGCTAATGAAAGTATAAATTTTTTTACACAAAACTTAAAAAACTTTATTGATTTATCATGTGTATGTATTCATTTTATAGCTTTGGAAAAAATGATAATTATGCAAGATAACACAACATCAGAATTTAAAGTTTTGGGAATGTCAATGCCGACTATTTCTATTTCTTATGGAATTTTTCTTATTATATGGGGGCTATTAATTTCTAATTTATCTTCATCCGATTCAATTACATCTTATTTTCCATCTTTTTTAGGGGGGCCTTTGTTTTTGTCAGGATTGCTTGCAATTAAAAACCCTGAAAAAAGAAAACTTTGGATGCATATATCTGTAGTTTTTGGTTTATTATGTGCTTTAGGGGGAACTAGATATTTTATGAAAATGAATGATGGACTAAATTATGCAACAGGATCTATGTTAATGCTATTTGCTACTGGTTCTATCTACATGTTTCTTTGTGTTAAATCATTTATTTATGCTAGAAAAAATAAATAATCACCTTATTGTGTCTGTAGAAAAACAGGGCGTTAACTTATGGGTTTAAGCACTAAAAAAAGCATTGAAAAAGCTATTTTAATTGGGCTGGTTCAAAGAGGTCAAAATCTTAATGAAACTGAGGAGTACTTAAATGAATTAGAGTTCTTAACCCTAACTTCAGGAGCAAAAACTTTTAAAAGGTTTATTCAAAAAGTGGATTTACCTAATTCTAAAACATTTGTGGGGAAGGGGAAGCTTAATGAAATTGAGCAATACATTAAAGAGCATTGTATTGATATGGCTATTTTTGATGACGATTTAACACCTTCTCAACTTAGAAATATTGAAAAACAACTTCAATGTAAAATTTTAGATCGTAGCAATTTAATTCTAGATATTTTTGCAAGTAGAGCCAGAACAGCTCATGCAAAAACTCAGGTAGAGCTTGCTCAATATCAATATTTACTTCCAAGATTAACCAGAATGTGGACTCACCTAGAAAGACAAAAAGGAGGTATTGGGATGAGAGGTCCTGGCGAAACCCAAATTGAAACTGACAGAAGAATTATAGGTCAAAAAATTAGTCAATTAAAACAGAAACTTGTAAAAATTGATAAACAAAAAACAGCTCAACGAAATAACAGAGGAAGTACCGTCAGGGTAGCCCTTGTTGGTTATACTAATGTTGGAAAATCTACATTGATGAACGTTTTAAGCAAGTCTGACGTATTTGCTGAAAATAAGCTATTTGCCACTCTTGATACAACAGTTAGAAAAGTAGTTTTTAATCAAGTTCCCTTTTTGCTAAGTGACACTGTAGGTTTTATAAGAAAACTTCCACATCAATTGGTAGAATCATTTAAATCTACTCTTGACGAAGTAAGAGAGGCTGATGTGTTGGTGCATGTTGTTGACCTCTCCCACCCGTCTCATGAAGAGCATATGGCAGTAGTTGAAGAAACGTTAAATGAAATTATCGAAACTCCAAAACCGATACTTTATTGTTTTAATAAAATAGATCAATTTCAAAAAGAAGATTTGAAGCCCATTATTAAAACTTGGAAAAGTAAAAATCAAATGAGTACATTTATTTCAGCTATTAAAAAACAACATATTACAGAATTTAGAGAAACCATTTATAGGATAGTAAAAGACATACATTTTACTAGGTTCCCTCATAATTCTAACATATTAAATTACTAACTGAGCACGATTTTTTTATTTTTGTTAGAAATTAACACTCTGTAATGGGAAAAAAGTTAGTCATAGGATCTTCAGGACAGATAGGTACAGAGCTTATATTAGATTTAATAAATACCTATGGGATTAATCAGGTTATAGCAACTGATATAAAGGCGACACCACCTGACGTAATTAAGGAAGTAGATTTTTTCCCTCTTGATGTTTTAGACAATGAAAACCTTTTTAACTTAGTTAAGTCTCAAAATGTTGATGAAATTTATTTATTAGCCGCATTGCTTTCTGCCACTGCTGAAAAGAAAGTACAATCAGCATGGAATTTAAATATGAAAGGCCTTTTTAATGTATTGGATTTAGCAAAAGAGGGCCACATTAAAAAAGTATTTTGGCCAAGCTCTATTGCTATTTTTGGGGCCTCTTCGCCAAAAGTTTTAACACCTCAAAAAACAATTGCTGAACCATCAACTGTTTATGGAATTAGCAAGTTAGCTGGAGAAAGGTGGTGCGAATATTATTATAACAACTATGGAGTTGATGTAAGAAGTTTACGATATCCGGGTTTGATAAGTTATAAAAGTGAACCTGGGGGCGGAACAACAGATTATGCTGTTGATATTTTTCATCAAGCTTTGAAAAAGGGTTCTTACACTTCTTTTTTAGCTGAAGATATTCGTCTTCCAATGATGTATATGGATGACGCCATAAGAGCTACAAAAGAGCTCATGTTAGCCAGCAAAGAAGATTTAACGATTAGGTCTAGCTACAACGTTAATGGCATGAATTTTACACCTAATGAAATTGGTTTACAAATTAAAAAACTTTTACCAGATTTTAAATTGAATTTTAAGCCAGATTTTAGAAATGAAATTGCTCTTACTTGGCCAGAAAGTACTGACGATTCATTTGCACAAAATGATTGGAACTGGAAGCCAATTTTTGATTTAGAGTCTACGGTTTCCACAATGATTAATAAAATTTCTAAACAATTCATAATTAATTAGTTTACAGTTGCCAACAGAAAATAAAATATCAATTATTACCGCTAGGTTTCTATTGTTTATGACCTTTAATATGGTCTTTGTGTTTTATTTGGTTAGCCAAAACGATACTCTGAATCAAATGAGTGAAGGTAGAAGAAATGGGTACTGGGTAATGAATGGTCAAATGAAAAAAGATACGTCCTATCATCCATTATCTAAAGTTGAAGAGGGGGTCTTTCAAAACGGAAGAAAAACAGGGGTTTGGATAAAATACTATCCATCAGGAATCATAAAGAGTAAAATTAACTATGTAAATGGCAGGTCCTATGGAAATTTTGAATTGTATTTTCCAAATGGGCAATTAGAAGAAAAGGGAACATGGCAATCTAAAGTATATAATGGGAAATTTGTTAGGTACTATGAAGATGGTACTATAGCTCAAGAAAAAACATTCAATAGCAAGGGAAAAACTGAAGGCAAGGTGGTATATTATTATCCAAATGGTGCAGAAGAATTAGTTTTTGAAACTGTAAATGGTAAAGGTTCTGGCGAGGCCATAAGGAAATGGCCTAATGGAGACGTGAAAGAGAAAATTACATTTAATTCCAAAGGGGAGTCTGTTACATCAGGTACTATTGAAAGGAAAAATCCACCAATTGAAGAAGCAGAAGAAATAATTTCTAATGCTGAACCCATAGAGGCAGAAGGAGAGCTTAATATTGGATTTCTTCCATCTGCTGCAGGTAAAATGCTAAAAGACGGTTATCATAAAACCTATAATGAGAACAAAGACATCCTTATGGATGGCGCCTTTAAAAGCGGTAAATTATGGTCTGGCAAACACTATATTTACGATGAAAATGGCTTGCTTGAAAGAATAGACGTGTACAAAGAAGGAAAGTTTTCTGGAAACGGAGTTTTATAATTCTAATATCTGGGTAATAGATTTATAATCTTCCTTAGCTTCTTTTAATGCTCCATTTTTTTTAAGTTTTTGAAATTTAATTCTGCCTTTTGTTTTAATTAATGTAAGCCAATATTTCCAATTTAAAAAGGCTAATACAGGCAAGGATAAGGCGTAACATAAAATAATTTTCCAACAAAAGAAAAACATCATTGCTAGCAATAATATGCTCCAAAAAATCCCAAAACAAACTACTCCCATCGCTAATTTTAAAGAACTATGAAAATGAACATCCTTTACTTTTGAATTGACGAACCATACGGGTGTTTTATACGGAAGATAATTACAAAACAATCCAACAATATGTATAGGGAAAAATAACAATAAAAATAAGCTGTTGATTATAATTTTATTCGACATTATATTTTCTTCTTTTTCTGTAAATAAGAAAGCTCGAATTTTGTTTTTGTGAGTGAAATTAAATAATGATTCGGAGTGTTTAATAAGTTGGTTAAATTGATTAATATCAGTGTTTTTTAAAGCATCTATTTTGTTTAATAGTTTCTGCTGAAACCTTACTTTTTCAAGAATTGATTTATTTTTATCTTGAATAGGAAAATGATGTAATATATTATAGATGGTCAAGTAGTTTTCTTCATCTTTTATGTCAAGCATTACTTCTCTTAAGCTTGTGGCAACTTCTTTTGTTAAATTAGTAATGGTTTCTGTTGGATTTTCTTGAAAGGCTTTGAAATGTTTTGAAACATCTATCGGTTTACCAAAATTTATTAACATTTCAGCATTCATATTGAAATGATTGCTGTAATCTAAACCCATTGGAATAATATATATTGGCATATCGAAATTGTATTTTTCTGCACTTCCTAGAGCAATTCTTGAAATGCCTTTTTTTAGGGGAGTTCTCAAATGTTTCTTGTAATTATGATTGCCTTCAGGGAAAATTAAAACGTGCTCTTTTTTCTTTAATACATCAAAACAAAATTCAAAAGATTCTTTGTTCTTTTCAGCGGTATCTGTAACATCACGCTGACGATAAATGGGTAACATGTGAACTTTTCGAAGTACAGTATTGGCTAATTTTTTTTTAAAAATATCTGCACGACTTAAAAAATAAACTGGAGTTTTTAGATTAGCAGCCAAAACAATTGGATCTAAAAAAGCATTCTGATGATTGGCAACAAAAAGTAATCCGCAGTTTTCCGGTAGGTTGTAAAAATTAGAAATTTCAATCCTTTTAAAATATGTTCTAATTCCTGTTCGAACAATAGCAAATCCTATTTTATAAAAAATAGACCAACTTTTAAACCAATATCCAAACCAAATTTTCATTATTATTATCTTAATTCAGCATTTAATTCTTTGGTTATTTTTTCTTGCACTTGTTTCATTACTTTATCCACTTCTTTGTCAGTTAAGGTTCTCTCTGAATGAAGAAATTCAAACCTAAGGCCATAGGCTTTTTTCCCAGGAAGGCTTTTCTTGTTTCTGTACACATCAAATAAAGAAACTTCTTGTAAAATTTTATTTTTAACCTTACTAATGCAATGTGTTAATTCATGAAAGGTTACTTTTTCAGTAATTAAAAAAGAAAGATCTCTATATACTTTTTGGAACTTATTGATGGGCTGAAATGATGTGTTTGTTTTATAGGCATAAGGCAATATAGCGTCCCAGTTTAATTCTGCAATGTAACAAGATGATGATAAGTTCATTTTTGTGAGCAATTCAGAATTTAAGAGTCCTATTTTTGCTATTTCTTTTTTCTGGTAATTTATGGTGATTCCCTCGCTCCATATATTATGTGAAGAAAGTGTTAATTCTTGGTAATTTTGTAATCCTAATAATTCAAGTATGCTTTGAACTATGCCTTTTAATTGAAAAAAGCTAACAGGTGATTTTCCATTAAACCAATGTTCATCGTTTTGCAATCCACTAAGACCTATTGTTAAATGTTGTTGCTCTTTAAATTTATCGTTTTTAGTTTGGTAAACTTTTCCCCATTCAAACAAGGCACAATTGACTTCGCCATGGTTTTGATTAGTTTTAATAACATCGATTAAGTTGTAAACTAAAGATTGACGTAGAATAGCCGTATCGTTACTTAAAGGGTTTAATAGAGAAATGTGTTGTAAGTCTAAATTAGAAGTGCTTTCAATGGCTTGAATATGCGCTCTTTTTGAAAGGGAATTAGACAGTATTTCGTTTAACCCAATACTTGATAAATGATCGCTAATTCTCTTTTGCAATTTAACCGCATTTCGAGATGGGGTAAACGACATAGAACTTTCCAATTTGGTTGGTAATTCAACCTCATTATATCCATAAATTCGCAAAACTTCTTCAGCAATGTCTGCCTCTCTAGTTACGTCATTTCTGTAATTAGGAACTAATAGGTCAGCTGTATTTTCTCCTGTTTTGTTGATTTGAATATCGAGCAAAGTTAAAATGGAGTTCATTTCATTATTACTTAATTCAATGCCGCAAAGTTTTCTAATGTTGGAGTAGTTTATAGAAACGGTAATTGGTTGGTGTTTTACAGGATGTACATCTATTATTTGAGAACAAACATTAGCTCCAGCTATATCTTCCATTATTTCAGCAGCCATAACTAGTGCAGGAATTACCATAGCTGGATCAACCCCTCTTTCAAAACGGAAAGAAGCATCGGTGTTTAACCCGTGTCTTTTAGCTGTTTTTCTTGTGCTTACGGGATCAAATAAAGCACTTTCTATAAAAACCGTTTTGGTGGTTTCTTTAACACCAGATTTTTCACCACCAAAAATACCTGCTAAACACATTTCGGTTGTATTATTGCAAATCATTAAATCGTTTTCATGCAGTTTGCGTTCAGCTCCATCAAGTGTGGTAAAGAGTTGATCCTTTTTGGCGCACCTTACTTTAATGGTTTTTCCTTCAATTTCAGCTAAGTCAAAAGCATGCAAAGGTTGACCTAGTTCGTGCAACACAAAGTTGGTAGTGTCTACAACATTATTAATAGGTTTTAAGCCGATGGCTTTTAGTTTGTTTTTAAGCCAATCAGGACTTTCTTTAACCGATATGTTTTCTAAAATTAAACCTGCATATCGGTGGCATTTATCTTCTTGATCAACTATAACTTTAAAGTTTGAATAGTTCGATGAGGTAGACCATTTTTTTGCTTCTGGAAGTGATTTTAAATTGGTGTTGCTTGGGACTAGTTTTTTATACTTTAGAGCTGCGAGTAAGTCTCTTGCTACGCCATAGTGGCTCATACCGTCTGCTCGATTTGGGGTTAATCCAATTTCAAAAATGGTGTCGTCTTCAAGGTTAAAATAGTTAGCCGCAGCTTGCCCAACAGCAGCTTTGTTGTCAAGGACCATGATGCCATCATGTTCTTTCCCTAGACCTATTTCATCTTCAGCACAAATCATACCGTAGGAACTGACACCTCTTATTTTAGCTTTTTTAATAGCGAATGGTTTGCCACTTGTTGGATGAATAGTTGTTCCTGGAACAGCAACTACCACTTTTTGTCCTTCGGCTACATTAGGTGCTCCACATACAATAGTGCTAAACTCATCACCGCCAATATCTACTTTAGTGATATTAAGCCTGTCAGCATCAGGGTGTTTTGAAACCTCTTTTACTTGACCTATTAACAAGCCTTTAAGCCCCCCTTCAACGCTGTTAAATGAAGAAGTTTTTTCCACTTCTAAACCAATATCTGTTAAAATTTCAGCTGCTTTTTTTGCTGATAAATCAATAGGAAGGATGCTTTTTAACCAGTCGTAGGAAATATTCATGTCTGTAAATGAGGTTTATGGCGTGTAAAATTAATGGGTTTTATCAAGTGACAAAAATATAAATAGATAAAATGCAGCAGCTTAATTTTCAACTAATTGACCCAAAAAGTTCGAAGCAAATAAAATTTTTATATTTTTGGCGACTCAAATGTTGGTGCCTTAGCTCAGTTGGTAGAGCAATGGACTGAAAATCCATGTGTCCCTGGTTCGATTCCTGGAGGCACCACCATCTTAAAAGCTCCCTTTTTCAGGGGGCTTTTTTTGTTTTAATGTTTTATTGGTCACCCAAATAGGGTGTTTTGTCAATTATTTAACCCCAGATTTGAAAATAATAAAATTGTTGATGCTTTATATTTAAAGGATAGGTTAAAATAATTTTATACATCTTTTATAACATTGAAGATACATTGCCTATTTTTGTAGTGTATTGAAAAAAGCTCCAAATAAAAACCGCACTCTTATTGTTTTATGCTTATTGATAAGCTATGTTCTCTTGCAGTTTTTTTGGTGGGGATATCACATAATTTCTTTGACTCAAGAAGTAAATGGCGATGAAGCTTATGTATCAAGAAGGCTTGGTATGATAATGGGGGAAGCTGCGGTATTTGTTTCTATAATTGGAATAGGAGCCTTTTATGTTATACGATCATTTTATAAAGAAATTTCTCTTTCTAAAAGACAAAAAAACTTCTCTCTTTCGGTAACTCATGAACTCAAGACTCCTATTGCTTCAACAAGGTTGTTTGCTGAAACATTACTTAATAGAAAAGAACTTTCAGAAGAAAAAAAACAAAGCAGTTTAAATAAAATTGTTCAAGAACAAGATCGTTTACAACAGTTGGTTGATAAAATTTTATTAGCCAGTTCAATTGGAGGAAGCAATCAAAAACTATCTATTAAGCCTATAGCGCTAAAAGAATTTGTAAATTCTATTATTGACTCGAATTCTTATTACAAAAACATTGAAAATAACATTGAAACATCGTTAATTTTAAATTTTGATGATTTTTATATGACTTCTGTTTTTCAAAACTTATTAGATAATGCAAGAAAATATTCTTCTGAAGACCAATCAATTATTATCCAAACCAAAATGGACTCATCATACCTTTATTTATCTTTTTTAGATAAAGGAATAGGTGTTCCAGATAAAGAAAAAACAAAAATATTTGAACAATTCTACAGGGTAGAAGATGAAGACATCAGATCATCAAAAGGAACAGGTTTAGGATTGTATTTAGTAAATGAAATAGTTAAAATGCATGGGGCTAAAATTTATTGTCAAAATAATACCCCGGAAGGAAGCATTTTCACCATTCAATTTAAATTAGAAAATGTCAAAAAAAGCAGCGCTTCTCATTCTTGACGGATGGGGTATTGGAGAAAAAAATAAATCTGATGGTGTCTATATAGCAAATACACCATGTTTTGATCATCTAATTAATAAATATCCTAATAGCAAATTAGTCACTTATGGCTCAGATGTCGGTTTACCTAATGGCCAAATGGGAAATTCTGAAGTGGGGCATTTAAATATTGGTGCAGGCAGAATTGTATATCAAGATTTATTAAGAATTAATAACGCCATTGATGATAAAAGTTTTTTTAACAACTCAACTATTAATAATGCTATTGATTATGCAGAAAAAAAAGGTGTTAAAATTCATTTAATGGGTTTGGTTTCAAAGGGTGGAGTACATTCTTCTTTAAATCATTTGATAGCTCTATGTGATTTATTTCATAATAAAAATGTCAAGGATGTTTTTATTCATGCTTTTACAGACGGAAGGGATTGTAATCCAAACTCAGCATTGTCAACCATAAAAGAGTTAAATGAAAAAATAGAAAATACTCACATTAAAATTGCAAGCGTTATTGGTCGTTATTATGCTATGGATAGAGATCAACGCTGGGAAAGAATTAAGAAGGCTTATGATTTGCTTATACACGGCAAGGGGAATGTTGTAAACACTGCGATTGAAGCAATAAATAAAAGTTATAAGCAGAAAATTACAGATGAATTTATTGAACCCTATATAATTAAAGCTGATGAAGGTAAAATCTCTGAAAATGATGTGGTTTTGTGCTTTAATTTTAGAACAGATAGATGTAGGCAAATTACTTCTGTTTTAACTCAATTAGCTATTAAAGAATACAGTATGAATCCGATTAGTTTACATTATTTAACAATGACTAACTATGACAAAGCCTTCAATAACATTCATGTTATTTATGATAAAGAAAATCTAAAAAATACCCTTGGAGAAGTGTTAAGTAACAATAAAAAAACACAATTAAGAATCGCTGAAACTGAAAAGTATCCACATGTCACCTATTTTTTTAATGGCGGAAGAGAATCCCCATTTTCTGGTGAAGAAAGAGAAATGGCAAATTCTCCAAAAGTTCCGACATATGATTTAAAACCAGAAATGAGTGCTCATAAAATTACGAAAATGGTAACATCTTCAATTAAAGAAAAAAAACCAGATTTTATTTGTTTAAATTTTGCTAACCCTGATATGGTTGGGCATACAGGAGTTCCTAAAGCAATAATTAAAGCTTGTGAAACTGTTGATTCCTGTTTAAATCAGGTATTAAAAGTAGCATTAGAAAATAATTATACTGTTGTTGTCATTGCCGATCATGGAAATGCAGATAAAATGTTTCACCCTGATGGATCTCCTCACACAGCTCATACCCTTAATTTGGTTCCTATGGTAGTGGTTGATGATGCTATTAATAGTGTAAAAGATGGTGTTTTAGCTGATGTTGCTCCAACAATTCTTTCAATAATGGGGTTAAATCAGCCAGAGGACATGACAGGCAAAAGTTTGGTGTAGATAATTAAGTAAAAAACGAAATGTATATTTGACAATTAAACTAAGACTAATGTTAAAAAAATATATAGAAAAAAATCAAGACAAGTTTTTAAATGAGCTATTAGATTTTTTAAAAATCCAATCTGTTAGCGCTGACCCTAAATTTAAAGATGAAGTTTTAAAAGGAGCTAAATTTTTAGAAGAAAAACTACAAGCTGCTGGTGCTGAAAATATTTGTATTCATGAGACAAAAGGACACCCAATAGTATATGCAGATAAAATTATTGATAAAGAACTTCCAACAGTTTTAGTTTATGGTCATTATGATGTTCAACCAGCAGACCCTTATGAGCTGTGGGACTCAGATCCATTTGATCCTGTGGTGAAAAAAACTCCGATACATCCACATGGTGCTATTTTTGCAAGGGGGGCTTGTGATGACAAGGGGCAAATGTATATGCATGTTAAAGCTTTTGAAGCCATGTTAAAAACAAACAATTTACCTTGTAATGTAAAGTTTATGTTTGAAGGTGAAGAAGAAGTAGGCTCAGCAAATCTAGAAACTTTTGTAAGAGCAAATACTGAATTGCTAAAGGCTGATGTTGTTTTGGTTTCAGACACAGGAATTATTGCTAATGATACCCCTTCAATTTGTGTAGGACTTAGAGGCTTAAGTTACGTTGAAGTTGAGGTTACTGGCCCCAATAGAGATTTACATTCTGGACTTTATGGAGGTGGAGTTGCTAATCCGATTAATATTTTGTCCAAAATGATAGCCTCTTTGCATGATGAAAATGGAGCCATAAATATACCTGGATTTTATAATGATGTACAAGTAGTTTCTAAAGAAGAAAGAAAAGAGATGGCAAAAGCCCCATTTGATATTCATGATTATCAAAAGGATTTAGAAATTGAAGATGTTGCTGGAGAAAACGGATTTTCTACTAATGAAAGAACTTCTATAAGACCCTCTTTAGATGTTAATGGAATTTGGGGCGGGTATATTGGAGATGGGGCTAAAACTGTTTTGCCTTCAAAAGCTTATGCTAAAATATCAATGAGACTAGTCCCAAATCAAAATTCGGAGACAATAACTAAATTATTTACAAATCATTTTAATAAAATTGCACCATCTTGTATTAAGGTTAAGGTTACTCCTCATCATGGTGGAGAAGGAGTTGTTATACCTACTGATTTTCCTGGATATATGGCCGCTAAAAAAGCAATGGAAACTTCATTTGGTAAGTCACCAATTCCTGTTAGAAGCGGTGGAAGTATTCCTATAGTCCCTATGTTTGAAGAGGTTTTAGGCCTTAAAACAATATTACTTGGCTTTGGTTTAGATTCTGATGTGATTCATTCACCAAATGAACATTTTGGATTATTTAATTATTTTAAAGGAATTGAAACAATACCATTGTTTTACAAAAACTTTACAGAACTTAAGAAAAATTGATTGACACTTTTAATTAGAAGCATATTTTTTAGCTTAATTATTTTTTTAGGTTCTTGTATATCCTATAAACCTATTGAATTTAAAGGGCTAAATAATATTTCATTTGATGAAAAAAATTCTTGTGGACCAATGTGTGTTTCCATCTTAGTTTATAATCCAAATAATTATCAAATTACCATAAAAAAAGCATCTGTTTTAGCTTTGATAAATGACAATAAAATTGGAAATATATCAATTGGCGAGAAGTTTAAACTTAAACCCGAAACCACGTCTGAAATAAGTTGTGGAGTTGATGCAACCAAATCAAATTTAATGAAATCAATGTTAAAGTCGTTAAATGTATTAATTGGTAAAAAAGTAAACCTATCTCTTGAAGGAAAATTAAAGGTAAAGGCATATGGGATAGGTATTAAAGTCCCAGTAAAAGAAAAGTATGATTTTGACTATAAAGATTTTCTATAAATTACTACGTAATTACTTTACGTAGTAAAACATGACCTTAGTGTTGTAATTAAAAATAACACTATGAAAATTCAAGATCACACATTAAATAATTTTTTTGAAGTCCATTTTATTATTCATGAAAAGCAAGATAATTCTGTTCTTTTAAATGGAACATATTTTATTAATAATAAAAAATACTATACAGATATTCCTTTAGATTTTTTAAAGTTCAGTCGATTATGTGAAAAATTAATTGGACTTGATAAATCTAAATCCATTTGGAAAAGATTGTTTAATAATAATGATCTTGTTGCTGAAGTTTCTCCTAAAAAGCATTTGAATTTATCGATGTTAATAAAACCGGAAGACCTTGATATTAACACAAATTATAAACTAAAATCAGCATAATTATGAATACATTATCTATAACAAGAACCAGCCCAATTATTAAAAAAGAACTTCCTAAACTTGGAGTACTTACCCAATTATGTGAATTAAGTAGTCATGACTACATTTATATAAAGGACAAAATTATCAATGGAGCGGTGTTGCAAATGGAAAAAGATAAAACTCGTTTTTGGGATTCTGAAGCAATTGCAGTGTTTTACAAAGGGTTTAAATTGGGATATTTAAACCAATCCATAAATAAGACTGTAAATAGAATGATTTTTAATTATGGTGATGTGAAGATAAAAGTAAAATCAGTTCATAAAACTGATATGTTTAAAGGGTTAGATGTTTTAATTGAAATCAACTAAAGTTATTTACTTAACCATAATGTTGGATTTACCGTATTCATTCCGTTACTTGAAATTTTCCAAATTTCAAGGTGAGATTCAGAAACCCCATCATCATTAATTAAAAGCTTACCTATATTTTGTTTTGCACTTAAAATATCTCCTTTTTTTATAAAAACTTCTTGCAGATTAGCGTACACCGTACGATATTCTCCATGACTAATCATTACCACTTTACCAGCTCCTGGAATAATTAACACACTGGTTACTTTGCCTCCAAAAATAGCCCTAACATTAGCATTTTTTGTAGTAATAATATCTATACCGTTGTTTTCAACTGTGGCTGTATTTACAAGATGATGTTGATGTTTTCCATATTTGCTACTAATTTCTCCTCTTTCAACAGGCCAACAAAGACGACCTTTATTATTGTTAAAACTTTTAGAAAGCTCCATTCCTTCAGGAGTTAATGAAAAACTTTCAGTTTTATTTTTCTTTATTTTAGATCTAACTTCTTCCTCAATAGCTTTTCGTACAGCAATAGAAATTGTTTTTCTTTTTTTAGATTGTTCATTAAGCTGTTTAACTAATAAATCTTTATTTTCTATTAATTTCTTTAATGATGTTTCTTGATTTTTCTTGTCTTTTAAATAGTTTTCTTTTTCGTCTTTTTTTATAGCTATTAAGGAAGATTTTTTTTCAATTTCAGCATTAAGTAAATTTTTTTCGATAGCTAAATCTTGTTGACTTTTTAAAATTCGGTCAATTTGTTTTTGTCTATAATCCGCGTAATGTTCAATGTATTTCATTCTGTGAAAAGCTTCAGAAAAATTTGATGAGGATATAATATATAAGTATTTATAATTTGGATTTCTATTTTTATACGCATACATCAGCATTTTTTTATATTCCTCTTTTAAAACTCCAATAGTGTTTTCTAAAGAAATAATTTGCCTATTGATTTCATGAATATTTTCATCAAATTTTCTAATTTGAAAATTATAATTTGAAATTAGTTTTTCTCTATAATTTATTTGATGATTTATAATCCCAATATCTGATAACGTGACTTTTTCAGAATTTTTCGTTTGTTTAATTAGAAGTTTAGTATTTTCTATTTTTTTTATTAATTTTTTTTCTTGATTTTTTAGTTGGTCACTTTTCTTTTGACTAAAAAAACTAGTTGAAATGGTAATGATAAATAAAAGTAATATGTATTTTGACTTTATCATTTAAATGTCAAAGGTGTATATTTCTCTGTAATTTTAAATGGGAAACGTTGTTTCTCATTTATTTTTAATGGCTCTTTAAATTTTAATTCCAATCTAATGGTATCGCTATTGCTTGTGAAATTAAAATTCACTTTCATAGGAAAATATTGACTGTTCATATTATGCCATTCGCTATAGGAGATATTTATATTAGACTCATTATTTTTAGTATAAAGTGAAATGCTGTCACATTTAAAAAGGTTAGGGCTAATCCAATATTCTGAATTATAATTATTATAACCGTCTTTATTTTCTAAACTAAAGTAGTATTTATTATTTTTTATTTTGACGTTGGTTTTCTTATTGTTTTTAAGCTCAATGAACTTCCCCGTAAATAGGTTTTCAATTAAATTATAAGATAATTTTGCCCCAATCATTTTTTCTAATTCATTAAAAGTACCAGAAAAGTATTTTTTTTCAGGATACTTTATAAGAGATTTTATAGAATCTTTTCCAATAAGTCCCGTTAATATCTGAACACTTGATTTGGAAAAATTCACCCAAATGATACTATCATTTCTAATTCTGAAATTCCCTTTTATGTTTTGATTTTCCCCTTTAAATCCAATGCTTACATTGCCCTTCATTTTAAGCCAATCAAACTTAAAATTATTATCATTAATATTTTTAATAAGCTTTTTATAGCTTATTGGTTTTATTTTCTCAATTCCATTTGGTTTATGCTTTAAAATGCTACAACTTGAGTATAAACAACAAATAAAAAAAGTGTTTAATAAAATATTATTTAATATATTTTTCTTCATTGATTTTAGTTTCTATTTTTTTTGAAACTCCTTTCATTTTCTGTGCTTTTTTCCAAAAAATAATTGCTTCTTCTTTTTGGCCTAGTTTGAACAACACATCACCGTAATGTTCTAAAAGAGCGCCATTATCTTCAAGAGCTTTATTAATTGCTTTATTTATATATATTTCAGCTTTTAAAAAGTCTTCTTTTTTAAATAATACCCAACCATAAGTATCTAAAAAAGTAGAATTATTAGGGAAGTATTCCAGTGCTTTTAAAATAAGGTCTTCAGCCAAATCTAAATCTGCTTCTTGTTCTGCCATATAATAACTGTAATTATTTAATAAAATAGGGTTATTAGGATTGTGTTTTACAGCCTTTTCAAAATAAATAAACGAATTTTCTATTTCCCCTAATTTATAGTAGGCATTTCCAATATGGTGTTCATAATCACTTAAAAGTAAAGAGTCATCAACTACTAAGGAAATGCCGCTTTTTAGGTTCTTAAGTGCTAATTCATATTTATTTATTGATGATTGGGCAACCCCTAAAACTAAATAGCTAAGAGGTTGATTTGGGTGATGAGTTATTGCTTTTTTAGCATCTTCAATTGTGATTAAAAATTTTTTTGAAGACAATTCTGATGTAAGCAATTGTGACCATACTTCAAAAGGCATTGGATTTATAGATAATGATTTTCTTAAAAAAATCGCAGCAGAATCATTTTTGTTTTGTAAAAACTTTATATCTGCAAATAATAAAAAAGCAGCACTATTTTTTTTGTGAAGCAATAAGAACTTCTTTAATAAATTTTCCAGTTCTGAAATTGTAAAAAGACTATTTTTCTCATATGATATTTGAAGCAATATTTCAAGTTTGATGTTTTCCTCAACATCATATGAATCCATAACAGATAATAATTCATTTACTGCTTTTTCATGTTTCCCAATTCTATAATAATATTGAAATAAAGAAAGCCTAACTAAACCATTTGATGAATCAATAGCCACCATTTTTTGAAAAACTTCAAAAGCATCTTTTTTTCGACCAATAGATTGATAATATTCTCCAAGAAGTCCATAATTTCTAATGTCTTCAGGTTTTTTTTCAACAAGTTTTTTTAGTTCATTAAGTGCTTTTTTCTTCTTCCTTAGATATATAAAAATTTGATGTTTTTGAAGACTTAGATCTTGACTTAATCCATTTATAGATTCAATTTTATCCAAGCATTTAATTGCTTTTTTATAATTTTTATCTTGCATATAGCATTCAGCCAATGAAAATAAATATTCAATTTTATTAGGATGAGTTTTACATAATTTTTCAAAACATATACTAGCGCTTTTAAAATTTTTTATGTTTTGATATATGATTGCCAGATTCGTTAAATACCATTCTTTATTAGGCTCAATCTCAACAGCTTTTTGAGCCATGTTAATGGCTTCATATTCATCTCCTTTTTCTAATAAGATTCCAGACAACTCAAAGTAGCTTACAGGGTCATTAGGGTTTATTTTAATACAAGCATTTAAAAGAGAGTCGGCTAAATAAAAATCACCACTTATTTTAGCTGTAACACCTTGAATTAATAAGGATGAAAATTTAGCCTCATCAAAAGTTGTGCGTTTTTTTGATTGTGATAAAGCCTCATTAGAAATAAAACTTCCTATTGAAATAAGAAAGACAAGTATTAACCTAGAATAAATCAAATTGAAAGTTTATTTTTTCCCAGTGCTTCCAAATCCACGATCCCCTCTTTCACTAATGCTTAGTTCAGTGGACTCTATAAATACAGGATATTCATGTTTAGCAATAACCATTTGTGCTATCCTATCTCCATTATTAATGACAAAGTTTTCTTTAGAAAGGTTAATTAATATAACACCAATATCTCCTCTATAGTCAGAATCAATTGTTCCAGGAGAATTAAGAACAGATATTCCATTTTTATAGGCTAAGCCACTTCTGGACCTTATTTGAGCTTCATAGCCAATAGGAAGTTCTATTTTAATTCCAGTTGGAATTAATCGTCTCTCAAAAGGTTTTAATGTAATAGATTCATCTATAAAAGCTCTCAGGTCGGCACCAGCTGAACCAAGTGTCTCTAATTTAGGATTTTGATGTCCTGATGAGTTTATAATATTTATATTAATTTTCTCCATGGGGTTAATCTAACATTCTTTTTTTAAATGGCTTTTCAATAACAATAACCAAAATAATGAAGCTAAAAATCAGCAAGGTATGATATCCATATTGTATCCAAGATAGTTCCTTTGCTGAATTAAAAGGGATACTAATTCCATAAATTAATAGCCCAGCACTAATGTATAATAAAAATTTCCAAAGGTTATATGGAACTGTATAATGTTTTTGACCTAATATATAACTAAGAATCATCATTGATCCATAACAGGCTAATGTCGCAAAAGCTGATGCCAAATAACCATAGTTAGGGATAAATAAAAAATTTATAAAGAGAGTTATAATTACACCTGCACTTGAAATATATGCTCCAAATTTTGTTTTATCAGATAGTTTATACCAAATAGATAAACTTGTATATATGCCAAGAAAAATATTAGCCCCTAACAGTATGGGAACAACAGTTAACCCCTCCCAGTAATCAGGGTTGTTTATAAAGTATTTAAAAAGATGTAAATAAAGGGTAATGATTAAAAAAATGAGAACCAATACAATTATAAAATAATTCATCACCTTAGCCAAGGTTTCTTTAGAAGATTTGTTAGTTCCATCTTTGAAAAAGAAAGGTTCTGAAGCATATCTAAATGCTTGAATAAACATGCTTACAATCATTGTAATTTTATAATTTGCTCCATAGATTCCATTTTTAGCTTGAGCTAATTCTAATGCCTGTTTTGAATTAGCCCCATCGTCTAAGTATTGCTGATAGAGTATTTCTTTTAACATAGCCCTGTCTAAGGTTTCATTTATTACATAAGCAAGCCCAACAAAAAGCATTGGGGCAGCATATTTTAGCATAGCTTTAATGACAGAAAAATCAAAACTTCCTTTAAAATTCATTTCTGAACTTAGTAGGACAAACTTTATAATGCTTGAAATCAGATTTGAAATAAATACATATCCAACTCCAATTTCATCGTTATAAAAGGTGTCTATTACCCAGTTATTGTTTCCAGATTCAAAATTTTCTTTACAATAAAGAATAAAAAATAAATTTAGACCAATGTTAACACCAACATTTAAAAAGTTAATTAAGGCAAATTTTTTAGCTTTTTCTTTCAATCTTAGTTGCGCCAAAGGAATTGCAGAAATAGCATCTAAACCAACAATCATTCCAAACCATATAATGTATTCGGAATGATCAGGGTATTTCAACAGGTTAGCAATATCTTGAGAAAAAAGACTAACTAGAATAATAAAAAAAGAAGAGGTGGTAATAAGGGAAAATAATGTATTGCTGTATATTTTATGATAATCATATTTGTTTGTGGTTGAAAAACGAAATAAAGCCGTTTCCATTCCATAAGTTAATAGCACAACTAAAAAAGCAACATAGGCATACATTTCAGTAATTATCCCATACTGCTCATTGGAAAACTGAATTACATATAAAGGGGTAAGTAGAAAATTTAGAAATCTTCCAATAATGCTACTTGAGCCATAAATAGCTGTCTGACCTATGAGTTTTTTTATGTTGCTCAATTAATAATTTGGTTTTCTTTTTTCCATAAAAGCTGATGTTCCTTCTTTAAATTCATCGTTTCCAAAACAATTTCCAAATTCTTCAATTTCTTTATCAAATCCATTAATTGAATTGTCAAATCCAGCATTAACGGCATTAATTGCGGCTGTAATTGCTTTAGGCGAATTATTTAATGTTGCTGTAGCGATTTTTTTACAAGTCAATAAAAGATCTTCTATACTAACAACGTAGTTAACCAAGTGATATTGCAACGCCTCTTCTGCATTAATCATTTTTGCTGTAGTAATTAACTCCATAGCTTTACCTTTCCCAATTAATTGTGGGAGTCTTTGTGTGCCTCCATATCCTGGAATAACCCCTAAGCTAACCTCAGGAAGGCCCATTTTAGCATTTTCTGATGCAACTCTGAAGTGACAAGACATGGCAAGTTCTAAGCCTCCTCCTAGTGCAAAACCATTAATGGCAGCAATGACAGGCTTAGGGAAGGTTTCAATTAAATTAAATAGTTTTTCTTGACCAATTTGGGCTAATTTTTTTCCTTCTTCAATGCCAAAATGAGCAAACTCTTTTATATCAGCTCCTGCAACAAAAGCTTTTTCACCTGAGCCAGTAAGGATTATACATCTTACGTTATTGTCTTCTTTTAAAGTAAGTAGTCCTTTATTTAAATCTTTTATTGTTGCTTTATTTAGTGCATTTAGCTGCTTAGGCCTATTGATGATAATTGTTGCTAATCCATCTTTAACATCAATTAATATGTTTTGAAATTCCATAATTAAGATTTTAAAAGATAAAATTAATTTTTTCAGGTAATTTTTATTGAATTTTATTAATTTAATATTTAAGAATAGTCATTAGATTGAATATTTAGTTCATTAAACAAGAATTAATAATAACCCCATTATTTTTAAAGAATAAATAATCATTAATAACATGAACTTTGAACTAGAGAAGCAATGGAGAGCTCTTCAAAAAAAATTAGGAGAAAAAATTGGCGAAACCCCAGAAATCAATAGTATTTTATTTGTTATTGGGCTTCAAGAACTTAATATAGAATTCAATAAATTGACTAAAGATCAAAAAGTTGAAGTAATGCATATTGGCTTATGTGTCATTTTTACTCCTCAAGGTTATTATAAACCTATTGGAAGGGATCAGGACGGGTGGATTCATTTTGATACAGTGAAAAAGTTCCCCAAATTAGACGCTGATGAACAGGAAGAAATTATTAAAGAAGCTATTGTTGAATATTATGAAGCTTAATTACAAATAAACAGTCTCTTCATTAGCTACCATTTCATTTATTTCAATTATTCCTTTATAAGTCCCATTTACTCTTATGTCCAAGACAGCAAACCCAGCTTGACCTGCCTTATATTGTTCAGTAAAGTCAAAAAAGGCATCTCCACTATTGTTTGTAGTTTGTGTTTCATGAATACTAGTAGAATTAGGGTCACCAGCTATATATAGAAGTTCTACTTGAGCCCCAGAAACAGCAGAATTAGTTGAACTATCTAATACATGAATAACAGCAGTTGTGTTTTCAGTTTTATAACAAGAATTTAGCCCCATTAATAGTCCTATAATTAAGCCAGCTGAAAGTATATTTTGGTTAAAAAGTCGGATTTTCATAAATATGATAGAATAATATTTTACTATTTACTTAATTTGCAAGGTAAAAAAAAATACATTATCATAAATGTTTAAAAACTATATAATTGCAATTCTTGTTTTATTAACACTAATAACCAATGGTTGTGTGATTTTAAAAAACAATAAAAAGCAATCTAAAGAAACTCATATCCTGATGGAAACATCAAAGGGTTCAATAACATTAAAATTATATAATGAAACTCCATTACATAGAGATAACTTTATAAAATTAGTTAATGAAAAGTTTTATAATGGAATTACTTTTCATAGAGTAATTAAAGGATTTATGGCTCAGGCTGGAGACCCAAAATCTAGAGACAAGAGCTTTGCTGGGCAGTTGGGACAGAATAGTGAAGGAGAAACAATCCCTGCTGAAATCATACCTAATTTATTTCATAAAAAAGGCGCTTTAGCTGCAGCAAGAATGGGGGATAATGTGAATCCAGAAAAGAAATCTAGCGGCAGTCAATTCTATATTGTTCAGGGAAGAAAATATGATTTAAATCAATTGTCTCAAATGGAAAATCAGATCAATCAAAAAGCCCCCCATTACCAACACCAACAAGAACAATTTACTTTTTCGGATACAGCTAAAAAGGTATATCAACAAATAGGAGGAACCCCTTTTTTAGATAATGGCTATACAGTATTTGGTGAAGTTATTCAAGGCATTGAAGTAATAGATGCCATATGTGATGTTAAGACAGAAAGAGGTAATAAGCCATCAGAGCCAGTAACAATACTTTCAGTTACCATAATGAAGTAAATAAGATATGTTCGATAAAATAAGTACTATAAAAGATCAGATTGTTAATTTTAATTCGAGCGACAGCAATGAAATAGAACAGTTTAGAATTTCACTATTAGGTAAAAAAGGCAGCATAACAAATCTTTTTACACAGTTTAGAAATGTGCCTTTAGATGAAAAAAAAGAGTTTGGAAAACAATTGAACCTTCTTAAGAATTTAGCTTCAAGTAAGATAGAAGAGTTAAAATCTAACTCAGGTTCAAATAAGGCAACTAAATCAACTATCGATTTTAGTATGACTGCTCAGCCAACGGTCTTAGGTTCCAGACACCCCATTTCTATTGTGAAAGAGCAAATCATTGAAATTTTTGCCCAAATTGGTTTTACGGTTTCTGAAGGCCCAGAAATTGAAGACGATTGGCATAATTTCACAGCACTTAATTTTCCTGAAGAACATCCTGCAAGAGATATGCAGGACACTTTTTTCATTAATAAAGAAATGGCTTTAAGAACACACACCTCTTCTGTTCAAGTTAGAGTTATGGAAAATGAAAAGCCGCCCATTAGAACCATATCACCTGGCAGAGTGTATAGAAATGAAGCGATTTCTGCCAGAGCTCATTGCTTCTTCCATCAGGTTGAAGGGCTTTATATCGATAAAGACGTTTCATTTGCAGACTTAAAGCAAACACTACTTTATTTTACAAAAGCACTGTTTGGAGAAGAAACTAAAATTAGACTTAGGCCATCTTATTTCCCATTCACTGAGCCCTCAGCTGAATTGGATGTTTCTTGCTCTATTTGTGGTGGAAAAGGATGTAATGTTTGTAAATATTCTGGTTGGTTGGAAATTATGGGTTGTGGAATGGTTGATCCTAATGTTTTAGAAAACTGTAAAATTGATCCAAAGGTTTATTCTGGATATGCTTTTGGAATGGGGATAGAAAGAATTGCTCAATTGAAATACCAGGTTAATGATTTAAGGTTGTATTCTGAAAACGATCTAAGGTTTTTAAAACAATTTAAGTCAGAACTTTAGTGATTATTTTGGCAGAAAAACTTCTGCCATCATGCATCTTGCGCTTCCCCCACCTATGTTTTCAATGGTAGTTAAGTCGCTATGAAGAATAGGATTAAAGTTTTCTATTTTAGCAACTTGCTTTGAGCTTAAAGAATGGAAGGCATTACTTGACATAATTAAATAGACGGAATTATTTCCCATTACCTGCAATGAGTTTCCAGCAAAACAATTTTTTTGGGCCGGTGTAATTTCAATAATTTCTTTATTGGTTTTTTTTAGGGCTTTAAGTACTTCTTCTTTTTCATTAGTATCGTCAATTGTGTCAAGGCAAATAATGGCATATTTATCCGCAATGGTCATCATTACGTTAGTATGATAGATGGGAACCCTTCTCCCTTTAATGGTCTGGTTGGCAGAAAAAAGGATGGCAGAATAATTCATTTTGTCACAGAATTTTTGGACCAACTCTTCATGAGTTCTTAAAGAGATAGCTGCGTAACACAACTTGTTTTTTCTGTCTAACACCATACTTCCTGTTCCCTCTAAAAATTTATTTTCTTTTTCATATAAAGAAAAATCCAATTGTTTTTTAATTTTAAAATTGTGTTCTTTTTTGAGCCTACTTAACAAATCTAATCTTCTTTCTTGACGTCTATTTTCTGCCCACATTGGGAATAGGATTACAACACCATTCTCATGAAAAGAAATCCAATTGTTAGGGAAAATTGCATCCGGTTTGATTGGAATTTTAGTGTCTTTGATAACTGTTGTTGATATGCCTTTGCCTTTTAGTTTTTCAATAAAATCACTAAACTCTTGTAGTGCAAGTTGTTGAGACCCTGACTCACTTAACTTATTGTTTTGATAAAAATTATTTGTAGCTGTTTCAGAATTGAATTTAAATGCAGCAGGTTCAATCATTAAAATATGGTTACATATTTGATTCATTGAAATGAATGATAAATGTTTATAAACGCAACAAAGCTAATTTTAGATCATTAAAATTTCCAATCTGATTGGTCAAGTTTGCTTAAACAAATGGTCATTAAATCTATGCAGTTTTTAACATCTGATTTATGAACCATTTCTATTACTTGATGAATATGTCTAGTAGGAATTGAAAAGGCTCCAGCAATAGATCCTCCTGGTGTCATTCTTTGAATACTTGCTGTATCAGTACCTCCAGCAGTTAGTATTTCATTTTGCCATTTTATATTGTTTTTAGACGCTTGATTTCGCATGAAATTTACCATTCTAGTATCACAGATAGTACTAGCATCCATTATTTTAATAGCGACACCGTCACCTAACTTAGTGATTTTTTCATGATCTGCAGCACCAGGCACATCATATGCAATAGTTGTGTCAAGCCCAAACCCAAAATCTGGTTGAATCTTTTGAGCAGCAACATGAGCTCCTCTAATCCCCACTTCTTCTTGGACTGTAAAAACAGCATATGTGTCGTAAGATGGCGTGTTCATTTTAGACAGAACCTCAATTAAAATAAAAACAGCAATTCTATTATCTAAACTTTTACAATTAACACAATCGCCCATTTCAATTAACTCTCTTTGTCTAGTTATTGAATCGCCAATAGAGACAACTTTTTCCACTTCTTTCTTGCTTATGCCAAGGTCAATATAGTAGTCAGTTATTTTAGGAACTTTATTTTTTTCTTCAGGAGTCATTACGTGAATAGGTTTTGAGCCCATTACACCTATTATATCTTTTTCCCCATGAATAATAACTCTTTGTGATGTGAGTGTTTTTGGATCAAAACCTCCCAAAGGATGAAACTTAACAAAACCGTTAGAATCTATGTGGGTTACAATGAATCCAATTTCATCCATGTGAGCCCCAATCATTACTTTTTTTGAATTACTTTTTCCTTTTTTTAAGGCAATAACATTACCCATATTGTCAATTTCAATATGATCAACATGCTTTTTTATTTTTGACAGAACTAAATTTCTAACCCTGTTTTCAAATCCAGGAGCACCAGCAGTTTCACAAGTTTTACTTAGTAAATCAACATTTATCATTTTTAGAATAGTTTTAATTAATGTAACTTAATTTTAGCATATTTGTTTTCCCGTTTTCTTTTAATGGAATACTAGCTGTATTAATAATTAAATCACCACTGTTAACTAAACCGTCATTTTTAAGTAAATGCATAATATCGGCAATAGTATGATCAGTACTGACAGTTTTGTCATAATAATAAGTGGAAACACCCCAAACTAATGAAAGGGTTTCAAGAAGCTTTTTATTGCTTGAAAACACAAAAATATCTGATTTAGGCCTTTGGCTTGAAATTTTAAAAGCGGTATATCCAGAATGTGTCATGGTGACAATTCCTTTTGCTTCTACTCGTTGAGCTAGCCTACAAACATTAAAACAAATAGAGTCTGTTATGAACCTTTCATGATTTTTCTTAGGAATACTTTCATGTATATATAGTGGGTCAAATTTTTCTTCAACTTCTTTTATAATTCTAGTCATTATTTTTATTACTTCTATTGGGTGTTTCCCAATAGATGTTTCTCCACTTAACATTACCGCATCAGCCCCATCCATAACGGCATTAGCCACATCATTAACTTCAGCTCTATTAGGGGTAATGTTATTCATCATGCTTTCCATCATTTGTGTAGCGATAATAACCGGCTTAGCCAACTGTCTTGAATGAGTGACAATTCTCTTTTGTAATAATGGAACTTTTTCAAGAGGAACTTCAACACCTAGGTCACCTCTTGCAACCATTATAGCATCGCTTTCTTCAATAATAGCCTCTAAGTTTTCAACTGCTTCAGGTTTTTCAATTTTGGCAATAATTTTAGCATTGCCCCCAAGTTGAGTGATTAGGTGTCTTAATTCAATTATTTCTCTAGCATTTCTAACAAATGAAAACCCCACCCAATCCACATTGTTTTTTATTGCAACCTCTAAATCTGCTTTATCTTTTTTAGTCAAACTGGAAGTGGAAATAACAGTATCAGGTAAATTCACTCCTTTTCTAGAATAAAGCCGCCCACCAGCAATAACTTTAGTAGTAATGCTTGTTTCATTATCTGTTTTTAAAGTTTTAAGAACAATTTTGCCGTCATCTAATAAAATATGTTCGCCTTTTTTCACATCTTTTGGCAGTTCTTTGTACGTAATTAAAGCAGATAATTTAGTTCTTTTATTTTTTGAAGTGGTAATTAAAAATTCATCTCCGGCAGAAAGAAGAAGTCCATCGTCAGGCATTTCACCAATTCTTATTTTAGGCCCTTGTAAATCAGCTAAAATTGCTGTATGGGAACCAATTATTTTATCTACTTCTTTAATTTTTTTAATTGCTGAAATATGATCTTCATAACAACCATGAGAAAAGTTTATTCTAAAAACATTAACCCCTTCTTGAATCATCTTTTCTAAAATTTCTTTTTCTGTTGTTGAAGGGCCAACAGTAGCAACTATTTTTGTTTTTTTAATCATATTAATTAAAAGATAAGGTTTTCTTTTGACTTTAACATATTAACATCAATTTCTTGTGTTGTTAAAACAAATGGAATGGCATTTATTTTATTGATGATGTCTTTGTAATTTTCTTTAAATGGAGTTTTAATCATTAAAAAATAATCAAAATGATTTTTTTCTGGAATTAATGATCCATAAACAGATTTATTAGAAACTAAAAACAACCCATCTAAATCATTTTTTTCAATATGTTTAAATACAGAAAATACTCCAATATTTTTTTCTTTTTTCGAAAAAACTACATCTATTGTTTCTTTTGTTTTAGATAAAGATAGATTAAGGTTGCTATTTATTGCCCAACAAAGTCTATAGTCTTTTTCATGACAACAAATTCCATATAAAGTAAAGTCATATTCATAATCATTTTCTAAAAGATACTTCATAGGCTATTGTAATGTAAATCATAAAATGATTTACATTACAAATAAAAACAATAATTAAATCAAAAAAAAGAACTTAATGTAAATCTTACATTAAGATTGTTTTAAATGTTCAGTTAGGTATTTGGCCGTATTGAACATTAGGTCTTCTTCAAAGTTGTTTGTCATGATTTGATAACCATATGGCATTTTGTTAGAATGCCGCTTTAACGGAACTGAAATCGCAGGCATTCCAGTTAAGTTTGCATGTACAGTAAAAATATCTTGTAAATACATATCAATAGGGTCATTTATTTCTCCAAGGTTAAAGGCTGTTTTAGGTGTTGTTGGGGTTAGAATAAAATCATTATTTTCCAGTATATCCTTAGTATTGTTTTTAATTAGTCTTCTTACTTTCTGAGCTTTTGAAAAATAAGCATCATAGTAACCAGCGCTTAGCACAAAATTCCCTAGCATTATTCTCCTTTTTACTTCAATGCCAAAACCTTTTGTTCTAGTTGATAGATATGTAGATTCAATATCTTTAGATTCAGAACTTCTGAAGCCAAAATGAGCACCATCATACCTAGCTAAATTTGAACAAGCTTCAGCAGTAGTCAAGACATAATAATTAGGGACTATATGTTTAATAAAAGGAAAATCAACATAATTAATTTTATGCCCCAGTGTTTTTAACTTTTCTATATCTAAAAAAAATTTTTCCTTAATTTCAGTATCTAGACCTTGAAAGTTTAAATAATCTTTAGGAACCGCAATACTTAATTTACTTTTAGGAAAAACAGGACCTTTTGAAGGTGGATTTCTTTTAGAAGTTGTGCTATCAAATTCATCTTGACCACTCATTATACTAATCATAAGTGCTGCATCATCAATTGAATGAGTAAATGCTCCAATTTGATCAAAACTTGAAGCGTAGGCAAATAAGCCATATCTTGAAATCCTTCCATAGCTTGGTTTCACGCCAATCACTCCGCAAAAGGATGCAGGTTGCCTGATAGAGCCACCAGTATCTGACCCTAAAGAGGCCAAGCAAAGTCCTTCAGAAACTGCAGCCGCAGAGCCACCAGATGAACCACCAGGAACTTTAGAATGGTTGTGAGGGTTTAATGTTGGACCATAAATGCTTTTCTCATTAGAGCTTCCCATTGCAAATTCATCACAATTCAAACGTCCAATAATAATAGCATCTTCATTGATTAACCTTTCAATTGCTGTAGCAGAAAATATAGATTCAAAATTTTCTAAAATTTTAGATGCGCCTGATGATTTATGATTTTTATAGCAAAGGTTATCTTTAATCCCAATTACCATGCCAGCAAGCAAGCCTTGGGAACCATGCTTTATTTTACTGGAAACTTCTTTAGCTTTTAACAATGCCTCTTCTCCGAAAACTTCAATAAATGAATTTGTTTTTGAGAATTCAATTTTAGACAAATAACTTGTAACCAATTCTTCAAGTGAAAGATCACCATTGATTAGAAGTGGTTGAATTTGTTGTAAAGACGTAAATGTTTTCAATTTGGTTTTAATCTTTTGAATCAGAGTCAGAATCTGAATTCATACCATCTTTAAACTCTTTAACTCCTTTCCCAATTCCCTTCATAAGTTCAGGAATTTTTTTACCACCAAATAAAAGTAAAACAACAACTAGAATTAAAATTAATCCTGGAACACTAAATTTTCCCATGTATATTTTTTTTTAATTTATAATTAATATTTAAAGCCTACCATAGCAGAGACACACCCTTCAATTTCTTCTTCGCTAGGGTTTTCCAATTCTTCCGCAATTAAACTGATAATTAATTTTTGTGTGGTAGCAACTTTAAAATCGAATTCTAAATCAGTTTGCCCAAGGCTGTCAAAAATAAGAGTTCTATTTGCATCTCGAACTGTAAAATGTACATTAGTTAAAATAGGATCTGCACAAGCAACTATTCTATAATCTTGACCCTTGTAGAAGGTTAGCATAAATTCTGATTTACTTCCTGGGCTAATTTCTGTATAATTTAATTGTCCCGTAGGTATATAAACGCCTAATGAAGGTTCACAATTTTGCTTAACAAAACCACGACATTGAGAATATGTTAAAGAGCTAATAAATAAAATTGATAAAGTAATTAGTACCTGCTTCATATCTTTATTTTAATTGTTTAAATCGTTTCTTATAGATTCTATAGAATTATGAATAGATGAAATGATTTCTGGTGTAAATTTAAGTTTAAAATATTTACCAATAATCAAATCGTCAGAAAATTCTTTATTTTTAGAATTAGTTTCTTCATATTCTTCTTTTTTAATTTGATCAAATATTTTTTCCAAATATTTTAAAGGAACCACAATTGATTCATTAATTTCTGCGTCAAAGGCATATGATTTAAGCAATTCATTAAGATTGGAAATGGTATATTTTTGATCAGCTATAATTTGTTGAATAACTGAATTATCAGGATTTATTTTAGCCAGTTCGCAGGCTAAATATAAACCCTCTATCCATCCACCAGCAACAATTAAACTAGATAAATTGCTTCGATCATTTTCTTTCATGACTGTTTCCATTTTCCAAAAAGTACTTGCGATTATAACCTGCATAGAATCTTTATTGTTTAGGTTAAGTTCAATTCTATCTTTAGTAGATTCATTTACTACAGATCCCAGATGAATTTCTTTTGCAAGGTTTATTACAGCACTTAATTCTTCAAGTGTTTCTTCTTTTTTGCTAGATAAAATACAATAATTAAGGTCAGTACTGTATATACCAAGGTATATTGCTGTTTTAGATTGTCCAAGTTCTTTCTGATGGTTTTCTAATGGGAACATTATTGACTCTTCAAATTGAGCCCCACTGTTTTTTAAAATTATAGTTGTTTCCATTGGAGAAGGCACCCCAAAATAAATAGCTGGAATTTTCTCATCACTTATGTTTTTATGCTTTTTTTCTTGTGAAGTTTCAGATTTATTTTGATGCAAATTATCATTTTCTTTTTGTGTTTCAGAATTATCACATCCGGAAAATAAAATTAAAGCGATTATTAAAGGGTATAATTGGTTTCGGAACATTTTTTTAGTTTTAATGAGCATCTAGCCAGTTTAAACCTATACCAAGCTCAACACTCAAAGGTACTGGAAAATCTATTGCATTCATCATACAATCTTCTACAATTTTAGTTAATACTTCTTTTTCCTGGATATGCATATCAAACACTAATTCATCATGTACTTGTAAAAGTAATTTAGATTTAAGATTTAAATTACGCATTTTACTATGAATTTTTATCATAGCTAATTTGATTATATCAGCAGCACTTCCTTGAATTGGGGCATTTATTGCATTTCTTTCATCAAAGCTTCTCATAGTGCCATTTCCACTATTAATATTTGGTAAAAATCTTTTTCTTTTAAATATGGTTTCTACATACCCTTTCTCTCTAGCCAACTTAATGTTTTCATTCATATATTTTTTTATTAAAGGATATTGTTGAAAATAATTATCAATAATTTCTTTTGCTTCCCCTCTTTTAATATTTAGGCGTTGTGAAAGGCCAAAAGCCGAAATCCCGTAAATAATTCCAAAATTTACCATTTTAGCTTTACTTCTCATTTCTCTAGAAACATTATCAAAAGGGGTATTGAAAATCTTGCTTGCGGTTTCAGTATGAATATCTTGCTTGTGTTTAAAAGCATTTATCATAGATTCATCATTGCTAAGTCCTGCGATAATTCTTAGTTCAATTTGAGAATAATCAGCAGCCAATAATAGATGATTTTTATCTTTTGCACAGAAAGCTTTTCTAATTTCCCTACCCATTTCAGTTCTAATAGGAATATTTTGTAAGTTAGGCTTGCTTGAGCTTAGTCTCCCAGTTGCTGTTACAGTTTGAATATAGTTGGTGTGAATTCTATTTGTTTTTTTTGAAATTAACTTTGGTAATGCATCAACATATGTGCTTAATAGTTTTTTTTGTTTTCTGTATGAAAGGATATCATCAATGATTTTATGTTTCCCTTTTAATTTTAAAAGTGTGCTTTCATCAGTTTTAAATTGCCCTGTTTTTGTTTTTTTTGCTTTAGAATCCAGTTCAAGTTTCCCAAAAAGCATTTCACCAAGTTGCTTTGGGGAGTCTAAATTAAAATCTGCATCGGCTTCTATTTTGATGTTGTTGATAAGTTCAGCTATACTTTTATTTAGTTCAATAGAAAAAACCCTTAAAGCATTAATATCTAGATTTATTCCTTCGTTTTCCATATCTATCAGCACAGAAGTTAATGGCAATTCTATTTCAAGAAGTAATTTATCAAGCTGAAGGGATCTAATTTTTTTATCTAGTATATGATATAATTGAAATGTTAAATCAGCATCTTCAGAAGCATAATCTTTAATTTTATCTAAATCCACATCTTTCATATTGCCCTGATTAACCCCTTTTTTCCCAATCAAGGCCTCGATTTTAATAGGATTATAGTTAAGTAAATTATTAGCCAAGCTATCAAGATTGTGTCGTTGCTCAGGATCAATTAAATAATGAGCAATCATAGTATCATATATTGGACCAGTAATATTAAGATTGTAGTTTTTTAATATTGCTTGGTCATACTTAATGTTATGAGCAATTTTGACACATGATGAAGAGAAAAATTTTTCATATAAGGAAGTAAATGGTTTAGCATCATCTTTTGAGTATGGGAAAGCAGCATAAAAAGCTTTATTTTTTTCAAAACAAAATGATATACCTAATAATTCAGCTTCATCAATATCTAAAGAGGTGGTTTCCGTATCAAAAGCTACTTCTTTTTGAGAATTAAGCAATTCAGCAAGTTCTTTATGTTCTTCTATTGAATTTACAAGCTGATAATCATGAGATGTGTTTTCAATATTAGAAAGTAAAGGTTTATCATCAATAAATTCAATGGATTCATCAAATAAAGACATTTGTTTTTCCTCTTCAATTGAATAGCCAAGAATCCTTTTTCCTAATTGATTAAATTCCAGTTCTCTAAGCAGAGGAATTAGCTTTTTTTCATCAGGCTTAATAAGTTTAAAATCATCTTCTAAAAATTCTACAGGAGAATCTAAAATTATTGTAGCCAACTGTTTAGATAGTAACGCTTGGTCTGCAAAATTCTCTAGGTTTTCTTTTTGTTTTCCCTTTAAATCATTAGTGTGGCTTAATAAATTCTCAATACTTCCATATTGCCCAATTAATTTTTTAGCTGTTTTTTCTCCTATACCTGGTACACCAGGAATATTATCAACAGCATCTCCCCAAAGACCTAAAATGTCTATTACTTGAGTTGGTTCTTTAATCTCAAATTTTTCACAAACTTCTTTAGGGCCTAAAACCTCACTTGGAGAACCCCCTCTACCAGGCTTATAAATAAAAATATTTTCACTAACTAATTGTCCAAAATCTTTATCTGGAGTCATCATATAGGTTTCAAACCCTTTTTTTTCAGCTTCTTTAGCAAGAGTCCCAATTAAATCATCTGCTTCATAACCTGGAATTACTACTGAGCTTATATTCATGGCTTTAATAAGTTCTTGAATATAAGGAATAGCACTTCTAATATCTTCGGGCATTTCTTGTCTGTTGGCTTTGTAGTCAGAAAAAGTTTCTTCCCTATTTGAACCTCCGGGCGGATCAAAGGCAACGACTAAATGAGAGGGAGAGTGATTATTAATAACTTCTAATAAGCTATTTGTAAATCCTAAAACGGCAGAAGTGTTAAGCCCCTTTGAATTTATTCTTGGGTTTTTAATAAAAGCAAAATGAGCCCTATAAATTAAAGCAAAAGCATCAAGAAGAAAAAGTTTTTTTTTCATAGTTAAATATTGTAAATAAAACTAAGTATTGTTTCTCCAACTGCTTTCAAAGTAGGTTTATGTATAATCTTCATGTTATCAGCGTGTGTATGGTGAAATTTACCAAAATCAAATCTACCAGAACTTGGCCTTACGGAATAATGAATAATGTCAAGAGTAGGGATGTTTGTCATTTGATTAATATATGTATGATCATCAGTTATAGGTGGAGCAATTTTCTTTTTAAAATAATTACCATAGCCAATTTTCTCGGCTATATTCCATAATTTACTTTGGTAATATCCTGCATACTCCATCGATATTCCTTCTTTTGGAAACTCCGCATTTTCAGCGCCAACCATATCAACTAAAATCCCATATTTAGGTCTAATATATTCCGCGGATAAATTTCTAGCCCAAAATTGTGACCCTAGACACCAAGTGTCATTCATTGATTGAACATCAAAAAAAGTAGAATTCATATTGGGAGCTCCGTAATCTTCAACATCAAAGAAAATGACATCAACACCAGACAAATAATTTTCATTATTTAGAACTCTAGCAATTTCCATTAAAACCCCAACTCCACTTGCCCCATCATTAGCCCCAATAATTGGCTCATTTTGGTTAATACTATCTCTATCAGCAAAAGGCCTTGTGTCCCAATGAGCACAAAGTAAAATTCTATTCTTTTTATTGGGGTTTAATCTACAGATAATGTTCCTTAAAGGAAGTTTGCTTCCATCAAAAGCAGTCACTTTACCTGTTTGTTCAGTTATCAAAAAACCAAAAGAGGTCATTTTATTTATTATCCAATCTCCGCAATTTTTATGGGCGATTGATTTTGGTTTTCTAGGGCCAAAATCAACTTGTTTTTTAATGAATTTGTATGCAGAATCCGAATCAAATAATGGTGGATTAATCCATTCTTTAGTTGATTGAGGAGGTTCTATTTCTTTCTGAATTTTATCTGGTTCAGAATGACAGCTGTGTAAGATTAGACAAAATCCAATTAATAAAAGAAAAAGAATAGGTTTTATATTAAAAAAGGTAATTTTCATTATTAAATTAATAAGCGTCTAATTTAATATACTTCAACAAACTATTAGTAATTATATCAAAATCTATTTCAATCATCTATAACTTGAATATATTTGTCAGTAATAAATGAAATTATACTCAACAAAGCAAAAGTGGAAATTAGTTCTATCAATTTCAGGTTTAGTTATTGTGGTGTTGATCTTTTTTGTCACATCATATATAGTGTCGAATGTTAAAAAAGCAGAGCGGCAAAAAATTAAATTATGGAGTCAATCGATTCAAAAAAAAGCAGCATTGGTCAAATTAACCAATCAGTCCTTTAATGCTTTAGAACAAAAAGAAAAAGAAAAAATTAAATTATGGGCTGAAGCAACAAGAGAATTAGGAAAGGTAAGGGAAGATTATGGTTTAGCGATGTCTATAATTAAAAGCAATTTAGATACAATTTCACCAAACGAGAATATTCCTATAATCTTAACAAATGATAAAAAAGAAATAATTTCTTATGCTAATTTGCCAGCTTTAGATAAAATTAAAGTAGAACCTAAAGAAAAAAAAACAATAATTGATAGTCTAATTAAACAATGGAAAAAAATAAACACACCTATTGAAATAAACTATTTAAAAGGAAAGAGTCAAATATTATATTATTCATATTCTCAGGAATTTTACGACTTACAAAATAGAAGAGATTCATTAATAGAATCTTTTAATACTGATTTAATTAAAAACACTGCTCTTGTACCAGTGATTTTTATTGATTCAAAAACAAATGAAGTAAATGAAACAAATATTAAAACAAATGACATTGATAAATCACTAAAAAGAATGAAGTTAGAAAATGAGCCAATTGAAATCGATTTAGGTTCAGGAAACAATGGAATTGTTTATTACAACAATTCAAAAACATTAATTCAATTGCAATATTTTCCGATATTTATATTAGTTGTAATTGCAATATTTTTAATAATATCATATATTTTATTTAGCATATTTAGAAAAGCTGAACAGAATCAGGTTTGGGCAGGAATGGCAAAAGAAACGGCACATCAATTAGGAACGCCACTATCATCTCTTCAAGGATGGATTGAAATATTAAAAGAAAAAGATTTTCAAGGCCGAGAACCATTTATTGAAATGGAAAAAGACATTAATCGATTAACTGTTGTTAGCGAAAGGTTTTCTAAGATTGGATCCAAAGTTAAATTGTCAGAAATTGAAATTCATAATTTCATTAAATCTTACATTGGATATATGGAGAAGCGTATTCCAAAAACAGTTAAAATTAACATTGATTTTTCATATGAAAAATTAATAGCAAAAATCAACACTTCTTTATTTAGTTGGGTGATTGAAAATGTGTTAAAAAATGCTGCAGACGCAATGGGAGGTAGAGGAGAAATTAATTTATTGGTTTCAAAAAAAAATAATCAAATTTCTATAGAAATAATGGATGAAGGTAGGGGGATTCCACTTTCTAAATTTAAAACTATTTTTGAACCAGGTTACACCACAAAGGATAGGGGTTGGGGTTTAGGTTTATCCTTAGCTAAGAGAATTATCGAAGGTCATCACAAAGGGAAAATTCATGTAAAGGCTAGTAAAATTGATGTAGGAACCACAATTGAAATTTTATTGCCAATTAATAATTATAAATTTACTGGTAAGACATAATCCAAGGTAGAGCAAATAATGCTATAAAACTTCCAATAATTAAACCGTACCCCACTATAAAAAATAGAAATCTAAATGTTATATCAACAATAAATAAAAATCTCATGACTTTAGTTTTTAAGTTTTTTAATAAAAAAATTTCATTATAATTTTGACATATCTACGTAAGAAAGACAATATGGTTTCATTTTATTAACAAAAACCTGAGATATCTCTGTTGGGATTTGTTGAAAACTTTCGATAGTATTCTTTAATATATATTTAAGCCTACAGGATTTTATATTAAAATGATTATTCGAATAACCTTTTTTGTAAGAACCAATTGTGTAGTGATTTGTTTTTATAATTTTGCGATCAAATTGTTATTATAAAATCAATCTAATGCAAATAGAAAACATCTTAAAATCCTTAGGGATTGAAAATCAAAATTCGGGCGCTGCTATTGGAAGTAAGTGGCTTTCTTCTAGTGATAAAACCATAACCTCTTATTCACCTGTTGATGGGAAAAAAATAGGATCGGTTACTTCAGCTTCAAATAAAGATTATGAAGCTTGTATTTTAGCTTCGCAAGAAGCGTTTAATGATTGGAGAATGTTGCCCGCACCACAAAGGGGTGAAATGGTAAGGCAATTTGGAGAAGCATTAAGGTCAAAAAAAGAGGCTCTTGGTTCTTTAGTGTCTTATGAAATGGGAAAATCCTTTCAAGAAGGGTTAGGGGAAGTTCAAGAAATGATCGATATCTGTGATTTTGCAGTTGGATTATCTAGACAATTACACGGTTTAACAATGCACTCCGAAAGACCAATGCATAGAATGTATGAACAGTATCATCCTATAGGGATTGTAGGAATAATATCTGCTTTTAATTTCCCAGTAGCGGTTTGGGCATGGAATACTGCATTGGCTTGGATCTGTGGTGACGTATGTATTTGGAAACCCTCTGAAAAGGCTCCTTTATGTGCAATTGCTTGTCAAAAAATTATTGCTGAGGTATTGGATGCAAATAACCTTCATGGAGGTATTTCAACTCTTGTTATTGGTGATGCTGAAATAGGGGAATTGATTTCTGCGGATAAAAGAATTCCACTAGTATCTGCAACAGGATCAACTAGAATGGGTAAATCTGTTGGAAAAGTAGTAGGGGAAAGATTAGGAAAATCATTGTTAGAGCTTGGAGGAAATAATGCAGTCATTTTAACTCCAAATTCTGATTTAAAAATGGTTATTCCAGCATTAGTTTTTGGTGCAGTTGGTACTACAGGCCAAAGATGTACATCAACTAGAAGATTAATTATTCATGAAAACATATATGAAGATGTTAAAAATGCTCTAGTTAATGCTTATAAACAACTTAAAATAGGAAACCCATTAGATGAATCTAACCATGTAGGCCCCCTCATTGACAATGACGCTGTAGAAATGTACTTGGAGGCAATTGAGTTAGCAAAATCTGAAGGGGCAAATATCATTGTTGATGGTGGAAAACTTGAAGGTGAAGGTTATGAAAGCAATTGTTATGTTAAGCCAGTTATTGCCGAAGCAAAAAATGAATTTAACATTGTCCAACATGAAACTTTTGCCCCTATTTTATATTTAATCAAATATAAAGGAGATGTAAAAGCAGCAATTGATATTCAGAATGATGTTCCTCAAGGGTTATCCTCTGCTATTATGACTACTGATATGAGAGAGCAAGAAAAATTTCTTTCTCATTTAGGTTCTGATTGTGGCATTGCAAATGTAAATATCGGAACATCTGGCGCAGAAATTGGTGGAGCTTTTGGAGGAGAAAAAGAAACTGGAGGAGGAAGAGAGTCTGGATCTGATGCTTGGAAAGTATACATGAGAAGACAAACCAATACTATAAATTGGGGTACATCCTTACCACTTGCACAAGGAATTAAATTTGATCTTTAAGTATTATAACCTAAACTTTTTTTCACTCTAATTAAGGTTGCTTCGGCAACCTTTTTTGCTTTTTTAGCGCCATGATTGAGAATGTCTTCAACTTCATTTCTATTATTGATAAAGTGATTAAACTTTTCTCTAGGTTCAGCAAATTTTTCACAAATGCAGTTTATAAGGTCATTTTTTGCATGCCCCCATCCATAACCACCAGCCCTTAACTGTTCAGCCATTTTATTTGATTCTATTTCAGAAGCAATAAGTCTGTAAAGATTAAAAATTGTAGAAGAATTTGGGTCTTTAGGAGATTCTAGAGGAGTGTTGTCTGTTACTATGTTTTTATTTATGTGTTTTTTTATTTCTTTTTCATTCGCAAATACATCAATAGTGTTATTTCTTGATTTGCTCATCTTTTCTCCATCAGTACCAGGAATAAGTTGCGTTTCTGGCTGAATAATTGGGCTAGGTAGCACGAAAATATCACCAAGTTTATGATTCATTCTTGAGGCGACATCACGGCTCATTTCTAAATGTTGAAGTTGATCTCTGCCAACTGGAATTTCATCAGCATCATATAATAGAATATCAGCGGCCATTAGCATAGGATACATGAATAGTCCGGAGTTGATATCTTCCAGTCTATTAGCTTTGTCTTTAAATGAATGAGCAAGTTTTAATCTTTGATAAGGAAAAAAACAGTTTAAGTACCAAGATAATTCCACACATTCAGGGACATCAGATTGCCTATAAAAAGTTGTTTTATTTGGGTCTAACCCAAAAGCTAACCATGTAGCAGCAACTTGAAATGTGTTTTCTTTTAATTCGGCTGGATTTTTTATTTGTGTCAAAGAATGTAAGTCAGCAATAAATAAAAACGATTCGTTTTCAGATTTATTTGCCATTTCAATTGCAGGTAGAATGGCACCAAGGATGTTGCCCATATGAGGTCTGCCTGTGCTTTGGATTCCGGTTAATACTCTTGCCATAATTTTTTGAAATTAATCAAATTTGTTACAAATTTATATTTAAAAGGATATCTTTCAGAACTTACCTTATAATTCTAACAAAAAACAATTTTTGAAAAAAATTATTTCTATATCATACATGGTTTACTTTGGGTTAAGTTATTTTTTAATTGGTCTATTGTGTGCTCCTTATATATTCTTTTTTGTAAGAGGAAAGAAAATATATGTTAGAGCAAAAAAGGTTAAAGTTTTTTGGGCTAAATGGATGTGTAAGGCAATAGGAGTTAAAATTGATATTAATTTTCACAAGAATTTTGATTCAAATAAAAACTATGTGGTTTGCGCCAATCATATTTCTTATTTAGATATTATATTAATGTATTTAATACTTCCTCAAGATTTTGCTTTTTTAGGAAAGTCAGAGCTTTTAAAGTGGCCAATAATTAGATTATTTTTTAAAAGGAGGGTTGATATCCCTGTTTACAGAAATAGCATAACTAAGGCGGCTAGATGCTTAGAAGAAGCAAAAGAGGCTTTGTTAAAGGGTAGAAGCGTTATTATTTTCCCCGAAGGAGGTTGGGATGATAGAATTAAAGAATTAAGAAGATTTAAAAATGGTGCTTTTCAGCTTGCTATTGATTCTAAGGTTTCCATTTTGCCTTTAACTTTTAAAAATAATTATGATTTGTTTACTGATTCTTCAGATTTTTCTGGAGGAGCAAAACCAGGATTAGCTAAAGTCGTGGTTCATGATTCTATTGAAACCACTTCTTTGTCCAGAAAAGATTTAATATCTTTGAAGGATAAAACGTTTTCTGTTATCCAAAAAGAACTTTTGAATGAAGATTGATAAAAAAACAGTCGATAAAATTGCTAAACTTTCCAAATTGGAATTTAATGAGGAAGAGGGTAGACTTATTTTAAATGACATGAATAAAATGCTAGATTTTATTGGTCAATTGAATGAATTAGATACAGAAGGGGTTGAACCTCTTATTCATATGAATGAAGAGTTAAATAAGTTGCGTAAGGATATAAATTATTCAAACACAACCCAAAAAGAAGCTTTAAAAAACAGTCCTGTAAAGGATTCTACATATTTTAAGCTTCCAAAAGTCTTGGACAAAAAGTAAATTTAAAAATCTTTAATTAGCAGTATTCTTCGAAAGCAGCTACAAGGTTTTCTGCAATTAGGTGTGCAGGTTTACCCTCAATATTATGTCTTTCAATAAAGTGTACTAAACTGCCATCTTTAAATAAAGCCATACTAGGCGAAGAAGGGGGGTATGGAAGGCAATATTTTCTTACCTGGTTAGTAGCTTCAGTATGAAACCCAGCAAAAACAGTAAGAATATTATCCGGGACTTTGTTGTTTTCAACAGCTAATTTAGCAGCTGGTCTGGCATTTCCTGCAGCACAACCGCAAACAGAATTTATAACAACTAAAGATGTTCCTTTATTGTTGTTAAGTTGGTTGTCTACATCTTCAGCTGTAATTAATTCTTTAAAACCTTTTGATGTAAGGTCTTGTCTCATTGGTATAACTATTTCTTCAGGGTACATATTGATTATATATTTATTGCGAAATTAGTAAATTAATTATCAAAAGAAATAAATGTTATAATAAAATATAAGTCATCTTTTTGTCTCAAAAAAATCAGTAATTATTTTACTGCATTCTTCTTTTAAAACTCCTTTGGTTACTTTAGTTTTTGGATGAAGCAATGATGTTTTAATTCTTTCATACCCACGATTTTCATCACTTGATCCAAAAACTATTCTTCCAATTCTTGTCCAATATGCAGCACCCGCACACATAACACAAGGCTCTAATGTTACATAAAGAGTGCAATTGTTTAGGTATTTATTGTTCAAATATTCACTTGCTGATGTAAAAACTTGCATTTCTGCATGTGCTGTGAAATCAGTTAACATTTCAGTTAGGTTATGTGATTTTGCAATGATTCTGTTTTTATGCACTATAATTGCACCTACAGGTACTTCATCTTTTTCAAAGGCATTTCGTGCTTCATCAATTGCTTTTTTCATAAAATACTCATCAGAAAAATTCTCCATATTTGCTTTATTAATTTAAAACTAATTAATTTTTTAGTACCTATTTACTTATATTTGTTGATATTAATAATGTATAAAATATAATAAGATGTCATTTGAATTACCCCAATTAAATTATGCACATGATGCCCTTGAACCGCACATAGATGCTAAAACGATGGAAATCCATCATGGAAAACATCATGCTGGATACACTACAAAACTTAATGCTGCAATCTCTGGCTCTTCTGATGAAGGAAAATCAATTAACGAAGTTTTAGAAAAATTAGACATGTCAAATTCAGCTTTAAGGAATAATGGTGGAGGATATTTTAACCACTGTCTTTTTTGGGAAGTAATGTCTCCTAACGGTGGCGGTCAACCTGAAGGCGGGTTAGCAGAAGCAATTAATAAAGCATTTGGGTCATTTGATGAGTTTAAAAATGTTTTTTCTCAAGCAGCGGCTACTCAGTTTGGGTCTGGATGGGCTTGGTTATGTGTTCATTCTGACGGAAAACTTGAAGTATGCTCTACCCCAAATCAAGATAATCCCATAATGCCTGGCATTGGTTGTGGAGGTGTGCCTATTTTAGGATTAGATGTTTGGGAACATGCATATTATTTAAATTATCAAAATAGAAGACCCGATTATATAGAAGCATTTTTTAATGTGGTAGATTGGGATATGGTTCAGGCCAATTTTGAAGCTAATAGTTAATTTAAAAAGCCACTTATGTGGCTTTTTTTGTACTTATTTTTTTATTTCTTTTGAAATAGGCATTTAGAAGAATTGTACCAACTACTATTGAAGACCCAATATAAAAATTAATACTCATAACTTCTTCAGACCCAAAAAACACTAAGGCTAGGATTATGGCATAAATAGGCTCCATATTTACAGATAAATTAACTGTATAGGCGGGGATAAACTTCATTATGTAAACCCCCATTAAGAAGGCAAATGATGTGCAAATTGTCCCTAGAATAATAAGCAAATAAAATTGGTATAAAGAAATATCGAAGCCTTCTATTTCATGACTCCCAATACAAATAGTGGCTATTGTAATGGCTACAAATCCGCCAAATATTTCATAAAGCGTAATCACTTTAGAATCATATTCTTTAACTAGTACTGAATTAATAATTGAAAACACAGCCGCTAAAAATGCGGAAATTAATGCCAAAAGTATAGCCCAAATATATTCTTCTTCAGCATTAAAATATAGGTCATTAATTATTACCGAGATTCCTATCACTACAATTATACCCATTAGCAACTCTTTGAAATCAAACTTCTTTTTTGCTATAATGGGCTCAACTAATGATGTAAATAAAGCTGTGGTAGACATGAAAATTAAAGCAATAGAGACATTTGAAAGTTCAATAGCCTTAAAAAAAGCCCACCAATGCCCAGCAATTATAACTCCAGTTCCTAATGTTTTGAATAAGCCCTTTATGTCAATTTTAATGGATATTCTCATAATACTCATAAAAATAAGTAGGCTAACCCAGCCTATAAGCATTCTATATATCACAATTGGCATTGAATTCATCCCAGAAAGCTCTAGGTATTTTCCAATTACGCCTGTAAATCCCCAAATCACAATAGTGAAGTGTAGAATTAAATGATATTTGTATTTATCAATTGAGAATTTCATTTTTTGCTAAAATATATTATTCGATAATAACATTAATTAGCCAAATTAAATATTTACTTAATTTGACTAACTTTGCTTTGAATTTTTAAATATGAAAAACAACATTTTATTTATTGCAGCTATTTTTGCAACATTATTGACTATAAATTCTTGTAAAAAGGCAGAACAATATGATTTATCTACCATTCAAACCTATCATCATGTGGCCATCCCTTTAGTTAGCGCTGAAATCGATGTTCAGGACATGTTAGATAGAGATACATCAGGATCAATAAGTTCTGGAACAGCTGGAGAATTATTATTGGCATATGCTATGCCTTCTTTTTCTATATCTGCCCAAGAAGTATTACCTTTGGACAACTCTATTTCTTTCTCTTTTAATTCTTCACCAGCGAGTAACTTGCCATCAAGTCCAAGTTATAGTGGTTCTTTATCAGTTACTGACACTTCATCTTATACTTTTATATTTCCGTCTAATGAAGAAATAACTTCAATTGAATATGGACTAGGGTTAGGAGGGAACCACCCATTAATGGTTATTGAAATTTCAAATGAGTTTAATCATGATTTAAAATTGGTAGTGGATATCCCATCTTTATCACTTTCTTCAGGGACAAATTGGACAGACTCAGTAACGGTTTCTCCTAATTCATTGGATCAAATTATACTTGATATGTCTAATTACACTATGGACCTAACTCAGGGGCCATTAGGTTATAATGAATTAATGATTCATTTTACTACGACACTTACAGGAACTGGACAATCAATTAATCCAACAGACAAAATTGGTATTGATTTTCAATTATCTGACATTGGAGGATTTGATGTTGTATATGGAGATTTTAAAAATCAACAAATCGCTATTACTGAAGATTCAATTGAATTAAACATTTTCCAAGCTTCTGAAGGTGCAATCGACTTTCAATTAACTAATCCTTCTATTATGTTTAGTGTAGAAAATAGTTTTGGGTTTTCATCTCAATTGGCTATGACTGAATTTTATTCTCAAGATTCTTCCGGATCTATATTGAACGTTACATATGATTCAGCAGCAACGAATCCTCAACCAGCACCATTTAATTTCCAAACAATATCAGCACCATCAAGTCAAGGAGGTGTAACTACAACTGATATTTACATGAATTCATCAAATAGTAATTTGGTAGATGTTATTAGCACAACCCCCAAACAAATAAATTATGCCCCAAGTTTTGAAATTAATCCAAACACAGGGCCAAATAATAATTACATTACTCAGAATAGTCAAATGACAATTAACTCTGAAATCACACTTCCTCTTGAAGGATATGCAGGTGGATGGCGAATGGGAGATACTCTTCCGTTTGATTTTGAAGTAGATAATTTATTCAGTGGTGAAACCACTGTTGAAGAAGCGACAATTAAATTTGTTACCACAAATGGTTGGCCAGTTGAAGTTGATTTCACTTTATTATTACTGGATAGTAATAAAAATACTTTATCAGCTATTGCTGACGATGAATTGATTTTACAATCGGGCATTTTAGATGCTTCTGGAAAAGTAATAGAACCAACAATTAAGGTTACTGAGCTTAATTGTGATAGTACTTGTGTTGATGAATTAAACATTACCAAATATGTTGTTTTATCTGTTGATGCCAACACAACCAATTACAGCAGTCAACAGTCAGTTAAAATTTACGAAGACTATAAACTAGGTGTCGCTATGTCACTGTTAATTTCTGGGAGGATGTTCTAATGAGAAAAATAATTTTAAATATCGTTTTAGTTTTAACGTTTTGTAATCAATATAAAGGGCAACAAGATTTTATCTTATATCACATGCCATCAATCCCTCAAATTACTCAAGTTGATCCGGCTTCATTTCCAGACTCAAAAGTAGACATTGGGTTACCCATAATTTCTAGTGTTTATGGATCAGCCTTTAACACAGGGTTTGCATTCAGCGATATTCTTACACAAGATGCTAATGGTAACGTTATGCCTGATATAAACGGAGCTATGGCAAAAATGCGAGAAAATAATTTTTTGGTTTTAAATGCTAATACAGACTTATTGTTTCTTGGTTTCAAGAAAGGCAATAACTTTTACTCTTTTAACGTAACTGAAAAAGTAGACTTCACCTTCAATTATCCTAAAGACCTCATTATAATGGCTTTAGAGGGAAATGGTAATAATTTATTAGGAAGAAGGGCCAGTTTTGATGGCTTAGGTATGGATTTCACCCATTGGAGAGAATATGCTGTTCACTGGGTTCATGATGTTGACCATAAGTTTTCATATGGTGCAAGATTGAAGTACTTATATGGAATGGAGAATTTTAATACACAGGTCAGTTATATGGGCATTACAACAGATCAAAATACTCATGCTTTAACATTTGATATGAATTTTGAATTTCAATCAGCAGGGCTTCCATTGGTTATTTTTGATGATTCAATAAATGCTATAGGCGCAATTGATACAACCCAAAGTATGATGACTCAAGCAGGCTTTACAGATGGAAACATCTCTAATTATTTATTTGGAAGGCAAAATAATGGGGTTGGTATAGACCTAGGGTTTAATTATCATGTAAATGACAAATTATTACTTGAAGCCTCTGTGTTAGATTTAGGGTTTATATCATGGAATCAATATACTAGCAATTCTAATTTGTCAGAATGGGATTACACCTATTCAGGAATCGAAGATGCAATTACTGTTTTCGGAAATGGATCTAGCGTTCAATTTTTAAAAGATGTATTAGAAGATTCTATTGAAATGTCTTTGAAAGAAAACTTCACTTACTCTACACCGAGTTATAGAACAGCATTAAGAACAAAAATATACGCATCAATGGAGTATATTGTTGACCATAACAATTTCATTTCATTAACGGGTTATTCTTCATTTGTTAGAAACAGGTGGAGAAGAGGCTTAGGCTTAGCATATAATTTTCATTTAGGTAATTTTTTATCAGCAACAGCTAGCTATTCCATATATAATAGAAGTTATTCTAATGTGGGAATAGGAGTTTCTTTAAATGCTGGGCCATTAGAAATTTATTTTTTAACTGATAATGTTTTAGCGCTTGGGACACTAAATTTATTAGATAATGCCAGAACTAACTCAATGAATGTGGATATAGAAAAAGTTAAAAATGGGCAGCTTCATTTTGGAGTTAATTTGACATTTGGTAGAGAAAAAGCTGAACCAAAGCATAAGGATGAAGAAGAAGCAGATCCTGTTGAAATGGAAGAAAAAACTGAAAAACAGCAAAAAGAAAATTCTTCAAAAGATCAAAACAAGTCTAATCTGGATAGTTCAAATTCATCTTCATCAAAATCAACAACATCTAAAAAAAGTAATTTAAACAACGCTCCAGCAAACTCTAAAGAGAAAAAAAACTCGTCAAAGTCTTCAAAAAGTGATTTAAATGCTGATCCTGGAAAATCTAAAAAAGACAAAAATAAAAAAATAGACAATACTCCAAAAGTTGAGGAAACTGAGCCAAGAGAAAGAACTTTTAGAAAAGTTCCTAAGAAAATTTAATTATAAATTTTTGAGTTCTGAAACAATCTCAGTCAACACTTTTTTAGCATCTCCAAACAGCATATTTGTTTTATCTCTATAGAATAAATCGTTGTCTATGCCGGCATAACCTACATTCATGCTTCTTTTATTGACTATAGTTGTTTTTGCATCTTCAACATTTAAGATAGGCATTCCGTAAATTGGAGATGCAGGATCTTCTTTAGCAGCAGGGTTTACTACATCGTTAGCCCCTAAAACCATAACAACATCGCATGTTGAGAATTCAGCGTTGATGTCTTCCATTTCCACCAACTTGTCGTATTCTACGTTACTTTCAGCAAGCAAAACATTCATATGTCCAGGCATTCTTCCTGCAACAGGATGTATTGCATATTTAACCTCAACACCTCTTTCAGATAATAGTTCTTCCATTTCATGAACAACGTGCTGAGCTTGTGCAACTGCCAATCCGTATCCAGGAACAATTATTACTTTTTGAGAATAATTTAATAGTACAGCCAAATCAGAAGAATTGGTTTCTTTATAACTTTTCTGTTCAGCACCATTTGACGAAGCTGACACAGCTCCCCCACCTGTCCCAAAAGCACCAAAAATCACATTTGATAAGGATCTATTCATAGCTTTACACATTACAACAGTAAGTATAGTGCCGGCTGAACCGACTAAAATTCCACCAGTAAGCATGGCCATGTTGTCATATAAAAACCCTCCAAACATGGCAGCCATCCCAGTAAAAGAATTTAATAATGAAATAACTACTGGCATATCAGCTCCACCAATTGGAAGTACAAAAAGTATTCCATATAAGGAAGCAGCGGCTAATAATATATATGCCCATAAACTAAAATCAGTGGCCTCAATATGATTACCTGCAAGACAAACGGTTAACCCGATAATTCCAATAATTAACAGTGTATTAATAATGTTGTAGAAGGGAAGCCTAATGTCTTTCTTTAAATTACCGTTTAGCTTAAGATAAGCAATCATACTGCCACTAAATGAGGTGCTTCCAATAACTAACCCACAAAGAATCGTTGACATAAAAAGGACATTCCATTCTTCCATATGTTCCAATGCTTTTGGAAACTCTACTAAAGCAATTAGCGCTGCACAAGCCCCGCCCATACCATTAAATAAAGAAACCATTTGTGGCATTGCAGTCATTTGAACTTTTACAGCTGCAAGCCATCCTAAAACAGCACCAACTGCAATTCCTGAAAATATCCAAATATGATTTGTTAATTTGCCGTTATCGTTGTAAAGAAATATTGTAGAAAATATGGCTAAGGTCATTCCAAATGCAGCTAACAAATTACCGTTTCTTGCAGTCTTAGGTCCAGCCATCATTTTTAAACCTAATATATAACAAATAGAAGCTATTAAATAGCTGATTTCTAAAGCAAACTCACTCATTATTCTTTGTTTTTAGTTGGTTTCTTTTTAAACATTTCAAGCATTCGATCTGTAACAACAAATCCTCCTACTACATTTAAGGTCCCCAGAACTACTGCGATAAATCCTAAAATTAATGCCAGTGTATTGTTTGGGTCAGCTTTACCCATAATTATAATAGCTCCAATGATAACAACGCCATGAATTGCATTTGCCCCACTCATAAGTGGAGTGTGTAATACCGCAGGAACGCTCTCAATAATTTGAACACCTAAAATGATGGATAGTATGATGACATATACCATTTCCATAGCCCCATCTTGTGAGAAGAAAGTAATTATATTTTCCATAATTTATGAATTAATTAATTCGGGTTGAACAGATTTTTTTAAATAATCTTGAATAATATCCCCATCTTTTAAAATAAGGGACCCAGCAGTGATTTCATCATCCATATCCCACTTAAATTGTCCTTCATGGGTAAGATGTTGTATAAAATTTTGAATGTTTTTTGCTAATAATTCACTAGCGTTTATAGGTAATGTCGCAGGCAAATTTCCTTCGCCAACAATTTTAATTCCATTTTTGGTCACCACTTTGTTTAGTTCGCTGCTTGCACAATTTCCACCTTGAGAAACAGCCATATCAACAATAACTGTTCCTGATTTCATTTTCTCAAGCATTTCATCAGGAATTAAAAGAGGAGCTTTTTTTCCAGGAATCAACGCTGTAGTAATAACCAAATCAGCATTAATTACTTTTTCAGTAACAGCCTCTTGTTGTTTTTTTAGAAACTCATCAGAAACACCTTTAACATAACCCCCTTCTGTTTTTATAGAGCTGTCACCTTCAACTTCAATAAATTTTCCACCAAGGGATTGCACTTGTTCTTTTGTTTCAGGTCTTATATCGGAAACCCAAACGTTTGCACCAAGCCTTTTAGCAGTTGCTATTGCTTGTAATCCTGCAACACCAGCACCAAATATTACTACAGTAGCCGGTTTAATGGTTCCAGCTGACGTCATTAGCATTGGGAAAATTTTACCCATTTCTGCACCACCAAGAATAACGGCTTTATAGCCAGCCAAATTTGCTTGTGAACTTAAAACATCCATGCTTTGTGCTAAGGAAGTTCTAGGTATAGCATCTAAAGAAAACGCACTAATTTTTTGTTTAGCCAGTAAATTAATTATTTCAGTATTGGTTTGAGCAAAAAGTAAAGAGATTAGGGTAGCGTCTTTGCTCATTAATTTTACTTCATCTTTTGACGGAGGATTAATTTTAGCAATGACTTCTGCCTTGTAAATGTTTTCTTTTTTTTCTATTGTTACACCCACATCTTCATAGTCTTTGTTTGAAAAATTAGAAAGCAATCCTGCATCAGATTCAAGCATTACTTTGAAACCTTTATTTATTAATTGTTTAGCTATGGTTGGGGTCATTGCTACACGAGATTCGTGATCAGCAGATTCTTTGGGAACACCTATATTTAACACAATAATGTTTTAGTTAATATTAGTTTTTCAAGTTCAATTTAATATTTTATTTTATTAATTCTATTTATTTAATCTAAAATAATATAATTATTTAGCCTTATTTAAAGTTTTTTTAATAGAAATTCAATCTATTGAACTAAGGGTTTTACATAAAACTATAAGGCCATATATTAATTTTAATGCTTTTAATTTCTTGATTATTTATAGGTTTAAAAAACAAGTATTTAAATTTAGATTTTATTTTAATTTTTTTCAAGTCCTCATCTTTTTTGAAAGGGCATAAAGTAATTTTATTTGTAAACTTTTTCATTTCATTAAAATGTTTATTGTTCCCATATCCAATTACGTATATAGAATCTAAATGAAAGTTTTTTAATACTAATGTGTTTTCATTTTGGAATTTTGCTTTTAGACCTATTGAAGGGAAGTAGTTGTTTTTTATCGAATTGTAATCGTAATTAATATCATATGTCGAATAAGGAAAGCTATTTTGGTACTGTTTTAATGTGTTTCTTATTGCTTCAGCATTATCAGCAATATAATTAATATCAAATGAGTAGTTTGGAAATTCTAATTTTAGGATTTTTTCTAACGAATCACTTTTTGATTCATATTGTTCTTTAATTTTTTTAATAAAACTTTTACTTGAGAATTTTTCTAGATAGTCTTTGTAATAGGATACAAAATTAGGGTCATTAAAAAATTGTTTTGTTAAATAAACATTGTTATTATGAAATGTTTCTTTTTCAGAAAATCCATATATCACATCTTTGATTCCTTCTTCAATCCCAGCATAACAATCAAAGGCAATATGTTCTAACCTATTAATTGTAGGGTTGTAATAAAATCGTTGATTGTGCCAATGATAGGAATGCCTAATTTTGCCCAAGTCATAAAGAGCGTAGATTTTAGCTGCTTTTTCAAGATCAAAAATCTCGCTCAAAGGGTTTTTAAAGGATTTATATTTCAACATCAATTTGCTCCCCGTTTTGAAGTTTTCTAAAAGATTAGCGTTGTTTAGCGTTCGGTTCTTTTTGAAAGGCATAATTTCAGCAGCTTCGAAATAAGGAAAATAAGTTTTATTATCAGGGTTGTTTAGTCTTGTCTCCCATAACCCTTCTTCGTTGAATTTTAAAATTGGAGCATTTTCCCTTCCATAAGAATCTAGTAGTTCTTTGTCAAAATGTTCTTCACAAGCATATATACCAAGCGCTTCGTTATTAAGGCATACTGAAATAAAATCATATCTTGTAGTTAGGACATCTTGTTCTTTAAAGATTAAGTGCATTACCCATTCTTTTAGAAAGGACCGTGTTTGAGGACTTTGAATTGAAAAACTTTTTAACCCTTTGAAATTATAATTATCTAAAACCTGAACTCTAAAAGACCATTTATTAGATTTTAAATGATCAGGCCAATCTCCCTTAAATCTTAATTTTATTGGTATGGTTTTATTTTTATAAGCTAAAGTTCCCTTAATGTATTTTTTTAATTTTTTGCTTATAATTCCACTATTTATAGCTTCATCTCTATATGTTAGAAGTTTTTGATAGTCTTTTTTGTCAATAGTAATGTTTATATTTTCTCTTAAGGTTACCCTTTTTGTAGTTTCATATAATTCTATTCTAAGGTCATCATAAAAAGCTGATTTTTCGCTTTCATTGTGAATGAAAAACTTAAGTTCATTATGGTTTTCTAAAAGCTCATAAGTAAAAGTAATTAGCTCCCAGCCTGTGGTATTTTTTGATTTATTACTAGTAGCTGTTTTTAAGATTTTATTTTCTTTATTCACAATTTTTAAATGTCCTTTTTCCCCATCAACTTTTTCCCATACAGATATTATCAATTGATTTCCTTTCTTTAAATTTTTAAAACTGCAACCCAAGCCAAAAGGAATTTCACTATCAATTTTAGCGCAATATTTTCCTGATTTAGAAAATTTGCTAGTTTGGCAACTTGAGTTTGTTATTAGAATATTATTGTCGCTTAAAAAATGATTTCCTTTAGTGGTTTCCATATCGCAAAAAACAGGAAACCTAGTAGGTTTTTCTTTTTTAAAATCTATTGAGATTGCTAGCCCTATTGCTGTTGCTAATAAAACTAAAGAGAAAATTAATTTGTATTTTGAATTAAAAAATTTCATTTATTAATTCAAACATAAACATATTTAAAATCTTTATTAATTTTTATTTTTATAGAATTATGGACAAGATTAAATTAATATGGGATTTTAGAGGCAGTACGGATCTTCAAGTAGCAACACATTATACAAAACATATTGTGGAGTTTCTAGAAGAAAAAAACATTAAATTTTTTGATGTTGGAGGGCAGAGCATTAGTGAATTTCATCAATTGGCTTTTGTTATAATAAACAAAGAAGATATTGATTTAGTTAAATATGTACTTAAACCGAGTAGAGCAAAAATGTTAAAATAAAAACAATCTTTAATAGAGAAGGATTTGTCAAAAAAGAAAAAAAACTTATTCTAAATAATATTGTTAAATTAGATAAAATTAAAAGTCATGAAGAAAATAGTAATAACGTTATTTACATTAATTTTTTTTATAAGCTGTTCGGAAAAGGAAGATTCTAAAACAAACAATAATTATCAAGAGATACTTAAAATTACAGGTGAAGGCGGAGTAACAATATGTGAATGTATAAGTGGAAATTTAAACAATCAATTATCCAAAGCTCAGTCAAAAGAAGAATATGATTCTCTGTTTCAATTGCTTACAAAACAAAATGCCAATTGTTTATCCCTTTAGCAACAAATTGGACACGATGATTGGACTTCGGTCCAAAAAGAGTGCAATTAAATATTGTAAACAAATTCTATAAAATAATAATCATGAACAAATTTTTAGCTCTAAGTTTTGTTTTGATTCAATTTGTTGGAAAATCACAGTTCACAAATGTAAAGTTGCCTTTGCCAAAAAAAGCTAGTTATCCTTATTCTCAGGTAGAGCCATCAATTTACATTAACCCTAAAAATAACAAAGAGGTTATAGCTGGTTCTGTGCTTAATGATTATTATTTCTCAAAAGATGGTGGTGAAAATTGGGCAGCTAAATCTATAAAATCAAAAAAAAATGGGGTTCATGGTGACCCTTGTATGTTAATCGATTATAAAGGGAATTATTATTATTTTCATTTATCTAATGTTAAAGGCCAAACTTTAGTTGGAGGCATTGTATGTGAGCGGTCAAAAACAATTAAAGGAAGATTTAATAAAGAAGGTCATACTTTAGTTAATGGCAAGTTCCATGATAAAGAATGGGTGGCTTGCAATAAGAATAACGGACACATTTATATGACCTGGACACAATTTGATGTATATGGTTCAAAAGACCCGTCAAATAGGAGCAATATTGTGTTTTCAAAAAGCGAAGATTTAGGAAAAAGCTGGAGCAATCCTGTTGATATATCATATTTTGATGGAGACTGTATTGATGATGATTTAACTACAGAAGGAGCAGTGCCTGCTGTAGGCCCTAATGGAGAAATTTATGTGTGTTGGGCGATGGGGTCAAAATTGTATTTCAATTCCTCTCTTGATGATGGAAAAACATGGTTAAATAAGGAACTAGAAATCGGCACACAAAAAGGAGGTTGGGCCATTGATATACCTGGAATATACAGATGCAATGGAATGCCGGTTACCGTTTGTGATATCTCTAATTCAGAAAACAAAGGAACCATTTATGTGAATTGGGCAGATCAACGCAACGGAAAGGAAAACACAGACATTTGGATGAAAAAATCTAAAGATGGCGGTAAAACATGGTCTGATGACATTAAAGTAAATACAGATAACTCTAAGAAACATCAATTTTTAACCTGGATGACAATAGATCAAAGCAATGGCTATTTGTATATAGTTTACTATGACAGGCGAGAGCATGAAGACAACAAAACAGATGTGTATTTGTCGGTTTCTAAAAACGGAGGTACGAGTTTTAAGGACTATAAAATCAGCACTAATTCTTTTACACCAAATCCTAAAATGTTTTTTGGAGACTACACTAATATTTCAGTTCAAGACGGGGCAATAAGGCCCATATGGACTCATTTAGACAATAGTATTATTTCGCTTTACACAGCGTTAATTGACCAAAAAGAGTTAGACTAGGCGCATATTTATTTATGTGCATATTTTATCAATTGATCCATCGATATTACATCCAATGTTTTTTCGTTGGTTGCTTCAAGAACTACTTTTGGCGCACAATTGTTTTCCAGGGCTTCTTTCCATCTTAAAGCGCACAAACACCATTTGTCCCCAGCTCTAATTCCTGGAAAACCATATTCAGGAATAGGCGTTGATAAATCGTTTCCAATCGACTTTGAAAAATCTAAAAACTCTTTTGTTGTTACAACACATACAGTATGCATGCCATAGTCGCTGTTGTCAGTTTCGCAACAACCGGTTCTAAAATATCCTGTTAATGGGTTATTACTACATGTAATTAAAGGTTCTCCAAAAATATTTTTATTCATTTTGTTTATATTTATGTAAATATAAAAATATGAAAAGAGTACTATTCATGCTGTTAATTAATGTTCCATTTTTTGTGTCGGGTCAATTTACAGGTTTTGGAGATTATGCTGGTGATCATGCCTTTTCTCAATCAAACATTATTGATTGTAATAATGTGACCTATCTTGAGGATACCTTCTATGTTTCGTCTAATAATAATATGATATCAAATACGATTTTTTATAATGATTCTATCAGTATGATTTACCCTTCTCATTGTTTAATTTTGGACGATAGTTCATTAATAAGTGTAAGTTATTTTACTGGGGCATTTAATACGGGTCTAGACTGTCATATATTCACTCATCTAACACAAAATTCAAGCAGAGATACGTTAGATTTTCATTTCGAGATAACATTTAATTCTAGTAATTTTTCTAACAATACAGTGGTTAATGCAAATTTAGTTTTATCAGATGTAAATTCAACTTGTACTGCTCCCGTAACCATTATACTTCAAAATGGAATTTTAAATACGCCAGAAAATATTATTCTGAGCAATAAAAAGTTAATAAAAACCATTGATTTTTTAGGAAGAGACATAAAACCAAAACCAAATGTTCCATATATTGAAATATATGATGATGGCAGTTTTGAAAAAAAAATAAATAATTAAATTTCAACATGGGGATTTTCGACCTATTTCAAAATAAACCTGCTAAAACCATCGAAATGGATGAAGTCCAATATTCAAAGCTGAATAAAGAAACGTTTCTTTCTGAATATTTTATACCACGAAAACCTCTCTTAATAAAGGGAGGAGCGAAAAATTGGCCTATTGTAGATTTATGGACCAAAGAATATGTAAATATGAAATTTGGGCATTATATGTGTACCGTTGTAAAGGATTCTAGACCTGCGATGTCAAGAGAATCAACTACTTTAAAAAATTTTTTCAAAAACCATAAAGGACAAAGCACACTTACTCTTGAATCGAATCCTATGAAAGTTAGTTTTATTTTAAAAGGTTTGAAATTTCCTAATCTATTCTTCTCAAGAAAAGATATAAATAGATTTTTTTTCTATTTCTCAGTAAAAAATGCAGGTACCTTGCCTCATTATCATAAGGACGCATTTAACATTTTAAGAGAAGGTAAGAAAAGATGGGTAATGTTCGATGCTAACGAACAAAGTGCTCCCAAAGGTTATAATATGCAATTAAAAGGGTACAAAAAATATCCAAAAGGAACACATGCCAGAGATTGGTTTGTAATAGATTTGCCTAAGACCTCTAGAAAATTGCCTGTTTTTGAATGTTATCAAGAGGCATCAGATATTGTTTATGTACCATGGCAATTTTCGCATGCCGTACTTAATATTAGTGAGGAGGTTCTCGGCTTAGTAGTAGAGACAAATAGATAATTATACAATCAAACCTCAAAGATGATAATCTAATATTTCAACCTCAATTATTTTGAATATAATCCAGTTATAAAATTTATTAGTAATTCAATATTTTTCATAAATAAACATTACATGTTTGTATATTTAAAATATGAGTGAGATATCACTATTAAGTATTAATGAAATAACAGAAAAAATTAATTCTCTGAATAAAAACTCTATTCCAAGATGGGGGAAAATGAGTTCGCCTCAAATGCTTAAACATTGTTCAAAATTCATTGATTTATATTTAGGTAAAATTTCAGTCCCTTTTTGGTATAAATATTTCGGCATTACAATTGGGAAACTATTTTTAAGGTATATCTCTAAAAAGAGTCCATTAGAAACCCCAAGAAATATTAGAACAGATAAGTCTCTTAAAATAACAGATGAAAATTTAGATTTTGATTCTGAAAAAAAAGTATTGATATATAAACTTATTAAACTCCATGACATTAATGGTCAAATAAATCATCCTATCTATGGAAGTATGAAAAGTGAAAAAATTCTATTTCTTATCAAACACCACACAATACATCACCTAAATCAGTTTAATTTAATTATGAATTAAAATTGAGGTTGGAAAAGATTATTCCACCGTATCCGAATCATTAATAAATGAAGGGTTTTTTCGAGATGGATTCATAATCAACTCTAACTTAGTGTTTTTATGTTTTACTCTGTTAATTACATCTTGTAGACTTTCTAAAACATATCATTATAACGATAATCAGGAACGTATTTTCAAAATAGTAAAACACTTAAAAAACCAATATAAATATTCGAATAAAAAAATATCAGAATACTTAAATTCAAATGGGTTTTTAACCACTAGAACTAAAAGGAATTTTAAATCAAATGATATTTATAGTTTGTATAAAAAAGGGATGATTCGAAAAAATAGGATTGATAGAACTTTTGAAATGGTTGTTAGTAATGTTAGAATTATACCACTATAATAGATTCTGAATAATCTTAAATAAATCATTATTTTTATCATTAATGAATAAAATTATCCTTTTAAATATATTTCTAATTATTTCAGTTTTTTCCAATGGTCAATCTTTTAAAGATATATACACCAAAACAATTGGATATAGAATCGATAGTTCAATTACCACATATAATAAAACAAAAGAAGATATTAGAATAATTAATAATTGGAGTGAAAAAAATAAAAATTGTATTTCAATTGTTTTGTCGTCCAATAAAAAAGGTATTCAATTTAAATATGAATATAATCTTGATGATTCAGGTTTTATATTAAATCGTTTAAAGTATAGATACAAAGAGGATTTAAAAAAACTAGATTATCATAGTCGACATATTTACATTTATGATGAAAAAAATAATTTATTATCAAAAACTCGTTACAAACTTAACAGTAATTTAGAGGAGATACCATGGGTTAAATATGAGTATCGTTATAACGAAAACAATAATAAAACACTTTTTTTAAAACATGAATGGGATGATAATTTAAATAAATGGAAATTTGTTCAAAGAGAATACGGAGGAGATAAAATCTCTTATAAATACAATGAGAATGGAAAAATTAAATTAAGACTCCATTATAATTGGGATACTATTTCCATGAAATTTGTTCCTATATCAAAATATAAGTACATATATATTGATTCGAACAGGTTGAAAAAAGTAATTTCTTCTCATTTGAATCCATACAATAAAGAATTAAGGGATACAAGTTATATTGATGAGTTTATATACGACAAGAATGGAAATAAACTATTTGAAATTAATTACAGTAGAGGAATAAAGTACTCTTTGTTTCCTAATGATACTCACCCCCCTGAACAAAAAATACTTTTACCGAGAAAAAAAATTGAGTTTAAATATGATAATAATAACAATTTATTATCTAAAAAAAATTATGTTTGGGTAAACAACCTAAAAAAACATATTATTGATTCTAACAATGTTCAAAACTCTCCTTGGATTGAATTAAAATACAATGATGAAGGGATTCTAATTTCAAAATTTGAATTTGAATTTGAAAAATTTTCAGAATCATGGTATATAAAAACAAAAATTATTAGAAAAATCATTAAAGAATCAAAAGATAATATTTCATTTCTTACTACTTATTACGATTATGATTCCAACTATAATAAATATGTAGTTGACAAATATGTATTTGATTACTTTTCTAAAGTTGGAGGATTTAATTCAAGGAAAAATCTTGAATTCAATTAAATTTTTGAGTAAATAATAATGGATTTGAATTTATCATTCAATATAGTTAAATCCTTTAAAAAACATTAGATGTTTTTGTACATTATTTTCTATTCAAACTAAGAATTTGATTTTAGTTAGAATTGAAGTTTAAGTACCTTTAAGTATGATGGTTACTTCATTGTTATTCAACCGTGACCGACTTCGCTAAATTCCTTGGTTGATCAACATTACAGCCTCTCATGACAGCAATATGATAACTTAAAAGCTGTAAAGGAACAGTAGCCAATAGAGGAACTAAAAGCTCATCGGTTTTAGGAATTTCAATCACATGATCAGAAATGGCTTTTACCTCTTTGTCTCCATCACTAACGATAGCAATTATTTTACCTTTTCTTGCCTTAACTTCTTGAATGTTAGAAACAATTTTTTCGTAGCTGGAATCTTTTGTTGCAATAACAAAAACTGGCATTTCTTCATCTATCAAAGCAATAGGACCATGCTTCATTTCTGCTGCAGGGTATCCTTCTGCATGTATGTATGAGATTTCTTTTAGTTTCAATGCGCCTTCTAAAGCTAACGGAAAGTTAATTCCTCTGCCTAAATAAAGCGCATTATTTACTTTATGATAAATTTTAGCAATTTTTTCTATAGCCTTATCTTGCTTAAGAACGCTTTCTAATTTCTCAGGTATTGAATTTAGGTCAATAAGTAGCCTATTAAAGCGTTCGTTAGCAATGGTTCCTTTTTTCTTTCCAACCATTAGGGCCATTAAAGTTAATACAGTAACTTGAGCAGTAAATGCTTTTGTGGATGCAACTCCAATTTCGGGTCCAGCATGAGTATATGATCCACAATGTGTTTCTCTAGAAATAGAGCTCCCAACTACATTACATATTCCAATAATAGTTGCGTTATTGTCTTTTGCCAATTTAATGGCAGCTAAGGTGTCGGCAGTTTCGCCAGATTGTGAAATGGCAATGACCACATCATCTTCATTTATAATTGGATTTCTATAACGAAATTCAGAGGCATATTCCACTTCAACCGGAATTCTAGCTATTTCTTCAAATAAATACTCACCCACAAGTCCTGCATGCCAGGAAGTTCCGCAGGCTACAAAAATCAAACGTTTGGCATTAAGGATTTTTTCATCAAAGTCCTTAAGACCACCAAGACCAACTAAGCTTTTATTGGCCTTAAGTCTCCCACGCATCGAATCTTTAATGGACTGAGGTTGCTCGTAAATTTCTTTAAGCATAAAGTGCTCATATCCTCCTTTTTCAAGTGCTTCTAAATGCATTTCAAGCTCTTGAATATATGGGGTTTTATTTTTGTTTTGAATGGTCTTTAAAGAAAGGCCTTTTTCTAAACTTATTCTGGCAATTTCCCCATCATCAAGATAAACTACATTTTTAGTGTATTCAACAATTGGAGTAGCATCTGATGCAAGAAAATATTCATTTTCCCCTAAACCAATAACCAATGGGCTACTTTTTCTTGCAGCAACAAGTTCATGAGGATTGTTTTTGTCAATAGCTACAATTGCATAAGCACCAACTACTTCATTTAAGGCAATTCTAACAGCATCAAATAAATCGCATTTATTTTCTTTTTTGATGTCTTCAATTAAATGCACTAAAACTTCAGTATCGGTTTCGCTTTCAAACTTATGCCCTCTTGCAATCAATTCTTCTTTTAAAATGGAGTAGTTTTCTATAATCCCATTATGAACCAATGCTATTTGCTTATCTCCAGATTTATGAGGGTGAGCATTAATGTTGTTTGGAAGACCATGTGTTGCCCATCTAGTATGGCCTATTCCAATTCCCCCGCTTTTATCTTCTTTTTCTACATGTTTTTGTAAATCTGCTACTTTTCCCTTTTGTTTAAATACATTAAGTGACTTTTCATTATGTAAAGCAATTCCAGCACTATCGTATCCTCTATATTCAAGCCTTTGAAGACCTTTAATTATGACGTCATATGCCGATTTATCCCCAAGGTATGCTACAATTCCACACATAGAATTAATATTTTGTATAAGTTAATAGAAGTTTTGCTTTATCTTTTTTAGAAGATTGCATTCCGTTTAGTATCACCCTGTTTGCGCTAATTCCCGCGCCACTTGGAATAACTTTTAAAGTGTCATTAGGTGTTTTTCCCCCTAAAATTTCGTTAACATGACGTGTGATGTTAAATTTGTATTGTTTTAAATCATTATCAGCGGCTCCCCCAGAATTACTTTCAAAAAAATCAGGAAGAAACTCATCGTTTCCATCAGAATTTTTCCTTGTTAAAAACAAATTTGAAGGCGGTGTGTGAATGTCATAGTTATAATACTGGTAAGGGAGAATGACTTCGGCTTTGTTTACTATAACATTTGAGTCTAAAAGGTAATCTAAAGAAGGAATTGAAATAGTCCCATTAACTCCACCTAAACATTGAATGTAAAACAAGTCTTGACCAAAACTAGGGTTTGAAATATTATCAATTATATCTGTTCCAGAAAAATCATGTGTTGCTTGGTGAAAGTAACTACAATTGCTGTTTATGTTAAAGTCGAATCTAACGGTATCATGACTAGCTAATGCCCCAGAAGTATCTCTGTAATACATAGCTACTTTTGAATAACTGCTCATCAAATCAACATAATATAGTCCTCCATTTTCAGTATTAGAAGTGGTGATTTTAATTCCTTTAAACCAGTCTAAAAATTGGTTCTCTTCATCATTTCCATCCAATGAAGTGTTTCCCGATTCGTTAATTATAGGTAATCCGAAATTTGTAATGCTTAATGGAATTCTAAGGACTGCTTCATCTACAGTTTGACCTGCAAAAGTTCCAGGAAGAAGCGGATTAGTTTCTAAAGAAACTCCATTTGAAAGATCTATATTTCTTGTGTTTATTTGAGAGTTGCTGTAATACGAAGAATCTTTTGTTAAGGAAGAATCTAACTGATATACTTCAAAGACTTGGGAGCTTATTTCCCCATAAGACCCATCCAAGGCTAAATATAAAATTATAGAGTCAATGACTAAACTATCTAAAGAGCCGTTTCCGTTGTTAGGTCTAAAATCATAAGATTGCGCTAATCTAATTTGTGTAAAAATAGATGATTGGACGGTGCCAAATACAGGGTCAACATAAGTTCCAAGAGGGCTAACACCATTTAGCTCATCTGTTTTAATGCTATCAGAAAAAACAGTGCTAGTATAAAGCATTAAGGTGTCTGTATGTTGTCCAGTTATGTTTTGGTTTTCTGGTTGTATTTCAACGCCAAATGACTCGTTCTTATTGCAACTATATAAAACAAGAATTAAATTACATGTAAGGAGAACCTTAATGTTTATTTTTAAAGTTTTCGGGTTTAAAAAAATGAGGGGAGTTGCTAATAACCTAAGCAAGTACACCGTTCTCACTAAGAACTTTGTCATAGAAATCTTGGTGTGCAATAATTAAATTATCCTCAGTAGTAAATTCCAAAGTAGACTTCCCAGAATTTTCAATTTCAGATTGAATTTCTTCTTGTATAGATTCACTTCCAACAGTAATAGCATCTGCCCATTTAACGCCTAAAATGTTTAAATCTTTAGTGGTAACTTTATCAGTTAACCCAAGTTCTTGAACAGGGATTTCGTCAAACTCTAATTTTTCTTTGAAGTTTTTAGGAAAATTTCCTTTAAGAGCATTGTTATAAACAGAAAAAATCACTTTAGAGTTTGCAAAATGTGGGTCATTTTGATAAACAGACTTTAGGTAAATTGGCATTAGAGCAGTCATCCATCCATGGCAGTGAACGATATCAGGCATCCACCCAAGTTTTTTTACAGTCTCAAGAACACCTCTACAGAAGAACATAGACCTCTCGTCATTATCTTTAAAAGGCTTTCCTGATTCATCATTAAATACTTGTTTTCTTTTAAAGTATTCTTCATTATCAATGAAATACACCTGGATCCTTATTTGCGGAATAGAAGCCACTTTTATAATTAAAGGATGGTCATAATCATTTACTATCATATTCATACCAGAAAGTCTAATTACTTCATGAAGTTGATGTCTTCTTTCATTGATGACCCCAAACCTTGGCATAAATATTCTTATCTCTTTATCTTGTTCATGAACACCTTGGGAAAGGGTCCTGACTATTTCTGATAATTCTGATTGTATTAAAAACGGGTTGATTTCTTGTGTAACGTAAAGAATTTTACTTTTTTCCATATCTCTTAATCTCCTCTTAAATTTATGAAGCTACAAAAATATAAAAAAAAAATAGATAAAACCAAAAATACAGTAGCTTTACCTCGAATTAGGTATAAAATGAAGGTTGTAGAAACAATATCGAATTTAAATACTGAACTATTAAAGCACTCAAACAAAAGCATAGGTTTTGTTCCAACTATGGGGTCTCTTCATGACGGCCACCTCTCTCTTATTAATTACGCCCAACTAAAATCTGAAATTGTTATAGTGAGTATTTTTGTAAATCCAACTCAGTTCAACGACCCAAATGACTTTAAGAATTATCCTTCAAATCATAAAAATGATTTGGATAAATTAAGCAATGAAAAGGTTGATATAGTTTTTATACCAAAGTCGGTTAATGAAATATATGCTAGTGAAAAACCATTAAAAATAAGACTTGATGGTATTGATAAAGTAATGGAGGGTAAACATAGAAAGGGGCACTTTGATGGAGTTATTCGAGTTGTTAGTTTATTGTTTTCAATTGTTAGGCCTCAATTTGCTTTTTTTGGCGAAAAAGATTATCAACAACTTTTAATTATTAAATCAATAGCGAAGGAACATTTTAAATCGATTGAAGTAATTGGTTGCCCAACTAAAAGAGATAAAAATGGATTAGCTTTAAGTTCAAGAAATTTACTTTTAAATGAAGATGATCAAAAAAAAGCGATTAACCTTATTAAGATTTTGAAGCATTGCAAATCACTTTTTAATAATTATGATAATACTAAATTAGAGAAAGATTTCTTTGAAAAATTAAAAGATTTTAGTATACCAGAATATTTTGAGATAAGAGAAATTTCTTGTCTAAAAAGAGTGGAGGACAAAACCACGAAACAAAGAGCATTTATTGCTGCTAAAATTGGAAACATAAGGTTGATTGATAATATTGAGCTTAATTAAGATGAAAGATCAAGTATTTAAAGTTTTAAAAATAATTATTCCTATTGCAATAGGGGTTTATTTAACGTGGTTTTTTATTTCTAATTCAACTGAAATTGAAAAGCAATATTTTCTCCAATCTTTTAATGAAGCAAATTATGGATGGATTTTTATTGCTTTATTTTTAGCTTTTTTAAGCCACCTAAGCAGAGCATATCGATGGAAATATTTATTAGAACCTCTTGGTTATAAGCCTAAGTTGAGTTTAATGTATCATAGTGTAATGATTGGTTATGTGATTAACCTTACCATTCCAAGGTCTGGAGAATTGGCAAGAGCAGGGTATTTCAGTAAATATCAAAAAGCATCACCAGATAAAATATTTGGGACAATAATAGTGGAAAGAGTTGTTGATTTATTGATGTTTGGCTTAGTGATATTAATAACTTTTTTATTTCAAGTTGATCAAGAACAGTTAACTAGTTTCAATACCCTTAAATCACAAAGTTTACCAAGTTGGGTTTTGCCTATAATGTTAGTTTTATTTTTATTAGGCTTAATTTTAATTTTAGCAGTTAAAAAATTAAGATCTAAGGCTATGGGTTTTATTAAAGGAATAATTGAAGGTTCTTTAACCATTTTAAAATTAAAAAACAAAATAGCCTTTATTCTTCACACATTTTTCATATGGTCTGCCTATGTCGGTATGTTTTGGATTACAGCATTAGCTGTTCCTGAAATGGATTCCATTTCTATAAAGGCACTTTTTGCTTGTTTTGTAGCTGGAGCTATTGCTATTGGGGCAACACCTGGTGGAATAGGATTATACCCAATTATGGTCGCAGCAGTGTTGACAAATATGTATGGTTATCAAGGAGAAGTGGCAAAATCATTTAGTATGCTCATGTGGTCAACACAAACTATTTTTATTGTGTTTTTGGGGCTATTATCTTTAATATTAATAAAAAATAAAAAGGAGCATTTATCCAATAGTATCGATGCTTAATTCCTTAAGTTGATTGTCATCAATTTTAGCAGGAGCATCAATCATTACATCTCTTCCGCTGTTGTTTTTAGGGAAAGCTATAAAATCTCTGATGTTGTCTTTGTTGCCCATTAAAGCACATAGTCTATCAAATCCAAAGGCAATACCACCATGAGGAGGAGCACCATATTCAAAAGCATTCAATAAAAACCCAAATTGTTCTTCGGCTTCTTCCTTAGTAAAGCCAAGAGTAGTAAATAATTGTTCTTGTAATTCTCGATCATGTATACGAATTGACCCTCCACCAACTTCAACCCCATTTATTGCTAAATCATAGGCGTTTGCTCGAACTTTTTCAGGTGAATCATTTAATAAATGAGCGTCTTCTTTTTTTGGAGATGTAAAAGGATGGTGCATTGCGTGTAATGCTCCAGACTCTTCGTCTTTTTCAACTAATGGAAAGTCTACTACCCATATTGGTTTATAGTCATTTTCTTTAAATAGATTCAAGTCCTTACCAAGTTTAAGTCTCAATTCATTCATTTGCTTTTGAGTGGTTGATTTATTCCCGCTTAAAACCAATATTAAATCTCCATCTTCTGCATTACATTCATTTGCCCATTTTCTTAAATATTCCTGAGAATAGAATTTATCAACAGAAGATTTAAAAGATCCATCCTCGTTGCATTTTACATAGATTAATCCTTTAGCTCCAATTTGAGGTCTTTTTACCCAATTTGTCAATGCATCTAGTTTTTTCCTCGAATAATCAGCACAGTTTTTTAAAGCAATTGCTATGACCTCTTCAGCATCATCAAAAACTTTAAAACCAGCTCCATTTGTGAGGGGTTTTATATAGTTTAGTTCCATCCCAAATCTAATGTCTGGTTTGTCAGACCCAAATCGATGCATTGCTTCAGAGTATGAAATTTTAGGGAAAGAATTGTTAAAAGATATGTTTTTCTCAGTTTTAAATAAATGTTTTATTAACCCTTCAAATGTTTGGATAACATCTTCTTGTTCTACAAAAGCCATTTCACAATCAATTTGTGTAAACTCAGGTTGTCGATCAGCTCTTAAGTCTTCATCTCTAAAGCATTTGACAATTTGAAAATATCTATCATATCCGCTAACCATTAGTAGCTGTTTGAAAGTTTGAGGAGATTGAGGAAGTGCATAAAACTCTGTTGGATTCATTCTGCTTGGTACTACAAAATCTCTTGCACCTTCAGGAGTTGATTTGATTAAATATGGAGTTTCAATTTCCATAAAAGAAAGTTGATCCAAATACTTTCTGGTTTCAAGACCAATTCTGTGACGAAGTTTTAAATTTTCTTGAACAGGGTTTCGCCTTAAATCTAAGAATCGATACTTCATTCTTAATTCTTCACCGCCATCAGATTCATCTTCAATAGTAAATGGCGGTGTTTTTGAAGCTTTTAATATATGTAAATAACTTACTTCAATTTCAATTTCTCCTGTTTTTAAATTGGGATTTTTATTAGACCTTTCTTTTACCTCTCCTTCAATAGATATCACCCATTCTCTACCCATGTTTCTTGCTTTATTACAAAGCTCTAAGTCTATTTGTTCATTAAATACAAGTTGAGTAATTCCATATCGATCTCTTAAGTCAATGAAAGTCATGCCTCCAAGGTCTCTAGATTTTTGAATCCAACCACAAAGTTTAACTTTTTGGCTAACGTTTGAAATATTTAAAATGCCATTATTGTGAGTTCTATACATAATTCAAAATTGAAGTTGCAAAAGTAATATTTAAATGTGAAAATTAAAGACTTAACTTCGAGTATTGATAACTTGGTGATATCTTAAGAATAATCTTATTGTTATTTATCCTTAAATAATGTAAATTAAAGTGCGAAATACATAAAACTTATGTTATGATCTATCAATGTCAATATCATTGTCCAAAGTGTAATAAATCATTATCAAAGGACACCAAAGTTCAGCTTTTGTTTAGAAAATCTGACCAAAAAGAACTCAAAGAAATTTTACTAGAACCAGAACCCGGTAATTATGACTTTTATACCAATCCTCCAACTAATTTTAATAAGGGCGAAAGGGTTGATTTTCATTGTACTAATTGCAAAAAAGATTTAACAAGTAAAAAAGATAAAAACTTTGTTGAGCTTAAAATGATGGTTAATGATTTTATTTTTTTCGAGGCTTTATTTTCTTGTATATATGGTGATAAAAGGACATATATCATTACTGAAAATGACATTGATGTTTATGGCGAAGCGAATTATGATGACATTCCTTTTCCTGATGTTAGTCAAATAGAGGAACCCTCTATTTAGTGTTAGATATGTATTTGATTGCTGTTGAAATGTCTAAATCTTCAGTAGAATAAATAAGATATTTTGAATTTTCGTTAAAATAATAACTGGCAATTTCACCCTTAATCCTCCATTTTAACTCTTCTATTTCACTTTCGATTAAATTCTCCATTTTAATTGTTTCAGTATTTAAAAGCAAGTTTTGAACCATTTTGTCATTAACAAAGAAATTTTTATTAAAATTCATAATGTTATCAAAAACACCTTGATCCTGTTCTTGGTTTTTTTCATAATAATCAAAGCAAAAATCTCTTAAAGTTGGAGTATACAGAAATTCATTAAAACTTATTGTGCTTGTTGAGGTGTCAATAGGAATAAAAATGTCTGGAATAATACCCCCTTCTCCATATTGTTTACTTTTAGTACTGTCTTTCAAAAATACGTTAGTCGTTAATTCCCCATTGTCCATTCTTTGATATATATCATCGTCATAATTTACATTTTTTCCATAGGGTTTTTGGATACACTTTCCTGATGGAGTATAATATCTTGATGTTGTAATTCTAAATTCAGATTTATCACTTAATGTTATTGGTTCTTGAACAAGCCCTTTACCAAAAGTTCTTCTTCCCATTATTTGGGCTCTTTTATGATCTTGTAATGCTCCACAAACTATTTCACTTGCTGATGCTGAAAGACTATTTACTAAAACAACCAACTCCCCATCTTTAAACACACCATCTTCATTAGCATAAAATTCTCTCTTTTTAGAGTTAACCCCTTCAGTATATACAATTAATTGATTTTTATCTAAAAATTGATTTGCTACGCCTTGAGCCGCATGTAAGTACCCCCCTCCATTAAACCTTAAGTCTAAAATAAGTTTTTCCATTCCGTTTTTTTTGAGACTTTCAATAGCTTCGATTATTTCTATTTCAGAATTATTTGAAAAATTACTTAATTTGATATATCCAATTTTAGGATTGAGTAAAAGAGAAGCTGAGATAGAATTTAGAGGTATGATTCCTCTTTTAATTTTAATTTTCTTTTTTGTGTTAGTTTTAGGAGAAAATATCGTTAAAGAAACATTAGATGTAATTTCGCCTTTTAAAAGTTTTAGAACATCAGCATTTTGAAGGCCAACTGATGCTATATTTTTGCCATTCACTTCAATTATTCGATCACGTTTTTTAATGCCCGCCCTATATGATGGGCCACCTTTTATAGCGTTTATTACAACTAAAGAATCTCTAATTATCATAAACCTAATTCCTATTCCACCAAAATGCCCATCAAGAATTTCAGTGCTGGCTTTTGATGTTTCATATGGCATATATTGAGAATGAGGGTCTAAGTCTTTTAAAATATTTTTAATGGATAATTCTAACAAATTTTTTGTTGAAACAGAGTCAACATATTTTTCTTCAATAGTACTAAGAATATAAAGCAACTTTTCATAATCAGATATTTTTTTTAAACCAATGTTTTTGTCAAGAGTTTTCCATTTATTAAATACATCATTGTTTTTTTTATGTTGATTATACCCAATCCAGTAAGTTATAACTGAAAAAAAAGCAATTAGTAAAGGCGAGAGAAATAAAAAGTTTTTATTCTTCAATTTCAGAAGGTATTAATTGTTGAATTTCCACATCAGCTTTTTTTAAGAATTCGATCCCAGAAGTGTCTTTATATTCGTTCATATAAATAACTCTTTTAATGCCTGACTGATGAATTAATTTTGCACATTCTTTACAAGGTGAAAGAGTTAGGTACAAGGAAGCGCCATGGCAACTATTTGTACTTTTAGCCACTTTCAAAATAGCATTTGCTTCTGCATGAAGGACATACCATTTTGTATACCCCTCCTCATCTTCACAAGAGTTATTGAAACCAGATGGAGTCCCATTAAAACCATCTGAAATAATCATGCCGTCTTTTACAATTAAAGCGCCTACTTTTTTTCTATGGCATTTTGAAAGTTCCCCCCAAACTTTAGCCATTTTTAAATAAGCAAGATCGTATTTTTTTTGTTTGTCGATAACTTAATATGTAATTGTACCGAAGGTGGGAATCGAACCCACACGCCCGAGGGCACACGAGTTTGAGTCGTGCGCGTCTACCAGTTCCGCCACTTCGGCATAAGTGTTAAACGCGAATTTAATTTCTATTTTGATTCTGACAAAAATTATTTCGTAATAAGATCAATTAAATATTTAAAATGTTATTTATTACATTTAAAGAGAAAATAAAGATTTAAAATAAAATTTTGATTAGGTTATTGCCAATAATAATATTCATTTTTTTATTGCCATTGCTAACTTTTGCACAACCAAAGATGGTTTTAGTTAAAGAACTAGTTATGCAAGACGGAGTATATTATTACAGAGGAGAAAAATATACAGGCATTGGTTTTGTAAAGAATGAAAAAGGTAGGTTTGTAGGTGAAGAACCAATAAAAAAAGGGAAAATTCATGGAAAAAGAGTAAGTTATACTGCTAGCGGGAAGGTCATTACTAGAGAAAAGTTTAAACAAGGAAAAGGAATTTATAGAACTTATCATACTAATGATAGGATTAAAAGTTTCGGAATGATTGATGGTGAGATTAAAGAAGGCGTTTGGAAATATTTTGATAGAAGAGGGATATTAAAAGCTGAAGAATTCTGGAGTCTTGAGGTGCCGAATCAAATTGAATGGGAAAAATTTTACAGAGGCGGAAAAATTGAAAGTGAATTGTATTACAAGATGGGGATTCTTAATAAAGAAGTGTATTATGATGAAAACGGAAAGGTTTTAAAAACAGATTAAATTAATATCTAATAAATGTTTTTGAAAACTGCAAAATAGTTTACATTTGCACCCCAATGGCACGAAGAGTAAAAATACTTTCCTGTTCATCCTCAAGATTTTTAGCTGAAAAAATAGCAAATTCTTATGGACAACCCCTAGCTAAATGTGAGTTACAAAAGTTTAGTGATGGTGAGTTTCAGGTTTCTGTAAATGAAACGGTAAGAGGATGCGATGTTTTTATTGTGCAAAGTACCATTCCCCCGTCAGATAATCTAATGGAGCTATTGTTATTGATTGATGCTGTAAAAAGAGCTTCAGCAAGAAGAATTATTGCAGTTGTTCCATATTTTGGTTGGGCTAGACAGGATAGAAAAGATCAGCCAAGAGTTGCTATTGGCGCAAAATTAGTTGCTAATCTTTTAGAGACAGCAGGAATTGATAGAGTGATGACAATGGACTTTCATGCCGATCAAATCCAAGGATTTTTTGAAGTCCCAGTTGATCATTTATTTGCCTCAACCCTATTTGCTCCATATCTTCAGACAAAAGATTTGTCAAATTTAGTTATTGCTGCTCCTGATGCAGGAGGTTCAAAAAGAGCAAATGCTTATTCAAAATTTTTAGATGTTGATTTAGCACTTTGTTATAAACAAAGAAAAAAAGCCAATGTAATTGAAAATATGACCATAATTGGAGATGTTGAAGGAAAGGATGTCGTTATAATTGACGACATGATAGATACAGCTGGAACCTTAACAAAATCTGCTCAACTTTTTATTGACAATGGAGCAAAGTCAGTTTCAGCTTGCTGTACACATCCTATTCTTTCTGGCCCTGCTCATGAGAGAATAGAAAAAAGTGTATTAAAAGAATTAGTAGTAACCAATACTATTCAGCTTAAAAAGCAAAATAGTAAAATTAAAGTACTTGAAATTGCTGATTTATTTAGCGATGTCATGAAACAACATATAAATTATAAATCAATTAGTAAACACTTTGTGTTTGCTAATTAAAAAAACAAATAAAACATGAAAACAGTATCGTTGAGCGGTTCTTCAAGAGAGAACGTAGGGAAAAAAGGTGCTGCTGAGTTAAGAAAACAAGAACGCATTCCAGCTGTTCTTTATGGTGGTCAGCAACAAGTCCATTTTTCAATTAGTGAAAATGAAGCAAAAAAATTAGTCTTCACACCAAATGTTTATCTTATTGATTTAGAGGTAAATGGTAAAAAAGTAAAAGCGATTGTTCAGGAAACTCAAATTCATCCTGTAACCGATAGAATTTTACACATTGATTTTTTTGAAGTTAATGAGACCAATCCTTTCAAAGTGAAATTACCAGTTAAGCTTGAAGGTTTTGCAAGAGGAGTTAGAAATGGTGGTAGACTTAGACAAAACTTTAGAAGGTTGCAAGTAATGGGATTAGTAAATGATATGCCTGAAGATGTAACTATTGACATAACGTCATTAAGAATAGGACATAAAAAAAGAGTTTCTGATTTATCTATTTCAGGGTTAAAGTTTTTAGATCCAGCTAATGCTGTTGTAGTTGGTGTTCAAACAGCAAGAGCTGCGGTTGAAGATGAAGAAGAAGATGAAGAAGGAGCAGAAGGAGCAGAAGGAACAGAAGGAACAGAAGCAACTGCAGAAGGAGCAGCAGCTTCACCAGCTGAAGAAGGCTCTAAAGAATAAATAATTCATGCTTTCCTATGAAATATCTCATTGTAGGTTTAGGAAATCCAGGAACGGAATATAAAAATACTCGACATAATATTGGGTTTAAAGTGTTGGATGATCTTGCTAGGTCGTCCAACATTTGCTTTAAGACCGATCGTTTAGGAGATATTGCTAGTTTTAAAATCAAGGGAAGAACACTTCATCTTTTAAAGCCAAATACGTTTATGAATTTAAGCGGGAAGGCCGTTAATTATTGGTTAAATAAATTGAAAATCCCAGTTGAAAATTTATTAGTTATAACTGATGATTTAAGCCTTAATCTTGGTGTTTTAAGGTTAAAACCTAAAGGAGGTTCCGGAGGACATAATGGGTTAAAAGACATAGAAAGTGTTCTGTTATCTTCAATATACTCAAGACTTAGGTTTGGAATAGGAAGTAACTTTCTTAGAGGAAAACAAGTAGATTTTGTCTTGGGTAAATGGCAAGAAGAAGAAATGATTATTGTAAAAAACAAAATCGGACTATCTCATGAAATAATAACATCATTTTGCACTATAGGAATTGAAAGAACCATGAATGCTTATAATAACAAATAAGCATCTAACTCCTGATGGGGATTAATACTTTCAACTTTTTCATCAACATAAACAAGAGCATTCGCGTTTTCAAAAGCTCTTAACATTGAAGAGTTCTGAAAATCACAAATATGGGCAACATTATCTTTAAGCTCCACTTTTAAAAATTCAGATCGGCCAGACTTTTTTATATAATTAGAATTTAGATTAACTTTTTTTATTTTAATTGGGTATTTTACTGCTGATAAGACACTTAAAAGTCTTAATACGTATATATAAAAGCAGGTTAAAGCTGCACCTGGATTTCCAGGAAGACCAAAAATATGTTTATCTTCGATTGACCCATAAAACAATGGTTTTCCAGGTTTTTGATTTACTTTATAAAAATGTTTTTTAACATTAAGATTAATTAAAGATTTTTCAACAAAATCATATTCACCAACTGAAATTCCTCCAGAAATTAAAACAACATCATTTTCAATTATAGCAGAATTTATTTTGTTTTTTGTTTTTTGATAATCATCAATTGTTCTATATAAATTTATTGAATCATAATTGTATTTTTTTAAAGCAGCAATTAACATATAAGAATTGCTTTCATAAATTTTTCCTTCTTCAAGTTTTTCACCAAGTTCAGTTAATTCATTTCCAGTTATAACAATGCCTATTTTAGGCTTCATAACAACATCAACTTTTTCAACACCTAGTCCTGTAAGATATCCTATTAACCCAGGAGATATATTTACTTCTTTTTTAAGTGCTTTATCTCCTTTTTGTATTTGTTCACCTTTTTTTCTAATATTTATTTTATTTATTGGTTTTTGAGTAAACTTTATTTCGGTTTTATTTTTTATACACCATTCTTGCTGAATTACAGTTGTACATTTACTTGGTATTTTTGCGCCTGTAAAAATTCTAACTCCTTCTCCAGGGTTTATTTTTAAATTTAAATCTTGATCACCAGCTTTAACTTCTCCTATAATTTTGTATTTATTAGCGCCTTCTTTAAAGTTTAAGGCATATCCATCCATAGCCGATTGGTCAAAAGGTGGGAAATTTAAATCTGATATAATGCTTTTAGATAAAGTATAACCTAGTGAATCGACCGTATCAACTTTCTGAGTTGATAAAGCTTTACAATTGGTTTCAATTATTTTAATGGCGTCATTTACAGAAATCATGGATATAAATTTATAATTTTATTTAGTGATTAGACAATCAAATCATATAACAGATGCTTTTGGAAGAAAGCACGATTATCTTAGAATATCCTTGACAGATCGTTGTAATCTAAGGTGTACCTATTGTATGCCTGAAGAAGGTGTGGCTTTAAGATCAAAAAATGAATTCATGACATCTGAGGAGGTGATCCAAATAGCATCTGCTTTTGTGAGTTTAGGAATAAAAAAAATCAGGTTGACTGGAGGAGAGCCTTTAATAAAAAAAGATTTCAATAATATTTTACACCAGCTTTCTAGACTTGGAGTTGAAATTTCAATAACCACAAACGGTATTTTGCTTCATAAACATTTTGATTCTATATTGGAAGCAGGTGTTACTAAGATTAATATTAGCTTAGACACACTTAAAAGGCAAAAATTCAATTTAATTACAAGAAGAGATTATTTTGATTTAGTTTATGAAAACATTCAAAACTCTCTATTAATATTTGATGAAGTAAAGTTAAATGTGGTATTGATTAAAGGTAAAAACGATAATGAGTTAATTGATTTTATAGATTTCACTAAAGAAAATAAAGTTAATATTCGATTTATTGAATATATGCCATTTGACGGAAATAATTGGAGAAAAGAATTGACCGTAACTCAAAGTGAAATTAATAACATACTACAATTAAATTACGGAAATAAAATAGTTAAGCTTTTAGATGATAATCACTCAACTTCCAGAAATTTTAAAATAGAAAAACATCTTGGAACATTTGGCTTTATTAATACTATAACTAATCCGTTTTGTGATTCTTGTAATAGAATTAGACTTACAGCTGATGGGAAACTAAAAAATTGCTTATTCTCATCAAATGAAATGAATTTACTTTATCCTTTAAGAAGCGGAAAAGATATAATCCCTTTAATTTTTAAAAACATTAATGAAAAGTTTAGAAATCATGGAGGAATAAATTCATTTGAAAAAGACAGCCATATTTATAATAAAAATAGGACCATGATTGCTATTGGCGGTTAATGTCTTTTCCCGCCATTTAATATGTGAAATAAGTGTAAAATGCTAGGAAAAATAGATTGCATAGTTTCTTTCGCTCCTTTTGTTGACCCTGGAAGTGACAATATTAAAGTATCATCAATTAATCCAGCTAAACTTCTTGATAGCATTGCATAAGGTGTTCTTTTTTGCCCATATCTTCTCATGGCCTCTTCAACACCAGGAATTCGTCTTTCAATAATAGGAGCTAATGTTTCGGGTGTAACATCAGTTTTAGATAATCCAGTTCCTCCAGTATAGATAATCATATTAACCTTTTTTTCTTTACCCTTTTGAAGTTGATTTTTTATTTCAACAGGATTGTCAGGTATAATGCAATAATCAATAACATTAACTTTATGTAATTCTAATTCAGAAATTATAGCTTTTCCGGCAAAGTCTTCTTTTTTTCCAGCAGATATACTATCAGAGCAAACCACAACACAGGCGGTAATATTTGGGTCAATATCTTTAATATATTGAGATTTACCTCCTTTTTTATTCTCTAGCTTTATATCTGAAATGTAAACTCCTTTATCAATAGGCTTTAGCATGTCGTAAATATTTAAAGCAACTACGCTTGCTCCGTGCATTGCTTCAACTTCAACTCCAGTTTTATAAATGGTTTTCACTGTAACATGAATAGTAATGGTAAGTTTGTCAATAGCGTAATTTATCTCACTACTTTCTATAGGTATTGGATGACAATCTGGTAAGATTAGAGGCGTGTTTTTTATGCCTAAAAGACCAGCAGCTCTTGACATTTCTAGGACATTTCCTTTAGGGACTTTATTGTTTTTTATTGCTTCAATAGTATCAGCATTTGATACATTTACTTTAGCTGATGCAGATGCAATTCTTAATGTGGAATATTTAGCAGTTATGTCTTTCATTTCGAAGTGTTTTCTTTCCAAATATATGATCCATTTGAAAGATTTATTTTCCCAAAAATAGGCACTCTTTTTTTAAATTCTTCAACAATGTATCTAGTAGCATTAAAAGCAGCATCTCTGTGAGGGGAAGAAGTAAATACATAAAAACAGAGTTCTCCAACTGGGACATTCTGTAAACTGTGGTAAATATGTAAACAAGTTAGTGAGAACTTGGCAAAAGCCTCTTCTCTTATTTCATGAATTATTTTTTCAGATAATTCTTCTTGTGCTTCAAAATCAATAGAAACAACTTTAACATTATCAATTATATCTTCTCTAACTTGACCCAAGAAAATATCATGTGCCCCAATATTAGTTTTATGTTTATGATGAGTGATTGAGTTAGAAATTTTCTCTGGTGGTATAGGGCCGTTAATAAAACTTTTTTTCATGTATTATTGTTTAGTCAAAGAGTTAATACCTCCTTTTAATTGAAAAGTATTTTCATAACCTAAATCTTCTAAAATTTTTATTGCTTTTGAACTTCTTTTTCCAGATTGACAAAAAACAATAATTTTATTGCTTATATCCTTTTTAGACATGTTTTGTTTTAGTTTATCTACTGAAATTCTCCTTAAGTTTTTATGCCGAATTTTAGGAGTTTCAGTAATTTTTCTAAGGTCAATAAATTGATGTTCTTCTAATTTTAAAGCCTTGTCAAAATCATTAGCAGAGATAAGGCTATTTTTTAAATTCAAATCCAGCTTAATAGAAAGATTAGTGCTGTTTTTTTTAATTTTAAATAAGGTATTAGTGTGATCTAAAACATTAACGTGTAATAAATTACCATTTAATTTAGATCTTTTTTTAAGTAATAAATTTAGACATTCAACCACTTGCATTGATGCAATTGTTGAAGTAATGATTTCCATAGTTCCTAGTTGTTCACATGAAATGTCAGTTAACTGATTCACATCTGGGAAAGCACATCTTAATGTAGGGCCGTTATTAAAGTTAAAAACACTTACTTGACCTTCATGTTGTTGTATTGCACCAAAAACGAAAGGTTTTTTAAAATAAACACAAAGATCATTTATCAAGTATTTTATTTCTTGATTGTCTGTACAGTCAATAATGACATCATATTCTTTAAACACTTTTGCTGAGGGGCTTTGTGTTAAGAAATATGGATAATCATTAAGAACTACAAAAGGGTTGTTTTGTTTTATGCTTTTTATAAGTGTTGAAGTTTTTTTTAAACCAATATCTTTTTCCTGATAGTTTTTTTGTCTATGTAGGTTGCTTAAAGCTATTTTGTCTCCATCCATAATCCCAATTAAACCAATTCCGTTATTTGCCAATTGATGAGACACGTTACACCCTAAGCCACCAGCCCCAATAACTAAAGCTTTGCTTTTTTTTAATTTCAAAAGATTTTCACTCCCAATTAAATGGATTTGACGATTGAAATAGTGGTTATATTTTTCTTTTTTTAGCAATTATCCTCCTGAAAAAAATGGCAATAGCGATAAATGATCTTCATTATTAATTTGATGATTGTTGTCGCAAAAGTTGTTATTTATAGCAATTCTAAAATCTATTTCAATTAAGTCAGAATATTTCGAATATAAATTTTCTTGAACAAATTGTAAAACTGACATGTTATTTTTGATTTCAAAAACCTCTTCTTTTAAATTAGTAATGTCTTTTATTAAGCCAAAATATTTTATAAATATTTTCATTCTATTTTTTTTAAATCATCTGGATTATTCAAGTTTAAAAAAAAATCTTCTTTTTCATAACTAAAATCAACACAACCTATATTAAAATAGTTAAAAAGGGAATTCATTTTTCTTTCTCCATTTAAAACTAACTTATTCAGTTTCGGGAATATTCTTTTATTGAAACAACCTGGAAAAGGATGTGTTCTGTTTTTATAATTAGAATAAACTATATCAGCATTTGATTCTACAGAGCTTAAAATTAATT